>LVBV01000007.1 GCA_001604565.1 Puniceicoccales bacterium Verruco_01 | reverse complement strand
GTAGCGCATGATTGTATATATTGCACAAGCGGTTGCACGTCAAGTTGTTAGAGGTGACCAAAAGCATTCTTTCGATCTACGAAGGTCTGTCAAAATCCAATACCGATCTCTATTCACAATTTGAGGGAATGATCTCAACTCCCGACGAACGGCGGGCTTACGACGATCTTCTGGAGACGAGGAAGAATTACGCGCGGGTGCTGGAACAGCTCTTTGCGATGATGAAGACCGAAGATGCCGCGGGGATTTACGCCTTCATGGACGAGTCGTTCATCCCGGGATATCGCCAGTATCGCGACAAGATCGACGGCCTTTTGCGCTCCAGCCGCGAACAAAGCGAGGAGACGGGACGGCTCATTGAATCGGATATCTCCACCAGCGTGACGCTCATGGTGACCGGAATCGTGGTCGGCCTGATTCTCGCCTTTTTGTGCGCCTGGTTCATCATCCGGAGCATCTCCGCAGTCCTCAACAGGGCGATCACCTCCATCGACGAGGGCTCCGCCCAAGTGGCCTCTGCGTCGAGCCAGGTGTCCGCCGCCAGTAGCATGCTGGCCGAGGGCGCGAGCGAACAGGCCGCTTCCTTGGAGGAGACCAGTTCCTCGCTGGAGGAAATGAGCTCCATGACCGCCCGCAATGCCGCGAGCGCACAGGAGGCCAAGGCTCTGGCAGACCAGATGCATCAGGCCGCCGATTCCTCGGCAACGCAGATGAGAGAGATGCAGCAGGCGATGGACGCCATCAAAGAGTCCTCCGCAGGAATTTCGCAGATCATCAAGACAATCGACGAAATCGCCTTCCAGACGAATATTCTGGCGCTGAACGCCGCCGTGGAGGCCGCGCGCGCAGGTGAGGCCGGCGCCGGGTTCGCCGTGGTGGCCGAGGAGGTGCGCAACCTCGCCCAGCGCAGCGCCGAATCCGCCAAGGAGACTTCGAGCAAGATCGAGGGAGCCATCCGCAACAGCGAGCGCGGCGTCACCATTTCCGCCAAGGTTGCGGAATCGCTCGGCACCATCGTCGAAAAGGCGGGCGCGATGAATTCCCTCGTCGCGGAGATCGCAACCGCCTCGCAGGAGCAGGACCGCGGCATCGGCCAGCTCACCACCGCCGTCCAGCAGATGGACAAGGTGACGCAGTCCAATGCCAGCAATGCCGAGGAAACCGCCTCCGCCGCCGAGGAACTGAACGCCCACGCCGATTCCCTCAAGGACACGGTCGGCGAACTGGTTTCGCTCGTCCGGCACACGGAAACACGCGAGGCCTCGCGGAGCAACTTCACCGTCAAACCCGCGGCGCAGGCCCGGACCGTCGCAACACGTGCGCCCTCGGCTCAAAAGAAGCCAGAGGCGAAGCACTTCCTGCCGCAATCGTAATTTTCAGGCCCGCCTGAAGAGCGCGGTGATCTTTTCACTTCGGCGGGGATGAAGGCAGCTCTTCCGCAAGGGCGCGGTTTCTCTGGGGCGAGAACCGTTTTCAACTCCCTTCGCGGAATAAGCCTTTATCCCCGCCGAATCTGTTTTGCGGGCCGGACGAGAGGCTACACCGCGTCATAATCGCGCGCGCCGAAAAGGGCCGTGCCGATGCGGACGATCGTGGAGCCCTCGCGGACGGCCTGTTCCATGTCGCCCGACATGCCCATCGAAAGTTCCGGCAGGGCCGCACCGTGACGAGAGGAAAGCTCGTCCCGGATTTCGCGCAGCTTCGCAAAGGTGCGGCGGGCCACGTCAGGATCCTCCGAAAGCGGCGCGATCGTCATCAGGCCCTCCACCTTCAGGTTCGGCAGGGCGAGCGACGCCTCCAGCAGCGCAGGGGCCTCCTCGATCTCGCAGCCGTGCTTGGCGGGGTCGCGCCCCGCGTTCACCTGAAGCAGAACCGGCAGGGCGCGCCCAATCTGCCCCGCCCGCTTGTCCAGCTCCCGTGCGAGCTTCACGGAGTCCACACTCTGCACGCGGTCGAAAAGTATGGCGGCGTTTTTCGCCTTGTTGCTCTGGAGGGAGCCGATGAGCTCCCATCGGATGCCGGCCTCGCCCGGACGGGTGGACCGCTTGCCCTCGGCCTCCTGCACACGGTTTTCGCCGACGAAGGAAAGGCCGTAGCGCTCCGCATATTCTGCCGCCCAGGCACCGTGGGTCTTCGTCACGGCCATGAGGCGCACCTCTGCCGGATCGCGCCCGCACTCGCGGCAGATCTCCGCGATGCGGGCAAGGATCGCGTCCGCCCGGGCCGAAAACTCCTCATAAGAAATGCTGTTGTCCATCGCTTTAGCAGAACTGATTATGGCATTGCCAGCCGATTAGCATACATTATACGATCGCCCCCGTCATGCACGTCGAAAACCTGAAGATATTCTGCGACCTCGTGGAAAGCCACAGTTTCTCGCGTGCGGCGCGCCTGAACGGGATCACGCAGTCCGCCGTGAGCCAGCAACTCCGGGCGATGGAAAAGAGCTTCGGCGCCGTGATCATGGACCGCAGCCAGAAGCAGTTCCGCCTGACGAGCGAGGGGCAGAAGCTCTACGACGGCGCGAAGGACCTGCTCCACCGCTACGAGAAGCTGGTGAGCGAACTCCAGGAGATGCGGATGGTGATCTCCGGGACGATCCACATCTCCACGGTATACAGCATCGGCCTGCACGAGCTGCCGCCCTACATCAAGAGCTTCATGACCGAGTTCCCGTCGGTGAACGTGCGGGTGGAGTACCGGCGGAGCAACCTCGTGTACGAGGACGTTTTGAGCAACAGCGTGGACATGGGCCTTGTCGCCTACCCGCAGAAGATGCGCCAGCTCGAAATCGTCCCCTTCATGGAGGACCGCCTCGTGCTGGCCGTGCACGAGAGTCATCCCCTCGCCTCCCGCAAAACGGTGACGGTGGAGGAACTGCGCGGGGAACGCTTCATCGGTTTCGATCAGGACATCCCCACCCGCAAGGCGACCGACCAGATCTTCCGCGCCGCAAAGGTGGAGATCGAGCCGGTCATGGAATTCGACAACATCGAGACGGTGAAGCGGGCCGTGGAGATCAACGCGGGCATTGCTCTGGTCCCGGCAACGACGCTGGAAAACGAGGTGGCTCGCGGCGTCATCAAGGCGATCCCCATGCGCGGGCGCCAGTTTGTCAGGCCGCTCGCCATCATCTACCGCAAGAGCCGCGTTCTTTCCCCCGCGATGAAGAAATTCATCGCCACCCTCACCGGGCAAAGCTCCTACGAGGGCCCGGCGCCTGAATCGGCACGCACGCGCAGGAAAGCGAAGGGCGATCCGGCCAAGGACGAAAGCGGCGAATAGCAGGCAACCTCTATTCGAAGGCGGTTTCCACCACGCCGCGCACCCTCTCGACCACGCTGGAAAGAGCCGTGAGGTATTCGGGTGGATCGAGCGGGATCTGCACCTGATTGGCTCGCAGGGTCTCCCACGCGGGCGAGCGGGCGAAATCCTCGTCGGTCAGAAGCGTGTCCACGCCGGGGAAGCCCACGGAGCGGATCCGCGCCAGAATGTCCGCGAGATTCACCATCGACCCCACGATCTGCGGTTCGCCGGACGGCGATGCGGAGGGATCTTCAAGATGCTGCGCCGTGGCGACCACCGTTTCCGGGAAGCCCATCCCTTTCGCAAAGGTGGCGGCCAGCTCGCGATGATCGATGGAAAAGAGGTCGCGCTCGAACTTGAGAAGCTCCGCCGGGTTTTCCCGCGCGAGGACGAGCGTCATGCCGAAGAAGGCCGGATACTGCACGGCGAGGAGCCAGCTTCCCACCCCGCAGGTGAGCGCTGCGGCGGCGAATTCCTGCGTTCCCTTGAACTTGATGGCCAGTTCGCGCACAAGAAGCGCCCGCGCCATGTCGTAGCGCGCCATGAGCTCCAGCCGCAGCGGATTGCGCCCCCGCCGGCTCGCGCGCAGCCATTCGAGGGGAATGGCGATGCAGCAGGCCATGTTGGCGCCCATCACCTCCAGCGCCTGCTCCAACAGAAGCACGCGCTCGGTCCGTGTGGATATGCCGTTGGCGATGGCGACAAGTTTGGATTCGAGCCCCGGAATCTGCCGGATGAAAGTGGACATCCCCTCGACGGGAACACGGTTCATGTTCCGGAGGAAGCGCAGGCTCTCCAGAATGTCGTCCACGCCCACGGCGGCGCCCGGCGCTGAAATCTGGCGGACAACCTCGCCCTTCTCGAAGATCCTGCGGGCAAGAAGCAGGCGGAAGTCCTCCGCAAAGGCACCGAGCGGACTTTGGATCATTATATCCAAGGGGTCCTGCTTCACGGGACGGGTTCCCGGCACCTTCTCCTCGCTCTTCTTGGCGGACTTGTCCTCGCGGGGCTCGTCGAAGAGATCGCGCGGAAACTCCCCGCCCTTGGACATGCCGAAGTGCGAGAGCGCCCGGTGGTGCATGAGCCGCGCCGTTGGGACGAGGCGGTTCACAAAATAGATGCACTGGTCGAGCTTCCCCTCGCGCAGCGACACCTGGATGCTCTCCACCGCGTTTTCCAGAAGCGACACGCCCAGGTTCAGCGCAATGCTCTGCAATGCCGAAAGATGCTCGTCAAACACGCGCAGGTCCCGCGAACCGACGAGCTTGTTCATCGCCGGAACATGGTCCTTCACGTCGCTCGCCCCGCGCATGAGGGACTTGTAATACTCGTCCTCGGTGATGTTCAGGCGCTGGCAGACGCGCTCTGCGGGCTCGAACACCATGCCGCGCCAGTCAAACTGCACCGCGCGCGTCAGCTCGCTTTCGATCTGCCCGGCGTTGTAGGGCTTGACCAGAATCTTCTGCACGCCGAGCTGGAGGTACTTGAGGACCGAATTGCGGTCGCTCGACCCGGTGTAGATCAAAACGGGCAGGTTGCGGAAAATGAAGTCCCGGCGGACGTATTCCAAGAACTGCCAGCCGTACTCCCCCTGAAGCTGGTTGTCCAGAATCACAAGATCCACGAGGGTATTCCGTTCCAGCGCCGTGATCGCCTCGTTCACGCCCGAGGCCACATGCGCCTCGTGCCCGCGTTTTTGCAGCAGGTTAACGAGAATGCGCGAAGAAACGGGATCGTCTTCGACTACGAGGAGATGGGACATCGGGCGGGTGCGGGGGTTGCGAACCCGGGGGAAAGGGGTTGCGCACGCGTCCAATAAAAGGCGCAGGGAGCGCCGGGGCAAGCCATTGCTTCGCCCAACGTGACCGGAACGGTTTCGCGCGGACGAGCCCCCTTCGGACACAAAAAGGGCGCGGTCCCTGCGGATCGCGCCCTTTTCGGGAAAGAGGCAGAACTACTTCGCGCCCTTGGCGGGAGCGGCGGCCTTGGCCGGAGCGGCAGCCTTGGCCGGAGCGGCAGCCTTGGCACCGGCGGCGGGGGCCGCGGCCTTGGCGTCGCCAGCCTTGGCGGCGTCGCCCGCTGCAGGAGCAGCGGCGGCACCCTCGGCACCAGCGGCGGCCTCGCCCTCGGCGGGAGCGGCAACCGGCTCCTCCTCCACCTTCGGGATCAGGCAGGAGACAACCGGAACTTCGGCGTCCATCTCGTAGGTGACGCCTTCCAGCTTCGGAAGGTCCTTCACCTTGAGGGAATCGCCGGCCTTGAGGTTCTCGATGTTGACCTCGATGATCTCCGGCAGGAAGCGCGGACGGCAGCGGACCTCGATATCGTGGCGGTGAAGCTCGATGACCGCGCCCTCGTTGCGAACGCCGAAAGCGTCGCCGACAAGGCGGATCTGGATCGTCGCCCACATGTCGCGACCACGGAGAATCTCCTTGAAGTCGATGTGGGTGAAATCGTCCGTCAGCGAGTTGCGCTGGATCTGCTGAATGATGGAAAGGGTGGGCTCGGCAACGCCCTCGGTGGTGAGCTCGATCAGGGCCGTGCGACCGGAGACCTGCTTCCAGAGCTTGCGGAATTCGACCAGTTCGATCGAAAGATTGCGGACGCCGTTGGGGCCATAGACGACGGCGGGGATGCGACCGGCGCGGCGGACGCGCTGGGAGGCACTGCGGCCGCTCTCTTCGCGGGCCTGGACATTGAGATTGAGCTGCTTCATGGGACTAAAGAAAATGCTGGACGTTCCTCTTCCCCGCACCTCCGGACGCATCAAGCCCGTCGCGATGGGAAAAGGACCGTAATAGCCTTCCCGCGGCCCGGTGCAAACAAAAAGAGCGTCCTGCGCAAAAATGGGGTGTCCGCCGGAGCGAGCCGGAAAAAGAAAAGAGGCGGGTCGTCCGCGTGCGCGACCGACCACGGGCGATGCCAGATATGATGTCGCCCGCCGCGCGAAAGGCGTTTTCAAAGCATGCTTGACACTCCTGCCCGCATTGGGTTTTCTTGCACTTTTTCCCTTACAGGACAGCTTCAGAATCAAGACAGACATGGCCGTTAAAATCAGACTTCAGCGCGTCGGCGCAACCAATCAGCCCAAATACCGCATGGTGATCGCGGAGGACAGCACCAAGCGCGACGGACGTTTCGTCGAAATCATCGGCAGCTACGACCCGACAAGCAAGGTCGAGGGCAAGCAGCTTGTGGTGAACCTCGAACGCGCCGCCTACTGGCAGGGCGTCGGCGCTCAGCCCTCCGACACTGCGCGTACCCTCATCAACCGCGCCAAGCGCGAGAGCGCGGGCCGCGAGGCCGCAGCCAAGGCGTAAGAGCCTTTTCCCTTTTTCCGTCAACGCGCCCCAATGCCATCGCGTCGGGGCGCTTTGCCGTCCATAAGGGAGACGTTTCACCGCGAATCCGCAGCCATGAGCCTTCTCACGATCGAACTTCTCACCCTCTTCCCGGGGATGGTGGAGGGGTATTTTCGCGAGAGCATGCTCGCGCGCGGCATCGAGGCCGGGATCCTTGAGATCAACCTGCGCAACATCCGCGACTGGGCGGAAGACAAACACCATCGCACGGACGACGCCCCCTTCGGCGGCGGCGCGGGCATGGTGATGAAACCCGAGCCCGTCTTCGCGGCGATCGAGGCGGTGAAGAAGCCGGAATCGACCGTCGTCTATCTCTGCCCGGATGGCGAACTGCTCACGCAGAAGATGGCCTCGGAACTGGCAACGGCAAAGCACCTCATTCTTCTTTCCGGCCATTACGAGGGCATCGACGAGCGCATTCGGGAAAAGCTCGTCACACGCGAGGTTTCCATCGGCGACTACGTCCTGACCAACGGCACGATCGCCGCCGCCGTCCTCATCGACGCCGTGGCGCGCTACGTGCCCGGAGTCCTCGGCGAGGAAAAGTCCTTGACGCAGGACAGCTTCACGGGCAACCTTCTCTCTTTTCCCCAGTACACGCGTCCCGTGGAATACCGCGGCATGCGCGTCCCGGAGGTCCTTTTATCGGGTAATCATGCGGAAATCGAGCGCTGGCGCGCACAAAAACGCCTCGAACGAACCCGCCTGCGCCGCCCGGATCTTTTGAACAAGCTTAGTCAGGAACAGTAGAAATGAACCGCATCATCGACGAAATCACCAGCGTTCAGCTCCAGAGCGGCCGCGACAACTTCAAGGTCGGCGACGGCGTGCGCGTCCACACCCGCGTCCGCGAGGGCGACAAGGAGCGCATCCAGATTTTCGCCGGCATTGTGATCTGCCGCAAGGGCAGCGGTATCCACGAGTCCTTCACTGTCCGCCGCATGAGCGCGGGCGAGGGCGTGGAGCGCGTCTTCCCGGTCCATTCCCCGAATATCGACAAGATCGAGGTGGACCGCGAGTCCGTCCCGATGAAGGCCCGTATGTATTACCTGCGCGACCGCATCGGCAAGGCCGCCAACAAGGTCCGCGAGAAGCGCCTTCTCGATCAGATCACCAAGTAGGCGGACGGGGCTATCCCCTTTTCTCTCGGCGCACCGGTTCCCGGTGCGCTTTTTTATTGCCGGAGCGGGATCGTCACCTTGCGACGATCGCACTCGATTTCAGGCTGAAAGAATGGTTTCCGCCTCTATTTCGCAGTTAATTTCCGTCGCATGCCAACATTACATTTTTCAGCCACTTCCGCGTCGATGGAATCGCAAATATCGTTACACAAATATATTAGGTATCATTTTTACACCGGCTGACGACGTTGGGGGCATTTTATCCACAAGTTATTCACAGGCGTGCCAACATCCTTGTGGGCAGAATTTGCACGGTAGAATGGGGAACCCGGGAGCCTCGCCCGTGAACCCGGTTCGCCCCTCGAACAACGCGTAATTCCCGCATCCCGGACGGTGATGACGGGCCCTTTTTTCGTGACCGTCAAAGTCCCCAAGATCGCCGAAAGTGAGCGGAGCCGGACGCTGAAACCTTGCGGCGGGGCTTCTTTCCGGTAAAAAGGAGGTCTTCCACTCTCATGACGGGGGTTTTCATAGTCGAGGATCAGGCCCTTTTGCGCGACCTTTTGCGCGGGGCCGTGGCGGCGCTCCCGGGGATGTCGCTCGCAGGAATGGCAGCGGACGCGGGAACCGCGCTTGCCGATTGCCGGAAACTGCGCCCCGGGGTGGTTCTTGCGGAACTGGCGCTGCCGGGGATGGACGGCGTGGAATTCGCCCGGGCGCTCGCGCAAGTTTCGCCAGAGACGCGCGTCCTGCTCCTTGGGAGCGGTTTTTCGCCCCAGGTCGTCCGCCGGGCGCTCCTTGCGCGGGTTTCCGGAATCGTGGAAAAATCAGCGGGGCTCGCGGAGCTGGAAAAAGCCCTCGCGAGCGTCGCCGCAGGGGGAAGTCATTACGGAGGTGCCGTGCTGGACCTTCTGCCGGAGGTTGTCGCGGCCAAACCGGAGCCCCAGCCTCTCGAAAGCCTCACAGAGCGGGAGAAATCCGTCTTAAGTCTCATCGCGGAAGGACTTTCCACAAAGGAAATCGCGGAAAAGCTCTCGATCAGCGCCCGCACGGCGGACGTGCACCGCATGCACATCATGACCAAGCTCGACGCGCACAACGCGGCCAGCCTCACAAGAATCGCCATCGCGAGCGGCCTGGCGGACATCCCGATCCGGTAGGGTTGGCGACGCTTCGCGAAGAAACCCTGTTGTCGAACGCTCATACCGGGGTATTGTGGGGATATTCATGAGTCAGACGGATCCAGCCTTGGGCCAGTGCGGCGCCTTCCGGCGCAAAACCCGCGTTGTCGCGATCGGCGCCGTGCGCATCGGCGGGGACAACCCCATCGCCGTGCAGAGCATGACGAACACCCCGACGCGCGACGTGCGCGCAACGGTGGCGCAGGCGATCGCGCTGGCGGAGGCTGGCTGCAAAATCGTGCGGGTGACGGCGCCGAACATCGAGGCGGCGAAGGCCCTTGCGGACATCCGGCACGATTTTTCCGCCGCGGGTTTCGCGGCCGTGCCGCTCGTCGCGGACATCCATTTCCTGCCCGCAGCGGCGATGGAGGCGGCCCTGCATGTGGAGAAGGTGCGGATCAATCCCGGGAACTTCGCCGACCGCAAGCTCGCCGCGCCGAAGGACTACACGGATGCCGAATACGCGGCGGAGCTGGACAAGCTGCGCGAGGCGGTGACGCCCCTCATTCTCCGCTGCAGGGAACTCGGCCGGGCGATCCGCATCGGCGTGAATCACGGCTCGCTTTCCGACCGCGTGATGAACCGCTACGGCGACTCCCCGGAGGGCATGTGCGAGAGCGCGCTTGAGTTTTTGCGCATCTGCGGGGAACTGGACTTTCACGACATCGTGGTCTCCCTCAAGGCGTCGAACCCGCGCGTCATGCTGGCGGCGACGCGCCTTGCGGCGGCGCGGCTCGACGCGGAGGGCTTCAACTATCCCCTGCACCTTGGCGTGACTGAGGCGGGCGGCGGCGAGGACGCGCGCGTCAAGAGCGCCATCGGCATCGGGACGATCCTCGCCGAGGGCCTTGGCGACACGATCCGCGTCTCCCTGACGGAGGACCCGGTGGCGGAGGTCCCCGTGGCGAAGGCCCTTGCGGAGGAGGCGATGCGCAATTGGACAAAGGCGGACAAGGCCGCCACTCCCGCGCCGCAGCCTTCCCTTACCCGCCCGGGATTCGCACGGCGCACCTCGCTCATTTTTCCGCTCGCCAAGAGTCTTTCCGCCGGAGGGATCGAGTCCCCACGGGTGATTTTACACGTGCCCTCATCCCACAAGCTGACTGGGTTCCTTGCCCGCCTCGCGAAGTGGCACGCCGCGCATCCGCTCCTGAAGGTGGAGGCGCTCGTCCTGCCGGCGACCACCCCGCACGCCGTCGAGGTTCTGCCTCTCGCTGTGAAGGCCGCCACGACAGAAGTTCCTGCCGTCATCGCGGAACTGGCCCCGGCCAAGGGGACAAGCCTCGCGGAGCTTCTCGCTGCGCTGCCTCCGTCCCTCGCGGGCCTGCCGCTCGCCCTCGCCACGCGCCCGGAAAGCACCGAGGAGGCCGCCGCCGCCTTTGCCGCCGCAAAGCGGCTCTCCCAGCGCCTGATCCTGGATGTAACCCCCGATTCGCTGGAAACGATCCTCCCGGAGATCGCGAAAAACGGGGCGGAAAGCCTTGCCTTCACCTCCACCCATCCCGTGGAGGGCCTGCACCCGGCGCTGCAATATAGGCGGATCGCGGCGATGCTGGACGCAGCCCATCTCCCCTGCCCGATCTGGATTCGCCACACGAAGGCCCTCATGGAGGCCTCGCGCGGGAAGGGCCCGGCGGACGACACGGCCACGATCATGGACGCGGCGCTTCTTGCGGGCGGCCTCCTCTGTGACGGCATCGGCGATTTGGTGAGTGTCGAGACCTTTGCGGAGCCGGAGCGCGCCGTCGAGGCGGCGTATTCCATCCTTCAGGGCTCGCGCACAAGGCGCACGCGCACGGAATTCGTCGCCTGCCCGAGCTGCGGGCGCACGCTCTTCGACCTCGAAGCCACCAGCAAGCGCATCCGCGAGGCCACCGGGCACCTCACCGGCGTCACCATCGCCGTCATGGGCTGCATCGTAAACGGCCCGGGCGAGATGGCGGACGCGGACTTCGGCTACGTGGGCGGCGCTCCGGGCAAGGTGAACCTCTACGTCGGCAAGACTCCCGTGGAGTTCAATATTCCAAGTGCCGAAGCCGTGGATCACCTCGTCGCCCTCATCAAGGCGCGAGGCCGCTGGGTGGAAAAAACGCGGTAGGTCGCGCCTAGTCCCAGGGGAGCTTCACGCTCGTCTTTTCGTGCTCCCAGATGCGGAAGGCGCCGAAGATCTTGCCGGGGTTGAGGATTCCGTTGGGATCGAGGGCCTTCTTCACCGCCTGCATCGCGGCGATTTCCGCCGGCGAGAGCTGAAGGGAAAGGAACGGCTGCTTGGCAAGGCCTATCCCGTGCTCCCCGCTGATCGCCCCGCCGAGGGCCACGACCTTTTCCATGATCTCCGTCACGGCCTTTTCCGCCTTGGCGCGGTCCCCCGAGTCGCCCGCGCGGTACATCACGTGGACGTGAAAGTTGCCGTCGCCCGCGTGGCCGAAGACCGGGGTGGCAAGGCCGTACCTCGCGTGGAGGTCCTGCGTGAAGGCGAGGAGCTCCTCCTGCGCGCGCGGCGGGATCACGATGTCCTCGTTCAGCTTGCCGTCGGCAAGGCGGAACATGGCCTTGCTGCACCGGCGGCGCACCTCCCAAAGCAGTTCCGCCTCGGCGGGGGAAGAGGCGCGGCGCAGTGCCACGGTGCGTCCCGAGACCAGTTCCTCAAAGGACTTTGTCGCCGCCTCCACCTTCTCCGCGTCGCCGTCCAGTTCCACGAGGAGCACCGCCGGAGTCGCGCCCTCCAGCTTGAGGGGCAGGACAAGGCCCTCCGCCGCCGTGCAGGCAACGCTCGCCCTGTCCATGAATTCCATGATCGAGGCCGGGAGTCTTGCCGCGAAGATCGCGCGGGAGGCTTCCAGCGCCTTGAACTCGTCCGCAAAGGCGCAAAGGAAGGTGGCGCGCGCGGCGGGTTTGGCAATGAGCCGCAGCACCGCGCCGGTCACGACGCCCAGGGTTCCCTCGCTGCCCACCCACAAATCGCGCATATTGTAGCCCGCCGCCCACTTGCGCAGATCCCCGCCCCAGCGAACCCACTCGCCCGTGGGGAGAAAGCCCTCCAGCGCCATCACGTAGTCGCGCGTGACGCCGTAACGCGCCCCGCGCATTCCGCCCGCGTTGCAGGCGATATTTCCGCCGATCGTGGAGTATTTGGACGAGGAGGGGTCCGGCGGGTAGAACCAGCCGAGTTTTTCCGCCTCCGCCGCGAGGGTCGCGGTGACGACGCCGGGCTGCACGTAGGCGATGCCCGTCTCCGCGTCGATGTGCAGGTTCTTCCAGCCCGAAAGGTCGAGCGCCCAGCCGCCGAGAACGGGACTTGCGGAGCCGGTCGTCGCCGTGCCGCCGCCCCGGATGGTGACGGGGACCTTCTCCATGTTCGCGGCCTTCAGGATCGCGGCCACGTCGTCCTCGTCCCGAGGCAGGAGCACGGCGTCCGGCAGGAAGGAGAGGCGCGCGTTGTCGAGCGACGCGGCAAAGCGCGCCGCGCCGTCGGTCCGCACGACCTCCGGTCCAAGCTGCGCCGCAAGCGCCCGCGTCTGTGCCTCGAATGCCATCCTTCGGAAAAAAGAGGGGAAAGCGTAACGCTGCGACGGCCCGGCGCGCGAGTTTATTCCCCGGGGGCCGTCTTGAACAAAGGCAGCTCTTCCGTTAGAAGGGAGTCATGAACGTACTCGTCATCGGTTCGGGCGGACGCGAACACGCCCTCGTCAAAGCGTGCCTGCGGAGCCCCCTTGCCCCCAAGGTCTTCGCCGCGCCGGGCAACGGCGGCATGGCAGGCGAGGCCGTGTGCCTGCCCCTGAACGTGGAGGACGTGGGCGCCGCGGTGAAGCTGGCCAAGGAAAACGCGATCGACTTCGCCATCATCGGCCCCGAGGTGCCGCTTGCCCTCGGCATGGCGGACGCCCTGCGCGCGGCGGGTCTTGCAGTGTACGGGCCGGGCGCGCGCGGCGCGGCGCTGGAATCCTCCAAGGCCGTCTGCAAGGAATTCCTTTTCAAATACGGTATCCCGACGGCGACCTCGCGCACGTTCTCTTCATCGCAGATCGACGAGGCGGCGGCCTACGTCTCGGCCCACGAACTCCCCGTCGTCGTCAAGGCGAGCGGACTTGCCGCGGGCAAGGGCGTCATCATCGCGCAGACAACCGACGAGGCGGTATCCGCCACGCGCGGCATGCTGGACGGCTCGCTCTTCGGCGAGGCGGGCGCGGAGGTCGTGATCGAGGAATGCCTCGTCGGCGAGGAAGCCTCCATCACCCTGATCGTCTGCGGCGGGAAGTACGTGATGCTCCCGGCGGCGCAGGACCACAAGAGGGTCGGCGACGGCGACTCTGGGCCCAACACCGGCGGCATGGGCGCCTACGCCCCGACGAGCGTCATCACGCAAGAAGTGGAAAAGCGGATCGTCGAGGAAATCGTCGAGCCCACGATGCGCGGCTTTCTGGCGGAAAACTACGACTTCCGCGGCACGCTTTTCATCGGCGTCATGGTGACGAAAAAAGGCCCGATAGTGCTGGAGTTCAACGTGCGCTTCGGCGATCCGGAGACGCAGGTGGTCCTGCCGATGCTGGATGCGGATCCGCTCTCCCTGATGCTCGACTGCGCTTTGGGGAAGCTGAACCCGGCAAACGTCGGCATCAAAAAGGGTAGCTCCATCGTCATCGTCCTTGCCGCAAACGGCTACCCGGGCCACTACCCGAAGGGCTCGGAGATCGTCCTTCCGGCGGACCTCCCCGAGGGCGTGGAGATCGTCCACGCCGGGACGAAGAAGCTCGCCGACGGCAAAATCGTGAGTGCGGGGGGACGCGTCCTCGGGGTGCGCGCCTACGCCCCCACCCTTCTGGAGGCCCGCAACACCGCCTACGCCGTGGCCGACCGCGTCCAGTGGGCCGACAAATACATGCGCCGCGACATCGGCTATCGCCAGCTCGCCCGCGACGGGGCGAAGTGACGGAGGGAAAGAAACAGATTTCCGGGAGAAGAATTATGTCCACAGATTGAAACAGGATTTTCGCAGATTTCCAAAATCAGGAAGGTTCTGATTCTGTAATCTGCGAAAATCTGCGTAATCTGTGGATAAACACTTTGGAGTCTTGTTTTTGTAATCCGCGGTTAAAAAGTGTGGTCTGGATTTCCTGTCATCTGCGTAATCATGTGAATGATCTTCCGGTTTTCGTGGATGCGTGTGTTTCCGTCATGTTGCGGATGATGCCCGTGTGACGTTCGCGTGTCCTCAAAAGGGTTGAAAGAGTTGCGGCGTGCCCTAGTGTTGGCTTTGTCTGACGGCGGGAGTAACCATGAGCGAACTCATCAAGCACGAGTGTGGAATTGCGCTGATACGGCTGAAGAAGCCTCTGCAATACTATCAGCAGAAGTACGGCACGGCTCTCTACGGCTTCAACAAGCTGTTCCTGCTCATGGAGAAGCAGCACAACCGCGGGCAGGACGGCGCGGGCATCGGTTGCGTGAAGCTCGGCATGGATAAAGGCAAGGCCTACATGTTCCGCGAGCGGGTTCTCGACGACAACTCGCTCTCCGAGCTCTTCAAGCGGCAGCTCAAGCATTTCGACAAACTCATCCGCGCGGGCGACATCATCCCCGAGTACGCCCCGACGGTGAAGGAACATTTCGACTTCGGCGGGGAGGTGCTGATGGGGCACCTGCGCTACGGCACGAGCGGCAAATTCAACGAGAGCTCCTGCCACCCGTACTTCCGCAAGAGCAATTGGCCGACGCGGAACCTCATGGTGCTCGGCAACTTCAACATGACGAACACCGCGGAGTTGAACCAGATCCTCATCTCCCGCGGCCAGCACCCGATCTTCGACACCGACACCCAGACCGTCCTTGAGGAAATCGGCTTCCATCTGGACGAGCAGCACCAGAACCTTTACCGCCGCCACCGCGACGAGGGCATGCCGGGCGAGCAGATCCCGGACGCCATCGGACGCGAGCTGGACATGGTGGAAGTTCTGCGCCGCGCCAGCCAGGTGTGGGACGGCGGTTACGTCATCGCGGGCCTCGTCGGAAGCGGCGAGGCCTTTGTCATGCGCGACCCACAGGGCATCCGCCCCTGCTTCTGGTTCGAGGACGACGAGGTGATCGCCTTCGCGTCGGAGCGGGTTCCGCTCATGACGGTCTTCGAGAAGGACAAGGACGACATCCGCGAGCTGGAGCCCGGCAGGGTCATGACGATCAAGGCGAATCTGGAGGTGAAGGCGGAACGCTTCGCCCCGGAGAAGCCGGTTCTGCCCTGTTCCTTCGAGCGCATCTACTTCTCGCGCGGGAACGATCCCGACATCTATCAGGAGCGCATGGCCCTCGGGCGGGCGCTCATGCCGCAGCTTCTCTCCGCCATCGACCACGATCTGGAACACGCGGTCTTCAGCTTCATTCCAAACACTGCCGAGACGGCCTTCTACGGCATGTTGGACGGTCTGCGCATCAACCGCCGCCGCGAGGTGCGCGACGCCATCCTTGAGGCGCAGAAGAAGGGCCCGCTGACGCCGGAAGAAGTGGACGCGCTCATCCTGCGGGGCTGGCCGCGGAGCGAGAAAATCGCCCACAAGGACATCAAGCTGCGCACCTTCATCAGTCAGGAGAAGGGCCGCAGCAAGATGGTGAGCCACATCTACGACATCACCTACGGCGTGGTGACGGAGAAGGACAGCCTCGTGGTGCTCGACGATTCCATCGTCCGCGGCACCACCCTGCGGGATTCCATCATCAAGATCCTCTCGCGCACGAAGGCCAAGCGCATCGTCGTCGCCTCGACCGCCCCGCAGATCCGCTACCCGGACTGTTACGGGATCGACATGTCGGAACTGGGCAAATTCATCGCCTTTCAGGCCGCCGTGGAACTGCTCCGGCGCCGTGGCATGACCGGCGTCATCGACGAGACCTTCCGCAAGTGCCGCGAGGAGATCCAGAAGCCCTCCAAGGACCAGAAGAACCTCGTCAAGGCGATCTACGCGCCCTTCTCCGACGAGGAGATTTCCGCGCAGATTTCCGAAATGCTGCGCCCGCACGACATCCCCTGGCACGGCGAGCTCCGCATCGTCTTCCAGACGATCGGGGCTCTGCATCAGTGTCTGCCCGGCCACGGCGGCGACTGGTACTTCACGGGCGACTATCCGACGCCCGGCGGCACGGCCATCGCCAACCGCGCCTTCATCGACTATTACGAGAACCGCAACGGACGCTCCTACGACCGGTAGCGGACAGGCGCTTCCCGCGTGCATGAAAAGGCCCCGGCGCGTTTCACACCGGGGCCCTGCAACAGTCCTCGCTCACCTGAAAAGTGCCTTCCCGCGCTCTTTTCCGTGGAAATAGCGCAGGCCCATCCATAGGCCGGGAATGCCCAGAAGCGAGAGCACGCAGGTGTAGGGCAGAAAGCGGATGAGGTTCCCCGGCCAGCCCGGACCGTTCATGCGGTCCACCGTCGCCTGAAGATTCGCCATCGGGGCGCTCGAAACGCCGCCGAGGGCCTCCGTGACCGAAATCGCCACGCCGCCGACCGCCAGACCGTGCGCCACCGTGAAGCCGCCGAGGGCCAGATTCCAGCCCACGGCCACACCGCCGCAGGCGATCCATCCCAGAGCAAAGCCGCCAAGAGAGAAATAGCCCCCCACAAGGCCACCGATCGAAAGAGCGCCAAATGCGAAGCCTCCGCAGGCAACCAGGCCCAGCGCCACCCCGCCGAAGGCGACGAGTCCCACCGCCGTGTCGCCAAAAGCCAGCCAGCCGCGCGCCATTCCCGTCTTCTCGCCCTTCTCCGGATCGGGACCGAAGGCGACATCGTAGAGCGGCAGTCCGAGGAAGCGGATGCGGCTCCTTCTGCGGACCACCCTCTTCACCCCGCAGGTTCCGACGGAATACTTCCCGATCTCCTTCGAGGCGCGCAGCGACAAAAAGAGAATCGGCGTCAGAAAAAGAATCACAAAGGCGATGGCGATCGGCATCGGCGGGATCCCGGCAAAACCGAGCTTCGCGCCGGAGAGAATAATCCATGTGACAAGGCCCGCGAAGAGAAGAACGAGTGCGAGCGCCCCTCCCGCCGCCTTCAGGACCGCCGTGCGCAGGCCCCGGGGGATTTCATGGGCAAAAAGGAAGCGCAAAAGCAAATACAGGCTGAGAACCCCCACAAAAGCGCTCGCAAGCTGGGCGAGAAACGCGCCGATCCCGAAGACCGAGGCCCCTCCGCCGCCGGAGGAAGCCGCGCCGGTGCCACCTGCCGCCTTTGCCGACGAGGCCGCGAGCGAGAGCCCCACTCCCGCAACGGCAACCGGCGGCAGGGCTCCCATGACCGCGCTCGTGAAGACCGGCCCCGGACGGCTGCGGAAGAGCGCGCCCTCAACCCTCCGCGCCAGTTCCTCGCGCAGGAGCACCCTGCCCCGGGAGAGGCGTTGGCGCACCGCTTCCTCGGAAAGGTCCAGCGCGCTCGCCACGGCGGCGGCGGACTGCTCCTCGCGGTAAAAGAGAATGAGGGGCTCGCGGTAGGTTTCGTCCATCGCGTCGATCATCCCCCACACAAGCGCCGCCTCCTCGGCCTTCATCGCCTCGGCGGAGGGCCCGTCCCCCGCGTCCGCGGCCTCCTCGCCGTCGGCATTCGTCCCCTCGCCTCGACGGGCGCTGCGACGAATCCGCGCGAGAGCCCCGTTGCGCGCCATGGTGCAGACCCACGGGCGGAAATGGTCCTTCTCCCGCAGCTCGCCCAGTTTCTTCCATGCGGCGACAAAGGCCTCCTGCGCAATGTCCTCGCTCGTGTGAAAATCGCCGCAGATCGAATAGGCGACGGCGCTCGCCGCCCCCTGATGGAGGCTGACAAGCCGGGCAAAGGCCCCGCGGTCGCCCCGCAAAGCCTGTTCCACAAGAGCGGCATCGCCACCCATGACAGTGTTGGTCGTGCTTTCCATGCCAACGAGACGCCACATCGCGCCCGAATGTGACGCCCGGCAAGAGAAATCATCGCCCTTCAACGCGCCGCACGCAAAACTTTCTCCGATTTCCCGAAATGTCTTGCCAGCGTATCCCGTCGGCATACTGTTGAGGTTTTTCCAGATTGCAGGGTGGAGCAGCCCGGTAGCTCGTCAGGCTCATAACCTGAAGGTCGTCAGTTCAAATCTGGCCCCTGCACCCAATGAAGGCCCGTTTCCCACAAGGAAGCGGGCCTTCGCCTTTTCTGGCGCCTGCGGTTCACTGAGAACGGCTTAGCAACGGTGATTAATTCAAGGCCAATTTCGGATATTTTAGTGCGCTATTCAACAGGACGACGAGGTGTCGCATGATGGCGGTGAGGGCGAGTTTTGCTGGTTTGCCGCGTTCGATAAGGCGCTGGTATTTTGCGCGGCAGATTTGGTTGAAGCGTGACATGCTCAGGGCGGCCATGTAGAGGGCTTTTCGCGCCTTTGCCCGACCGCCGTGGATGTGCCTTTGCCCGCGCATGTGTCCGCTGTCGCAATTGATCGGGGCGAGGCCCGCCAACGCAGCGGCCTGATTGCGTTCGAGGGCTCCCAGTTCCGGCATGTAGGCAAGCATACTGGCCGCTGTCACTTCGCCCACACCCTTGACCTCTTTCATGCGCTCAGCCTTCGCGTGGAGGGTTTGGTCTGCCGCGATGAGTGCGTCGATCTCCGTCTTGAGCTTCCCGATCCGCGCCTCCAGAAGGCGCAGCATTTCCTCCATGCTCCTGCGCACTGCGGCGCTCGGCGAGCCCTTTTCGAGGCGGTTTCGTTCCTGCGTACGCATCTGGTTGAGCTGGCCGAGACGGTCCATCAGCTCTGTCAGTTCCACGCGTGCCGCATTGGGCGCGGGAGTCGCTTCGGGTTCGTTCACTCGCCCGTAGTCGCTTAGGACCCGCGCATCCAGTTTGTCGGTTTTGGCGAGCAGGCCCCGGCTTCGGGCAAAGTCGCGCACCTGGCGCGGGTTGACCACCGACACGGAGATCCCCTCCTTCCACAGGGCGTTTGTCAGAATGAGCTCGTAACCGCCGGTGGCCTCGCAGACCACGTGTGTCTGCCCGGGGTTTGCAAGGGCCTTGAGCAGTCGGGCAATCCCGGCCTTGTCGTTGGGGTAGCCCGCTGCGGCTTGCCCGGGATAAACACGTCCAGACGTTCTTTACTAATGTCCACGCCCACGTATATTGGCTTCATCGAATGACTCCTCCTTGTAATGCGAGCTGTCGGCGCTCTTAACACCGACGCTCTGGCAACGGTTCGAGTTCGTTCGCAAGAGCCGGTCCGGGGCGATCTAGCTAGAGCACGAGCTGCAAGGCTCAAGGGAGCGTACGGTCGCCCCGGACCGGAATGGCTCTTTGCTCCGACGAGTTTTATACCCATTCTCGCAAAGAGCCATCCAGTCCAAGATACAAGGGAGCGTTTGCAAATCGGCGGACCGAGGAGGCGGGAGGAGTTTTCGAGCGGAAAATCGGAACATGAAACGAAACGAATCGAGATTCTTTGAGTCGAATGGGGGCAATTTTTCGCCGAAAATGCGCCCGCATTTCGACGGGAGTCCGATTTGCAAACACTCCCTAATGTAGCAGACGGCTAGATACCGAGAGGACGCTCTCCGGGTTGAAGATTCGGAATCTGCGGAGTTCCAACCGGCAACGAGCCGCCTCCGCTTGAATCGTGGAAACCAGGCAAAGCACGCAAGATGCGACATGCGCGAATTGGGATGTCAATATGCTTGTGAACTCCCCGACACGGAACAAGGGAAACCAGTCGGCACGATTCTTCCCGACCGCGTCTATTTTTGCCCGGGCTGGCTTTTCTCCGGCTGGCTGGCCGGAGCCGCCGGTTTCTCCTCCGGCGCCTTGTCTTCGTAGTAGTCGAGGACCTCCATTTCGCCTAGGCTCACGTAGCCTTGGCGGACTTCGTCCGTGCCCCGGAGCATCGCCTTTTTGGTCTCTTTTCCGAACACCGGGCCCGACGCAATGACCATCACGGGCAACGCGTTAGCCATCGACTTTCCATTCGCTGGCAACGCGATTCGCGTCTGCCAATACGCAATGGGATGCTCCGTCTTCACCGACTTGTATTCGAAAGCGGTGACGATGATTCCATAGACAGGTTCGCGCGCATACTCCAAAATCCTCTCCACCTCGGGGCTGCGGCAATTGCGCAGGAACACCTCCGGCCCCAGCATATTGCCACCAGAGGGCGCGGCGATGTCCTGACGCGGATCGTAGCCCAAAAACCATAAAAGATCTCCACTTCTTGGTTGCAGTTCTCCCCATTCCAGTATCAGGAACAGAGTCGGCTCATGCACATTCTTCTGCGCACCCAAGTAGCCCTGTTTCGCTAGGGTGTTCACGACGATTCGGACCATCTCCTTCTCGTCGGGCAGACGATCGCCAGGAATCGAGCCAAGCCGACATCCCAACGATCGACCAAGATAATAGACAGGCGCGTCGGGAGTCGGTAAAGCGAGCGCGCGACCCTCGGGAGTCATGTCGGTGTTGACGATCACGCTCCCCCAGTGGCTCCCAAACAAGATGGAAAGACCTCCGGCAGTCAGGACGGATACCGAAAAGTGCAACGCAGCGGCTATCACGAGAAGTCGCGATACAGACTTCATTCCGCCAGATTACTCAGTGTGTTCCACGGCACAAGCCGGCAGTTGAGGGCCGTGCATCAAAGATTGAGGACAATGCAGGCACGGGGCGGAATCGAACCGGCGATACCGGCCCGTCTGGGCAAACCCCGGAGGGATGTGGTTAGGATGAGGTTTCGGCACCGAACACAGGCGGCTGGTATGGATGCCCATTCCGAAAATAATCAGAAAAACGCCAATCACCATGGGATTCCATCCACGAGCCGTCCCGCAGGGGGAAACCCGGGCGCAGAATGTGTTGTAGGTTGTTCTCGCGGAAAGGAAAGAGTCTTCCCCTCGTAAAAACTCATTATGGCGTGGAACTTGAATCAGGTTTCCGCCCCTTCCATCCTGCCTTCATCACCCATGATGAAGATACGTTTTTTCCATATTCTGCCCCTTGCGGCGGCGGCACTGACCCTCCCGGCACGGGCCTGCGCCCTCCCCGATTCAACCTCCCCCGCGCAAGGCCGCTGGGCCGTGTCTGACGTGGCGCCCGGCGTCGTCCGCGTGTGGTACGAGCCTTCCGGGGTGTTCGAGCGGGAGCCTTCGGTCGCCATTCCGGAGAACGTCGGGAGGCCGGTCGCGTCGAAGGACTGCGGCGCGGGAAGTTCCGAATACGATGCCGGCGGCCTGCGCGTACGGATCGACGAGACCTCCGCGACCTTCTCGGTCGTCCGCGCGGGCGACGGTTCGGTCGTCGTGCCGCCGACGAAGATCGAGTTGGGCGCCTCAGGCAAATGGTCGATGACGGGCCCTCTCGCGCCGGAGGAGCGCATTTACGGCCTCGGCGAGGACAACCGTAGCGGCGGACGCCTCGATCGCCGGGGAACCGTGCGCGACCTCTGGGCCGGACAGCAGATCAGCTCCGGCAACGTCACGGCGCAGTATCCGATCCCGCTCTCGATCAGCATGGATGCCTCGCTCCGCGCGGGCGGCGTGTTCCTCGACAACGTGTGGCACACCCGCTACGACCTCGGCAGCACGCAGCCGGACGTTCTGCGCGTGGACGTGGACGGGGGCGAGATCGACCTCTATGTCCTCGCCGGGCCGACGCTGCGGGACGTGGTGAACCAGTACACGGGCCTGACGGGACGGCCCTCGCTGCCACCCCTCTGGGTCCTCGGCTACTGGCAGAGCCGCTGCTTCTACCACAACTGGGAGGAGGTGGAGGGCGTCGCCTCCACGCTGCGCGCGCGCGGCTTCCCGCTCGACGCTATGGTGATCGACTCGGACTGGCCCGAGGTGCGGAACGACTTTGTGTGGGAAAAGCGCTGGTTCAAGGGCGGGACTCCCGCCGAGCACATCGCCGGATTGAACAAGGAGGGCGTGCGCCTGGTCCTCTCGCATGGCGGGCCGATGATCCAAGAGGCCTCCCCCACCTTCGCGGACGGCTGGAAGAAGGGCGTCTTTGCAACCGATGGAAAGGGCAACCCCGTGGAATGCGGCTACTTCGGCGGCAAGTTGCTGGATGTCACCTCACCGGAATACGACAAGTGGATCTGGCCGCAGATCGAGCGTGTGACCCGTGACGGTGTGGCGGGCTGGTGGCTGGACCTCACCGAACCCGAGGGCGAACCACCCCAGACCGTCTATCACGACGGTCCCGCGGCGAAGATCCACAACGAGTTCTCCGCCCTGTCGGCGATTTCCTTCGAGGGCGCGATGCTGGACCTCCATCCGGACCTGCGCCCGTGGACGCTCACGCGCGCGGGCTCGGCGGGGATGCAGCGGCATCATTCCTCGGTGTGGACGGGCGACATCTACAGCGACTACGCGACGCTGCGCGCCCACGTGCCGGAGATGCTCAGTAGCGGCCTTTCCGGCTTTGCCTGGTGGACCTGCGACACGGGCGGCTTCATGGTCGGCTACTACAAGAACGACCTCATGGGGGCACATGCGGACCTGTACGAGCGCTGGTTCCAGTTCTCGGCCTTCTCGCCGATCCTGCGCACTCACAAGGCGGACGGGGTGAGCGAGCCCTACCAGTTCGGCACGGCGGTGGAGGAGACCTGCCTCAAATACCTCCGGCTGCGCTACCGTCTGATGCCCTACCTTTATTCCTGCGCCTGGGAGGCCAGCCGCGACGGCATGCCCCTCACCCGTCCGATGATCCTGGAATTCCCCCTCGACAAAAGGGCGGCGGATGCGAAGGGCGACCAGTTCATGCTGGGCGACTGGCTCCTCGTCGCCCCGGTCCTGCGCGAGGGCCAGCGCAGCCGCACGGTGTACTTCCCCGAGGGGAAGTGGTACGACTACGACACGCACGTCACCTACGAGGGCGGAAAAGAGTGGGTCGTGGACGCGCCGCAGAACCGTATCCCCCTCGCCGTGCGCGAGGGCGCGATCCTGCCGATGGCCCCCGACATGCAGTCCACCGGCGAAAAGCCGTGGGACCCCCTCACCGTGGAGGTCTGGCCCGCCGAAACGGCCTCGCTCTTCACGCTCTACCGCGACGACGGCTCCACTTTCGAATACAAAAACGGCGCCTTCACCACGACGGAAATCGCGATGCGGGCGTCGGGGGACACCGTGGCTCTCTCGCTCCGAGAATCGAACAAGCGGTTCGCACCCCGGACGTATTCGATCCGCATGCACCTGTGCCGCACACCGGTCCGCGTGACCGTTGCAGGGCATGCGGCCTCTTTTGACTGGGACGAGGCAACCCGCATCCTCTCCTTCGACTTCGCCTCCGGGGCGGAACTCGATCACGAGGCGGCGGTGACGATGGAGGGTCCGGCCCTGCCGGAAACGCCCGCGCCGCTTCTCGAAGCGCAGAAGATCGACGCCTCGGGCGAGGCGGAGGGTTCCGTCGCCGCGGCTCGGCCCCATTTCTTCCCGGCGCCGCTCCTTCCGGGCCGCATCAAGGCCGTCAATTACGACGACGGCGGCGAGGGCGTCTCCTTCCACACCTCCCGTCCCCTTGCGTTGCAGCCGCTCTACCGGCCCGACGACATCGGCATCCGACCCGCGACCGACGCAGGCGCGGGTTATGCGCTGGGAGGCCTGGAAAAGGGTGACTGGGTGCGCTACTCGCTCGACTGCGGGACGGGCGGCTGGTTCGACCTCACCCTGCGCGTGGCGGGCCGCGGCGGGAAAATCCGCCTGATGGCGCTGGACGAGGTCGCCGCAACGGTCGATCTCGCGGACGAGGGCGGGCAGTGGCGCTTCGTGACGATCCCGAACGTCTATCTCAACGCCGGGAAGCAGTGCCTGCTCCTCTTTGTCGAAAAGGGCGGCTTTGAACTCAACACGCTCTCCTTCGACCGCGCGGGGCATCCGCCGGCATACTATCCCGCGTCGGCGGCGGTGCGCGGCGGCGCCGTGGAGATCGTTCACCTCCCCGCCAGGGAGGGCGGTGACGTCGTCCGCAACCTCGGGAGGATCGGCAGCAGCCTGGCCTGGAGCGTCGTCGCCCCCGCACCCGGGCGCTACCTTCTGCGCCTTTCCTACGCCAACGGCAACGGCGGCGCGGTGCCGCTCGCACTTTCCGTCGGCGGCGGCGAGGCCTCTTCCGTGTCCGTTCCGCATTCCGAAGGATGGTCCGCGCTGGACCTCCCCGTGACGCTCGAAGGCGGGGCGAATCTCGTGAAGCTCTCCGGCATCGACGAGAGCCGGGGCAGCATCAATCTGGCCGGGTTGGAACTGATCGGGGAACAATAAGCCGGAACAATGAGGATCTCAGGCGCGGCGTCGGGAAACCGGCGCCGCGCAATTGCGTACGGATTCCGGGACGTCCCCCCCGCATCCTCGGACGGTGTTTCCGGCTGGCAGGGCAAGGGTTATTGGAAGACCCCTCCCCCGGGGACTGGAATCAGGACGGGCCGAGTGGGCTTCGCGGACGGAACCCCGGGTTCCCGCAATGTCCGCCGGGCTCTGCCGCCGCCTCGTCCGCTTTCCCGCAGAACGAACCCGGACTGTCCGGAGAAGGAACGGGAGCCAGGACGGAAGACCCGCGCACAATCGGACGGAGAGCTTCACCCCGGCTTTCCCCTGCGGGCCGACGGCGGGCGACGGGCGTGAAGCAGCCCCCGGAACGATTCCAGTCACCCTTTCGGAGTCCGGCTGTCAAACGGTGTCCGCATCTGAACCGGGAATGTGCAACAGGCGACATCCCCTTCCCTTCCGCCCGCCTGAGGTTCCCCCGCGCCGCGCCAGGCCCCGCTCCCACGGGAACGTCCCGCGATCGGGCAATAGAAAAGCGGCGCCGGAGACAGGCTCCTGCGCCGCTGACAAGCTAACGAAATCTTTCCCCTCCCACTCAGGAGAAACACTTCGTGCAACCAAATGCGTTCATGAGTTATCCCTTGGCTCAGAAGGTGAAGGTGTTGGTGACATACCAAGTCATGAGCTCCGGGATGCGGTAGGCCGCAGGCGTGCCGTCCGGCTGGGCCGAAATTGGGATGAGTTCCTTCTTGGCGAAGGCGTTGCGCACGTTGAGCTGAATGCGCCAGTTGATCTTGTCGGTCACTTTGTGCTCGTAGCCAACCCAGAAGTCGATGTTGGACTCCGACGGGCCGTAGTAGGGATGGCCGAGGTCGAAGGTCTCGTCGCCGGCATTCTCGATCACCGGATAGCCGATCACCACCTTGTCCTGCCAGCGCCAGCCGCCGCCCACGTTGAAGCCCTTGAGGGCGGGAATGTCGTCGAAGCGGTAGTTCGTGACGATGTTGAGGTGCCACGGACGCAGTTCGGGAACGTCGGTGTTCTGCTGGAGAAGGAGCAGCTTCCACTGCGAGAGGAACTGTGCATTCCAGACGCTGCGGATCGTGTCGGAGCTGCCCGCCCACCAATAGCGGATGAGACCGGCGTCGCCCTGATACACGGCATTTCGCTCGTTGACCCACTCGGCGATCGATCCGCCGAGGTTGACGCGGCGGGCCGTGTCGTGCGAGGCGTTGATCGTGAGGTCCCAGTTATCGGTGAGACGGGCCGTGACCTCGTATTCGACACCCTTGGAGTCGGTGTCGCCGGTGACGGCGAGCCCCGTCGGTGTGACATAGGTGGACTGGCGGTTCTGCCAGTAGGTGTCGCCGAGATCGATGTGCCAGGCTTTGTAGAAGGCGTCGGAGGGCAGGTTGGCGAGCCACGCGTTCGTGGCGGCCACCTTCTGGGCGTCGGACTGTGCGGACGTCTGTCCGGAGAGCGGATTGGAGGCGTAGTCCCACTGCCAGCTCGGGCCGTAACTCTCCTTGTTGATCTTCGAGAAGATGTAGCCCCAGTTCTCCGTGTAGCCGATCATGTAGATGGACGGCAACGCGTCGGTGAGCGAGGCGTTGTAAACGGTCGTGTGGTACCAGTTGATCTTGAAGTTCAGCCGGTTGTCTAGGGCCGAGACGAGGAAGCCGTAGTCCTTGGTCTTGCCCGTGGGCGCACCGAGCGGATTGCCATAGACGTCCACGCGGTTGGCCTCGGGCTGGAAGTTGCTCGAATGGTTGTAGAACGCGCTGACGTTGATTCCGACGGGCAGCCATTTCTGGATGAAGTGCGGCGTGTGGACCACGACACTCCAGGTTGTCGAGTCGCCTTTTACGGTGTTGTCGGGCTCGGAGGAGAGCACGTAGTCCGTGCCGGCGATGTTCACCGAGTTGTCGAAGTTCTTCGAGGCATAGACGGAGTAGGACTTCGCGGTGTCCTTGCGGACGCCGACGGTGCCCACCACCACATCGTCGAGGAAGAATCCCTGCCAGACGAGTGCCTTCGTGGTGACATCGGAACGACTCTTGTGCGCGGCGGTGTAGAGGCTGGAAAGGTCGCCCTCGTCCGCGTTGAGGAGCGAATAGGAGGCGTTCGTCCAGCCGACGTAGTTGTCCGGGTTTTCGGACTGTGTCGAGGCGCCGCCGCCCGGCTTCTGACTGAAGTGCGAGCGAACCGTCGTCCACGCGTCGCCATAGTTCGCGGTGGTGGAGTTCCAGTGGGAATCCCAGAGCTTGACCGAGTCGCTCCCCGGCAGGGAAAGCTTCGCGCCCACGCTGGAGAGGTTCGCGCCGGAGGCAGAGTCTGCGTTGAGGAGCGAACCACCGAGGTAGGAGACGATGCTGACGCCGCGTGCGGAACTGGTCATGAGAGACGTATTGGCGTAGTTGGTGCCGTAGGCTGCATCGGCCACCCAGCGGGTCCACGAGAGGTTCTCGGTGTCCTTGCGGTTGCTGGAGACAACGCCAGTGAAGATGTGACGCCCAAGGAACGACGTCAGCCAAGAGCTTTCCATGAAGTCCCTGAAGTTGAGTTCGCCGTAGCTCGTCACGCGCCAGTTCGTCCGGGTGCTCACGTAGGAATTGTTGCCGTAGGAGGTGTTGACGGTCGCGTAGGGACGGCCCACGTTGGGATTCGGTGTCCCGTCGCTTAAGTTCTTGTTGAGGTCGATCTCGATGTTGTAGGCGCCGCCGTTGATCTCGCCGTTACGGTAGTGCTGGCGGTCGTACACGGCCTCGATGCCCACGCGGTTGTCGAAGAAGGTCTGGGACAGGTTCGCATTGACGACGTTGAAGCCCTCCCACTGGTGCGCGTTGGGGCCGGAGATCAGGTTGTCCCAGTAGTTGAAGATCGACGAATCGGTGATGTAGGTGTCCTTGTACTGTCCGAGGTCCGCGTACTTGAGACCCGCGCGGGTCGCGTAGGTCGAGTAACCCACGATGCCGCTCAAGCGGTTGAACTGGATGCCGTCGATCGTCTGGTCGATGGAACCGCTGGAGGAGCGGCCATAGACCGTATCGACCTCACCCGTGCGGGCGCCGCTCAAAGTTGTGGAACCGGCCTCGTTCGTATAGTAGATGCCGCTCAAGACCTGGCCGTTGCCGAAGTCGCCCAGCCACGGATTGTAAGACGAGGCCGCGGCGAGGTGCTGGCCCGAATGGGCCGGATCGGCGGAATCGACGACCCAGGAATTGAAGGGATCGTAGGTCGCCTTGCCGAAGGAGAACCAAGGCGTGATCCGGTCGCCCGGCGGAAGGATGCGCGGACGGTTGGCCTGAATGTCGCCCGCCTCGTAGTTGACCGTGAGGGTCGTGTGCGCCGAACCCCTGTTGAGGAAAATCGGCTCGTAGCGCAGGGCGCTGTAAAAACGCTTGTCGAGGTTGTAGGCGGGATTCTGGCGGTACTGTGTGTTGTCGCGCAGCCCCTCCACCCGGAGGGCGAGTTCGCCCGGGAGGATCACGTAATTGGCGTCCAGCATGAGGCGGGCACTGCCGTACCGGCCAAACCCGACATCGAGCTGTCCCTGATTCTTGAACACCGCCGTTCTCGTCGTGCTGTTGATGATGCCCGCAGGACTGCCGAGGCCGAAAAGAATGCCGTTCGGGCCGCGCTGCATATCCACGCGCTCGACGTTGTAGGAATCCCACGGGATGTCCGTGAGGAAGTAGTCGCGCGTGTTGTCCGCCGATGTCAGCCCGCGGACGCGCGTGTTGGTCTGGGGCGAGGCCTGATCGGGTTCGCTGACGGTCTGACCGTTGCCGGTGCCGGCGAAGTTGCCGCCGATGCCGCTCACCTCGGTGTTCGTCGTGTAAACGAGCAGGTCCTGGGAATTTTTCGATCCTGTGTCCTTGAGGAACTGCTGCGTCACCACCGAGATCGCCGAGCCGACATCGCCCAGGCTCGTGTTGAGCCGCGTGCCGGCGAGGGTGCTGGTGGCGACATAGCCGATGTCGCGGTCCGAATTCACCACGAAGGGACTCATCATGACGATCTCGTCATCGTCCTGCTTCTCGGCGTCGGTCGGATCGGGTTGAACACGGGGATTCTCCGCTGTCTGTGCCTGTCCCCGGACCGGCAACACGGCCAACATGGCAAACGCGGGTATCGCGTGCCAGCGGACGAAGTCTGTTTTTTTCATGTGACAATAGGGGTTCTTGGGTTTCACCTTGGGTAGCTGCCCGCGGCGCGCCCACAACCGGCGGATTGACCGGCGATGCGTGCGCAGCATGGCAACCTGTTTCTGACCCTGCCAGTATAGGGAGCGACCACCCCGAAATTCTATCGTCAGAATTCATGAAGAGCGCGGGAACCCGCGTAAATGTGCGGGAAACGGCCGTTTCGGCGGGGCAGGATCCCCTTCCCCGCGACGGAACCTAATCATAATTGACGATGTGAGAGCAAAACAGAATCCCTTATTCTCGGAATCCGTGGACCGAAGAGGGGGTGAAGACGCGCAGCGAGGTCGCGCCGCTCTCCCGGACCGTGCCACTTGACTGCCCCGCCGCCAGGGGGATAGCCTTCCGATCCCGACCGTGAGAACCCGTGCCAGGTTTCCGCTGCATGTCGCATTGCTGCTGCAACTGTTTGTGCCAGCGGCGCGTGCGGCTGTGCCGGTCGAGGAGCCCTTCAACTATTCCGTGCACCAGTGGCAACAGGAGCAGGGCCTGCCCCAGAACACGGTGAGCGACGTCCTGCAGGGGGACGGCGGGTATCTGTGGCTGGCGACCTACGGGGGACTGGTCCGCTTCGACGGGGAGCGCTTCGTCACCTTCGACGCGGGCAACACCCCCGCCTTCCACGAGGGTGGCGGGGTCGTGGCGCTTGCAAACGCGCGCGGGGGCGGACTCTGGATCGCCGACGACGCGGGGAACATCCTGCGGATGCAGGGCAGCGGCATCGAACTTGCCGCCTCCTTTCCCGGGCGCGGCTTCGACCGCATTGTCGAGGACGGCGCCGGAAACGTGTGGATGGTGGACCGCAACAGGAACCTCCTGCGGCTGGCGGACAAGCTCGAATTTCCCTTTGAAACCCCGAGCGTGAAGGTGTGGACACTGAGCCAGCTCGTCGTCGAGAGCGGCGCGGGACGGGTGTGGGTTCTGCGCCACGGATCGCTGGAATACCTTGCAGAGGGCGCCCTTCACCCCGTGGAGACGGAGGCTCCCGTCCTCTGCATCGGCCCCGGGTTGCAGGGCGGAATGTGGGTACTCTACAGCGGCAGGATCGAACGATGGGTGGCCGGAACAAAAGTCGGGGAAGTGCCGCTTTCCCGGCCCGTTACAATGAACGTCAGCGCCCTGCGCGAGCTCCCGGACGGCAATCTTGCGGTCGGCACGTCCGAAAACGGACTCTACCTTTTCTCCAAGTCCGGGGAGAGCCGCCATTTCGACGAAGCCTCGGGCCTTGGCGACAACTGGGTCAAGAATCTCTCCGTGGACGCCGAGGGCACGCTCTGGGTGGGCCTCGGCAACGGAGGTGTTGTCGCGATGCAGAAGACCGTCTTCGAAAAGGTCGCCTCTCCCGACGACTGGGAGCGCCGGCCTCCGACTTCGGTCTTCCGCAGCCGCGACGGCACCCTTTGGGTGGGCACCGAGGGCGCGGGACTGTACCGCTTCGACGGACGGGACTGGAACCAGGTGGACATCCACGCCGTGGCGGGGAACCGCTACGTCTGGTCCATCGCCGAGGACGGGGCCGGGCGGCTGTGGGTGGGCACCTGGGGCGGCGGGGCCTGCGTGCGAGAGAACGGGGTCTTTCACCCTGTCGCCGAGGTCGCCAAACCGAATGAAACGGCACCGGTCTTTGAACCGGCGCGCGACGGGGGGCTCTGGATCGGCGGCGTGGACGGGCTTTTCCGCGAGAGTCCGGACGGCGCGGTCCGGCAGGTTGCCACTCCGTGGCTGCGCACGGTGATCCGCGCGCTCAAGGAGGATTCCGACGGAAGCCTCTGGGTCGGCACCCTCGGGCAGGGCGTGGCGCACCTTGCGGACGGGAAGTGGGAGCTCTTCGGCAAATCCGAGGGCCTTTCCGACGAACATGTTCTGAGCCTCCACCCCGACGGGGACGGCGGCCTCTGGGTCGGCACCCTCGCCGCCGGACTGCAACAGATCAAAAACGGACGGATCCGGTCCGTCGGTCCGTCCGCGGGGCTGACCGTCACCAGTGTGCGCGACATCCTCGACGACGGGCACGGGTATTTCTGGATGTGTACCCTGGGCGGCATCGCCCGCGTGGACAAACAGGTCCTGGGCACCCTTGCGGGCGGCGGGAAGGCACCGCTCAACTACCCCGTCTTCAACACCTGGGACGGCCTGCCCTCGGTGGAAGGATCGGGCCCGGGGCTCCTCACGCCGGAGGGGGATCTCTGGTACTCCACCCGGCGGGGCCTCGTGAAGACCGATCCCGCAAACGTCCGCATCAACCAGACAGCGCCTCTTGTCATGCTGGAGGAATGCACCGCCGACGGCGAGGAAATCCCGGTCGCCGGGACGGACGGACGCCGCGTGGTCCCGCCGGGGAAGAGCCGCTTCGTCTTCAAATTCGCGGCCTCCACCTTCATCGCGCCGGAAAACGTGCGCTTCCAGTACCAACTGGTCGGTCTGGATAACGGCTGGGTGGACGGCGGTCCGAACCGCAGCGCCTCCTACAGCTTCATTCCCCCCGGCGCCTACCGCTTCCGCGTGCGCGCGGCCAACAGCCACGGCGTGTGGAGCCTTCGACCCGCGGAAATCGGGATCACGATCCGCCCCTTTTTCTGGCAAACGTGGTGGTTTCGCATGACCACCTACGGGAGCGCCGTGCTGCTTCTGGTTGTGACGGCCATCGCCCTCAACCGCCGCCGCTGGAAGCGCAGAGTGGAGAAGCTCCGCCGCAGGCAGGCGATCGAAAGGGAGCGCAGCCGCATCTCCAAGGACATCCACGACGACTTGGGCGCGAGTCTCACACGCATCGCGCTTCTGGCGCAGACCGCGCGCCGGGATCTCGCGGACTCCCCCGAACAGGCGACCGAACAGCTCGAACGCATCTACCAGGCCGCGAGGGACTCCACGCGCACGATGGACGAGATCGTCTGGGCGGTGAATCCCTGCCGCGACTCGCTCGACAGCGTCGCCACCTACATCGCCGCCTACTCGCAGGAATTCCTTTCCGGCGCGGGGATCGCCTGCCGCTGGCACTTCCCGCTGGACCTCACTTCGTGGCCCGTGTCCTCGGAAAAGCGCCACCATCTCTTCCTCGCCTGCAAGGAGGCGCTGAACAACGTCGTCAAGCACGCCGGGGCAAGCCAGGTGACCCTCACCCTCTCGGCAACGCCCTCCGAATTCATCCTGACCGTGGCGGACAACGGAACCGGCCTTCCCGAAACGCCCCGCCCCGCCGGCACCGGCGGCAACGGACTGGCCTCCATGCGCCGCCGGATGGAGGAGCTGGGCGGAAGGTGCGAAATCACTAGCGCGCCGGGACGGGGCACCGAGGTGAAATTCGTCGTCCCGGCGGAGAATCCCGACGCGCCGCCTCATGACATTTGACGATTTCCACAATTCCACTTTCTGACGTATTCTGAGATCATGGAGACGATACGGGTGTCCCTCGTTGAGGACGACGTGCAGGCGCGTCAACTGATCTCGCTCTGGCTTTCCGGAGCGGAGGGCTTTGCCTGCGCGAGCCAGCACGGCAGCGCCGAGGAGGCGATCCGCGCCCTGCCGAAGATCGCGCCGGACGTGGTGATGATGGACATCAACCTGCCCAAACTCTCCGGCATCGAGTGCGTCCGCCAGTTAAAGCCCCTCATGCCGGACACCCAGTTCGTGATGGTCACCGTGTACGAGGATTCGGAGCATCTCTTCGACGCGCTGGCCGCCGGGGCCTCGGGCTACCTCTTGAAACAGACCCCGCTGGACGAACTTCTCGCGGCGCTGCGCTCGGTGCGGAACGGCGGCTCGCCGATGACGGGCAGCATCGCACGCAAGGTGGTGCGCTTCTTCCAGGCCGCGCCGCAACCAAAGGGCGACAGCCCCCACCTTTCCCCGCGCGAGCGTCAGGTTCTGGAACTGCTCGCACAGGGATACCTTTACAAGGAGATCGCGGACCTGCTCACCCTCAGCGTCCCGACGGTCAACACGCACATCCGGAACATCTACGACAAGCTGCACGTGCGCTCCCGCGGTCAGGCGGTCGCCAAGTTCCCGCACCTGATCGCCCTCCGGAACCCGCAGGCGGAATGACGCGCGGGGCTCCCGCTCCACGGCGGAACCGCTACCTGCGGTGGAAGTCGCCGCTGATGAAGGCGAGGGCGTCCCCGATGCCCGTTCGCCAGTAGGTCCAGTTGTGCCCACCGTCGCGCATCCGAGCCTCGTGTGCAATGCCGCGTTCCAAGAAAATGATGTGCAGTTCGGCATTCCCCTTGCCGAGGTAATCCTTGTCGCCGAAATCCAAGTAGTAGTGAACCGAGGAAAGCGCCTCCTTGTCGAGGCTGCGGGCGATGTCGAGGACGCTCGTCTCCTTCACGTGCCGCGTGAGGCGGTCCCGACCGGCAAGACCCGCTCCGTAGGGGACGGCAAAGAGGTTGTCCCAGCCCTTCTGGTCCTTGCCGAGGAGCATGTCCTCGTCCTCGATGCCCGCGCTGAGGGCGGCGCAGGAGACGAACATGTCAGGATGCTTCATGCAGTAGTAAAGCGAGCCGTATCCGCCCATCGAAAGCCCCGCCATAGCGCGATTGTACCGGTTGGCCCGTATGCGGAAGCGTCCCTCCACCGCCGGGATGAATTCCCCAAAGAAAAAGTCCTCGTAGCGCACGCTGCCGTCGAAGCTGTTGATGTACCAGCTCCGCCCGCCGTCGGGCATGACGAGGATCATCGGGGCCAGTTCCCCCCGGGCGATGCCGTGGTCCGCCACCTGCTGGATCTCGCCAAGCTGCACCCAAGCCGTCTCGTCGTCGCTGAAGCCGTGGAGGAGATAGACGACCGGATACGAGCGCTCCGAGGTGTCGTAGTCCGGGGGCAGATACACGCTGTAGCGGACGGGGTGCCCGAGAATCTTGCTCTCCACGGTCAGGCCCTCCACGACCCGGGCCGAAGCGGTCGGCGCGGCAAAGGCTGCAAGGGCCAGAAAGCCCAGTGAAAGACGGGAAAGAACGCGGCGGAGGAAATGGAGTGACATGATGCGGGAAAGACTACCCCGCCTATTCTTCCGGTCGAGCCCGCAGGCAGGGTTCGGGCTGGTCAATTTTGACGATGGACGAGCGGAAATCGGCTCGGGCGATAACCCGAGGCCGGTCAGGCCGGCGCGTTGGCCGGCGGACGGTTCTCGGTTCCTTCCGAAGACCGTTCACAAGATGGATGGTTTGCCAGCTCGCCCTGTCCGATTCGCTGTCGAGCGTGAGGCCGGTGATGCGGCCCACGGCGCTGCGTCCAACGACCGCGTGGGTCTGCGTCACACCCGTCGCCCTCGTGTTGAAGTGATCCACGTCCAGCGAGACGAAAACGACCTCGTGACCTTAGCAGGCTGCTAAAAAAGGCCCCGGTGTGCGCCGTTGCGTTCTCAAGACGCCTTTCCGCAAGGCGGCTTTGGACAGGCTGGGCCAGCAGCCCTGCGTCCAAAGCAAACGCCGCGGAAGGCGTCTTGGAACGCAACCCGAAGGGCAACAGCTATTTGCGTCTCCAGCGGCGTTGGCATCGCGGGCAGGGTCATGGACCCAGCCTGCGCAGCGAACGCCAGCTCCGCGAACGGCTGCGTTACGACCTGCCCTCCAGTGGTTCCTAGACATGAAACCCGGCGAGGAGAGCGCAAACTCGCTTTTCAGCAAACGCATTTCCATCTCCACGGACGAGGCGCGCCTCCTCCTGAACACGGATTTCTTCGCCTCCAATCCGAACAAGCCCCGGCCCCGACGCTGGCCATCTCCTCCATTCCGGACTCGGTTGTCGCCCGTCTCAAGGAAGCAGGAGCCGATCGCAAGGCGCCCCTCCATCTGGATGCTCAGGCCGTGGTGATCCCCGCGCAGTGCGTGGAAAACCCGTTCCGTCATCGGTGCGGATCGACGTGAGCCAGTTCTCAAGGAGCAACATGAAACTGACAACCCGTCAGTAGAAAACGGCTCCTTCCGGGACTTTGCACCGGCCCGTTCCGCCAACCGGGCAGCGCTCGTTTTTCTACGAAGAAGCCTTCCCCTCCGGACGGAGCGCCTTCCGCGACCCATCGCACAGAACGCGCGAGCCCCGGAACAGGTTTGACACCCCGGTGTCTCCCTATTGATCTACTCCCAACCCATGCAACGCTTCCTATTCCCGGGTCTATGCGCCCTAGCCCTTTTCGCCAGCCAGGCCTCGGCCCAGAGGTACATGCTGCGCAGACCCCCGGAAATGCTCGACGAGTTCAGCGTTTCCACCACGTTCATTTCGCCGTATTCGGCCAAAATGACTGATTTGGGCAACGTCACCGATTCCATCTACGGGTCGGCCAGCAATGGTATTTTTCACGACGGTTATGTCCTCAAGGATCACGTGAGTTACACGGACACTCCCGACGACAAGACCTACAGTTTCAAGTTCACAAGCCTGCTTCAGGTGAGCGACGCCCAGGGCAATCCCAATTACGCGGGCGATTACCTGAAGATGTCCTCGGTGAAGGCGGCGGCCACCGGCGGTACCTTTGAAAAGGACCATGACTCGGCGGCCATGCTGGGCATGGAGGTGGACTGGACCCATTACTTCGACAACCGGCGCCGTTTCGGTTTCGTCGTTGGCCTCAACAACGCCGGCTTCTCCTTCGCCCACAGCGCGGAGTGGGAAGTTCGCATGACGGCGGATTCCTACCTTTACCACGGCATCGGTCTCGAAGGCCGCGACGGCTTCACCGGAAGTTTCTACCGCCCCATCGTTTTCTCGCCAGAGCGTCCCGAGGCCTACATCTATCTTGGCGATCCCACCTTCCTCGGTTCCACGGACCTCGGCACAGTGACGGCTTCCGGCACGTGGAAGATGAACGCCGCCTTCATGACGATGAAGATCGGCGGGGTTTACAACTTCTCCCTTTCCCGCCGTTTCATCCTCCGCTTCAGCGGCGGCCTTTCGCTCATCGGCGCCTCGACTCGTTTTGCCTGGGACGAGACCTACACTGCCCCGCTGGAATCCGGCGACGTGAACATCGAAGCAAAAGGTACCAAGACGTCGATGAAGGTGCTCTTCGGCGCATGGGGTGATGTCGGCGCCCACTACCGCATCAACCGCAAGGTGACGATTTACAGCTCGATTCAGGCGCAGACGGCGCAGTCCTACACCGACACCACCAAGTACGGCCATCGCATCGAAGTGGATGCCAGTTCCACCTACATGATGCGCACGGGCTTCACTTGGGCCTTCTAGAAAAAGCTTTTTCTTTGAACAAAGAACCCCCGGACGATGTCGCCCGGGGGTTTTCGCGTACGGAAAGATCGGGCGGACGGGATTCTCAGTCCGTCAGCACCTTGCTCGCCGCCACGCGACGCAGGCGGCTGGTGAGGAAGGTGGCCGACAGGATGAGACCCAGAAACAGCGCGATCCACACACCGAGGCCCCAAAGGCCCGCCTTGAAGCAGAGAAGCCACGAGACGGGGATCTCGAACACCCAGTAGATGAGGGTGACGATGAGGGTCGGCGCGTTCACGTCCTTGAGGCCTCGGAGCGCGCCGATGGAGGTGCACTGCACCCCGTCGAAGACCTGGAAGAGCCCCGCCACGACGAGGAAGGAGGCCGCCATCGCCGCCACCTCCGGATCGCGCGTGAAGGCCCACGGAATGACCGAATGGAGGCCGACCAGCAGGATCGTCATACCCCCCATCCAGCAGGCGGCGAAGGTGAGACCGCTCCTTGCGATAGAGATCACCCGAGCCCGGTCGTTGGCGCCCGCGGCCTGGCTCACGCGGATCGACACCGCAAAGGACATGCCCATCGGCACCATGAAGGAAAAGGACGCCACCTGCATCGTCACGTGGTGCGCGGCGAGGGTCGAGGCGCTCACCATGCCCGCGAACATGGCGACGATCGACATCGCGCCGATCTCCACGCCGATCTGGAGCGCCGTCGGGATGCCAAGGCGCAAGTGCCGCGCGGTGAAGTCCCGCAGAATCGCGGGCCGGACAAGTTCCCTGAAGGTGAGGTGCAGGTTGCTCTTCAAAACCACGGTCAAAAGAACCACGAACTGGCCGAACGAGCAGAGAAGCGTGGCCATGCCCGCGCCCGGAAGACCCATCTTCGGCAGGCCGAAGACGCCGTAGATGAAGGCGTAGTCGAGAACCGCATTCGCCACGATGGACCCCAGAATCACGTACAGTGGCAGCCACGCCCGGTTCTGCGACTCGCAATACGCCCGCAGGTTGCCGCCGCAGAGCATGAAGAGGAAGGCCGCCGTGTAGAAATACAGGTAGGGCCGGGCGATCGGGATCAGCTCCGGGGGCTGACCGAGGTAATCCAACCACTCCAGATGGTTGAAGAACCAGAGCGTACCAAGGCCCACCACCACCGCCGAGGCGGCGGAAAGGAAGATTCCGTGCCGCAGGATGACCGGCAGCTCTGTCATTTTGCCGGAGCCGAAGGTGCGCGCCGTCAGGATGCTCGTGGCGCTCGAAAAACCGTACAGGGCGATGAAGGGGACGTTGACGAAGGAAAGGCCGAGGGCCATCGCGGCCAGGGCCTCGGTTCCCACGCCCCGTCCCACCATGATCGCGTCGGTGAGGGCCATCGCCATCAGGCAGAGCTGCGCGATGACCAGCGGCACACCGAGCGACGCCATCGAACGGATGTCTTTGAAAAACGTATTCATCTGAAAAAGGAAACGGTAAGGGAGAATTCAGGTGCCGCATACAAGGCGGCTGCAAAACGGCGTCATTTTTAGCTCCGGAACGAATCCAGAGGACGGGAGGGACGCTTCCCGTGACAGTCTGCGGGATCTTCCGCAGGGCGCCACCGCGTCAACCGCGCGCGGACCGATGGAAAGCCGCTACAATTCCGCGACTCACCACGGGCGAACGAAATCGCATCGTCCGACGGTCGGGCTGGTCTGAAATGGAAGGTTTGCGGCTGATTCGGTCATCAAAGCCGCGCCCATGCTCTTCTGGCGAGAAAAATCTTGCAGCGCCGCCGTGAACGGTTCCCGCAGCCGGGCGAACGGCGCCGGACGCCTGCGACCTTGCAACGGGCCCGCTTCCGGCTTTACTTGCGGAATGATCCCGACCCTGCCGGAAGTCCTGCCGATCCGCCCCTTCACAAGGCCCGCGGCGGCCTCGGTGCGCGTCCCCGGTTCCAAGAGCGTGACGAACCGCGCTCTGGCCCTCGGGGCGCTGGCGGAGGACGGCGTGGCCATCGCCGGGGGACTGGAAAGCCGCGACACGGCGGTCATGAAGGCCGCGCTCAAGGCGCTCGGGCGCAGCGTGGAGGAAAAAGAGGGGCGGACGGTCCTTTCCCAGGCGCCGGGTGGAGCGCTTTTCCCGAACAAAACGGCGTCCCTTCATGTGGGGAACGCGGGCACGGCGGCGCGCTTTTTGACGGCGCTCCTCGCCCTTTCCGACGGCGGCGTGTACGAGGTGGACGGCGACGAGGCGATGCACGTCCGCCCGATGCAGGGCCTGACGGACGCCCTCGCCTCCCTCGGCGCGGAATTCGTTTTTCACGGCAAACCCGGCTGCATCCCCTTCACGATGAAGACGCACGGTGTGAAGGGAGCGGGTGTGACGGTGGACGCCTCGCAGTCGAGTCAGATCTTAAGCGCCCTTCTCATCATGGCGGCGGGCGCCGGACGGCCCTTCACCGTGGAGCTTTCCGGCAAAACCGTTTCGGAGCCCTTCGTCAAAATGACGCTCGAAATGCTCCGGCAGTTCGGCGCGCAGGTGCAGAGCTCCGGCAAAAACCGCCACACGGTGACGGGGCCCCTCCGCATGAGTTTCGGCAACGCGTACGCCGTGGAGCCCGACGCCACGGCGGCGAGCTACTTCCTCGCCCTGCCGATTGCGACGCACGGCAGCTCTTCGGTGGAGGGCCTTGGCAACATCCGCCTTCAGGGGGACATCCGCTTTGCGAACGTCCTGCGGAGCGCGGGCCTCACCGTGAAGGGGAAGCTGGACCTGCCGGACCACCCGGATCTGATGCGCGCCAGTCTCGACGGGACGGCAAAGGGCGTGAGCGCCGACTTCGAGGCGTTTTCCGACACTTTTTTGACCTTCGCGGCACTCGCCCCTCTCCTTTCCGGCACCACCCGGATCGACGGGATCGCCCACACGCGCAAGCAGGAGACCGACCGCGTCGCGGCAATGGCGGCGGAGCTGAAGAAGCTCGGCCAGAACGTGACCGAGGAGGCGGGCGCGCTCACCGTCGTCCCAGACCTTCCCGCGATGGTGGAAATCGCCCGAAAAGCGCGCGCGGAAAGCCGCTGCGTGGAGATCGAGACGTACAAGGACCATCGCTTCGCCATGAGTTTCGCCATCCTCGGCTGCCGCGACCTCCTCGGCGACGGGGCGCCTTGGCTGGCCCTCAAAGACCCCGCCTGCTGCGGCAAGACCTTTCCCGACTTCTTCCAGACTCTCGAAAAAGCTCGGCTTTCCTCATGCAGAAATTCCTGACCATCGCAATCGACGGCGGCGCGGCCACCGGCAAATCCTCCACAGCCAAGGGCGTCGCTGCGAAGCTCGGCCTCATGCATGTGGACACCGGCGCCCATTACCGGGCGCTGACGCATCTCTTCCTAACCCATGGTGTGGCACCGGAGGACGCCCCCGGCATCGCGCGCCTGCTCGCGCAAAGCCCGATCGGCACCTTTGTGGAAAAGGGCGGCTGCGACGCGAAGATCGAGGTGGACGGGGCCGTTCCGGCGGAGAGCGACATCCGCGGCGACGCGGTGAATGCCAGCGTCTCGAAATTCGCCGCCGTCCCCGCCGTTCGCGCGGCGCTCAAGGACTACCAGCGCGGCCAGCGGGAGATCGCCAGGGCTCACGGTTACGCGGGGCTTGCCATGGAGGGCCGCGACATCGGCAGCGTCATTTTTCCGGATGCCGACCTCAAGATCTTTTTGGAAGCCGACGCCGCCACGAGGGCGAAGCGCCGCGAGAAGGACGGACAGGCCGACGCCGTGACCGAGCGAGACAAGCTGGATTCCACCCGCAAGACCGCCCCGCTCGTGTGCCCGGAGGGCGCCGTGCGGATCGACAATTCGCACATGACCCTCGCCGAGGTGATCGACGCCATCGCAGCCCTTGCCGCGAAACTCTCATGAGACGCAGGGATAAAGAAATCACTTCCCGTGCCCAGATCGACCGGGTGATCCATGCCGCACTCTCCTGCCGCGTGGCGATGGTTGCGCCGGACGGGACGCCCCGCATCGTGCCGCTTTCCTTCGGCTACGACGGAGAGAACCTGTATTTCCACAGCGCGGCGGAGGGCGAAAAGCTCGACATCCTGCGCGCCAATCCGGAGGTCGCCGTCCAGTTCGAGGACGGCGTGACGCTGCGCCGGGGCGGGGACACCTGCGCCTTTTCCATGAACTACGAGAGCGTCGTCGCACGGGGCCGCGCCGTGTTTCTGACGGACACCGCGCAGCGCCGGGCGGCGCTCGAATGCCTCGCAAGGAAATACGCGGGGGAAGGCGCCACCTTTCCCGATTCCGCGACGGAGAACCTCGCGATCCTACGGGTGAAAATCGACTCGGTCACCGGCAAGCGGTCCTTCCGCTCGGACCCTGCCTGAGGGTCCTCCGGGAAAAGAATGCGTTCCGACTCTCCAACAAAAGGGAGGAATGCCGATGCAAAGTAGTGTGACCCCACCCTCCGAGACCGGCGACGCCCCCTCCGAACAGCCCCGACTTTCCCCCGACGCGCTCTACCGTCTTCAGGAGGGGCGAACCGCAGCGACAAAGGGGCTTCTGCACGACTTCAGCAATGTGATGGTGGGCCTGTGCTCCTTGAGCGAAAACGCCCTTGAGGAGACCGAGCCGGGATCGCCTCTGCGCGACGACATGGAAATCATCCGCGACAGCTCCGTGCGGGCGCATCACCTGATCCGGCGGATTTCCGCCCTGAATTCGACCGACGCGCAGCCGCCCTGCCTTCTCGACATCGCCCAATGGCTCTCCGGCGAGGCGGAGACGATCCGCGCCATACTGCCGAAGGGTTCCAGTGTGACGATGCCCGAAAAGACCCGCGCGGTGCTCGTGACGGTAAGCGAGTCGGTTCTCCGCGACTTTCTTTTGACCCTCGTCGCCTCCGTGGCGAGGGCCCGGCCAAGGGAACGCCTTGGCCTTGTTGTGTCGCTGGAGGAGACGGCGGAGGCGTGCCGTGTCACGTTTGTCTTTTCCGAATCCGGATCCCCGGGTGCCGGCTGCGGGAGCTGTGCGGTTCCATGCGCCGCGCTGGAGGAACTGGCCGCCCTCATGCAGGCGCGATGCGAATGCACTCCCGGAGACAAGAACCTGCGCGTCACCCTCGCGATCCGCGAAAAGTGAGCGGTTTGCGTCTTCAGTTCGCCGGCGGAAGAACCGTGGCGATCACCCCGTCCAGCTCCTTTTCGGTCACCGAGGGAATGTAGCCGACGAGCTCTTCGCGCACCGATCCGTCGGGACCGATGACCAGAATCGAGGGCAGCCCCGCCTTGTCCAGACCCAGACGGGAGGGCAGATTCCCCGCCCTAGCGGCGAATGCGGGCTTGTACGCCTTGATCGTCGAGGCGAGATCCCCCGCATACACGTCGATGAACACCCCGCCACGGGAGCGGACAAGGTCTCCCGCCTTTTCCGTGAAGGTCTCCCCCTGTCCGCGAATCAGGCCGTCCTCGGAATGGAAACAGAGGAAAACCCATTTTCCCGCAAAGTCGGAAAACTTCGTCTCCGTCCCGTTCAGCATACGCAGCGTCAGTTCCGAGAGATCCCCGGAGGGAAAGAGCCCCGTCGGATCGTAGCGCCGCGCCGGAAAGCCGAAGAGCGCATTCACGTCGAAGAGCGGTTCCGGCGGACGCGAGCCTGACACCTTGTATTCCGAAAGCTCCAGCACCGTCCGGGTGCCGGGACGGTTGGGATCCATGCGGGCGCGGTCGATCCGCAGGGGAAAACCCGTCACCGCGTCCACGACGATTTCCAGATGGCGGGCCCCGTCGTCGACCACCATGCGCCGTGCGGGAACACTCCCGTACACCTCGTCGGCCACCGTACCCGTCGCTCCGCGGAAGGAATCCAGAAGCTGTGGATAGCGGAGCAAAAGAAAAACCACATCCAGCCGCGAGGAGAGAAGATGCGCGCCGGTCCGCGCCGTTCTTTCCGTGTAAAAGCATCCCGACACCCCGTCCGCGACGGCAATCGAGTCTCCCGACTCCGCCACGAGAACCGAATGCGTCACCGATGTACCGTCCCGGCCCGCATCCTCCACCGCGATCGTGGCAAGGAGGAAGGCAGAGGCGCCGTCGCAGAAGGTGACGACCCCGCTCAGACGCCGTGGCAGGAGCAGGCTCCCCGCGTAGGTGCGGCAGGAAACCCGCGCGGTGAGGGCGGCGGGGCGCGTCAGGGTGCGTTGGAGGGAGTCGATGAAGCCGTCCACGGCGTCCGCCGCGCGCGTCAGTGCGGGAAACGCCGCCAGAGCCGCCACGGCCAGCGCGAGGGAAAGAGAGCGCCTCATGGAGGCAGTATCACAGGGAGTCGCCCTCCCGGCAAGCGCGCAACTGGGTTTGCCTTCAGCGCCAGACGGGCGGATTCTGCGCCTCGGGGCGCAACACGCCGATCATCGGCAGGTTCCGATATTGCTCGGCGAAATCCAGCCCGTAGCCGACGACGAATTCGTCCGGAATCTGGAAGCCGACGTAGTCGGGATTGATCCCCACCTCGCGGCGCCCCTTCTTTTCCAGAAGAACGCAGATGCGCAGCGACGCCGGGCCCGCCCCGGCCAGAATCTTCGAGACGTTTTCCGTCGTGCGACCGGTGTCCATGATGTCGTCGATGAGCAGCACGTGGCGACCGGCAAGATCCAGCCGCACGGTGTCGAGAATCTCCGGCGCGGACACGGGCTTTGTCTCGTCCCGGTAGCTGGAAACGCGCATGCAGTCCAGCCGCAGGGGAAGGTCGATACAGCGGATGAGGTCCGAGGCGAAGACGATCGCCCCGTTGATGATGACGACGATCGTCAGATCCCCATTCTCGCGATAATCGAGGGTTATCTGCCGACCCAGTTCCTTTACACGCGCCTGAAGCTGCTGGGCAGAGACCAAAACCCTGTGCAAGTCATGATGCATCGCGGAAATTCAAGAAGGGGAAGCTGAGTTTTGTGCAGGGAAGAAAAGGGACTGTCAAACGCAAAGGCTCGATCCGGTCGCAAGCGGCCCGCCGAAACGGCCAGCGGCGGGGCGCGGAGGACCGGCGGAGCGGCTCAATTGGCTTGCATTTGAATCATCGGCGGACAGATTCGGACCTTTAAACCCTTTCAAACAAACATACTCATGACATTGCTCAACGTTCTCGCCCAGGCCGCCACCGGCGGCGCCCAGCAGCAAGGCAGCCTCATCCCGATGCTGATGATGGTGCTGGTTTTCGTGGCCATGTGGTTTCTCATCATCGCTCCGCAACGCAAGAAGCTGAAGGAGCACGAAAAGATGGTGAACGCCCTCAAGCCCGGCGACGAAATCATTACGAGCGGCGGCCTCTACGGGACGATCCAGCAGGTGCAGGGCGACCGCCTTGTGATCAAGATTTCCGACAACGTCCGCGTCGAGCTTGCCAAGGGCTTCATCAGCACCAAGGTGACGCCCGAGTCGAAGTAGTCCCGGCTCTTTTCAAGCAACCCCTTCCCGAACCCCCGGCCAGCCCATGAAAGGCAGAATCCTCTGGAAATTCCTCGTCTCCGCACTCGTTCTCGCGTGGGCGCTCACCGCAATCCTCCCGGTAGCGGACACTCCCTTCGCAACGTTTGTCACCGAGAAGGTGACCGCGGACCGCGACGGCTTCGACGCCCTTCTCAAGCAGGCGCAGGGACGCATTGATTCGGGCAAGGCGCCGAGCCTCTACGTGGCGCTTGCGCAGATCGGCAGGGAACAGCAGGTGGACCTCGCCCACTTCTTCCCGCAGTACAAGCTGACGGACGTCACCAACGTCAACAAGAAGAACGAGATCATCCTGCGCGTCCTCCTCCAGAAGAGCCACGGCAAGGTGCGCTTCGGTCTGGACCTTGCGGGCGGCGTCTCGGTGACCTTCCGCGCGAAGGCCCAGCAGCTTTCCGGCAACGAGTACGAGCGGACGAGCCAGATGGACAAGGCGCGCGAGATCATCGGCAAGCGCGTGGACTCCCTGGGCGTCGCCGAGCCCATCATCCGCGTCAAGGGCACCGACGCCATCGAGGTGCAGATGCCCGGCGTCTCCACCAAGGACAACCCGGACATCATCAGCACGATCGGCAAGCCCGCCCTGCTGGAATTCTCCACGGTGAACCGCACGGTCTCGCCGCGCGAAACGAGCGTGGCCCCCGTCGGCTACCACATGATGGTCGAGGAGCGCGAGGACCCGAAGACCGGCCAGATTCAGGAGATTCCCTACTTCATCAAGAACATCCCGGACATGACGGGCAAGGGGATCGAACGGGCGAGCGCCGTGATCGGCAGCTATGGCGAGTACATGGTGACGATGTCCTTCAACAGCAAGGGCAAGCAGCAGTTCGCCGACATCACCACCCGCATGGCCAAGGAGAACGAGGCAACCGGCACGGTCGGCCAGCTCGCCATCATTCTGGACGGCCAGCTCAAGAGCGCCCCAACGGTGCGCGAGCCCATCACCGGCGGCAACGCCCAGATCACCGGCAACTTCACCCAGCGAGAGGCGGAAAACCTCGCCAGCGTCCTTTCCAACCCGCTCGAAGTCGGCCTTGAGGTCGCCGAGCAGAACGAAGTGGGCTCCACCCTCGCCGAGGGCGCCAAGACGGCCAGCTTCCAGGCCGCGGTCATCGGCAGCCTTCTGGTTATCGGCTTCATGGTCGTTTACTACTGGGGCTCGGGCGTCGTGGCGGTCATTTCCGTCGCCTTCAACATGCTCCTCACCCTCGCGGGCATGTGCTACGTGGGCGCGACGATCACGCTGCCCGGCGTGGCGGCCCTCGTCCTCACCGTCGGCATGGCGGTGGACTCGAACATCCTGATCTTGGAGCGCGTGCGCGAGGAACTGCGCCTGGGCAAGAGCCGCGTCACGGCCCTCAAGATTGGCTATGACAAGGCCTTGGCCACGATCGTGGACTCGAACCTGACGACGATGGTGACTTCGCTCCTTCTCATGTGGCTTGGCACGGGCCCGGTGAAGGGCTTCGGCCTCACCCTGACGCTCGGCATCCTCGGCACCCTTTTCTGCGCGCTTATTTTCAGCCGCTTCATCATGGAGTTCCTCGTGGAGAAGAACCTCCTGCGCCGCCTCCTGGGCTTCGAGCTGTTCCACAAGAGCAACATCCAGTTCATGAACTACCGTTGGCCGGCCTTCATCGGCTCGTGGAGCATCGTGGCGCTGGGCATGGTCTGCGTGGTCATCTACTGGAACAGCATGTTCGGCGTTGACTTCACCGGCGGCGACGAGGTGACGATGTCCGTGAAGAAGGATCTTTCGATCGCCGACGTCACCAAATTCTCGCAGATGTCCGTCTCCGACATCCGCGCCCTGGCAGGCAAGGTCCCCGCCTCGGACAAGTCCCTCAGGGATTCCTACGCAGCGGTGCTCGCCAAGGAAGGCTTCGGCGAGGTGAACGCGGCCTTCCTCACCATCATCGGCACCGAGGAAACCAGCCTCAAGCTCCAGACGCGTCCGGAAATGGGCCTCGCCTATGCCGACGCTGTCGCGAAGGCATACCCGGATGCGGGCCTTGGCGTCACCGGCATCACCCACATCGGCCCGTCCGTCGGCGCCGAGGTGGCCCGCAGCGCCACGATCTCGCTCGTTCTCGCCCTTCTTGGCATCGGTCTTTACGTGGCCCTGCGCTTCGAGTGGGGCTACGGCATCGGCGCGGTGGTCTCCACGGCGCACGACGGACTGATGACAGTGGGGCTCTATGTGTTCCTCGGCAACGTCTGTGGAATCGGTTCGGGCCAGTTCACCAGCTCCATGATCGCTTCGATCCTGATGGTCCTCGGCTATTCGATCAACGACACGATCGTCGTCTTCGACCGAATCCGCGAGGAGCTCAAGCTGAACCCGACGATGCACCTCAAGGACGTGATCCATCTGGCGATCAACCGCACCCTTTCGCGCACGATCCTCACGAGCCTCACCACCCTCTTCGCGACGCTGGCGCTGTTCATCTTCGCGGCGGGCGTGGTGGTCGATTACTCGCTCGTGTTCCTCATCGGCATTCTCACCGGCACCTACTCCTCCATCTTCATCGCAAGCCCGATCTTCTTCTGGTATCACAAGGGCGAGCGCCGCGAGGTGGAGGCCCACACCGACAAGACGACCTACGAGTGGGAAACCGGCGAGGGCGTGGAGCAGCGTTCCTAGACATTTGCGGTTGGCGCGGCGAAAGTGCGCCTCCCTTCCGCGGGGAAGTCTCCGCGAACCAACTTCGGCGCCGCGGGAACAAGAACGTTCCCGCGGCGCTCTTTTTGCCCGAAAACAATCCACTTTCTCACTCACCGTGCTCTGGAAGGAAACATCCTGCTCCTCCGAATTGGCCCACCTCCTCGGCGAAGCCCTCGAAGTGGGGAACGTGACGGCCTCTCTTCTGGCACAGCGGGGGTTCGCATCCCCGGAGGAGGCGCGCTCCTTTTTGGATCCCCGGCTCGGGAACATGGCGGACCCCTTCGCGGTGAAGAACATGCCCGCAGCGGTGAAGCGCCTGCGCGAGGCCATGACGAAGGGCGAGTCGATCGCCGTCTTCGGCGATTACGACGTGGACGGGGTGACGGCGACGGTGATCGTACTCGACCTTCTGGCGCGCTTTGGCATCGCCCCTCGCTACATCCTGCCACGCCGTATGGAGGAGGGCTACGGCCTTTCCCGCACGGCGCTGGAGCGGATGTTGGAGGACGGGCGTCCGGACCTGCTCTTGGCCCTCGACTGCGGGACGAACAGTGCGGAGGAGACCCGCTGGCTGAAGAGTCTCGGCACGGACCTAGTGATCCTCGACCACCACACGAGCCGTGGCGAGGATGCCTCGAAGGCCGGCGCGGTGCTCGTGAACCCCCACCTCTTTGACGATCCCGCCTCGGCGTGGACCGACCTCTGCACGGCGGGCCTCGCCTTCAAGCTGGCGCACGCCCTCCTCAAGGACCTGCGTCAGGCCGGCGACGAAACGGCGGGGGCGATCGACCTGCGCGAGACGCTGGACCTGGTCGCGATGGGAACCATTGCGGACCTCGTGAGCCTGACGGGCGAGAACCGCATCCTCGCGCGCAAGGGACTGGAGCGGCTGCGCTCCACAGCGCGCACGGGTCTTGCCGCCCTTTTTGAAGTTTCCGGCATCGAGCCGGACCAGCCGGTCACCCCCTTCGACATTTCCTTCCGCCTGTCGCCCCGCATCAACGCGAGCGGACGGCTGGCCGACGCCGGAACCGCGGTGGAGCTGCTGCGCGGGGGCGACTGGGCCACCTGTCTGGATAGCGCCCGCGCGCTCGACCGCATGAACCGCGAGCGGCAGGAGATCGAGCGGACGATGGCCGCCGAGGCGGTGGAGATGGTCGCCGCCCTGCCGGAGACCCCCGCGATCGTCCTCTTTTCACCCAACTGGCACCCGGGCGTGGCCGGTATCGTGGCGAGCCGCCTCGCCGGGCACTTCCTGCGGCCCGCCATCGTCCTTTGCAGCGACGAGAGCGGTCTTCTGAAGGGCTCGGGGCGCGGCGTCGCGGGCGTGGACCTCACCCTCGCGCTGGCGGACTGCGCCGCCCTTCTGGAAACCTGGGGAGGTCACCCAATGGCCGTGGGTGTGTCCCTGCGTCCGGAAAACCTCGACGCCTTTCGCACGGCGCTCTGCGGGGCCGTCGCGCGGCATCTTGCCAGAGGCGCGGCGGAACCTTCCCTCGACATCGCCGGATGGGTTTCGCCATCGGAGCTTTCCGAGAACCTCTTCCGCGAGATCGAGAGCCTCGGACCCTTCGGACAAGGCAACCCCGAGCCGGTCCTCGGCATCCGGAGCGCAAGGCTTTCCTACCCTGCCTCCACCTTCGGGAGCGGGCACTGCCGGTTCTCCATCGAGACACCCTTCGGACGCCTCGGCTGCGTGGCGTGGCGGACGGGCGGGCGCGTCCCCCCCCGCGGGGGTGCCCGTGGACCTTGCGGCACGGCTCACTTGGAATGTGTGGAAGGGCCGCCGCAATCCCCAGTTGCAGGTGGAGGACTGGCGCGAAGTCAGCTGCGGGGAGACGCTCCGTCCGGGAGCTTTTGCGGAACAAGGGCGTAGGCCGCGCTGACGCTGAATTTCACCACCACCTCGCCGAAGATGATCTGCACGAGCATCATCGGCGCAAAGAGCCCCGCGAAGGCCACGGTGTTGAAGAGGATGGAATCCATCGGGATGCTCACGGCGTTGGAGTGCAACACGCGCACCGCCCACGACCGCTCCCGCAGGTGGTGGTAGATCTCGGTGTCCGCCGTTTCGGCAAGGACAATGGCAAGAAACGAGGCGACGAACACCCTAGGTCCGCCCTGTGCGAGGCTCCCGCTGCTGGCGGCAAGCCACTCCCAACCGCGTGAAGTGAAGTAATCCGTCAGCGGCGCTCCCCAGACATAGGTTCCCGAAAGAAGCAGCGCCAGCGTGAGAATCGCCGCCACGGCAATCGTCCTGTACACGAGCCGCCGCCCGCCCGCGCGGTGCATGCGGTCCCGCTGGGTGAAGGTGACGCCGAAGACGAGCGTACCGATCGCCACCTGCCCGAAGACCGGGAAGGGAAAAAACGCTGTCGCCGTGAGATTCGCGACAAGCACCGCCGCCACATAGAGTATCGCCGCCTTCATGAGGAATGGGGCAGGCTGGGGCAAAACGCCCCCCGGGAAAAGCAAAATCCCCGACTTCCCTCAATTCCGTTTTCGTTGGAATTGACTCCGCAGGACCTCTCGTTCACGATGACCCGCCAAATTCCCCGCATGCAACCCCGGGGGGAAACGTGTCATCCTTCAAATTTCACACACATGTCCGGACACAGCAAATGGGCCACCACAAAGCACCACAAGGCGCTTATCGATGCCAAGAAGGGTAAGATCTTCTCGGTTCTTTCCAAGGAGCTGACGCTCGCCTCCCGCGCGAGCGGCAAGGATCCCAACGCCAATCCCCGACTGCGCACCCTGCTCCTCAAGGCCAAGGCGGCGAACATGCCCGCCGAAAATGTCGAACGCGCCATCCTCAAGGGCACGGGCGAACTTCCCGGCGCCGAATACATCGAGATGGTGTACGAGGGCTACGCCCCGGGCGGCGTCGGCGTCATCCTCACGGTGACGACGGACAACAAGAACCGCTCCGCCTCGGAGGTGCGCAGCACCTTCGGCAAGCACGGCGGCAACCTTGCGGGCCCCGGCTCGCTCGCCCGCTTCTTCAACAAGCAGGGCCAGTTCATCATTTCCAAGGAGAAAGTGGGCGAGGACAAGCTCATGGAGCTGGCCCTCGACAACGGTGCGGACGACGTAAAGACCGAGGGCGACGCCTTCGAGGTCCTCTGCCCCATCGGCGCCTTCGACAAACTGGCGCAGGCTCTTTCCGACGCGGGCATCTCCCCGGACGAGAGCGAGATCGCCTACATTCCGACGAGCCTCATCCCCGTTGCCGACGCCGAGACGGCGCGCAAGGTGGGCAACCTCGTGGAAGCCTTGGACGACCTTGAGGACGTGCAGAACGTCTATTCCAACGAGGACGTTCCCGAGGGTCTCGTGCCGGAGGAATAACCCCCTTCCGTTCTTTTCGCCCGCCGGGAGAAGGCGTCTTCTTTCGGCGGGCGTCTTCTGTACCCGTACCGGGGGCGATTGCAGTTGCAGCGCCGATCCGATTCTCGTAACCATTGTCGGAAACAAACCATCAAAGGGGCTGATTCTCGGTGAAGTTCGCAATCCTTGGTTCCGGTACGGGCAGCAATGCGGAGGCGATCCTGTCCGAATGGAAGGCGGGCCGTCTGGGCCGTGCCGTCCCCGTCCTCATCGTCAGCGACAGGCCCGAGGCGCGCATCCTCACCCTTGGCGAACGCTTCGGCATTCCGGCCCGTTTCCTTTCCCCGGGCCCATTCAAGACCAAGATGAGCGACGACGCGGAGGACGATTACGCCCGCACGATCCGGGAAAGCGGCGCCGATTTCGTGGTGCTGGCGGGCTTCATGCGCGTGATCCACGACCGCTTCCTTTCCGCCTTTCCCGGACGCATCATCAACCTGCACCCTAGCCTGCTTCCGAGCTTTCCGGGCCTGCATTCCATCGAACAGGCCTTCCGCCATGGCGTGAAGATCACCGGTTGCACGGTGCATTCCGTGACGCCGGGGCTCGACTGCGGCCCGATCCTCGGCCAGGAGGCCGTGCGCATCGAGGAGGGTGACACCCTTGAATCGCTGGAGGCGAAAGTCCACGCCGCCGAACACCGCCTTCTGCCTGCGGTAATCCGGCTTCTTGCGGAAAAGGACGCCGCGGCGCAACAATCCGCGGCGCAACCGGTCCAAGGATCGTAAGTACCCGGCAATCCCTTCTCACCCATGTCAAAACGACGCCTTTTCACGATCTTCGCCTTTGCGGCGATTCTTTCCCTTCTGCCCGGTTGCGCGACGAAAACCGAGGAAAACCTGATCGAAAAGCATGTCCGCGTCTTTGACGCGGCCAGCAAGGACATCTTCCTTGTCGTGACCAAGCCGCTCAAGGATGTGGACGACCTGCGCGATCCCACGCAGGGCATCGAATTCCCGATGGGAAAGTATTATCTGGAGGCCCAGGACGATTCCTACTGGTACTTCCGCGCGCCGAAAACCATTGTGGTGGCCGTGTATGACATCGAGGGTCGCAAGGCGAACAGCCTGAGCTTTCCCGGCGGCATCGCCCTTTCCAAGACTGGCGACAACACTGCCCCCGGCCCTATAGCCTACATCGACGACGTCAACAAATCGAGCAAGGTTCACCTCTGGATCATCACAAAGGAGTTCTTCCATCAGCGCGGGGACAAATGGCATCTCTTCTCCGATCCGGAGAACCCTGCAAAATAAGCCATCCGCAATCGCACTCATTCCATGATTCAGCTCATCGCAGAACTTGACCGCAGCCAAAGCACCGGCTTCGAGGAGCGCCTGATGGAGATGGAGGTCCCCTCGTGGACCATCCGCGAGGACCGCATCCGCAGCATCGTGGACCTCATCGGCTACTTCGACTCCGAGGAGGAGGGTCTCAAGTCCTACGCGCTGCTGCGCCAGAGCTTCAGGGAACTGCCGGAAAAGCCAGTGGTGAGCCGCGTGCTGGACCGTGACTGGAAGGAGGCCTACCGCGACCATTTCCGCCCGTGGTTCATCGGGGATCTGCACTGGGTGCCCCTGTGGCTCAAGAACCAGTATCCCCTGCCGCGCGGCGCCAAGGCGGTGTATCTGGACCCCGGCATGGCCTTCGGCACCGGCAACCACGAGACCACGCGCCTTTGCGCCATCCGCCTGACCGAGGTGGCGTCAGAATGGGCGGGGAATCTCGCGGAGCGTTCCGTGACCGATGCGGGCTGCGGTTCGGGCATCCTTGCCATCAGCGCGGCCAAACTCGGCTTCGGCACGGTGTCGGGCTTCGACATCGACGCCGAGGCGGTGCGCATCAGCCGTGAAAACGCGCTGGCCAACGGCGTGGGCGGGGCCATTTCCTTCCGCGCCTGCGGACTTGAGGAAGGTCTTGCCCGGGGACAGTCGGATCTGGTCCTAGCGAACATACTGGCGAACGTCCTTGCCGAAAACGCGGCGCTCCTTGTCCGCAGTGTCGCCCCCAGCGGCAAACTGGTCTTGAGCGGCATCATGGCCCGCGAAGTCGGGGACGTGAAATCGGTCTTTGAATCGCAGGCACGCGCCCTCTGGGGCGCCTGCGAGGCGCGCAGCCGCATCGACGGCGAGTGGGCGGATATCCTCCTCACACGACCGGCTCGCCTCCCGAACCGCCCGTAATCAACCCGGAAACATCTCATGCACTCCGATCGCAACCCCAATCCCTTCTCCCGTCTCTTTCTCGTCTGCCTCCTCCTCGGCTTCGTGGCGGTTCTTTCCGGTTGCGGCACGGGCGGAAAGCCCCCCACCTACGACGCCGGCGACAGCGGCAGCACGATCCATGTGAAGATGGGCGAGCCGATCATGGTGCGACTCCTGACGAACATCACCGTGGGCGGTAGGTGGGAGATCGTGGAGCTGGACCGCGCAATCGTGGACCTCAACGGGGAGCCTCGGACGATGGGAAGCGTCGTCGTCGGAGCCCTGGCCCGCATCTCCTCCACCGAGTATGATTTCCGCGGAATGAAGGAGGGCTCGACAAAGCTCGTCATGCGGCTCAACCGTCCGGACACGGGCGAACTCGTGGACTCCTTCGAGATGACGATCGTCGTTTCCGGCGGCAGCCCCGTAAAGCTCCGCAAGGGTCCTCCTCCGGGAGCGCCTATTCCTCCTCCGGGTCGGTAGGAAGCCGGTGGACGCGGGCGCGGATCACGCGGCGCTCATCCACCTCGGTCACCACGATGTCGAGGCCGTCCAGCCTGAGACGCTCGCCCTGCGCGGGGATGCGGCCCAGAAATGCGGTGATCTGCCCGCCGAAGGTGGATACCTCGCGGTCGGCGAACTCCATCTCCAGCGCGCGCTCCACCTCGTAGGCCGGGGCGAGGCCCGCGACGGAATACTCGCCGTTGGGCATGCGGCGGATGTTGTCCTCCTCTTGGTCGAATTCGTCGCGGATGTCGCCCACGAGAAGCTCCAGCAACCGCTCCAACGTCACGATGCCCTCCGCGCCGCGAAATTCATCGACGACAAGGGCCATGTGCTGGCGGCGGGAGAGCAGCGTGTGCATCGCCTCCTCCACGCTCGTCTCGGGTGAAATGCGCAGGATCTCGCGTTTCAACTTGCGCAGGTCCAGCCCGCGCGGCCCGCTTCCGCGCCGGAAGACGTCCTTGATGTGGATCAGGCCCACGCAGCGGTCGAGGTCCCCGATGCAGAGGGGGAACCGCGTGTGACCGGTCTCCCGGGCAAGGCGCAGATTCGCCTCCACGCTGTCGTTCAGGTCCATCCACTGCACCTGATGGCGCGGCAAGAGGACGTCGCTCACCACAAGGCCGCGCATCTCCAGCGCGTTCTTGAAGATCCGGCGCGCCATCGGCGGCAGCGAATCCTCACCGGAGTCCTCGCGCTCGATCTGCTCCTCGAAGCCGAGCGATTCCAGCCCCGGCACGTCGCGCACCCCCACCCTTCGCATGAAGGCGCTCACAAGAAAGCGCATGGGCTTCACCACGAGATAATCGAGCGGCGCATACAGGTAGAGAGCCCGCGCGGCCAGGCGCAGGGTGCCCTCCGGGTGGCGCAAACCCGCCACGCGCGGCAGAAGGACGCCGAAAAAGAGAAAGAGACCCGTCCCGCAGGCCAGGAGCAACCCAGCCGCCAGAAGCGGGAAAAGCCCCTCCCCGCCCGCCCGGAAATACGCGACGTACCCCATCCGGAAAAGGACGAGCGCATAGCAGCCCGCGCCGAGGAAGCTGGCCGTTCTGAGCAGCCGCGCCGTGCCCTCGGCGTCGTCCAACAGTCTCCGCGTGGAGGGCTCCTCGCGCAGGCGATCCGCAAGGCCGGGCTCGAAGTGCGCCAGACACGCGCGCAATAGCGCCAGCTCCGAGGCGACGAGCAGGGCGTTCGAGAGGATGAACAAAACCCCGACGGGCGCGAGGGACCAGAGACTGGCGTCGGCGGCGTTCATCGCGACGAAGTGCCGACGATCCCGGCGATCGCCGCCACAAGGCCCGCGTTCTGCGCGGAAGTGCCCACGCTGATGCGCAGGTGTTCCGGCAGTCCGTAATTGGCCACGGGCCGGATGATGAAGCCCTTCTTCTCAAGCTGCACGAAAATCTCCTTCGCGCGCGGCCCGAAGTGGACGAGCAGGAAGTTCGCCTCACCCGCCACCGGTTTTAGTCCGAGGGCGGAAAGCTCCTTTTGCAGGTAGGCGAGGCCCTCGGCGTTCGCCTTGTGGCACTTTTTGACCCACGCCGTATCGTCCGCCGCCGCCAGCGCCGCCGCGAGGGCGGGCACCGACACGTCGAAGGGCGGGCGCACGCGGTCGATGAGCGCGGCCATCTCCGGCTCGCACACCGCGTAGCCCACGCGCAGACCCGCGAGGCCGTAAATCTTGGAGAAGGTGCGCATCGCGACGACCTTTTTGCCCTGCTTCACATACTTGACCGAATCCGGGATGTCGCTGCGGTACTCGCGGTAGGCCTCGTCGTACACGAGGACCACGTGATCCGGCAGCGACGCGACGAATTTGTCCAGCGCCTCCGGAGAAATGACGGTGCCGGTAGGGTTGTTCGGGTCCGGCAGGTACACGAGGCGCGTCGCGGGCGTGATCGCCGCGAGCAGGCCGTCGAGGTCCTGCGAAAGATCTTCTTTCAGCGGCACCTCGACGGGCTTGGCGCCGTTGAGCAGCGTCACGATCTTCCCGGTGATGAAGCAGGGCTTGCTCATCACAACCTCCACGCCCGGCGCGAGGAACAGGTCGCCCAAAAGATAGATGATCTCGTTCGAGCCCGCGGTGACGACGAGGTTCTCCGGCGTCACGCCGAGCTTCGCGGCGAGCTTCGCTTTCAGGAAGAACGCGCTGTTCTCCGGATACATGAAGGCCTCGGCAAGCGCCGCCTTTGCCGCGCGCAGGCCCTTCGGCGAGCTGCCGAGGGGGTTTTCGTTGGAGGCCATCTTGGCGAGGGAGGAGGGCTCCATGCCAAGTTCGCGGGCGACGACCTCGATGGGCTTCCCCGGGATGTAAACCGGAACCCCCGCAATCGAGGGCTTCACAAGCTGGGAGTAGTTCATTGCGGATCCATCAAAGGAATGAGGCGGGTGCCTGTCGAGATGTTAGCAGCCTGTTCGCAGCCTCACGGCCTCGCTTTCCATAGCCCCGGCGCCTCCCCTGCCCCGGTTCCCGAAACGTTTCTTCCATTTCACCCGAACGTCGCCGGACGCGGGGGATACGGATTGTCATCCTCTTTCCCCGCGCCTATTTTTCATGCACCGGCGAATACCGGGAATCAACACTCACAATACGACAAGGAACCCCATGCAAAAATATCTGGCGGAATTCATCGGAACGTTCTGGCTGGTCCTCGGCGGATGCGGCAGCGCCGTGCTGGCGGCGGCCTTTCCGGGGCTCGGCATCGGCTTTGTCGGCGTGGCCCTCGCCTTCGGCCTCACCGTCCTTACGATGGCCTATGCGATCGGGCACATTTCCGGATGCCACTTGAACCCCGCCGTCACCCTCGGCCTCTGGAGCGGCGGACGCTTCCCGGCGAAGGAGATTCTTCCCTACATCGTTGCACAGGTCGGCGGCGGAATCGTCGCCGCGGGAGTCCTTTACCTCATCGCGAGCGGCAAGGCGGGATTCTCGCTGGAGGGCGGTTTTGCCTGCAACGGTTACGGGATTCACTCCCCCGGCGGTTACGGACTTTGCGCCGCGTTCGTCTGCGAGGTCGTCATGACGGCGATCTTCCTCTTCGTCATCATGGGCTCCACCGACAGCCGCGCCCCGGCGGGGCTCGCGCCGATCGCGATCGGCCTGTGCCTCACGCTCATCCACCTTGTCAGCATCCCGGTGACGAACACCTCCGTGAATCCGGCCCGGAGTCTCGGCGTGGCGATTTACGAGGGCGGCTGGGCGCTCCAGCAGGTGTGGCTCTTCTGGGTCGCCCCGATCCTGGGCGGCGTTGTCGGCGCGCTGTTGTACCGAGTCATCGCCTGTCAGAAAAAGGCCTGACCGGCAACCTCACCCATGTCTTTTGCGAAAGTCCGTCTCGTGTCGGGGCGGGCTTTTTTCTGCCCCGGATTCGAGGATGCCAGCGCGTCTTCCGCCTCGTTTCGGGCCTTCTCTATCCGCTTGCGCGGCGCGGCGCTTTCGGTACGAATTTGGGACATGACGCAGAACGGGGCGGAGCGGAAAAAGTTCAGCTGGGGGAGCATGCGGCCCTACCTCAAGGGCGGGCGCGTGTGCCTGTACACGGGCCTCTTCCTCGGCCTTGTGGACGCGGCGGCGCAGGCGAGCGTGCCGATGTTCTTCCGCTATGCCCTGAACGCCGTTCAGCAGGACGCGGCGGCCTTCATGCATGGCGGCTTCTGGCCGATGCTCTGGCTCGGCGCGGCGCTGATGATCGTATTCTTGCCGGGGGCTTACTTTTTCCACGTCCTGTCCACGGTGGGCTTCATGCGTTTCTGCCGGAATTTGCAGGTGGCGCTCTACCGGCACGTTCTGCGCATGAGCGTCGATTTCTTCCAGCGGTACCGCGTGGGCGAAATCAATGCGCGCCTGAACAGCGACGTGGAGGCCGTGGTGAACGCGGCGGGCTTTGTGATGACGATCGTCTGGGGACCGGCGCTGCTCATTTACAGCATCGTCATGATGCTGATGATCAACGTACAGCTCGCCCTCATCTGCATCGCGATGCTCCTTGCCATCGCGGCGATGACCCTCGTGGCGCTGCCGCCGCTGCGCCGCTGGCACCGGCAGGTGCGCGACGCCTCGGGCGAGGTTTCGAGCGCGGTGACGGAGTACGTGGGGATCTTCGGTCTGCTCAAGGCCTACTCGCGCGAGGACTACGCGGAGATGCAGGTGCGCGGCAAGAGTGACGACCTGCTCTCCCAGCGCGAGAAGGCGGCCAAATGGCAGAACGCCTTCACCGACGCGATGCAGACGGTGACTCGCTTCGTGGCGCCTCTGGCCATCCTTTTCATCGGCGCGGCGTGGATCTACAAGGGCGCGCTCAAGGCGGGAGACCTCGCGGCCTTCTGGGGTTACTGGCTCCAGCTCTCGGGCGTCGTGCAGGGGCTCGTCTTCACCTTCTCCGGACTCATGGGGAGCGTCGCCGCGATGGACCGCCTCGCCGCGTTCTTTGCCGAGCAGCCCCTCGTGAAGGATCCGGAGAACCCGAAGAAGCTGGAGAACGTGCTTGGGGCGATCGAATTCCGGAACGTCCGCTTCCGCTACCCCGTTTCCGACGCCGGGGAAGGCCCGGTGCTGACGGGTCTGAACCTCAAAATTGCCGCCGGGGAACGACTTGCCCTCGTCGGCCCGAGCGGTGCGGGCAAGTCCACGATCCTCTCGCTCGTCCTGCGCTTCCACGACCCGGACGAAGGCACCGTGCTGCTGGACGGCGAGCCGCTCTCCAGCTACGCGCAGAGGGACCTGCACGCACAGATGGGCATCGTCCTGCAGGAGAGTCTCTTCTTCGCCGGGACGATCGCCGAGAACCTGCGCCTTGGCAAACCCGGGGCGAGCGACGACGAGATGTGGAACGCCCTTGATGCAGCCAATGCCGGAGGCTTCGTCCGCGAGCTGCCACAGGGGCTTGCCACAATCCTTGGCGAACGCGGCGCAAAGCTCTCCGGCGGGCAGAAGCAGCGCCTCGCCATCGCGCGGCTTTTCCTAAAAGACCCCCGGATCGTCCTCTTCGACGAACCGACGAGCGCGCTCGATTCCGAGAGCGAGTCGCACATCAAGGACGCGATCACCCGGCTCTTCGCGGGACGCACCTCCATCACCGTGGCGCACCGGCTCTCCACCGTGCGCGACGCCGACCGCATCGTGGTGATCGACCGCGGCGCGATCGTCGCCGAGGGCAAACACGAAGAGCTGCGCATGAGCTGCAAGCTCTACGACGAACTCTGCCGCCGACAGGGTGTGGCATAATTTGAGTTTTGTTGCACGAAAGATGAGCAAAAAGCTCATCCCCGTGCCCATTTCCGTCAAAGCAGAGACTCTTTGCGCCGACATCCAAAGAAGTTTTGACGAGGCAATCCCCTCCACTTCAAATGATGTCTTCGGTCCGTCGATCCACAAACGGCCCCTCTCATGACCATGAACAAACCCCTCCATCCACGCATCCTCCGCCAGCTCGCCGAGCAGGAAGTTCTCATCAACCGCCGCAACCTGCCGGACTATTCCACTTGGGACAACGGCATCGTGCAGCGCTGGAAGGACTGCGTCGTCACCGCGGCGCACGTGCCGATCGCCTGGCGCTACGACATGAACCCGCAGACCAATCCCTATGGGATGGAGCGCCTCGGGATCAACGCGGCCTTCAACGCGGGCGCGATTTATCTGGATGGACGTTTTCTTTTGGTCATCCGCACCGAGGGCGCGGACCGCAAGAGCTTCTTCGCCGTGGCCGAGAGCGAGACGGGCCTCGACGGCTTCCGTTTCCGGGAGGAGCCCTGCCTCATCCCCGAGCTGGACGAGAAGGACGCCCCGACGAACGTGTACGACATGCGGCTGACGCAACACGAAGACGGCTGGATCTACGGCATCTTCTGCGTGGAACGCAAGGATCCGAATGCCCCGGAGGGCGACCTTTCGAGCGCCGTGGCCCAGTGCGGCATCGTCCGGACGAAGGACCTCCACACGTGGGAGCGCCTGCCGGACTTCAAGAGCCCGAGCGCCCAGCAGCGGAACGTCGTACTGCACCCGGAATTCGTGAAGGGCCAATACGCCTTCTACACCCGCCCACAGGACAGCTTCATCGAGGCGGGCAAGGGCGGCGGCATCGGCTGGGCCTTCTCCAAGAGCATGAACCCCGCCGTGGTGACCAGCGAGAGCGCCTTCGAGCCCCGCCAGTACCACACGATCAAGGAGATGAAGAACGGTCAGGGCCCGGCCCCGATCAAGACCAAGGAGGGCTGGCTGCATCTGGCACACGGGGTGCGCGGCTGCGCGGCGGGCCTGCGCTACGTCCTCTACATGTTCATGACGAGCCTCGACGATCCCTCCAAGGTGATCTACACGCCCGGCGGTTACTTCCTGGCGCCCGAGGGCGGCGAGCGGGTCGGCGACGTGTCGAACGTCCTTTTCAGTAACGGCTGGTGCGCGACACCCGACGGCAACGTCTTCATCTACTATGCCAGTAGCGACACGCGCCTCCACGTGGCGACGAGCACCATCGACAAGCTCGTCGATTACTGCAAAAACACGCCGCCCGATCCGCTGAAGAGCCACCTCTGCGTGAAGCAGCGCCTCGACCTTGTCCGCGCCAACCGCGCCTACATGGAGAGCTAGCACGCATCCGATCCCGTTTTTCGGGACCCGCGCCGGGATTCGTTCCGGCGCGGGTCTTCTTTTGCCCGCAAATGAACCGATCTTCTTGCGAAGGGGCGCATTCCGGCAAAGAATGAGCCCTGTTTGGGTTTTGCCCTGTTCATGAGCCTGCTGCCCGAAATCGCGATCATCCTCCTGCTCGTTCTTGTGAACGGAGTACTGGCGATGTCGGAAATCGCGGTGGTCTCCTCGCGCAAGGCGGTGCTGAAGGCGCGGGCCGAGGCGGGCTCCAAAAACGCGGGGATCGCCCTGTCCCTCGCGGAGAATCCGGACCGTTTCCTTTCCACGGTGCAGGTGGGCATCACCCTCGTCGGCATCGTGGCGGGCGCGTACGGCGGGGTGGCGATTTCGGACTCCCTCGCGCTGTTTCTCGCGCGGATCGCCTTTTTGAAGGCGGCCTCGGAGGAGATCGCCCTCGTGGCGGTCGTCTGCTCCATCACCTTCCTTTCGATCCTCGTCGGCGAGCTCGTCCCCAAGCGCGTGGCGCTGCGCAGCCCCGAGACGGTGGCCGCCATCGTCGCACGGCCCATGCTGCTCCTCTCCAAGGTCGCCGCGCCGATCGTCTGGGTCCTCGCGGGCAGTTCCAACGCCCTTTTGCGGCTCTTTTCCCTCGACGACGAGAAGAAAGCCCCGCCGACCGAGGAGGAAATCTCCTCCCTCATGGCCGAGGGCACGAGCGCGGGCGTCTTCCACAAGGGCGAGCGCCACATGGTGGAGGGCGTCCTGCGTCTGGACGAATGCCCCGTGACGGAGATCATGACGCACCGCACGCGCATCGTGTGGCTGGACATCGACGACCCCGACGAAATCAACTGGCGGAAAATCGTCACAAGTGGCCACTCGCACTTCCCCGTCTGCCGGGGCAATCCCGACGAAATCCTCGGCATGGTGGGCGTCAAGGCCCTGTGGGCGAACATGGCGGCGGGCGTTCCCGGCAGCATCCGCGCGAATCTGGAAAAGCCGCTCTTTGTGCCGGACACCCTCACGGCGGTGGAGGTGCTGGACCTCTTCCGCAAAAAGAAGAAGCAGCGGGCCCTCGTAACGGACGAATTCGGCCTCGTGAAGGGCATGGTGACCCTGATCGACGTGATGGCGGCCATCGTCGGCGAGCTTCCCGACAAGGGCGAGCGGCCCGGCGAGGCGACCAAGCGCCGCCCGGACGGCTCGTGGATGGTGGACGGAGCGCTCTCCGTCGGGGAGCTGCGCCGCCGCTTTTCCCTGCCGCCGCTCCCGGGCGAGGGCGAGGCCGCCTTCGTGACCCTCGGGGGCTTCGTCACGGAAAGGCTCGGCGGCATGCCGGTGGAGGGCGCCTCCTTCCGCTGGAACGGCTGGGAGTTCGAGGTGGAGACCATGGACCGCCTCCGGGTGGCCAAAGTCGTGATGCGCCCGGTGGTGTAGTCGGCAAAGAAGAGGATTGCCACGCGCCCGTCACCGGGTTCCGATGGGGAATGGCACCTTCCACCCGTGAATTCCTTTATGGGCTCAACCCCTGCTTCGAGGCCCTGCGCGCGGGTCGGCGCAAGTTTTACGACGCCTTTGTGAACGACGCCACGCGGGACAGCGCGCGCCTCAAGAAGCTCGTCGCCCTGCTGGAAAAGAACGGCATTCCGATCCAGTACACGGATCGCGGGCGCCTGACGCAGCTCTGCGGCAGCGACGAACATCAGGGCGCGGTGATCCGGACGAGCCTCTACCCGTACGCGCCGTGGGAGGAGATCTTCGGACCGGACCGGCTGCTCCTGCTCGACAACGTGGAGGACCCGCACAACGTGGGCGCCATCCTGCGGAGCGCCGAGATCTTCGGTTTCGGCAACGTCTTTCTGCCCGTGAAGGGTGTTCCGGAGGTGTACCCGAGCGTCGTCAAGGTGTCGGCGGGCGCGGCGGAGTTCATGCGAATAGCCCGCGAGAAGGATTCCAACCGCTACGCTCGGGAGGCCAAGGAGCGCGGCTACAAGATCCTCGCCCTCGACGCCCACGGCAAGAGCGAGCTCGACTCGCTGAACGGAATGCCGGGGGAGAAGGTGCTGCTCGTCGTCGGCGGGGAGGACCGGGGCGTCGGCCAGTTCATCCTGAACATGGCGGACCACATCGTCTCCATCGAGCAGTGCGGCCACGTCAATTCCCTCAACGCCTCCGTCGCGGCGGGAATCGCGATGCACAGCCTGCGTCCGCGCGGAGTGGCCGCCGCCGTTCCTCCGCCGGCGGAAGACGCCGGAGAGTGACCCGGACTCCACTTTGCGATCACTTTTCCATCGCGTTTTGGAGGGGAGAGCGCCATTTTGGGAGAGCCCCATGCTCATCCTGAAATCGCTACTCTTTTCCGCGGCGCTGCTTGTTGCCGCCGCGCCGCTGTCGGCGAAGTTCTCGCTCACGGTGCTCCACTTCAACGATGCCGAATCGCACCTGACCGGTTCCGGAGAACCTTCCGCCGCGCCTCGGGATGTGGAGGATCCGTCCAGCCCCGCCGCCTACGGCGGAGCGGCGCGTTTTGTGACGGCTCTCGACACCCTGCGCGCGGAGGCCGCGGGACCGGTCCTCACGTTAAGCGCGGGCGACAATCTTCTGCCCGGCCCGTCGTTCGACGCCTCGGATCCCTCCCGCAACGGCGCCAATCCCGGCGGGACCGATTACGACGCCCTCTTCTTCGCGCTGGCAAAGGTGGACGCCTCCGCGGCGGGCAATCACGACTTCGACCTCGGCCCCGGACGCTTCGCGCGCTTTGTTCAGGCGGAAAGAAAGGACGGGGGGACGATGAGGATCCTCTCCTGCAACGTGGATGCCTCCGCGAGCCCCGAACTGGCCGCGCTCACGGCCCCGTACGCGGTGCTGGACTGCGGCGGGCGCAAGGTGGGCCTTGTCGGGGTCACGACATGGGCCCTCCCGGACATTTCCGCCCCCGCGCCCGCGCACCTGATCGACGCGGACGACGACGGCGACACCGATGTGGACGACGCGGCGATCCTCGTCAACAAGAGCGTGGACGAACTCTCCGCGCAGGGGGTGAACTGCATCCTGCTCCTGACCCATTTGCAGGGCCTGAGGAACGATCAGGACCTCGTCCGCCGCATCCGGGGTGTGGACGCCGTGATTTCCGGCGGCGGGCACGAACTTCTCTCGGGGCCCGAACTGGCGCGCATTCCCTTCGCGGACCGCGAGGCGGGCCCCTACCCTCTGTACACCAATGCGGACGGCGCACCGGTCCGCGATCGCGAAGGCGTTGCCGTGCCGATCGTGACGGCGGGGAGCCACCTGCGCTACGTCGGGCGCCTCAAGCTCGAATTCGACGACGCTGGCCGCGTTCTTGCCGCGTCGGGCGGACCGGTCCTCGTCTCCGCCTTCGATTCCGCCACCCTGCCGCACGCCCGGCCCTTTGCCAAAAACGAAGAGACTCTCGAAAAAGTGGAAATGCCTGTGCGGGCCTTCCTTGCGGACCTTGCCGGCAGTGTCGGCGCGGTGACGGAGGTGCCTCTCGACGGCTCCCGTACCGCCGTCCGTTCGCGCGAGACGAACCTCGGCGACCTTGTGGCGGACGCCTTCCTCCGTCAGGGACGCATCCTCGCAAGGGAGTGCGGCAGGCCGGAGCCCGTCGCCGCCATCGTGAACGGGGGCGACATCCGGATCGACGCGATTCTCGGCCCCGGCCCGCTCACGCGGATGCAGCTTCGTACGATCCTCCCCTTCCGGAACCAGCTCGCGCTTGTGGAAAACATCTGCCCGAGGTGCTTCAAGAAGATTGCCGAACACATGCTGGGTACCATTCCGAACCCCGGCGGGGCCTTCGGCCAGATCGCGGGTTTCTCTCTGGAATACGACGGCGTCGCCGCGCCCGGTTGCCGCGTGCAAACACTCACCCTCGACGACGGCACGAAGATCGTCGCGGACGGCAAGCCCGTCCCGGGTGCGCCGAACGTCTCCATCGCCGTGCCGGGCTTCCTCGCGCGCGGGGGCGACGGCTATCCCCTCGCGAAGGCGCAGGCCTTCCTCACCCCGCTCTGGCAGGACGAGGCTCTGGAAAGCTTCTTCGAACAGACTCTCGGCGGCAGGGTGGAGGCGGCGGCATATCCGAAGGGCGGCCTTGGAAGAATCCGGGTTCTCCCGGCGGCAAACGCGCGCTCGCAATAAGAACCCGCTTCCGGCACAATCGCGGCATGATCCTCGAATTCTTTTGCGAAGGCGCGGCAAACGCGGCGGCGAACATGGCGCGCGACCTTCTGCTCCTTGAGTCGTGGCCGCGTCCGGAGAGGCTCCGCCTGCGCCATTACGACTGGACGAAGGACTGCTTCACCTTCGGCTACAGCCAGAATTTCGAGTGGATCGCCGGTCAGGCCGTGCGCGGGGCGGACCTCTGCCGCAGGCCGACGGGCGGTGGTCTCGTGGACCACCGCAGCGACTGGACCTACGCCTTTGTTCTGCCCGCGGGCCATTTGCTGCACCACGCCCCGGCGATCGACGTGTACCGCCTTGTCCACGCCGCCCTCGCAAAAGCGCTGGAGACGCTGGGCCGCCCGGCGACGCTGGAGCCGGACGCGGCGCCGGTCCTGCCCGGAATGCCCGCAAGGGTGCGCGGCCTCTGCTTTTCCGGCGCGGAACCGGGCGACGTGATCGACCCGGAAAGCCGCATCAAGATCGCCGGAGCCGCGATGAAGCGGAACCACAACGGCCTGCTTATGCAGGGCTCGATCGACAAACTCGTGACGGGGAAAACGGACTGGGACGCCTTCGGGAACCTCTTCGCGGGGAACCTCGCCAAGGCCTTCGGCGCGGAAAAGGTCGCGCACGTCTCCCCGCCGGAATACCCGGAAGCGGTCCGCGCCGCCGCGCTTGAAAAACTCTCCTCCGCCGACTGGAACCGGCGGCGGTGAACTACTCGTCGTCCGGCGCCTCCGGTCCCTCGGGCACGTCGGGCTTCTCCGGGACCTCGCCACCCTTTTCGGAATATTCGATGCTTGTCATCTCCGCCACAAAGCTCCCCACCACCACCTTGCTCGCCATGCGCAGCGGCAGGTGACGGGAGTCATTGGAAAGCCAGAGCGAGATTCCCGCCTTGTCGGACTTCTTGAACACTCCGCCGAGGTCCTTCGTGTCCGGGGAAAGCAGCAGGGCCTCGAAGCGTCCGGCGGGCACCTTCACCTTCACCGGGCCGGAAACGGCAATCTCCGTTTTCACGCTCTTCTTGCCGTCGGTAGAGGGAATGGAAAGGTGCGTCACGCCCGCAAGATCCAGCGCGCGCACCGCGTAGGTGATGCCGAGGGGATCCCACGAGCCGGGTTCGATGTCGATCGGTTCACGGGACTTCCCGGCGTCGGAATACTGCGCCTTGTTCTTTTCCCAGTCGAAGGTGACCACCACATCGCGGTGGGTGCTTCCCTCGTTCTGCTTCTTTTCGTAATACAGGGGCCGGGTGAACTCCTTGTCCACCCACACGGCGTTCCAGTCGCGCACCTTGAAGATCGCGTCGGCAAAGGAATTGGTCTTCGCCGTGAGGATCACCTGCCAGTTGTCCTCGCCGTCCCGCTTCACCGGGCCGACGTATTCCATCGTGGCGCTTCCCACGGTGAAGATGCCCCAGTGGATCGTGTAATGGAGCTTTTCCCCGCTCCGGAACGGAAGGGCGTCCAGCCGCTTGAGGGGAGCCTCGTCCGCAGTCTTCTCCGGGGCGTCGTCCGCCGCGAGGACCGGAAGCGCGGCCAGCACAAGAAAAGCGGTCATCCGCGACAGGAGTCTCATCGGGGGTGTGAAAGTGGAACTGATTATGGCGCAGGATCGCCTCTGCGCAAGGTGTGAATGACAATCTCGCCCGGGCAGAACAACCGCGCCGCCGCCGCAGTGACGCCCACTCCGCGCGAGGTGTACCCGGCTAAAGAGCCGTCCCTCCACGCACCCGAGTGAAAACGCCGCCGTGCGCGGGTGTGCGAAAGCAGCGGCCTTCCCCCCGGCAGGCAGATCTGGCCGCCGTGCGTGTGACCGCAAAGCATGAGTGAGGCTCCCGCGATTCTCGCGCGCAGATGGGCCGCGGGGTCGTGCGCCAGAAGGAGGGAAACGGCACCCTTGGGCACGTTGCGGAAGGCGGCGTCAAAATTGTCGGTGCGGTGCAGTCCCGGATCGTCCACACCGCAGAGGTGGATTGCCGCCCCGTCCCGCAAAAACGGGACCGATTCGTTCACGAGAACCGTCACCCCCGCCGCCTCCAGCACCGCCACGTCGGCGGCGCGGTCGTGATTGCCAAGGCACGCAAAGACGGGCTTGCCGATGCCCGCGAACCATTCCGCCGAGAGGCGCACACCCTCGTCGCCCGGAGGCGTGAGCTTCTCCCGGTAGTCACCCGTCGCAAGGACCAGATCGAAGTCCAACTTCTCCACCATGCCGCGCACGATTCCCACCAGCTCCGGAACAAGGTCGAAATGCAGGTCCGAAAGATGCAGGACACGCAGCCCGTCGAAGGCCTCCGGCAGGTTGGGAAGAAACTCCTGCCTCTCCGTGACCTCCACGCGCAGAAGGTTCCGCCCGGCCAGCCCCCGCAGGCCGCAGAGGGCAAGGCCCGTCCTGACCCAGAAGGAGAGGTTCGCGATGTTCGCGGGAAAACCCGCCTCGTCCCGCAGGTCCCTCCGCATCCGCTTCTCTTCGCGGCGGAGTCTTCGCGCGAGGGCCTCTTCGTTCCATTTGGAGGCAGCCGTCATCGGCCCGCTCCCACAAGGCGGCTGACCACCTCCGCCAGTTCGTTCTTCTGCACCGGACGGCGCAGGATCGCGCTCGCGCCGGAGGCCAGCGCCGCCTCTTCGTCGAAATTGTCGCGCATGTCCGGGCAGAGCAGGACGGGCAGGTCCTCCCGGGCGTGGCGGGAAAGTCGCGCGAGGTCCACACCGCCCGTGCCGTCGATCTTGAGAGCCGTGATGAAGAGGTCGAATTTCTCCTTCGGCTCGGAAAGGAAGCGTTCGACTTCCGCCGGATCGGCACTGGCGACCACCTCGTATCCCAGCTCTTCCAGGACACGCAGGCCCGAATCGAGCGCGTAGCCCGCCTTGTCGGCAAGGAGGATGCGGCGTCGCCTCGACGGTGCGGCGGAAGGCGCCGGAACGGCCTGCGAGGAAGCCTCCTTGCGCGGGGCGGCGCTCTGCAGGGGCAGCGCGATGCGGAAGGTGGCGCCCTTGCCCGGCTCGCTCTCGCACTGGATGAGCCCGCCGTGCCGCTGCACGATGCCATGCACCGTGGCCAGACCCAGCCCGGAGGAGGTCGCCATGCTGTGCGTGGTGAAAAAAGGCTCAAAGATGCGGGGACGGATGGCGGGGTCGATGCCCGGCCCGTTGTCCTCAACCTCGATCACGAGGCACTTTTCCGGCGCGGCTTCCTCGCGCAGGGGGAATTCCGCCACGCGCAGGCTCACGCGGATGACCCCGTCGCGGGTGCCGATCGCCTCGATGGAATTGGTCATCAGGTTCAGGATCACCTGATGGATCTCGCCGGTGTTGGCCATCACGGAGGGAAGCTCCTCCGGAATCGACTCCTCGATGCGGATGGAACGGGGCTGGGCGGAACGGATGAAGCGCACCGCGTTGCGGACGACCGGCGCCAGATCGCAGAGCCGCGCCCTGGGTTCACTCCGGCGACCGAAGAGCCCGATCTGGTCCACGAGCTCCTTGCCCTTCATGGCGGATTCCAGAATGCGGCGGGCGCGGTCCTGAAGGACGGGGTCGGCCACGCTCATCATGAGAAGCTCCGTCTGGCCCGAGATGGCCGCCAGAACGTTGTTGAAGCGGTGCGCCAGCCCGTTCGCCAGCGTGCCGAGCGATTCCAGCCGCTGGAGTTCCTGCACCTGCTTTTCCAGGCTCTGCTGGCGGGAAACGTCCTGCGCGACAGCGATGTAGCGGCGCCCGGTCGAGGTGCTGCCCGTGACCGGACGGATGCGCACGGAAAGAACCATCGCGCTCCCGTCCTTGCGGCGGAACTTCACCGAGCCGGACCAGAGCTCGTCCCTGCGGAAGCGCGCGAGGGCCTGCTGGACGATGGAAATATCCTCCGGCACGCTCACCATCGTGGAAACATGGACGCCCAGAACCTCCGCCATCGGATAGCCCGACAGGGTGGTGAAACTCTGGTTCACGTATTCGATGACGCCGTCGGGATTGATGATCGCCACCGCGTCCATCGTCATCTCCGCCACGCGCGACAGGTTCGCCACCTGCCGGAGCATCCGCAGCCAATCCTCCTCGGGCCAGCCGACGAAAAGATGCTCGGGCAGGCCCTCGGGCGAGACGGAGGGGAGCACCGCCCAGCGGACCCTGCGCGGGACGCGGTCCGGCACGCGGATGAGCGTCGCCTCGTGAATGTCGCGCAAATCGAGCGGAGAACCGTGGAAGATCCTTGCGAGCCTCTCCCTCTCCGCCGGAAGCGCCACCATCGACACAAAATCCATATTCGGCGCCCGCGTGGGGTCCAGTCCCAGCACGCCCGCCAGCTTCGGACCGATTCCCACCACCCTTCCAATGAAATCCACACGGCAGGCGTACGGGGCGGAATGCTCCATCCAGAGGGAAATCTTGTCCGGACTGCGTGCTGCGGAGGAGTTGTTCGGAGGAAGGGGCATGGAAGGAAGGCGCCGCGTGAATCCGGCACCGGGCCGCGGCAAGCCGCGAAACTCACGAGGGATGATGTTAGGGGTCCGGAACGCGTCTGACAAGGCCCCGAATGCAAAGACGGCGAGCGCCCTCTTTCCTTTGACCGGGTCCGTCCCGGTTGCTAGGAGTGATCCAGATGAAAATCGCCCGCGTCCTTCTGCCCTGCCTTTTTCTCGTCGCCATAACGGCGTCCGGTGCGACGAAAAAGGCGCCGCGCTACTACGAGACAGCCGTCTGCACGGTTCCCGCCGGGGTCAAGCAGTGGTTCACGAGCGCCGACGGCGCGCACGCGGCCTTCCTCGCCCAGTCGGGTCTCTCGGGCTGGCTCTGGAGCGAAAAGGGCAGTTCCAGCCTGTACGACGTGATCCTCCCGGAGAGCGTCGTGATGAGCCGGGACGGCAGCCACACGTTCTTCCTGGCGCAGAATGCCCTGCGTTCGTATGTGGTGCGCGACGGCGTGCCGGGGGAGGCCTTCGACGACATCGGACGTGGCAGCCTCGTCGTTTCTCCCGACGGCGGTCACTTCAGCTACACGGCGCAGACCGGCGGACGCTTCCTCCTCGTGAACGACGGCGTCCGCGGGGAGTCCTTCGACGCCCCTCCGCGAACCGTTGTTTACACTTCCGACGGCTCACGCTGGGTCAGCGCAGGGAAAAGGAACGGAGCCTGGGTTCTGGTGGAGAACGGCAGACCGGGGTTCTCCTACGATGAAATCGACCACCTTCTCTTCAGCCCCGACGGAACGAAGCTGGCCTACGCGACGCGGCTGGGGCGCAGCTGGTGCTTCCTTGTCGGCGGAGTCCCCGGCGCCTTTCACGACAGGGTCTCCCTTCCCGTCTTCAGCGCCGACAGCCGACATTTCGCCTACGTGGCACGCGACGGCGAAACAGAACGCATCATCCTCGACGGCAAGGAGGGGGAACGCTTCGACAGCATCGAAAACCTCATCTTCTCTTCCGACGGGACCCATCTGGCCCATGCGGCGAAAAAGGACGGCAAATGGCGGATCGTCGTGGACGGGATTGAGAAACAGGGCCTCTACGACGAGATCGGGAAGATCGTGATGAGCCGCGACGCGGGCCGCATCTTCTATACCGCACGTCTGGGCGATCGCTGGCACATTATCGCGAACAATGAGCAGAGTCCGGCGAATCGGGAAGTCCGCAACCTTGTCATGACCGACGACGGCAGCACCGTGGCGGCGATCATCAAGATGGAAAACGGTCGCGAGATGGTCATGCTCAACAGGGAATTCCTCCCCGAATGCGAGGAAATCGGCAGAATCGCCGTCTCGCGCGATGGAAAGCATGTCCTCTTCTCGGCCAAGAACATGGGCGAGTGGCTCGTGATCGTGGACATGCAGCCCACCCGCCCCTACGACTCCCTCCTGCCCGGAAGTCCTTCCATCGACGAGAACGGCGTGGCGACGATCCTCGCCCTCCGCGAGGGACGTCTCGTGCGCACCACCATCCAGTTCCCGTAGGAACCCCGAGGACGAAACGTTTGACCCGTGGCGGGAAATGAACCACTTTTCCCGTTTTCGCAACGAGCTCCGGCAAGAGAGAATGGATTCCGAAAGAGATACCGCACGCGTCGTGCCCACCCACGTGGCCATCATCATGGACGGCAACGGTCGCTGGGCCGTGGAGCATGGCCTGCCGCGTTTCGAGGGGCACCGCCGCGGCGCCGCCACGGTTGAGAAAATCGTTCGTGCGGCGGTGGGCATGGGCATCCGCTACCTGACACTCTTCGCCTTTTCCGCCGAAAACTGGAGACGCCCGAAGGACGAGGTGGATTTCCTCATGAAGCTCCTCGCGCGTTTTCTGGAATCGCAGGAGCGCGTGATTCTGGACAACGACCTGCGACTTGTTTCCATCGGTGACGGGGAGGGAATTCCCCCGGCCACGCGCGCGAAGCTGGACGAGCTGATCGCCAAGAGCGCGGCAGGGCGGCGAGGCACGGTGGTCTTGGCCCTCAACTACGGCTCGCGGCAGGAGATCCTCGCCGCGGCGAAAGCCTTCGCCGCCGACGTTGCCGCCGGACGGAAGAAGCCCGACGACCTCGACTGGAACGGGCTCTCCGGCTACCTCCAGACGCGGGGGATTCCCGATCCGGATCTTGTGATCCGCACCTCGGGCGAGATGAGGATCAGCAATTTCCTCCTTTTGCAGAGCGCGTACTCCGAATTCTGGTTCTGCCGCAAATACTGGCCGGAATTCACCCCGGCGGACCTTGCGGAGGCCCTTGAGGAATACAGCCGGCGCGAACGCCGCTTCGGCAGAACCGGCGAGCAGACGAAAAACAGCTCCGCAACCGACAAGGAACCGCTTCGATGAAGGGAAGAATTTTCAGCACGCTGCTCCTCTGGAGCCTGATTGTCGCTACCGCGTCCTTTTTCGGAGCGCAGGGGGCCGTGATCCTCGCCACGCTGGCGGCGGCCCTCATGCAGTACGAGCTCTACCGCATGCTCTCCCACTCCGGGAAAAACCCCCTCGTGTGGCCGGGAATCTGCGTGGGCGTCTTCGTTTCCCTCACTCCGCTCCTCGGGAAGGTCCCTCTCGTGGGTGGGACGGGCTTGGTGATCCCGGCGATCCTTCTTTTCAGCGTGGCGGCGCTCCTGCGCAAGCCCCGCGGCAACGTGACCGACGCATTGGGATCCACCCTCCTCGGCCTGCTGCTGGGCCCCTGCACGCTCCTTTTCATCAGCCTTGCCATCTTCCAGTTCGGCCCGGCGAAGGAAGGGCTCTTCATGGCCCTGTGGATCGTGATGGTGACCAAGTTCACCGACATGGGCGCGCTTCTTGTGGGTCTGGCCTTCGGGCGGCACAAGCTGGCCCCCGCCATCAGCCCCAAGAAGACCTGGGAGGGCGTCTTCGGCGGAATCGCGATCTGCATGATCTCCAGCGCGGTTTACGTCCATTTCGCCGCGCCGGTGCTGCCGACAGGCTTCACCCCGCTCCTTTCCGTGGCGCTTTCGCTGCCTCTGGCGGTGGCGTCGGTCTTCGCGGATCTGCTCGAAAGCTCCTTCAAGCGCGAGTGCGGCGTGAAGGATTCCGGCGGGCTCCTGCCGGGCATCGGCGGGGTCTTCGACCTCACGGACAGTTTCATGCTCTCGGCGCCGCTTGCCTATTACCTGACGGTGCTGACCCTCGCCTAGCAGGATACCGATGAAACCGCGCGGGGTGGCCATCATCGGAGCGACGGGCTCCATCGGGAAAAACGCCCTGCGCGTGATCGGGGCGCATCCGGAGCGCCTGCGCCTCGTCGGCGCGGCCAACGCATCCCGCGCGGATGAGCTGGCCGGAATCGGACGCCAGTTCGGCGCGGAAAAGCTCTTCACCGTCTCGCGCGACGGCTCGGAAAGCCTGATCGAACTGGCCACGATGCCGGAGGCGGACGTGGTCCTGATGGCGGCGGGCGGCCCCGTGTGCCTGGCCCCCACCCTTGCGGCCATCGCGGCGGGCAAGACAATCGCGCTGGCGAGCAAGGAGGTCCTCGTCATGGCGGGGGACCTCGTGATGAAGGCCGCGCGGGAAAAGGGCGTGAAGCTCCTGCCCGTGGACAGCGAGCACAACGCGATCTTCCAGTGCCTCGACGGACGCGGCGGCATGAGCGCCGTCAAGCGCCTCATCCTCACGGCCTCGGGCGGCCCCTTCCGCGACTTTTCGCCGGAGCAGCTGGCCGCCGTCACGCCCGAGCAAGCCCTGCGGCACCCCAACTGGTCGATGGGACCCAAGATCACGGTGGATTCCGCCACGATGGCGAACAAGGGTCTCGAAATGATGGAGGCGCGCTGGCTCTTCGACGCCGCGCCCGAAAAGATCGACGTCGTCGTCCATCCCCAGAGCATCGTGCATTCGATGGTGGAGTTTGACGACGGCGCGGTGCTGGCGCAGCTTGCCCCGCCGAGCATGACCTTCGCCATCCAGCACGCCCTGCTTTACCCCGAGCGCATCCGGGGCGTAGACAATCCCCTCGACTTCACAAAGATCGCCCCGCTCACCTTCCAGAAGCCCGACGAAGCCCGTTTCCGCGCCCTAGCCCTTGCCCGCGAGGCGCTCAAGGCGGGCGGCACCGCGCCGATCGTCTTCAATGCGGCGAACGAAGTGGCCGTGGATGCATTCCTGCGCCGGGCCATTCCCTTCCTTGCCATCGCGGAAACGATCGGCCACACTCTGGAGGCGCTGCCCCCGCGGCGCACGGAAGGACTCGGCGGCATTCTGGATGCCGACCGCGAGGCCCGCAGCGTGGCGCGTTCTCTGATCGAAGGATGAATCTCACCGACCTCAAGGAATTCCTCGACACACCCTGGGCGATCGTCCTTGGGATCTTCTTTCTTTGTGCGTCGATCCTGATCCACGAACTCGGCCACTTTCTCGTGGCTCGCTGGCGAGGGCTCGTCGTGGAACGTTTTTCGATCGGCTTCGGCCCCCGGCTCTTCGGCTGGGAACACAACGGGGTGGACTACCGCGTCTCGGCGATTCCTCTGGGCGGCTACGTGGCGCTGCCGCAACTGGCGGGCGTGCGCGGGGTGGAGGGCGCCTCGGAATACGACGCGGAGACCCTGCCGCCGCTCTCGGTGTGGGACAAGATCCTCGTGTCGCTCGCGGGCCCGGCCTTCAACGTGCTTTTCGCGCTGCTTCTGGGATCGATTCTCTGGATGACGGGGCGGCCCGTGCCCGCCTCGGAGCGGACGACCAGCATCGGCTACGTGGCGCAGGAACTTTCCGACGCGGACGGCGCGCGCCTTCCCGGCCCGGCCTGGCAGGCGGGACTGCGCCCCGGCGACCGGATTCTCTCCATCGACGGACGCTCGGTGGAGGACTGGTACGGCGTGGCGCAGGCGATCGCCACCGGCAGCGGGCAGAGCCCCGACGGTCGCCGCGAGACGGTGCTTGCGATCGACCGCGACGGGCAGACTCTCTCCCTTGTCGCCAACCCGGTGGCCAGCCCCGCGACAGGCATGCGGGAGATCGGCATCCTGCCGGAACGCGCCGCCGTCGTCGGCGCGGTTTTCCCGAATTCCCCGGCAGAGAAGGCGGGCATCCGGCCCGGCGACGTGATCGTGGGCGCGGACGGACATGCGGTGCACCACATTCTCGCCGTGGGTCGCCTCGTTTCCCAGACTCCGCCGACGCCGCACACCCTTTCCCTCCGGCGCGGCGCGGAAACCCTCACGGTCGCGCTCACACCCGAAATCGTCACCGACAACGGAACGGAGCGGCCCATGATCGGCGTGCGCTGGGGCGACGAACCGCGGGCCACGGTGTACGAGAACCCGGTGAAGCTCGTCTGGAACGTCATCTACATGACCTACGACGTGCTGCGCGCCCTCGTCAACCCACGGAGCGACATCTCCGTCTCGGACATGAGCGGCCCCGTCGGAATCACGCACGCGCTCATCGTCAGTGCCAAGACGAGCACCGCGATGCTCCTCTTCTTCGTCCTTTTCATCAACGTGAACCTCGCGATCGTGAACCTTCTGCCCATTCCGGTTCTCGATGGAGGGCACATCGTCTTCGCATTTGTTGAGAAGATCGTCGGCAAACCCGTGCCGCAGCGCCTCCTCGCGGGGAGTCAGACGGCCTTCATGGCGCTTCTTTTGTGCCTGATGGCCTACATCACCCTCCACGACATCTTCCGCGAGATCGACATCTTCCGCACCAATCGCGAAGTGGAGAAGGCGGAAAAGACCCCTCCGCCGGTCTTTGTCGAGGAAGCTCCCGCGCCAGCGCAAACCGCTCCGGAAGCCCCCGCGCCGGCCAACAAGTAGCGGACGGTCCGCGAGGCTCCGGGAATAAATCCGCTTCCTCACGCTTCCCGCGTGGAACAGTTCAATCGGGAAGTCGGGAATGGTTTTACAGCTTTGTTATGCTTGAAGCGCCTTTAAACTTGACAAAGCAGGCGGACCGCTCTTTTCTTACCGACGATCGTTCTTTCCATTTCAATCAAGCGCTAGCGCCGTGATCCTTTGCGGCTGTGGATGACCGCTCCCCTTTCCCGTCCAAAAGACGGGGAACTCAAACAAATCGGAGATCCATCCATGATCCACAACAGAAACAACACAACGGCGCTCGTCTCCAATAAAGCCCGCACGTCCCGGAAAGTTCCGGGGCTCCGTGAACGCCTCATGGACGACCACATGGTCGCCAATGTGGTGCGCTCGGACTTCATGGGCTTTGGGACTCTGCGCTAATCCAAAACAGAAAACAACGGGGCGGGAGAAGCAATTCTCCCGCCTTTTTTTGTACTCTTGCGCGGGGTGCGCAAGACCGTCACGGGACCGCTTTCGCACGCATTGGAATGAGAATTTGATTCACTTTTCCCGTCGAACGGGGATGATTGGAATCGCGGCGTAAAGAAAATGTAAAACCAACCGCTTCTCCTTCCCCTTCCGCCTCTTTTCCGATTCAATATTCTGCCTGGCGCACACCCCCGTGCCCCGCGCGCGGCATCCCGAAAGGAAGCCCTCCGCAATGTCGTTATTCCAGCACAGACAACCTCATCCCCTCCTAGAGGACGCCGCCTTCCGCGCCCGCCTGAATGACGGGATCGACCGGCTGCTGCTCGTGCAGGCGCACACCTCCTCGCTGACGGGGCTGGCCGCCGTGCTGGTTTTTGCGGTGATCATCCTGCCGCACCACCTTTCGGATTACTTCATCCTCTGGACGACGGGGATGACGACGCTGTACCTGCTGCGTTTCTTCTGGCTCTCACGCCACCAGCGAAAATCCCACAACGCCGCCGGGACGCGCGCGATGCGCTTCGGAGTGTACTTTTTCATCTCGGTGATGGGCCTGGGCTGGGGCGGCGCGGCGTGGAGCTTCATCTGGCCGCGGGAAGTGCTCACGCAGCTGCCCTTCCTGATGATCCTCCTGGGTGTGCTGACTCTCACTCCGCCGATACTTTCGGCGCGGCCACTTGCGGGATACCTCTTTGTCGTGCCGCTTGTGACGGGGCTGGTCCTGCGCCTGAGGATCGAGGCGCCGGACTCCTTTGTTCCCGCCTCGACGATCGCCATTCTTCTGGCCGTCTTCGCGATGGCCGTCACGCACCGCCACGCCCACACCTCCCGCAAGGGAATGATCCAGACGATCGAAAGGGACGCCCTGCTCGAAAAGATCGAGGAGGCCCGCCGACGCGCGGAGGAGAATGCAAGGGCCAAGAGCAACTTCCTGGCCACGATGAGCCACGAGATCCGCACGCCCGTGAACGGCCTCATGGGCATGCTGGAAATCCTGAAGGACACCGAACTCACGAGCACGCAGGCGAATTACCTGGGCACCGCCTCGCGCAGCGCCGAGAGCCTCCTGCAACTCTTGAACGACATCCTCGACTACTCCAAACTGGAGGTGGGCCGTCTGGAGCTGGACAAGATCCCCTTCGACTGGGTGGCGATGGTGGGCGAGATCGCCATGATGAACCGGGTTCTCGCCACGGATCGCGAGATCGCCTTCCATCTGGAGATTCCGCCGGAATGCACGTCGATCGTGGTGGGCGACCCCGTCCGCCTGCGGCAAATCCTGAACAACCTGCTTTCCAACGCCCTCAAGTTCACGCCCGAGGGCAGCATCTGGCTCAAGGTGCATGTCGATGGCGAGGATGCCTCCACGGTGCGGCTTTCCTTCGTCGTGAAGGACACGGGAATCGGCATCGCGCCCGACGTGCAGAAGAAGCTCTTCCAAAAGTACCAGCAGGCCAGCGCCGCCACCGGCACGCGCTATGGTGGTTCGGGGCTGGGACTGGCCATCTCCCTGCAACTGGCCCAGCTCATGGGCGGAACGATCCGGCTGGAATCGACGCCCGGCATGGGCAGCGAATTCGTCCTTTCCGTCCCCTTCCCCAAGGCCACTCCCGAAACGTTGCGAAGCGTCTCCAGCGATGCCGCCTCCGTCCCGCGACGTTACCGGGTGCGCGTCCTCGTCGTGGAGGACGATCCGGTGAGCCAGCGTGTCACCGTCCTCATGCTCAAGAGTTTCGGCATCACCCCGACCGTCGTGAACGGCGGCGAGGCGGCTCTGGCGCGCGCCCGCGAGGAAAAGTTCGACATCATCTTCATGGACAACCACCTGCCGGACATGGAGGGCTTTGATGCGGCGGGCGAGATTCTCAAACAATCCGCTCCCTCCGCACGGCCCATGATCGTTGCCATCACCGGTGCCGATACGCCCGAGGACCGGCAGAGGGCCCGTCAGTGCGGCATCTCCGAATACCTCGTAAAGCCCGTTCGCAAGCGCGACGTGCGCCTGTGTCTGGACAAATGGTCCGTCTGGCGCGCCCGCGCCGCCAACGCCCCCCAAGAGACCGGCAAAACCGCGCCGCTGGATCCTCCCGGCCCGGAGGAGAAACCGGAGCCCAAGGCCACTAAGAAGCCGCGCAAGGCCGTGGAAAAGACGGAGACGGCAAACCCCGCGCCCGTGCCGGAAGCAACGCCCGAGGCACCCGCACCCGCCGCTGCGGAAGCTCCCGCCCCCACAAAGGCGCCGCGCAAGCGCACCCGCAAATCTGTCACCCAGACCCCTGAAGAAACTCCCTCCGGCCCGGCGCCGATCGCCCTTCCTGCGGAAACGCCGCCCGCAACGCCGGTCGCGGTGCCCGGGTCCGAACCTGTCCCGGAAGCGGCGGAAAAGACCCCGAAGGAGCCCGCGTCCACGGAACCCTCACCTTCCGAACCGACGTCCGCGCCGCGCGAAGAAGCTCTTCCCGAATCCACGCCACCGCAGCCCGCGTCGGAAAACACGTCGGCTCCGCCCCCGGCGGAACCCACCGCGCCGGTCGCTTCGCCGGAGGCCCCCGCGCCGGAAACGGCGCCCGTCACCGCTCCCTCGCAGGAAGAAGTGAAGACCCCGGCTCCAGAAGAGCCCGCGCCGGCCCCGGCGGTGGAAAATTCCATTCCCGAACCGCAAACCGCGCCCGAGGCACCGGCACTCACCACAGAGCCTCCTGCCTCGACCGTGCCCGAGGTTCCCGCACAAAAACCGGTATCCGCGGCAGAGACCGCGCCCGCACCGGCGCCCAAACCGGCAAAACCGGCGACGCCACACCTCGTTTTCCGCGCCGGGGGCGCAAAACATTCCGGCTACAAGTCGCGCCGGAAGTAGAGAGGCCGGAAGACGGCAAACTTTCCCCCGTCCTGCTTGCCGAAGGCGCACCGCGATGCCAGAATGAGGCACATGGCGCAAAAAGAGACAAAGCAGGCCACCTGGGGCGGACGCTTCCGTGCCCCCCCCGCACCCCTGATGGCGGAGTTTTCGGAGTCGGTCTCCTTCGACAAGGCCCTCGCCCCGTACGACATCGCCGGATCGAAGGCGCACGCCCGGATGCTGGCCGAGGTCGGCATCCTGACGAAGGCGGAGTGCGACGCGATCGCCGCCGGTCTCGACGCGATCCTTGCCGAGATCGGTCAAGGCGCCTTCATGTGGGACGAGTCCCTTGAGGACGTCCATATGAACATCGAGCAGGTCCTGACGACCCGCGTTCCCGCCGCCGCGAAGCTCCACACCGCGCGCAGCCGCAACGATCAGGTGGCCCTCGACATGCGCCTGTACTTCCGGGACGTGTGCGACAAAATTTCGGCGGACGTGAAGAACCTGATGCGCGTCCTCGTCGCCCTCGCGGAAAAGAGCCGCTTTATCGCGATTCCCGGCTACACGCACTTGCAGCGCGCCCAGCCGGTGAGCGCGGCGCACCACTTCCTCGCCTTCGTGGAGATGCTTTCGCGCGACCTTGCCCGCTTCGAGGCCGTGCGCAGCGAGGCGAACGTCTGCCCCCTCGGCTCCGGCGCCATCGCGGGGACGACCCTTGCGATCGACCGCGCTTTCGTCGCCCGCGAGCTCGGCTTTGTGGACGAAAACGGCGAGCCGCGCCTGACGGAAAACAGCATGGATGCCGTGGCCGACCGCGACGCCTTCCTCGACTTTGCCCATGCCTGCGCCGTGACGGGCGTCCACCTCTCGCGCATGGCGGAGGACATGATCCTCTGGAACAGCTCCGAATTCGGCTTCATCTATCTGCCGGATGCCTACACGACGGGCTCCAGCATGATGCCGCAGAAGAAGAATCCGGACTGCATGGAACTCATCCGCGGCAAATCCGCACGGCTTCAGGGGAACCTGCACACCCTCCTCACCCTCGCCAAGGGCCTGCCCCTCACCTACAACCGCGACCTTCAGGAGGACAAGCCCCCGATTTTCGACTCCTTCCGCCAGACGAGCCTCTGCCTGCGCGTGATGGCCGGGGCCCTCGGCCACAAGGATACGCACCTCGTTCCGGAAAAGTGCGCGGCGGCGGTGGCGGACCATCTGCTTCTGGCGACCGACCTTGCGGATCATTTGGTGCGCAGCGGCGTCCCCTTCCGCCGGGCGCACCACGTCGTCGGCGCGCTCGTGGCGCGCGCGGTGGAGAGCGGCATCCAGCTCGGCCTCCTGCCGGAGGCGGAGATCGCGGCCCTCACTAGCGCCATTTCCGCGCGCGTAGAACCCTTCCAGCATTTTTCCGAGGCGGACGCCGCAGCGGTGAAAAAGGCCCTTGAAGGCGACGCATGGCGGAAGGTCTTCGACCTTGCCAAGGCCCTTTCCGTGCGCGAAAAACCCGGAATGCCCGGCCCGCGCGAGGTGGAAAAGCGCCTCGCCCACTGGAAAGAGCAGCTCGGATAGAGTCGGTTGCAACGTTGATAAAAATGATGCCCGGGCCGCAACACGCGGCGCCGGGCATCTCCCCGTTGCTATACCCCAAAAGAATTATTTGCTGCCAAGAGCGGCGCGGATCTTCGCAAAGTCCGGGAGCTTCGCGGGATCGTCGCTCGATTCGGCGTGGAGCACCTTCCCGTCCGCGCCGATCACGAAGGCCGAGCGCTTGGCCACCCCCTTGAGGCCGACAAGATCCGGAAAAAGGACGCCGTAAGCCGACGCCGCCTCCTTGTTGAAATCCGAAAGAAGCGGGACCGTGATGTGCGAAGCCTTCGCAAAGGCCTCGTGCGCAAAGGGGCTGTCCACGCTGATGCCGAAGACGTCGGCATTCAGCCCCGCGTATTGCTCCAGTCCCGCGCTCACCGAGCAGAGTTCTTCGGTGCAGACGGACGTGAACGCCAGGGGGAAGAAAAGAAGCACGGTTTTGCGCGCGCCCGACGGAATCGTCACCTCCGAAAGTCCTTCGGAAGTCTTGCGTTTGAGTGTGAGGACGGGGGCTTTTTCGCCAACCTTGACTGTCATGGGTGTACCTTTGCTCAAAAACTGTTTTTCACAAGTCGGAGATACCGAATCTCCTTTTCTTGTGAGCGTCGGAGCAAAGGCTTATTCCGCAGATGCGAAAGACCCGCTACTTGGCGGGAAACAGTTCCGGCACGCCCGCCCACACATCGTAGCTGAAGGGCAGGTTGCCCAGTTCGCGGATGCGATAATCGCCGCCGCCCGCCTTGATGAGGGCAAGGCCCGCGGCCACGTCCCAGAGGCGGATACTCGTCTCGTGGTACACGTCGCAGCGGCCCGCCGCCACCCACGCCAGAGCCGTCGCGGCGCTGCCGATGGCGCGCGTCTTCTTGAACCTCTGCGCGGTGAGGAAGAATTCCTTGAGCGTCGCCTCGGAGTAATCCTGAGCCGTGGTGAGGCCCGTCTGGAGCGTCGCCTTGGAGGCCACTTTTTCCCACGCCGGGGTGATTTTTTCGCCGCTGACGAACATTCCGAGGCCCTCGCCGCCGGAAAAAGTCTCGCGTCGGTTGAAGTCGTGGATCACCCCGAGGACGAACTCGCGTCCCTGCATGAGGGCGATGCTGACGCAGCACACCGGCACTCCGCGGAGGTAATTGTAGGTGCCGTCCAAAGGATCGACGACCCAGAAGAGCTTTCCGCCAAGAAGCAGTGAGGGATCCCCTCCCAGCTCCTCGCCGATCACAGGCAGTCCCGTCGCCGCGCCGAGCTCGGTACGGATCAGCTTTTCGCTCTCCATATCCGCCGCCAGTTTCACGTCGCGGCCCTCCGCGCTCTTCACACCCTTCATCCCGGCTCCCGCCGCCGCGAGGGCAAGCCCCGCCTTTTCGGCCACGTTCACCGCCGCATCCAAAAGCTTCTGCAAATCTTCCATGCCACGAGGATAGCCGCCTCGGCCCTTCCCGCAAGCGCAGGAATGGGACCGGCGCGCCGCAATTTTCAATTAACGGTTTGCAACCCAAGATGGTTGAGTTATCCTTGCGGCATGAAGATTTCGCGCAAGGTGGAATACGCCTGTCGCGTGCTGGCGCAATTGGCGCGCAGTCACGGCGGCGGGCGAATGCCGCACATCGAGGAGCTGGCCGATCAGGAAAAGGTACCCGCGAACTACCTCGTGCAGATCCTGAACGAGCTGCGCAACGCAGGGCTCATCAACTCGCGCCGCGGCAAACAGGGCGGCTACATTCTGGCCCGCTCACCGTCGGAAATCACCGTGGCGGACATCGTGAAGGCCATCGACGGCGAGATACTGGAATGCTCGGCGGAGCCGGGCGGGGAATCCGGGGCCTGCGTGGCGAAGGTATTGGGAGACCTCTCCCGCGACTTTGCGGACAGTGCCTCGAAGAGGACCCTCCAGAACATTCTGGCGGCGGAATCGAGCCAAATGTACTTTATCTAGGCCGGTGCGGAACCTACACTGCGGCCTTCCCGCAATGAACGCCGCAGAACTCAGCCGTTACAAGGATTTCGCCACCCTTCTGGCCCGCGAGAGCGCGAAGGTGATCCTCCCCTACTTCGCCGCGCCGGATTTGAAGGTGGACGAAAAGAGCGACCACACGCCCGTCACCGCCGCCGACCGGGGTGCGGAGATGCGCATGCGCGAGCTGATCGCGCAGCACTTCCCCACCCACGGAATCCTCGGCGAGGAATTCGGAGAAGTGAACAAGGGAGCCTCCTTCCAGTGGGTGCTGGACCCCGTGGACGGCACGAAGAGCTTCACGGCGAACAACGCGCAGTTCGGCACCCTCATCTGCCTGCTTTGCGAGGGGAAACCCCTCGTCGGCGTCATCAACCTGCCCGCGACGGGGCAGCTTCTCCTCGGCGACGGGGAGAGCGCCACCCTCAACGGACGAGCCCTGCGCCTGCGCGAGCCCGGGCCGCTCGCAAAGGCGATCGTCTGCACGACGGACCTTGCCGACTGCGAGAAGTGCTTCCCCGAGGGCTGGGCGGCCCTCAAAAGGAGTGTCCGCCGCGTCTTCACCTGGGGCGACTGCTACGGGTACTACCTTGTGGCGTCGGGCGGCGTGGCCGCGATGTGCGACCCCGTCATGAACGCGTGGGATTTGCTGCCCCTCATTCCAGTTCTGCGCGGAGCCGGAGCCAAGGTCACCGGCTGGGATGGCGGCGTGGCCGAGACGGCCAAGAGCTGCGTCGCAGCCCACCCCTCGATCCACGGAGAGATTATTTCGCTGTTGAATCCGCAGGGCGCGGCTTGACGAAGGCGAAGAGCCGGGCAAGGAGCGGATCGATCCGGTCCGCCACGGTGCCCAGAGCCGGGACGCCGTTGTCGTCGAAGATCGCATACCCGAGGAGTCGTCCCTCCTTGCGCACGTCGAAACGCACGTAACTCACCGTGGGAATCGTCCGCTTGGTCATGCGGATCGAGCAGGTGAGGGTCGTGGAGCCCTCCGGCACCTCGTCCGCGCCCGCCACCTGGGTGAAAAATCCCATCTCCGCCAGCTTGCCCACAATCGCGGGCGCAAGCTCGTCGGGCCACGCCGTGCCGCCGTCCACCACATAGACGGCCCCGACATCCGTGTGCAGGGGCACGGGGACCGCCGTGAACTCGCCCGACGAACAGGCGGAAAGGCAAAGGAGGATTGCCGCAAAAACGGCAGGGAAAACAGTGCGCAGGGTCTTCATCGCAGTTTCTTGTTGCGGGAGAATGGCACCCATCATGTTCCCGCAGGGGAAGTCCCGTCGAGAGGATTCGGGCGTTGGAGAAATCAGAAACCCTTTGGATGGGTGCGGTGCCACTTCCACGCCGTCTCGATCAGGGCGCCGACCTGCGGGAATTTGATCTTCCAGCTGAGCTCCGCCACCGCCTTGCGCGAATCCGCGTACAGGGCCGGGGGATCGCCCGCGCGGCGCTGTGCCATCGAATAGGGGACCTTGAGTCCCGTCACGGCCTCCACGGAACGGATGATCTCTAGGACGCTCGCGGGATTACCGGTGCCGAGGTTGTAGAAGAGGCCGGTGCCGGGCGTCGCCAGTTTGTCGAAGACCGCAATGTGCGCGCGGGAAAGGTCGTCCACGTGCACGTAATCGCGTAGGCACGTGCCGTCGGGCGTCGGATAATCATCGCCAAAGACCTTGAGCGCCGGGCCCGTGCCCGCCGCCGCCGCAATGGCCAGCGGGATGAGGTGCGTCTCGGGCTTGTGATCCTCGCCGATCGTGCCGTCCTCGGCGGCGCCGGCGGCGTTGAAGTAGCGGAAGGCCGCGAAGGAGAGTCCGTAGGCCCTCGCACAGGCCTTCAGCATGTTCTCCATGTCGAGCTTGGTCTGCCCGTAGGGATTGATCGGCGCCTGCGGAAGGTTCTCGTGGATCGGCATTTCCTTCGGGATGCCGAAGGTGGCGCAGGTGGAGGAGAAAACAAACTTCGACACCCCTGCGTCCTTCATCGCAAGGAGCATCTGCACGGGCTTGGCGGAGTTGTTCTCGTAATACTTGAGGGGCTCTGCGACCGATTCGCCGACGAAGGCATAGGCCGCAAAGTGCATGACGAGCTCGATCTTTTCCCTGCGGAGAAGATCCGTCACGGTCTTCCGGTCCCCGAGGTCGCCCACATAAAAGGGCACTTCCGGTGCGACGGCGGCGCGGTGCCCGTAGGAAAGGTTGTCGAGGACGACCGGCCTGTGCCCCGCCGCGGCAAGCTGCCGCACGCAGTGGCTCCCGATATAACCGGCTCCGCCAATGACGAGAACGTTCATGCCTCCAAGGTAAGCGCCCGCGCGGTCCATCGTCAAGAGGTCCGGCCCGGGAATGTCCGGGAATAGGCGGACCAGGGATACGCCGCATTCCGGTGGGAGGCGTATTTACACACACTCCCAGGAACTGAAACTTGGCAAGCGCGCGGCACGTTTACTCCTGCCGATGACTCCGGAAGAAGTGACCGAGACGATGCGACGCTGCCCTCCGCAGGCGGTGGAGGCGGCGATTGCGTTCCAGACGAGCCGCGACCCGGCCCTGGCACCCGCGATCGTCCTCGGCGTCATCGAGCGCTTTGCCGAGCCCGCGATGCGCGAAAAGGTGCGCAGTGCCGACGATTCGGCCCGCCTCTTCGACGAGCTTGCGATCGACTCGCTCATGATGGTGGAGATCGTGATGACGATCGAGCAGGTGATGCAGGTTTCCGCGCCGGATGAGGAACTGCGCACCCTGCGCACGATCGGTGACGTGAAGAAATACATGGACGCCAAGATCCGGGGCATCGCCTTTGTCCCGCCCAAGCCCCCGGTGAGTCTTTCGTGCGAGGCTGTGGCGGCAGCCCTGCCCATGGGCGCGGCCTTCCGCTTTGTGGAAAGCGCGCGGATCGAGGGCGATGCGGCAAGCGGCGTTCTGGATGCAAGGGCGGCACAGCCCATCCTCGCGGCGCACTTTCCCCAAAATCCCGTTTTCCCCGCGTCGATCCTCATGGAGGCCGTGGGACAGCTCGCCTGCCTTTACATCCTAAAGAGCGGGCGGGAGGAATTCGCCGCCGCGGACGGGAAGGCGTGGTTTTCCTCTGCCGACGCCATCCGGTGCCTCAAGGTCTGCCGCCCGGGCGATTGTCTCACGCTGGAGGTGAAGCTCCTGCGCGTCCATCCGCCGCTTGCCACCTTCTCCGGCAACGTTCTTTCCGGCGGCGAGAAGGCCGCCACGATCGGCGAGCTCACCCTCGCCTTCGGCCCGATGCCGGACTCCGCCGCGCCGCAGACGGTCAACTCTCCCGCCCCATGCGAAACGTCGTCGTAACGGGCCTTGGCTTTGCCACCTGCATCGGCCTCTCCAGGGAGGCGGTGACGGAGAACCTGCGCGAGCTGCGCCACGGCATCCGCCCCTACCCGCCCTTCGACAAACCCGACCTGCGCGTGAAGCTCGCAGGGATCGTCGGCGGCTTCGGCGTCGATTCCCCCGATCCGGAGGACTGGACCTTTCCCGCCGGGATGCCGGCGATGAAGCTCGAAACCCTGCGGAGCCTGCCTCCGCACGGCGCCTACGCTGTCTATGCCACGGCGCGGGCGATCGCCGATTCGGGGCTTTCCCCCGATCAGGTGTCCAGCGCGCGGACAGGCATGTACACCGCCTCCAGCGGCAGCGCCGCGAACCTCTACGCGAATCTGGACAGGCTCAAGAAGTTCGGCCCGCGCCGCTGCCCGCCGCACGGCATTGTCTCCTCCATTGCGGGCACGCTCAATTTCAACCTCGTTAGCTTCTTCAAAATCCTCGGCAGCTCCACGGGATTCGTCTCGGCCTGCGCCTCCAGCGGGCACGCTCTGGGCCACGCGGCGGACGAGATCGCCCTCGGGCGGCAGGACGCGATGCTCGTCGTCGGCGCGGAGGACTGCAACGCCGAGACGATCCTTCCCTTCGACGGCATCCGCGCCCTCTCCACCAATCCCGATCCGGAGACGGCGTCCCGTCCCTTCGATCGCGACCGCGACGGCTTCGTGGGCACGGGCGGCGCGGTGACGATGATCCTTGAGGAGGAGGAGAAAGCGAAGGCCCGTGGCGCTCACATCTACGGGAAAATCGCGGGATGGGGCCAGGCGAGCGACGGCTGGCACAGCATGATGCCGCACCCGGAGGGCGACGGAATCGCCCGCGCGATGGAAAACGCCCTCGCCGCGGCGCAGGTGACGCCCGGCTCCATCGACTACCTGAACGCCCACGCCACCTCCACGCAGGCGGGCGACGCTGCGGAACTCAAGGCGATCCGACGGGTTTTCGGGCCCGGTGCAAGGGTGGCGGTGAGCAGCACCAAGGCCCTGACCGGCCACGCGCTTTCGCTCTCCAGCGTCATGGAAAACGCCTTCACGCTCCTTGCGATGGAGGAAAATTTCATGCCGGGCTCGGCCCACATCGCGAACCCCGACGCCGAGGCCGCGGGCGTCAACGTGATCCGGGAGAGCCGCGCGGGGAAGGTGACCCTCGCGATGAGCAATTCGAGCGGTTTTGGCGGAGCGAACGTCTCTTTCGTCTTCTCCCATGTCTGAAGTCGCCAAGAACGCGCCGCGCATTTTGATCCTCACCTCCTCGACGGGCGGCGGGCACGACAGCCGCGCGTATTCGCTTGCCCAGTGGCTGGAGGCGGCGGGCGCCTGCGTCCGCGTGGAGCATCTGCTCGAAAATTCGAGCTGGCTCCCCCGCTTCGGCGTGTGGGTGTACAACACGATCCAAAGAACAGCGCCGACCCTGCACAACGTGTACTGGTTCATCGCCGAGGGCTTCGCCCGGATGCAGGGGGAGCGCCTTTCCTTCGGGCGGAGTTACTTCGTGAGGCTCCTTCGCGATTTCCGCCCGGATCTTGTCGTCAGCATGCACGACTGCCTGAACCGGGGCTACTTCCAGTGCGCCCGCGAGACACTGGGGACATCCGTGCGCACGGCAACCTACTGCGGGGAATGGTCCGGCGGCTTCGGTTTTTCCCGCAACTGGGTGGAGAAGAGCGCGGATCTCTTCGTCGCCCGCACGTCCGACGCCTGGGAATTCGCCCTCCTTTGCGGCATGCCCGCGGAGAGGGCGGAAACATTCTGCAACCTATTGCCGCCAAGAGCCTTCGAGAAACCGCTTACTGCGGATGAGCGCAGGGTGTTCCGCCAGAGCCTCGGGCTCGACCCGGAGCGATTCACCGTGCTTCTCGCCGCCGGGGCGGCGGGAGCGAACAACCATGTGCGCCTGCTGGATCAACTTGCCGGCATTCCCGGGACGCAGGCCGTCGCCTTCTGTGGGAAAAGCGCCGCCGCCGCGCGAAAAATCGCAAAATGGAAGGCGGCCCATCCGGAGTACCCCCTCTTCGTAGAGGGTTACTCGCAACGGGTGCAGACACTCCTTCAGGCGAGCGACTGCGTGGCGGCCCGGGGCGGGGCGAACACCACGGCGGAGGCCCTCTACAACGGCGTCCCCATCCTCTTCAACCTCCTCGGCGGAGTGATGCCGCAGGAGCGGCTGACGCTCCGCTACTTCACCGGTCACGGCGCCGCGCTGGAGTTCACAAGCGCCGCCGAGTTCGGAGAGATTGTGCGCGGCCTGATCGAGAATCCGGAGCGGGTGAGCCGCCTCAAATCCGCTCTTGCGGCCCTGAAGAGAAACGACCGCCCCGAAGACTTCGCAAAGCGGCTGATTGCGCTTGCGCGCGGGGCCGTCCCGGAGAAAGTGGAAGCATGACCCTTCGCCCGAAACGGTCCGCAAAACCGGCCCGTGGAGGCGTCGTCTATCTCTTCACCACGTTCGGCGCGCCGAGCGAGACGTTCCTGCGCCGGGAACTGGCGGCGGTGCGCGCGCTGGGGGTTCCGGTCAGCGTCGTCTCCCTCTGGGGCGGCGAGGACTCCGAAACGGTGCGGAAGATCCCCCTTGCCGAGATGCTGACCCTCTTCTGGAAGGCGCCGCTCGCGCTCATCCGCCACCCGTGGGTGTTTCGCGAGCTGTTCGAGAGGATGCTCGACCGCGACATTCCCTCGTGGCTCAACTTCGGCGAGAACTGGCGCGGGATCGGCTGCGCCGTGCTGCTCGCGGCGGAGATGAAGCAGGCCGGTGTGCGCCGGACGCACGCGGTGTGGGCCACGATGCCCGCCGCCGCCGCATGGGTCCTGCGGGGCATGACGGGCATTCCCTATACGATGGGCGCGCACGCCTACGACGTTTTCGAGGACGGGGGCGACTGGCTGTTGCCCCTCAAGATCCGGGATGCCACGCTTGTCCATTGCAGCACGATGGCCGCGCGGGGCCGCGTGATCGCCACCGGGTGCGATCCGCAAAAAATCCTCGTCGTCCGCCGGGGGCTGGAACAACTGCCCTTCGCGATCAAGCCGCTGCGGCGGGACCGCTCGCTCCTGCGGATCGTGAGCGTCGGCAGGTTTGTGGAAAAGAAAGGCTTCCGCCGCCAGATCCGCCTGTATGCGGCCCTCGCGAAGGCGGGCCTTTCCTTCGAGGCCCACCTTGTCGGCGCGGGACCGCTGGAGGCCCAGCTGCGGGGACTGGTAGAGGCGCTCGGCCTTGGGAGCCGCGTCCTTTTCACCGGCTGGTTGGACGAGGCAGGCGTGGCCCGGCAGCTCGACTGGGCCGACGTGTTTGTTTTCACCGGCCACATCGCCCCAAGCGGCGACCGCGACGGCCTGCCGAACGCCCTTGCCGAGGCGATGGCGCACGGCGTGCCCGTCGTCTCCACGCCCGTGGGGGCGATTCCGGAGGTCCTGACCGGCGGGATCAACGGCCTTCTCGTCCGCATGGAGGAGCCCGGCCAGTGGCTCTCGGCCCTGCGGAGCCTTCAGGAAAACGACGCCGTGTGCGAGGAACTGCGCCGCTGCGCGAGGGGCTGGGTGGAGGCGAACTTCGACGCCCGTCGCAACGCCGCGTGCCTGCGCGCCGCCATCGACGAAAGGATCGCCGCGGAAGAGGAGTGACTTCTTTCAAATCCTCTCACAATTCCGATAAAGCTGTCATGTCCCGCAGAACCCCGCCGAAGAAGACGCCCGCGCCGAAGCTGGCTTACATGAACGAGGACTTCCTCAAGAGCCCCGGCGCCCGGATGCTCCGCGTGGAGGCGGAGTTCCTGGAGCCGGAGCTGCGCCTGAGGGCGAACGGGGTGCGGCACACCGTGGTTTTCTTCGGCTCGGCGCGGATCCGCTCGGAGGAGGAGTCAAAGGGCAATCCGCTCCTCGAAAAGACCGCGAAGTATTACGAGGGCGCGCGTCAACTTGCCTACAAACTGGCCAAATACAGCGGCAAGCTGCCGGACGAAAAGCAGTTTCTCCTCTGCTCGGGCGGAGGTCCCGGCATCATGGAGGCGGCCAACCGCGGCGCGTACGAGGCCGGGCAGCGGTCGCTGGCCCTCGGCATCAGCCTGCCCTACGAGCAGCACATAAACCCCTACTCCACCCCGGAACTCTCCTTCAACTTCCACTACTTCTTCGTCCGCAAGTTCTGGTTCTTCTTCCTCACGCGGGCGCTCGTGGTCTTCCCCGGCGGCTTCGGCACGATGGACGAACTCTTCGAGATGCTGACGGTGATCCAGACGCGCAAGGCGGCCAAACACGTGCCAGTCATCCTTTACGGGAGAGACTTCTGGGAGGACGTGGTGGATATTCCGGCTTTGGCGCGCTGGGGGACGATCTCGCAAGACGATCTGGAGCTCTTCCACACCGCGGACTCGCCCGACGAGGCCTTCGACCTCATCGTGAAGGACTTCGAGAGCCACTACCTCGTCGATCCGGAACCCTATAAGCCCTACTTTTACGGTTTCGGTCAGACGCACTGACCGGTTGCGATTGCAGGAAGAGGTCCGCAACGTTTGAGTGGAATCATGAAGACGTTTCCGGATGGCACACCCCTGCATTTCGAAACGCGGGCGATCCACGACGGCCACTCGCCCGACAAATTCACCGGTGCCGTGAGCGTGCCGGTGTACCAGACCTCGGTCTTCGCTAGCGACGAGAACGGCGATCCGCGCGAGTTCCTGTATTCGCGTCTGGCGAATCCCACGCGCAGCGCGCTGGAGGACTGCCTCGCCAACCTTGAGGGCGCCCGTCACGGCATGGCCTTCGCCTCCGGTGTGGCGGCGGCGATGGCGGCTCTGGAGCTGCTCCAATCCGGCGACCGGCTCGTCGCGATGGCGGAGATCTACGGCGGCACCCTCGGCATTCTGGAGAAGATCGCAAAGCCCCGGGGCATCGCCGTGGACTACGTGACCGGCACCGATCCCGAGGACTACCGCCGCGCCCTGCGGGAAAAGGCGAAGATGGTGTGGATCGAGAGCCCCGGGAACCCCCTCCTCGCCGTGGCGGACATCGCCGCCATCGCGAAGGTCACCCACGAGGCGGGCGCGATTCTCGCCATCGACAACACCTTTGCGAGCCCGTACCTGCAGACGCCCCTCGCCCTCGGCGCGGACATCGTGATCCACAGCACTTCCAAGTACCTCGCCGGACACAGCGACGTGATCGGCGGCGCCGTGGCGGTGAACGACGAAGCCCTCTACGAGAAAATCCACTCCTATCAGGTCCTCGCGGGCGCGATCCCCGGCCCGTGGGACTGCTGGCTCACCCTCCGGGGCATCCGGACCCTCAAGGTGCGGATGGAGGAGGCCTGCAAAAACGCGGGGCTCGTGGCGGAGGCCCTGCGGGGCTTCCCCTCGGTGACGCGCGTATATTATCCGGGCCTGCCCGGCCACCCGGGACACGAAATCGCCGCGCGGCAGATGCGCCTCTTCGGCGCGGTGGTGAGCGCGGACCTCGCGGGCGGCACGGAGGCCGTGCGCCGGGCCTCTTCGCGCGTCAAACTCTTCGTCTATTCCGGGAGCCTCGGGGGTGTGGAAAGCCAGATGGGACACCCCGCGACGATGTCGCACCGCATCATCGGGAAAGCGGAGCGGGAAAAGCGCGGCATCGGCGAGGGCCTCGTACGCCTCTCGATCGGCCTGGAGAACCCGGAGGATCTGATCGCGGACCTTTCCCACGCCTTCGGTGACTAACCCCAGCAGAGAGGGCATGCGATGAAACGGGTCACGATGGCGGATGTCGCGCGGGAGGCGAAGGTCTCCAAGAACACGGTGTCGCTGGCGCTGCGCGGTTCCGCCGAATTGCCCGAGGCCACGCGCCGCCGCATCGAAGAGGTGGCCCGGCACCTCGGTTACGAGAAAAGCCCCGCCGTCTCGCGAGTCATGAGCCTGCTGCGGAGCGGCAGAACCCCGGGTTCCGTCGGGACGATCGCCCTGATGAACGCCAATCAGGACGCCAAGGCCTTCCGGGAGCACCCAACGATCCCGAGCTATGTGGCCGGTTGCACGACGCGCGCGGCGGAACTGGGCTATGCGACGGACACCTTCTGGCTGCACGAACCGGGGCTATCCGGCGCTCGCTGGCTTGAAATCCTGCAAAGCCGGGGCATCAGCGGAGTCATCTTCATCGGGATGATGCGCGAAAACCGGCTGCCGGATTTCATCCGCCCGGTCGTGGAGGCCTTTCCCTGTGTGGTGACCGGCGTGCGCACGCGCCAGCCCGCCCTTTCCTTCGCCTGCACGGACCACCACATCGTCGCCCTGCGCGCCTTTGAAAGGTCCCTGTCCCTCGGTTACAAAAGGCCGGGACTCGTCCTGGACCCGGGCATCGACGACCTCGTGGAACGGCGCTTTTCCGCCGGTTACCGCACCGGGCAGGTGCACCTGCCGCCCGCGGACCGGCTGGAGCCCTTCACCGACGTGGCCGCCGCGCGGGAGAACCCGGCGCTTTTCCGCACCTGGCTGGAGAAGGAGAAGCCCGACGTGATTTTCACCCTCTACAACGTGGTGCGGCACTGGCTGGAGGACCTCGCGATCCCCGTGCCGGGAAAAATGGGGCTCATCCAGCTAGAATGGCGCAGGAGCCGCCCGGACTGGGCGGGAATGGACCAGCACAACGACATCGTAGGCGCCGCCGCGGTGGACATGATGGCAGGTCTTGTCTTCAGCGGGGAGAAGGGCATTCCGCCCTTCCCGCGCGCGACACTCGTCGGCCCCACCTGGGTGGACGGTGCGACCGTGCGCCAGAACTGACGCACGGTCGCGTGTTTGGTTGCACTCAGTCAGCCGCTAGCGGAAGCAGTAGAGATTGCCGTCACAGCTGCCGACAAGGAGCGCGCCGTCCGCAAGTGTGGGGCTTGATAGAATCGCGCCAAGGTCGAAGAGGATGCGTCCGCTCCGGTACATCTCCTCGTAATCGTCGCCGTGGAAGATCGCGCCGAAGTTGATGGAACCGTCGGCGTTGCACATCCCTGCGAAGTTGGCTCCGGAGGCCGCCGTGCGGAAGGACGCGGTCACCTTGCCCGCGGCAAGGTCGATCTCGTAGAGGCAACCGTCGAAGCTGCCGACGTACGCCTTCCCGCCGGCGAGTGCCGGGGAGGAGAAGACCATGAGGGGCATCGGAGCCTTCACCGCCTCGGTGCCGTCCGCCGCGTTCAGGCCCACGAAGAAGGGCGGGATGGAGGTGCCATAATACACCTTCCCGTCCGCAACCGCCGCCGTGGCATTCGACCAGGTGATGTTGTGCGCCCATTTCTTTTCACCGGTGGCTGCGTCGAGGGCGTAGAAATTGAAGTCGCGGCTGCCGCAATAGACAACTCCGTCCGCCACGCTCGGAGAGGCCTGCACGCCCTCGCGGTTGTGGTTCTGCGGATCGGTTCCGCCTTGGAACTTCCAGAGCTGGCGTCCGTCCTTGGCCGAAACCGCGTAGAGGCAGGAATCGAAGCTGCCGAAATACACGACGCCTCCCGCCACCGCCGGGGAGGAGTGAACCACGTTGCCCGTCGCGAAGCTCCAGAGCAGCTGCCCCGTCTTCGCGCAGAGGGCGTACAGATTGCCGTCGCCGCTGCCGATATAGACGACGCCCTCCGCCACCGCGGGCGAGGAGGCGTAGAGGTCCCAAAAGTCCGGGATCGTCTGCGAGGAGGGTTTGGCGCCGTGGAGACCCTTGGCCTCGAAATGGCGCTCGCCGCCGGTGGCGAACTGCCAGATTTTTTCGCCGGTCTTCGCGCAAAGCGCATAGACGTTCCCGTCGTAGCTGCCGAAGTACACGACGCCCTCCGCCACCGCCGGGGTGGAACGGATCTTTCCGCCGGTCGAATACTTCCAGAGGAGGTTCCCGTCGGCGAGGTTCACGGCGTAGAGGTTGCGGTCGTCGCTGCCAAAGTAGGCAACGCCCTGTGCCACCGCTGCCGAGGAGAGCACCGCGCCGCCCGTCTTGAAGACCCATGCGGGCTTTTCGAGAGATTGCGGGGCGGGGCAGGAAAAGACACCGCTGCGGGCATTGTCGCCGTGAAAGGTGCCTTGGGCGGAAAGACCGGTGCCGACAAGCAGCACGGGAAGCAGAAGAGCAGGGAGTTTCATGATTGGGGGTTGCAAAAGGCACCGCAACAAGCGGTCCTTTGCCTTGTAATACACCGGACGGGCTCGTTTCCCTTCATTGGAATTAACTGCCTATGGATATAGGTTATTAACTACTGACGAAATACTGATTTTGATATCACGAAAGCCGCGCTTATAGCCTTGAATGTCCGCGCCGGATGTGTAGAGAATGCGCCTGTCGCCCCAAATATGATGGATTCCGGAGAAACTCGCATCGTTGACAATGGCTATGAGGCGTTCAACGCCCGGCCTCAGCTGGAGGGACATCTGGGCGCCATGGCGTTCCGGTCACTGGCCTCCAACCCCTCCCGCTCTTACATCGTCGATCTCTCCACCGGTCGCAAGGAGATGAAGGCGGGGCTCTTCCTCGCCGTGGCGATCGCCGTTTCCCGCCGGTTGCGGCAGATTCCCGCGCGGCGCGTGGGCGTGGTCTTCCCCTCGGGCATCGCGGCGGCGCTTTCCAACCTCGCGCTGGAACTGGTGGACAAGGTGCCGGTGAACCTCAACTTTACCGTGGGGCGCAAGAGCCTCGAATCGAGCATTTCCCGTGCGGGCCTGACGCACATCATCACGGCAAAGCCCGTGATCGAGAAGCTCCCGGACTTCCCGTGGACGGAGAACGTCATTGACATCGCGACCCTCATCAAGGGCATCGGCAAGGCGGAAATTCTTTATTATTACGGCCTTGTGCGAAGCGTTCCCGCCGGGGCGCTCATGCGCTGGCTCGGCGTCCCGCAGGAAGGCGGCGATCGCGAGGCGGCCCTTCTCTTTTCCAGCGGTTCGACGGGCGAGCCCAAGGGCGTAGTTCTTTCGCACCGGAACATCATCGCGAACCTCATGCAGATCCACGACGTGGATCTCTTCGAGGACACCGACGTGATGCTGGCGGACCTGCCGATCTTCCACAGCTTCGGCTTCACCGTCACGATGTGGTACCCGATGGTTTCCACCGTGAAGGCCGTGTGCCTGCCGAACCCGCTCGAAACCCGGCGCGTGGCGCAGGCGATTGCCGACGAGGGCGTGACCTTCCTCATCGGAACACCCACGCTGCTACGCCCCTTCATCAAGAAGGTGGAGCCGTCGCTCCTCAAGAGCCTGCGCGTGGCCGTCGCCGGTGCGGAGAAACCCCCGGAAGGCTTTGCCGAGCTTTGGGAAAAGACCTTCGGCAGCCGCTTCCTCATCGGTTACGGCATCACCGAGACCTCGCCCGCCGTCGCGGCGGACATCCTGCCGATCAACGAGGGCCGCCCGAGCACCTTTTCGGGTTCTACGGGGCGCATCTTCCCCGGAATGCAGGCCTGCATCGTGGACGACTCCACGGGCAACGTGCTGTCCCCGCAAAGCCTCGGCGTCCTGTACCTGCGCGGCGCGAACGTCTTCCGCGGGTATCTCGGCGACCTGGAGGCCACCTCCCGCGCCTTCGCGAACGGCTGGTACAAGACCGGCGACATCGCCCGCTTCGACGAAAACGGCGACCTGCACATCGAGGGCCGCATCAGCCGCTTCTCCAAGATCGGCGGCGAGATGGTCCCCCACGGCACCGTGGAGCAGGCGATCGCCCGCGCGTGGCACCTGGAGGACAGCGAGATCCCGCTCGTGGCCATCACCGGCGTGACGGACTCCGTGAAGGGCGAATGCCTCGTCCTCTTCACGGCGATCGACATCCACGCCTCCGAGCTGCGCGAACGCCTCGCCGCGGAGGGAATGCCGAACCTCTGGATCCCCCGCCGCATCCGCAGGGTGGACGCCATCCCGACGCTCGCCTCCGGCAAGCTGGACCTCGCGGCTCTCAGAAACAGCGCGCAGGAATCCGCCGCCGAAGAAGAAGCGGTCTAGGAAGCGTTCCGGGAAGGGAAGCGGGTCGAAAAGCGGGTTTCCTGCATATCCCGAACCCGTCGAGCGCCTTCGTTACTTCGCGTGGACGGCCTTCCAGACGGCGAGGCACTCCTTTACGAGGTCTTCCAGCTTGCCGAGTGGAATCTGGTTCGGCCCGTCGCTGATCGCCTTGTCCGGATCGGGATGCGTCTCGAAAAAGAGTCCCTGCGCGCCCGCCGCCACCGCCGCCCTTGCAAGGAGCGGGACGAATTCCCGGTTGCCGCCCGTCTTGCCGCCCGCCGCACCGGGGAGCTGCACGCTGTGCGTGGCATCCATCACGACCGGGTGCCCGTAGGCGCCCATGACGGCAAAGCTGCGCATGTCCACGACAAGGTTCTGGTAGCCGAAGCTGCTGCCGCGCTCGGTGAGCCAGATTTCCGCCGCGTCGCATTCCTCCAGTTTGTCCACCACAAAGCGCATCTCCGCCGGGGAAAGGAACTGGCCCTTCTTCACGTTCACGACTCTCCCGGTCTTTGCCGCCGCAACGAGGATGTCCGTCTGGCGGCAGAGGAAGGCGGGAATCTGCAACACGGCGCACACTTCGCCGACCGGAGCGGCCTGCGCGGCCTCGTGAATGTCGGTGAGCACCGGCAGGCCGAAGCGCTCCTTGACGAGCGACAGCAGCCGCAGCCCCTCCTTGAGGCCCGGTCCGCGCGGGCTCGTGATGGAGGTGCGGTTCGCCTTGTCGAAGGAACCCTTGAAGACGATGGTGAGCTCCGGGTAGCGCGACGCCATGTCCGCCAGCTTTTCCGCCACGGGAAGGGTCGTCGCCTCGCATTCGAGCGAGCAGGGGCCCGCGATGAGCAGGAGCTTCCGGGGATCGTAGAGTGCGGTGCTGGTGTCGGTCATGGCTTGTCTGGTGTGACGCATACGCAATCAGAGCGGGGCTTCTCCCGCAAGAAAGTCCGGCTCATCCGGGAGGCTTCTCTTTGCGTGTTTTGGCTTTTCCAGAGCGCGCCGCAAAGCCATGATGGAACTCTCATGGACACCCCGAACAACGCCCCGGCGCCCCTTGCGCCGCTTTCCCACTGCCGCCGCATTGTCCTCAAGCTCGGGACGAACATCCTGCGGAGCGACGCGGGCAGCGTGAATGCCGAGCGCATGAACGCCGTGGGCAAGGCCGTGGCGGACCTGCGCAAGACGGGGCACGAGATCGTGATCGTCTCCTCCGGTGCGATCGGCCTCGGCATGGGGCGCCTGAATCTAGGGCGCCGCCCCACCCGCCTCACGGAGCTTCAGGCTTGCGCCGCCATCGGCCAGACGATCCTCATGCAGACTTGGGAGAAGGCGTTTGAAGCCTTCTCCATCACGGTGGCGCAGGTGCTGTTGACGCGCGAGGACGTGCGTGCGCGCAAGCGGCACCTCGCCGTGAAGGACACGCTGGACCACCTGCTCTTCCTCGGCGTCGTCCCGATCATCAACGAGAACGACACCGTCTCGACGGACGAAATCAAGTTCGGCGACAACGACATTTTGAGCGCGCTCGTGGCCAGCCTCGTAAAGGCGGACCTGCTCGCGATCCTGAGCACCGCGCCGGGCCTTGTGGACCGCGAAGGGACGGGCGAGATCGTGCCGCTCGTGCCGGAGATCACCCCGGAAATCCGCGCGATGGCGGGTGGGAGCGAAACGGCGACGAGCGTCGGCGGCATGGTGACAAAGCTCGACGCCGCGCACCTGGCCACCTCCTCCGGCTGCACGACCTTCATCGGCAGCGGGAAGGACCCGGCGATCCTGCCGCAAATCCTCATGGGCAAGGCCCCGGGCACCTACTTCCCGGCCAAGGACAACGCGATTCACTCCAAGAAGCGCTGGATCGCCTTCTTCCAGTCGCCCAAGGGCACGATTTATGTCGATTCCGGCGCGCGGGAGGCCATCGCGGGCGGGGGATCGAGCCTTCTCCCCAAGGGCGTGACGGGCGTGGAGGGCGAGTTCGAAAGCGGCGAGGTCGTAAACATCAAACACTCCGGCGAGACGTTCGCGCGCGGGGTGGCCTCCTTTTCGAGCGCCGAACTTCTGCGCGCCATCGGGCGGGACTCGAAGGAAATCCGCAGGATTTATCCCGAGCGCCACCACTTCGAAGCCGTCCACCGCGACGCCCTCGTGCTCCTTCAGTAGGAACCTGCGCCTCTACTCTTCCGGTTCCTTCTCCTTCGGGAAGAGGGCGGAAAGGTCGATTTCCCTGCCCGCCGCGAAGAAGTGGCCGCTCCCCCGACTGTGCAGGGTGCGTCTTTCCGCGCGGTCCGGGTTCTCCCACGCCTTGACGACGCGCAGGATCACGATCTCGTACTCCGCGAGGGACCTGTCGTCCACGACGACGCATTCGAGGTTCGCCAGCGCCTCCGCGATCAACGGTGCACCCACCTTCTCCGCCGGGAGCGGCGTCAGCGGAAGGAAGGCGAATTTGTCGGCATCGCGTCCCGAAACAGCACCCGCCCTCACGCAAACTTCCGCCAAGTCCGCGCCGGGAATTGCCACGACACAGGAACGGCCCTTTTCCAAAAGACTGCGCGAAAAGTTGGCGCCGCTCATCACGAAGGCGATCGTCGGCGGAACGAAGTCCACCACCATGTGCCAGCTCATCGTCATCACGTCGCGCCGCTTGCCGTCGGAAGTGGTGACAAGGACGACCGGCCCGGGTTCGAGAAGGCGGAAGACCTGGGAGAGCGGATAATCCCTCATGAGGGGAATCTACGCCGCCGCCGCGTCCCGCGCAACCGGTACAGCAAACGGGCTCCCGCAAAGGGAGCCCGAAAGTGGCGCGCCCAGGAGGAGTCGAACCCCCAACCTAATGATCCGTAGTCATTCGCTCTATCCAATTGAGCTATGGGCGCACGAAAGGGAAAGGACGGAAGCTAGCACGTCGGCGGCAACGGTCAAGGAAAGTTTTGCGGGCAAAGAAAGAATCCGGCCTTTCCCTGACGGGAAAAATCATGGGGCAACGCGCCCGGCGAGCAAACCTGTGGTATCCGTTTGCATGTGACCCATCCTTCCTGCGCCTTCCGGGGGCCGCCGACGCCACGTCCGGGGAAAAATATGCTCCCCAACCGTGGCCCGCAAATCGTAAAAATCCATCCCTTTGTCAAATGGCATCTTGCGGATGAAGGCGCGCCTCCTGCTTCTCCCGTGGGCCCGGTTGTGCCCGGGCAAACCTTTCCCATCATGACAATCCAGGCAGCAGTGGACATTCTCCGCCAGACGGTGTGGACGAGCTTCGTGCTCGTGAGCCCCATCCTCTCGGCGGCCATCGCGATCGGACTGGCCGTCAGCATCCTCCAGACGGTGACCAGCATCCAGGAACAGACCCTCGCCTTCGTGCCGAAGCTCATTGGCGTGGGTGTGGTGGTCGTCGGCATCTCCGGCTGGATGCTGAAGACCCTCGTCGAATTCACCCTTCAGATCTTCCAGCAGATGGCCAGCCTCGGCTAGCAAACGATGCATCTGGAGCTCGACAACGTGTACAGCCTCCTCCTCATCTTCGTGAGGATCGAGACGGTGCTGATGTTCGTCCCGGTTCTCGGAGGGACGAGCATTCCCGTGCAGATACGTGTCGGGCTCGGAATGATGATCGCGGTGGTTCTTCTGCCGGTGACCCCGACGGCGCCGCTGGCGGGCAATTCCACGCCGGTCATCGTGCTGGCGATGGGCTACGAGATCCTGATCGGCCTCGTCATGGGCGTGGCGATCGCGGGGGTGATCTCCGCGGTGTCCTTCGCGTCGGAGACGATCACGAACGAGGTGGGGCTCCTGCGCGCGCAGACCTTCGGCGCGGATGACGGCGGCGAATCCGGCGGCGGCATCAACACGCTCCTCTTCTACTTCGCGATCCTCCTCATGCTGGCGAGCGGCGTTCACCGCCAGATCATCCGTGCCGTGGCGGAGAGCTTTCAGGCCCTGCCCGCAGGCTGCATGAACACGAGCGGGATGTCGCTCGAATCCATGCTCTTCGTGACGGGAAGGGTCTTCGTCGTCGGCGTCCTCATGAGCGCGCCGTTCATCGCCGTGAACTTCCTTGTCAACGTCACCTTTTCGCTGATGGGCAAGATCGCGCCGAAGATGAACGTCTTCGTCGTGAGCTTCCCGATCCGCATCCTCGCCGGACTGGCGGCACTGGCGGCCACGGGGTCGCTCCTTGCCCACTATGTCGAAGTGGAATTCTCGCAGGTTCCGGGCCGGATGCTGGAACTTGTCCTCGGGAGATAGACGCACATGGCAGACAACGACCAGGACAAGACCGAGGAACCAACCGCCAAGAAAAAGGCGGAGTCTCTTTCCAAGGGCATTTTTGCCAATTCCCACGAGGTGAGCACGACGCTCATCCTCGCGGCGACCTTCATCGTCATCGCCTTCTCCGGGCGCGACAAGATTCTGCTTCTTTCCACCTTCGCGCGCGACATCTTCGGCCACCTCCACGACATCCGGATCGGTCAGGAATCCATGGTGATCCTCTTCTCACAGTGGACGGTGCTGATCCTGAAGGTTCTGGCGCCGCTTCTGGCCGCCGTGATGGTGGCGGCGATCTTCGCCGGTGCGATGCAGACGGGTTTCAAGCTCACCTCCAAGCTGCTCGAAGCAGACCCGAACAAGATCAATCCGGTGAAGGGATTCTCGCGAGTCTTCAACAAGCAGAGCCTCGTGCAGGTGGGCGTGGACCTCATCAAAATCAGCGCGATGATGGGCATTCTCTGGCGCCTGATCGAGAACGTGATGAACGACCCGATCTTCTCCTCGCCCGTTCCGCTGGACTACATTGGCGACTTCCTCTTCCGCCTGTTCCTGGAAATGCTCTCGCGCCTGTTGGAGCTCATGGTGGCGATCGCCGCCATCGACTACTTCTGGCAGCGCCACAAGACGCACGAGCAGCTCAAGATGAGCAAGCAGGAACTGAAGGACGAGTACCGCCAGTCCGAAGGCGACCCCCACGTCAAGGGCCGCTTGCGGAGCATGGCCGCCAACATCCTGCGCCAGTCGATCCAGAAAAACGTCCCGCATGCGGACGTTGTGGTGACAAACCCCACCCACTACGCCGTGGCACTGCGCTACGAACAGGGCGTGGACAAGGCGCCCGTGGTCGTCGCCAAGGGCGAGGGCGCAACGGCCCGGCACATCAAGCGGATCGCCGCAGAGAACGGCGTGCCGATGGTGGAGAACAAGCCGGTGGCCCGGCTCCTTTACAAGACCACAAAAGTGGGTGGCACGATTCCGCTCGAACTCTTCCAGGTCGTGGCGCAGATCCTCGCCCACGTGTACCGCACCCATCGCTACTATTTCTACCGCCTGAAGGCCCAGCGCCTCGCCGCGAGAACTCCGGCAGCCGTCAACGCATAATCCGTCATTTCCAGAAGGAACCGCATGATCGAATCCATCACAAACGCCAACGGCAGAATCGGCAAACTCCTGCGCAACACCGACATGATGCTGACTTTCGGCATCTTCGGGACGGTGTTCCTGCTCGTCATGCCGGTGCCGCCCTTCCTGATGGACCTCTTGCTCGCAACGAGCATCGGCGCGGCTCTGCTCATCCTTCTCATCACCCTTTACGTCAAGGACCCCTCCGAATTCTCGGTCTTCCCGACGGTGCTGCTGGCCGTCACCCTCTTCCGCCTCGGCCTCAACGTGGCGACGACGCGCCTGATCCTTCTGGACGGCTACGCCGGGCAGGTGATCAACACCTTCGGCAACTTCGTGGTGCGCGGGAATTTCGTCGTGGGCTTCGTTGTGTTTTTGATCCTCGTCGTCATCAACTTCATCGTCATCACGAAGGGTTCCGGACGCATCGCCGAGGTCGCCGCCCGCTTCACCCTTGATTCGATGCCGGGCAAGCAGATGTCGATCGACGCGGAGTTGAACGCGGGCACCATCAACGAGCTGGAAGCCAACCGCCGACGCCGGAAGGTACAGAAAGACGCCGACTTCTACGGCTCGATGGACGGTGCCTCCAAATTCGTCCGCGGTGACGCCATCGCGGGCATCCTCATCACTTTGATCAATGTCGTCGGCGGCATTCTGATCGGTGTGTTCCAGAAGAACTTGCCCATCATGGATGCGGTGCACCGCTACACCCTCCTCTCCATCGGCGACGGTCTGGTCAGCCAGATTCCGGCCCTGATCATCTCGATGGGTTCGGGCATCCTCATCACCCGCTCCAGCGAGGGCGCGGAACTGGGCGACTCCATCGGCAAGCAGTTCACCGGTTACCCGAGGGCGATCGCCACCCTGTCGGGAATGATGTTCGTCTTCGCGCTTGTGCCGGGGATGCCGATGATTCCCTTCGCTTTTCTCGGCGGCATCGGAACGGTTGCGGCGATCTCACTCAAGAGGGTGAACAAGGCAAAGGCCGCCGAGGAGGCGAAGGCTATGGAGGCGCAGATTCCGAAGGGACCGGACGGCAAGCCGGTTCCTGTCGAGGGCCCCGCGCAGAAGGAAAAGGACGATTTCGAGAACGTGGTGAACGTGGATGTGTTCGCGATCGAGCTTGGCTACGGCCTTTTGACGCTGGCCGACCGCCGCAAGGAGGGCTCCCTCATCGACCGCATCACCGGGGTGCGCCGCACCTTCGCCCGCGAGATGGGCATCCTCATCCCGCCGATCGCCATCCGCGACAATCTGGAACTGGAGACGAACGAATACCGCTTCCTCCTGCGCGGCAAGGAGCTCGTGCGCGGAAGCCTCGTGCCCAACCGGTGGCTCGCGATGGATGTCGGCGGCTCCAACGCAAAGCTGCGCGGCATTCCGACCGTGGAGCCGGTCTTCGGCCTCAAAGCGATGTGGGTTCAGGCCGACGAGAAGAAGAACGCCGAGGTCCACGGCTACACGGTGGTCGATCCGACGAGCGTTCTCATCACCCACCTTTCCGAAATCCTGCGCTCGAACGCGGCTCTGATCCTCGACCGCGAGGACACGCAGCACCTGATCGACCTCGTGAAGGCCAAGAACCCCACCCTCATTGCGGAACTGCTGCCGGACCTCGTCCACGTGGGCGTCATCCAGCGCGTCCTGCAGAACCTCCTGCGCGAGCGGATCCCGATCAAGAACCTGAACATCATTCTGGAGACGATCGCCGACTACGCGCCCTTCACCAAGAACCCGGACGAACTTTCCGAATTCGTGCGCCGCGCGATGGGCCTGTACTTCGTGCAGGAATACGAGGCCGAGCCCGGCATCATCCGCGCCTACACGCTGGAGCCGCGTCTGGAGCAGGCCCTCGCGCAGAAGGTGCGCCGCACGCAGTTCGATTCCACCCTGCTCATGGATCCTCCCACGGCCCAGCACGTGATCGCGGAACTTTCCGCCCGTTTCGAGACCGCCGGGGAGTCCGAACAGCAGATTCTCGTCACGACACAGGAGCTGCGCCTGCCCTTCAAGCGGTTCTTCGAGCCCACCTTCCCGAGGCTGGCCGTCCTTTCCTATCAGGAGATTCCCAACCGCGTACAGCTCCAGAACGCGGGTATCATCCCCGCTCCGCGCGGTGCGGAAATCCCCTCTCCGGCCCCGCAGCGGCGCGAAAACGCTGCGGCCATCGCCTAAGCATTGACCCTGCAATCCGATGAAGAGCCTACAGGAACCATTGCAGAAAGCCCGAAGGGGCACTACTCTGGATGACCGTACTTCCTCCCGTTCCGCAGCCATGAGCGAATCTCCAAGACCAGCCGCCCTCCCCCAGGGAATCGAACGCGGGAAAAAATACCGCTTCGTCGTCGCGAGTGCCGAGGAGGCCATCACGACCCTGCGGCAGCGTCTCGGCACCGAGGCGAAGGTGCTTTCCGTGCGTCAGATGGGGGGCGAGGGCCTCTCCCGATTCCTCAATTCCCCCAAGCTGGAAATCGTGGCCACGGTGCCGGAGGCTCCGGCCCCCGCGCCCGAACCGGTGAAAACCGCCGCCGCGCCCGCCGCGCCGGACCCGATGCGCGCGGAGCTGGAGGCGGAACTGTCCGCCGACGCCCCCGCGTCCGATCCGCACCCCGCCCCGTATGCCAACGTAGCCTCCCGCAAGAAACGCGGGACGGACGTGTGGACCCTTTTGCGGAGCCTCGGCTTCGACGACTCGCTTCTGGGAAGCCTGCGCTACGACGCCGGCTATGAGGGAAGCCCCATCGACGAACTTCCCCTGCCCCGCGCACTCGCCGAGGTAAACCGCCGCCTGCGCCTTGAATACCAGTCGATCAAATCCCGCCCGGTGACCGGGCGCATCGCCTTCTTTGGAACGCCCGGCGTCGGCAAGACGACGGCCCTGTGCAAGAAGCTGTCGAGCGACGTCTTCCTTTCGCGCAAAAGCGTAGAGGTCGTGAAGATCGATAGCGATACGCCCAATCCCGACGACGCCCTTTCCCTTTTCTGCGACCTACTTTCCGTCCCCCTCCTGCGGGACGACGGTTCCACCCGCGCGGACACCGGCGCGGACCTTCTCTACGCGGACCTTCCCGGCATGCCCGCAAGCGAACTCGCCCAGTGGAACAAGCTCCGGGGCCGCCTCGACGCCCTTGCGATCGACACACGCGTCCTCGTGGTGAACGCGATGTACGACGCCTCGCTGCTGGGCGCGGCCTTCGACCTCGGGGGCCGGATGGGCGCGACACACCTTGTCGTCACGCACATGGACGAGGTGGTGAGCGCGGCCCGGCTCTGGCCCTGCGTCCTGCGCGGTGGACTCACCCCGCTCTTCGCCAGCCACGGCCAGAATGTGACCAGCGACTACAGTGAGGACATCCTGCGCCTGCTGCTCGAAAAAACCTTCCCTCAGGCCATCGCCCGGTAACCCTGATTTTCCAGAACCATGACCAGCGACACCAGCACAGACCGTTTCCTGATCGCGATGGGAGGCTTCCTCGGTTTCGGGGGGGCTTTCCTTGCCGCGCTCAAGGGCGGCGGGGACGACGCGACCGGGGCCTTGATGCGCGCGTGCGTCGCCATGCTGATCGGCGCGGGCCTCATGAAATTTTTGATCCATATCGCCCACGCGGTTTTCCGCGAGGCCCGTCAGGAAAAGAGGAAACTGGCCGCGAAGCCCCCCGCCGGGGAACCCGCCGCCAAGGGCACCGAGCCTCCGGCTTCCCCCGCACAGGCAAAACCCGGGGCCTGATCACGGAAGCGACTGATCCACGCACATGACCACAGACAGACAGCATCCATCAGCCCCCGCGCATGCGGCGGAAAAAGCCTACCGCAAGGCAAGCGGGCAGGCCGCGCCCGACTGGTCGCTGCTGGAGCATTACATGCCGCTGGTGAAGAGCATCGTGGCGCGGATGCGCATCTATTTCCCCTCCGGAGTGGACAGCGACGATTTGTACAGCATCGGAATCTCGGGCCTTGTCACGGCGGTGCGCCGCTGCGATCCGGAAAAGACCGAATCCTTCGCCAGCTACGCCGCCCTGCGCATCAAGGGCGCGATTCTCGACGAGCTGCGACGGCTGGATTGGATCCCGCGCTCGGACCGCCTCCTCGCCAAAAAGCTGCACCACGTGCTCGGCGTACTGGAACAGAATCTCGGACGGCCCGTGAGCGAGGCCGAGGCCGCGGAGGCGATGGGGATGAGCGTCCCCCAGTACCAGCGCCTTCTGGACACGATCCGCCCCGTCACCTTCATCTCGCTGGACAGCCCGGCGGGCGGGAACTCTCCGAGCGAGGGTGAGGGCGCCGCCGTGCACGAGGTCGTGGCCGACTCCACCGAGCCCGATGCGCGCGACCGCATGGAACGGCGCGAGACGATCGCCCTGCTCAAGGAGCGCATCCAGCTTCTCCCCGATCTTCCGAAGAAGGTTCTCATGATGTATTACTACGAAGGCATGAGACTTGCTGAAATCGCGGAGGTCTTCGGCCTGACCGAATCGCGCATCTGCCAGATTCACTCTCAGGCGGTCCTGAGCCTGCGGACCTACCTCGACAGGGCGGCCAAATCGTAACTTCCCATGCTTCTCCTCATCGGCTACGTCATCGTTTTTGCCTCGATTCTCGGCGGCTTCATGATTGCGGGCGGCAACCCGATCCTGCTCCTGCACGTCTCCGAGTTCATCGTCATCGGCGGCGTGGGCGTCGGGCTTCTGGTCATCGCCAGCCCCGCCTCAGTGGTGAAGCAGATCATCAAGGACATCAAGGACGCCTTCATGGGCGGAGGCGTCTCCAAGGAGGACTATATGGACCTCCTGAAGCTCCTCTATGAGATCTTCATGATCGGGCGGCGCAACGGCCTCATCGCCCTGGACGACCATGTGTCCAACCCTCAGGAAAGCTCTCTTTTCAACAAGTATCCCTCGATCCTCAAGGACAAGAAGCGCGTGACCTTCCTCTGCAACGCCCTGCGTCCGATCATCGATGGCAAGATCAAGCCCGACCAGTTGCAGGACCTCCTGACCGCGGAGCTGGACACGCGCGAGGAGGAAGAGCACCACTCCGTGGATATTCTGGCCCTCGTCGGCGACTCGCTGCCGGGCATTGGCATCGTGGCGGCGGTTCTGGGCATCATCAACACGATGGCCTCCATCGCCGACGGTCCCGAGGCGGTGGGCGAGAAGGTCGCTGCGGCGCTCACAGGCACCTTCCTCGGCGTTCTGGGTGCCTACGGCATCGTGAACCCGCTGGCCAAGAAGATCGATTTCATGCACAAGTCCCAGTTCAATTACTTCACCACCATGACCAAGGCCATTTCCGGCTTTGCGAAGGGACTTGCACCGATCATGGCCGTGGAGATCGCCCGCCGCGGCCTTGAGGAGGAAAACAAGCCCGAGGCCGACGAGCTGGAAAAGATCCTGAAGGGCCTGAACTCCACACCGGCACAGGGCTAGCCACCGATGGGCAAAAAGAAGGGCGAACATCACGGAGGAGCCTGGAAGGTCGCATACGCGGACTTTGTCACCGCGATGATGGCCCTGTTCATGGTGCTCTGGATCTCCGCGCAGGATCAGGAGATCCTGATCGCCACTTCGCGCTACTTTCAGAACCCCTTCAACAGCCCGCTCGAACGCTCCAGCGGCGTCATGACGGGCGCCCAGACCGGCGGCAAGAGCAACGAGGAAAGCGACGCCCCGCCCTCCAACGTGGTGGACATGGCCTTCCTGAACCAGCTGGCGAACGACCTCTACCGCCTGCTGGACGTGCAAAGTGCCGAGCGCGAGGAAAAGCCCATCGACATCTCCGTGGTGAGCGACGGCCTGCGGATCAACCTCTTCAACCGTAAGAACCAGCCCTTCTTCAAGCCTTTCAGCGCCGAATTCACGCAGTGGGGGGAACTCGTCGTGCAGAACCTCGCGTGGCTCATGGACCGGTACGACACCTCCGTCAGCATCGACTCGTTCTTCACTGGGGACTATCAGGGGGACAAACCCGGTTACGGCGCCTGGGAACTGGCGGGAGAACGCGCCAACGCCATGCGCCGGGGTCTCGTCCACTACGCGCTGGACCCCGAAAAAATCACCCGCGTGACCGCTCATGTGGCCCCCGCGCAGCCCGGAGCCGCTCCGAACGACGACACCACCCAGCGGATCGAGGTCGCACTTGTCATGCGCGACGGACGCAAGTAACATTTCCGCATCCGGCCCGCCGGACGCAAACCACAGGACACAGGCGATGGACAGTTACCTCAAGGGACGGACCAAGGCGCAGCGCCTCCATGTCGCGATTCCCGCCGCAAAGAACGCGGCGGGTCTGGCCGGTGCCAGACAGAAGAAGGAGGAGATCGTCCGCGCCGAGCCCGACGAAGGCGTGGAGAACGCGCCCGAGGTGGATCTCGTCCTGCGGGACGGCGTGGTGCGCCAGATCGTCATCCATCTGGAAGACGGACGCAGGCTGGAACTGGCCTGCCGTTACGAGGGCGATCCGGAGGAGGAATAACCGTCCGCCACAACCAAGACGGCGATCACCTAATCGATATCGATCACCTCGCCACTGCCCGGACCTCTGGGACGGGGCGGTTCCTGCGGCGGCGGTGGAGGTCCGCGGCGGCTGCGGGGCCTGGAACGGCCCGAAAGCATCATGTTCGTGAAGCTGATGACGAAGGCGCCCAGCAGCGCCGCCCAGAAGCTCCGTACCTCGAAGCCGTCCACAAGGCGCGCCGACCAGTAGAGAAGCAGGGCGTTGATGAGCCAGAGGCCGAGCCCGAGCGACAGGATGATGAACGGCAGCGCGAAGAGGACGAGCAGCGGCTTCACCACAGCGTTGAACAGGGCGAGGATCACAACGACCAGCATCAGCGCATCCCAGCGGCTGCCGAATTCGATGCCCGGCACGATCACGGCGGCAAGCAGCACCCCGGCGGCGAGGATCAGGACGTTGCGGACGAAATTCATGCCAAAGAGGGAACAGGCACTCCCGTTTCCTGGCAAGAAACTTTCGCGAAGGCACTACCAGCGGAAGGGGACCGGCGCCAAGGCGATGCAGTCCTCGTCGGAATCCTCTTTCGGATAGAGGAGGATCGTCGCCAGATACACGTGTGGCGGACGGAGAATCCTCGGGTTCGCAAGAAAGGCGCTCTCCCCGGAGGGACGCAGGACGAAGACCTCGTCCTTCCTCTTTCCGGAAAGGAATTCAAGGCGGACGACCGCCTTCGCAAAGAGCGGCGCCTCCACGATGCCCTTGCCATCAAAAAAGACCATCCGCAGACGGTTCTCGTCGAAGCGCAGGTTCAGCGAATGGCCGTCCGAAAACTGAACGACAAGGCCACGGCGGTCGGTCCACGCCTCCCCCACCCTCTGCGCGGAAAGCGTCGTGGCAAAGAGCGACAGGAAAAGACCCAAGGCGAAGAGCGTCCTCATGGCGAAAGCCTCCGATTGCGGCAAGGTAACCCGTGCGGGGGTTCCGCACAAGGCCGCACGCGATTCCTAGGCGTCCTACGTCCTCTTTAGCGGGACTTTGACGCCGCGCAGGGTGCTTGGACCCATGCCCTGTACAAAAAAGGACGCCGGAAAACTCCGGCGTCACTGAAAGAAAAATACCTGCAGGTCACTACGATTGCGAAGGCAGCGATAGGGCGATGTGCAGGTCCTTGAGCTGGCGCGGTGTCGCCTCGCTTGGCGAGTTCGCCATGAGGTCCTGCCCCTTCTGCGTCTTCGGGAAGGCGATGACGTCGCGGATGCCGCTGCGGCCCGTGAGGATCGCGGCGAGGCGCTCCACGCCGAAGGCGATGCCCCCGTGCGGCGGCGCGCCGTAGGAGAAAGCCTTGAGCATGTAGCCGAAGCGGGATTCCACCATGTCCTTCGGGATCTGGAGAACGTCCTCGAAGACCTTCTTCTGGAGCTCCGGCTGATGAATGCGGATCGAGCCGCCGCCGATTTCCCAGCCGTTGAGGACGCAGTCGTAATGCTGGCCACGCACGGCGTGAGGGTTCGTGTCCAAGAGCGGGATGTCCTCCACAACCGGTGCGGTGAAGGGGTGGTGCGTCGCGACGAAGCGGCCCTGCTCCTCGTCGTAGGTCATGAGCGGGAAGTCGATCACCCACAGGAAGTTGTACTTGTCCTTCGGGATACTGAGTTTTCCGCGCGCCTCTAGGAGCTTCGCGCAGTCCGTGCGGACGCGGCCCAAGATCGAGCACGCCCGCTCCCACTTGTCCGCCGCGAAGAAGACGAGGTCGCCGTCGGCGATGTCCAGCTTCTTTGCAAGAGCCGCCTTCTCGTCCTCGGAGAGGAACTTGAGGATCGGGCTCTTCCATACGCCGCCCTCGATGCGGATGAAGGCGAGGCCCTTGGCGCCGAGGGCCTTTGCGGCCTCCTCCAGCGCCTTCATCTCGCCCTGCGTCGCGTCGGCGAGACCCTTGGCGTTCATGGCCTTGACGGCGCAGCCCTCGCCGTTGGCGGCGCTGGCAAAGACCTTGAAGCCCGACTTCTTGAAGTCCTCGGTGAAATCGATGATCTCAAGGCCGTAGCGGGTGTCGGGCTTGTCCACGCCGAAGCGGTTCATCGCCTCCTTGAAGGGCATGCGCGGGAAGGGAGTCGCGATCTCGACGCCGATCGCTTCCTTCCAGATGCGCTTCATCATGCCTTCCACAAGGGCGTACATGTCCTCGCGGTCGATGAAACTGGCCTCGATGTCGATCTGGGAAAATTCCGGCTGGCGGTCGGCGCGCAGGTCCTCGTCGCGGAAGCAGCGGGCGATCTGGTAGTAGCGCTCCATGCCGGAGACCATCAGCATCTGCTTGTACTGCTGCGGAGACTGCGAAAGCGCGTAGAACTGGCCGGGGTTCACGCGGCTCGGCACAAGGAACTCGCGCGCGCCCTCGGGGGTGCTCTTAAAGAGGTAGGGCGTCTCGATTTCGAGGAAGCCGTTGTCGTTCAGGTGGCTGCGGGCGGCGGTGACGGCGAGGTGCCTCACCTTAAGGAAATTGAACATCGAGGGACGGCGGAGGTCTAGGTAGCGGTACTGCAGGCGCAGGTCCTCGTTCACCTTCTCCGTCTTGCCGTCCTCCATCGGGAAGGGCGGCGTCTGCGAAATGTTCTCGACGACGATGCCCGTGGCGCGCACTTCGATGGCGCCGGTCGGCATCGCGGCGTTCACATTCGCCGCATCGCGGGCGACAACCGTGCCCTTCACCTGAATCACGCTCTCGGGCTTCAACTTCGCCACGAGTTCCGCATAGCCGGGATACTCCGGATGCAGAAGAATCTGCGTCTTGCCCTCGCGGTCGCGAAGGTCGATGAAGAAGATGCCGCCGTGATCGCGCATCACGTCGATCCAGCCGATCAGCGTGACGGACGAGCCAACATCGGAAATGCGGAGAGCCCCGCAGGTGTGAGTGCGCTTCATTTTGCGAAAGTGTTAAACCCGGAAGAGTTGCCCAACTCCGCCAAAGGGGCAAACAAAAACCGGGGCGTGGAACCCGCAGAAAAAAGGTTTGCCCGGCGTAAAGGCGCCTGTATTGTTCCTCCCTTCTGGAACTGCCACCCTAGCTCAGCTGGTAGAGCGGCTCATTCGTAATGAGCAGGTCATCGGTTCAATCCCGATGGGTGGCTCCAGTTTCCCTCGCCCCTGCTCCCGCGTGTGCACCGAGGCCGAAATGGACGAGCGCCCCGAGGGTCACGCCGCCCAGCATCACGACCGTCATCGGATGCGCCGTGCCGTTGTCGAAAAGGCTCACGACCGCGCTCGAAACGCTGGCGAGGCCGAACTGCAAAAGCCCCACGATCGCAGACGCGCTCCCGCCGAGATCCCGGCAGGAGGCCATGGCAAGAGCGATGGAGTTCGCGAAGATGAGCGGCATGGAGGCGATGGCAAGCCACAGGGGAATCATGAAGGCCCACATCGGCGCCCGCCCCGCAAGAAGGGCGAGAGCGATCACGGCGGCGATGTTGAAGACCATGCCGCCCGCGAGAATCGCCTGCGGAGTGTGCCGCCTTAGCAATAGGCGGTTCACCTGCGCGGCAAGGAGCGTGCCCGCGGCGTTCCCGGCGAAGATCAGGCCGTAGGTTTGCGCGGAGACGCCGTAAAGGTGCATGAAGACGAAGGGCGAGCCCGCGATGTAGGCAAAGAGGCTCGACCCCACAAGCGCCCCGGAGAGCGCCGGGACAAGGAAGGCCCTGCGCGAGACGACGGCAAGATAGTCCCGCGCGATACCCGCCGCCCCCACCCTGCGGCGCTTTTCCAGCGGGAGGGTTTCCGGCAGGCCGAAGAACGCGGAGGAAAAGCAGCCGATCCCGAAGATCGTGAGAAACACAAAGACCCCCTGCCACACCGTGACGGAAAGGAGAAAACTGCCCGCCGTGGGCGCGAGGATGGGCCCCAAACCCTGCACGACCGCCAGCATGGAAAGGAAGTTCGACGCCCCGCGCAGGTCAAAAAGATCGCTCACCACGGCCCGTCCCACGATCATGCCGGAGCATCCGCCGAGCGCCTGCAACAGGCGCAGGGCGATGAACGATTCCACATTCGGGCAAAAGACGATGCCGAGCGACGCCAGCGTGAAGAGCGCGAGCCCGATCACGAGCGGGATCCTCCTCCCGAAGCGGTCCACGAGCGGCCCGTAGATCACCTGCCCGGCGGCGAGCCCGATGAAGTACACCGAGAGCGACATCTGCACGCTCGCCACACCCGTCCCGAAGAACCGCGCGATGCTCGGGAAGCCCGAAAGATACATGTCCGTCCCGAAGGGCCCGAAGGTGGCCAGAGCACCCAGGATCACCGCGAGCCGTACGCGCGGAATGTTGTTTTTGTCGATTGCCTGCATTCCCCTTTCGCCGCAAACCTCGCAGCGAATCGTAATCAATGCTCCCCGGCGGGGGTGCAAGTCAAACACTCTCTCTGGAGCCCGTACGCGGCAATCCCCGGTCACATCGGACCGGGGATTGGAAAAGTGCATAGAATCCGCCGCAGCTACGACTTGCGGCCCTTGTAGCTCGGACCCGTGCCGCCGCGGCTGCCGGTTGCCTCGCGCAGGCGCAGCATCATCTTGCCGAAGCTGTCCCAGTCCATGCCGGGCTTCTTCTGCATGTGGGCAAGCCAGTCCACGACGGAGGCGGGCCGCTCGAAAAAGTCCGCAAGCGGGATCGTGTAGGTTTCCGTGTCGCTCGTGCAGGCGCCACAGAACTTCCAGTTCGTGAAGCCGTCAAAGCAGGAGAGCGCGATGGCGGGCTCGGCCCCGCAGACCTCGCACACCGGGGCGATGTTAAACAATTGCCGGTAGCGTTCCTCGCTCGTGATCGGGAACTTCGCGGCTCCCCAATGGCCGAAGATCGGCTTGATCAGACGGGAGACGGGCTTGTCGGCGCCCTTGCGCGCCTCGTTGGGGGTATTCTCGCTCATGGCTGCCTTGGGATAGGAGTAATATCGCTTGAAACGGTTCCTTTTTTAAGCTGTGAGGCGAAAAAATCAGCCTTATTCGAGGAAAAACCGCTGTTTCGGGAATTCGTCACAAATCGAGGACCCGGATGCGGTTGCGAGGCATCTTCCTACAGGCTGCGGAGCGCCTCCTCGGTGGTGGCCGCGGCCTTGATCGCGTCCAGGTCCTCCATGTCCGGCGGAACGGTGGAAAGCGCCTCGACAAGGGTGGTCACACCCTCGCGCACCTTGAGGAGCGAGTCCTGATGCAGGGTCCACATGCCGTCCCGCACGGCGATTCGCTTCAGCTTGGCGGCCTCCATCCCCACGTTGATGCCGTGGACGAGATCGTCCGAAACGGTCATGAGTTCGTGGATGCCGATGCGGCCCTTGTAGCCCGAGCCTCCGCAGGCCGGGCAGCCGCGAGGCTCCGCCTGAAACACTTCGCCGTTCCACTTGAGGGCCTTTTCCATGATCTCCGCCTCGCGTCCCTCGGGGAGATACTTCTTCTTGCAGGTCTTGCAGACGCGGCGCATCAGGCGCTGGGCGCAGACGCAGACGAGCGAGGCCGAGAGCATGAAGGGCTCGATCCCCATGTCCGTGAGGCGCGCGATGGCGCTCGGGGCGTCGTTCGTGTGCAGGGTGGAAAAGAGAAGGTGGCCGGTGAGCGCCGCCTCCACGGCGATCTGCGCGGTCTCCTTGTCGCGGATTTCGCCCACGAGGATGATGTCCGGGTCCTGCCGCAGGAAGGCGCGCAGGGCGTTCGCGAAGGTCAGGCCGATCTTGCGGTGCATCTGCATCTGGCAGATGCCGGGAAGGGTGTATTCGATGGGGTCCTCCGCCGTGCGGATGACCAGTTCCGGCGTGCTGATCTCGTTGAGCGCGGAGTACAGGGTCATCGATTTGCCCGAGCCCGTCGGTCCGCAGTGCAGGATCATGCCGTAGGGCCGCTGGATCACCTCGCGGTACTTGGAAAGGTTCTCCTCGGAAAAGCCAAGCGCCGTGAGCGGCAGCGTGCTCTTCTGCTTGTCCAGAATGCGCATGACAACGCCCTCGCCGTGGTTGAGGGGCGCGGTCGCGACGCGGAGGTCGATGTCGATCCCCTTGCGGCTGTGCTGCTTGAAGACGATGCGCCCGTCCTGCGGCAGGCGCTTTTCCGCGATGTCGAGGTTCGCCATCACCTTCAGGCGGGCGAGGAGCGCCGTCGCCACCTTGGGCGGGATCCGCAGCTTCTCGTGGCAGATGCCGTCCACCCGGACGCGCACGCGCGCAAAGGTCTCGAAGGGCTCGATGTGGATGTCGCTGCCGCCGGAATAATAGGCGTCCTCGATGATCCGGTTGGCCAGCCGGATGATCGGCGCGGATTCCTCCTCAAGGGATTCGGGGTCGATACTCCGGGCCTCCTCGCCGAAGATTTCGTCGAGGGCCCCCACCACATCCTCGAAGCCCTCCGCCTTCGGCCTTTCCGGCTTGGAGGCGTCCTTCAGCTTGTCCTCCACCTCGCCCTCGATGGCCAGCAGGGCCACCGTCTTCATGCGGGCGGTCTCCTGCACGAGGGTGACGACCTCAAGGTTGAAGGGATTGGTGATCGCGATGACGAGCCTCTCGCCCACAAGGCCCACGGGCAGCACCTTGTGCTCGCGGCAGAAGTCCTTTTCCAGCTTCTCGAAGGTGCGCGGCCCGATCACAAAGGCGCGGGCGTTGAAGGGGGCAAGGTCGCACGCCTTCGCCTTGGCGACGAGGATCTGGAACGGGGTGATCCCGTACTCCTTGGAAAGGAGCTGCTCCACCGCCTCGCCCGACATCTCGCCGGGGGCGTCGATGAGCTTCTGCGCCTGCTCGCCGCTCAGGCGCCCCATCGTCTGGAGATGGCTCACAATGCCTTTCTGGATGCGCGCAAGGGCCATGTGCGGGCCATTTTAGAACACTTTCCCGCATGAACGCCACAAGGAATGATGGCGGCGGGAACCGGGATGGCGGGAAATCTCCGCACAGGAAGACTCCCGCTGGTCGCCCGGGCGTTTAGCGCCGGATCAGGGCGAAGACGCCCCAGCCCAGATATTCGCGCGTGAACGTGGCATAGCGCACGGGTTCCGAGGTTAATCCGGCCCGGACCTCCGCCGCCATCTCGTCGCCGGGATTGGCGTCCAGCCAGCGGCGCATGGTGAGCCATTTGGCCGCCTCGTATCGGTCCCAGCCCTCCTGATCCGCCAGAACCATTTCCACAACGTCGTAGCCAAGCTTGCCGAAGGACGCGAGAAGCTCCGGGAGAAGGAGAAAGTCGGACACCGAGTGGGCAAGGCAGCCCTTTGCGACCTCTGCCGACTGGGGCCGCTGCCGCCAGAAGGGCTCGCCGATGAGAATCATCCCGCCGGGGCGCAGGCTCTTCGCGAGTAGCTCGATCGTTCCCGCGACTCCGCCGCCGATCCATGTGGCGCCGACACAGGCGGCCACGTCCACCTTCTCCTGCGAGACGTAGCCCGCGGCATTGCCGTGGACGAACCGGACCTTGTCGGCAACGCCCAGTTCCTCCGCGCGGCGCTTCGCCTGTTCGGTGAAGAGGGCACTCATATCGACGCCGATGCCCGTGATGCCGTGGTCGCGCGCCCAGGTGCAGAGCATCTCCCCCGAGCCGCTGCCAAGGTCCAGCACCGAGGCCCCCGGCTCCAGCCGCAGCGCCGAGCCGAGCGTTGCGAATTTTTCCGGCGTGAACGGATTGTGAATGCGGTGAGCGCTCTCGGTGATGGTGAAGATTCGCGGGATGTCCATGTGAAGCGTCTCCTTGCGGGCGCGTGGCGGTTTCTATCGCGCGGACCCCGCACCGGCAAGCCGGGATGAAAAAACATGCGGAATTCCTGTGTTTTCACTGGAACAATAAGGCCTTTACTTTGTCGGGCGGCACGGGCATGCTGGGAGCATGGGCGAATGGTCCAACGCACGCGCGACCTCCGAGGCCGCCGGGATCGGCGCAGCCGGTCAGGTGCAGGTCGATGACGATCTGGCCCTTGTGGCGCGCGTTCAGGCGGGCGAGATGGCGGCGTTCGACGTCCTCACGCGCAAGTACCGCGAGCGGATCTTCTCCATCATCTACAACATCACCTCGAACCGCGAAGACGCCGCGGACCTCACGCAGGACGCGTTTGTGCGCGCCTTCACATCCCTCTCGCGCTTCAAGGGGCAGAGCAGCTTTTTCACATGGCTCTACCGCATCGCGGTGAACACGGCCCTGAGTCACCTCAAGAAGAGCCGGATGCGCCGCTTCTTCTCGTTTGAGACCATCAACGAGGAAATGGCCCCCGGCGAGATTGTGGACACCCTTTCCCAGAAATCCGCGGGTGATCACTCCGCCCAGCTTGCGGAACTGCAGGAAAAATTGAACGAAGCGCTGCAGAAGTTGTCTCCTAAACATAGAACAGTCGTGGTGCTGTTCGAGATTGAAGGTCTAGGCCATCAGGAGATTGCGGAAATCATGCATACGAGCGAAGGCACCGTCCGCTCCCGTCTGCATTATGCCAAGCAGCAGCTCCAGGCCGACCTCCAGTCGTACCTTTCCTAGTTGGTTTCCGAGACGGCGATGAAGAAGCGCAGAGAGTCCAGGCACGAAGTGTCGGGGGGTGTCACCCTCGAACAGCTCCTTCGCGTGAAGCGGGCCGAGCGTCCGGGCCCCGAATTCTGGGCGGACTTCGACCGCGGCCTGCAACAGAAGCTCTTCAAGACGGTGGTGGACCGCCGCCGCTCGGGCGTGCGTAACTTCTTCCGTATCGTCCTGCACTCGCGCTCCACCTACGCCATGCCGATTCTGGCGGCGATCATGGTGGCCTTCGGCATCGCGCTCAACCGTGGCTCCGGGGACGGCCCCCTGCCGCAGGCGGTGACGGCGCCGGTGGACATGGTGGTCTCCGTGGAGGCGAACACCCGGGCTTCTTCGCCGGGGGCGGAACGCTTTGTCGTCGATCTTCTCAATTCGGGCGGGGAGTCCGGCAATTTCCGCAAGGTGATGTCGCTCGGCTCGATCAACACGCCCGACGCGGGCTCCACGCGCTATGTGGCGGACCAGCTCGGGTCGGTCACAGGCCGGGGCGGCGTCCTTTCGATGGGCGATTCCTTCTGATGGAGAGGTTCTCATGATCCGCCGCCTCATCCTTGTCCTTGGTGTTTTTTTTTAGCCGCAGCGGGCCTACGCGCCGCTGACGGATCGGACTTTCTGGCCCTCCAGAAACGCTTCGTGGAGCTTTTCGAGGAAAACCGCGACGCCGTCGTGCGCGTCAAGGCGGCGTATGAAAGCTCCAGCCCCACGGAGACTTCGCAGATCGTCGTGGGCACGGGTTTCTTCATCAGCCGCGAGGGCCACATCCTGACCAACGCCAGCATCGTGCAGAACCCCGACCGCCTGTGGGTGGTGCACCGCGGCGTGGAGTACGCGGCAAGGGTCATCGGCTTCGACAAGGCGACGAATCTGGCGCTCCTGAAGATCATGACGCTGCCGAGGAGCTTTTCCTTCATCCAGATCGGCGACAGCCCCACCCTTCCGGCTCCCGGCACGCTCCTTTTGCGCGTGGCCTCGCCGCTTGAGCTGGCGCCCACGCCCTCCTTCGGCATGGTGACGGGAGTGGAGAGCCGCTTCGGGCAGCACATCTTTGCGTGCAGCCTCATCCGTACGAACATTCCCGCCAGTCCCGGCGACGGCGGCGCGCCGCTTCTGGACCTCAACGGACGCTTTGTCGGCATCCAAGTGGGCGCGATCTCGGAGATCGGCTCCACCTACATTCTGCCCGCCCGCGCGGCGATGCGCGTGCGCGACGATCTTCTCTTTTCCGGCAAGGTGGCCGAAGGCTGGATCGGTTTTGAAGTGGCTCTGGATACTTCCGTGGCCGACGGCACGCGGGTCCTTGTCCGCAGCATCATCCCGGGCACGCCCGCCGAACAGGCGGGGATGCGCGCGGGCGACGAAATCGTGCAGGTGGGTCTCTACCCGATCCACGACCTCGACGACCTGCGCAACGCCCTTTTCTACACCAAGGTGGGCGAATACGTCCCGGTGAAGCTCTCGCGCGACGGAGCGGGTGTGGAGCTCACTGTGCGCGTGGCCGCCCGTCCGATAAGCGACGCCGGCGATTCGCAGAACCTCGTACCCGCCGCCCCGGCCCCGAAGCCCGTGCCGGTGCCGAGGGCCTGAAGGTCCTTCCCACGCGTGCGGATTTCGGTCAGACTTTTCCCATGAGCGTGGCGCAGGTGAATCTCAGTGTTCCCACAAAGGGCCGCGGCCTGTACGAGATCACGCCCCGACTCGATACGGCGCTGCGGGAAAGCGGGCTGAAAAGCGGCATTGCAAACGTCTTCTGCCGCCACACGAGCGCGAGCCTCGTCATCATGGAGAACGCCGATCCGGACGTGCTGCGCGACCTGGAACACTGGATGACACGGCTCGTCCCGGATGGTGACCCGTCCTTCCTGCACACGCTGGAGGGCGACGACGACATGCCCGCGCACATCCGCACGGCCCTCACCCGTTCGGGCGAGGCGATCCCCTTCGCAGAGGGACGGCTGCTGCTCGGCACATGGCAGGGCGTCTTCCTCTGGGAACACCGTCGAATCCCGCACACGCGGAGCGTCCTTGTCACCCTCGTCGGGGATTGACGCGCGGCTATGCGGCGTTTCTCAAAAGTCCACCCTGGATAAAACCCAGAGTTGTTTCTCCATAGATTCAAACAGGATTTACGCAGATTAGTAAGAAGGAGAGGATTCTGAATCTGTAATCAGCGAAATCTGCGAAATCTGTGGATGAATTTCAGGATTCTTTTCGGTTTTCTTTTGGAAATCGCTCTATATGACCCGCGCTCCGTCGCCCGCGCTGGCGGAAAAGACCGCCGGACGCACGCCGGGGTAGCGCGCCTCGAATTGCCCGCAGACCTTCGCGGCCTGCTCCTCGCCGAAGGAGGAGAAGGTGAGCGCCATCGCCGCCCCGCCGAAGCCGCCGCCGGTGAGCCGCGCGCCGATCACGCCCTCGGTCCGACCGAGGATTTCCACGAGCGCGTCGAGTTTCCCGGTGCTGTTCTCGAAAAGGTCGCGCGAACTCTCGTGCGAGGCGGTGAGCAGGCGCCCGATCTGTGCCGTGTCACCCTTGGCAAGAGCTGCGGACATCGCGATCACGCGGCGGTGTTCCCCCACCACGTGCTGGGCGCGTTTTTCTAGGACGGCGGGGAGTTTCGCGGCGCGGATTTCCTCCGGAGAAACGCTTGCGAGATTCTCCGCCGTGCAACCCGCCGCCTTCAACAGGCGGAATGCCTCGGAGCATTCGGCGTGGCGCGTCGCATAGAGCGATTCCACGAGGTTGTGTTTTTCCATCGTGTTGAAGACCCAGAAGGCAAGGTGCGCGGGCATCGCAACGACGCTGAATTCCTCCCTCGCGCAGTCGATGCGCACGATGGCGTCCTTTTTGCCGAAGGCGGAGACTCCCTGATCGAGGATGCCACAGGGCATGCCGACGAATTCATTTTCCGCCTTGCGACCCGCGCGGGCCAGGTCCGCACGGGAAAGTTCCAGACCGTACACCTTGCACATCGCAAGACCCGCCGCCAATTCCAGCGCCGCGCTGCTCGAAAGTCCCGCGCCGGTCGGCAGATTGCTCGAAACGTGCATGTCGATGCCGTGGTCGGGCACCAGTCCCTTGTCCTTCAGGACGGAGAAAACGCCGAGGACGTAGTTCGCCCAGGCGCGGCTGCCCTTCTGCGGGGCAAGTTTGGCAAGGTCGATCTCCACGGGCGTCTCGCCGTGGGTGGTCGTCAGGCGCAGGTGCGACTTTTCCGCCGGCGCCGCCTCCACGGTCACGCCGCGGTCGAGAGCCACGCCCATCACCATGCCGCCGTTGTAGTCGGTGTGGTTGCCGATGAATTCGATGCGGCCCGGGGCGAAGGTTTTCACCGACGGGGCATAGCCGTAGAAGAAGGAAAAATCCGTGGTCATGAGGGGATCTGGTTCAACCGCAGTCCGAGAGGACTTGCGAAAGACAAAAGGAAAACGACGCCGCACGCCCGAGGCAACGAAACAAAATGGCCCGCACGGTTTCCCGAGCGGGCCACAAAGTCTTGAATCGGACAAAAACTACAGGCTCTTGAGAGCAGCGCCCGCCTTGAACTTGACGGACTTGGATTCCGGGATGGAAAGCTTGGCGCCCGTGCGGGGATTCACGCCGGTGCGGGCCTTGCGGACGGCGACGGAGAAAGTGCCGAAACCGACGAGCTGAACGCTCTTGCCGGCCTTGACGCTCTCCTTGATCGCATCGATCACGGCATTGACGGAATCTTCCGCGCACTTGCGGGTGGCGTCCTCGCCGAGGATCGCTTGAACTGCCGTTACCAGACCTGCCTTATTGATGGCATCATTTTTCATGCATTCGTCTCCGATGGGGTGTGATTGAATTGAGATACAGCGGTTGTTGAAACGGGGATTGCTCTCGGGTTTCGCCTTCTACGAAAAGAACTGGCTTCCCACATTTCAAGCCTATTCCGGCCCACTTTCTTCGTTTGATATTTCTTTGCTGACTTTTACTTGACAGCGCTCCGGGAAAGTGGCGGTGTAGCGCGCCACTTTTTCATGTCACGGAACAGCCGTCGCGGTATCCTCACGTTCTTCCGGCGAGCCTGTCCCGCGACGGGACAATGCCGGGGGAAAACTTCTCGCACGGACGCCCTGCCCCGTTACCATTGTCCGCAAGGCCCTCATCCATGCCCTCCTACGGAAACAATTCCACGCCACGCCCCATCCACATCCTGCCGGACGCCGTGGCCAGCCGCATCGCCGCCGGAGAGGTGGTGGAACGCCCCGTGGCCGTGGTGAAGGAACTGGTGGAGAACAGCCTCGACGCGGGTGCGGCGAGGATTTCCGTGGACTTTGCGGAAGGCGGGGTGCGACGGATTGTGGTGGAGGACGACGGCACCGGCATGAACCGCGACAACGCGCTTCTCTCGCTGGAGCGCCATGCCACGAGCAAGCTGGAAGACGCGGGGGATCTCGACCACATCGCCTCCTTCGGCTTCCGGGGCGAGGCCCTGCCCTCCATCGCCAGCGTCGCGCACTTGACCATGAAGACGCGCGACGCGGCCTCGGAAACCGGTACGCTCGTGGAAGTGGCCGGGGGCCTCGTGAAAGACGTGCGCGAGACGGGCGCGCCGAGAGGTACGCGGATCGAGGTGGCCGACCTCTTTTACAACGTGCCCGCGCGCCTCAAGTTCTTAAAGAGCGAGAAAACCGAGGCGGCGCACATCGTCCTTGCAACACGGCTCCTCGCCCTCGCCAACCCGTCCGTCGCGTTCACGCTTTCCTCGGAGGGACGGACGCTCTTTTCCTCTCCGGCGTGCGAGTCGCTTGCCCGGCGCGCGGACGAGGTCTTCGGACGCGGGACGGCCTCCGGCATGGCGGAAATCTCGGCGGAGGGAGACGGAATCACCCTCTCGGGCCTGCTCCTTTCCCCCGGCACCGGACGGCCCTCAAGAGCGGACCTCTATTTCTTCGCAAACCGGCGCAGCGTGGAAAACCGCCTGCTCCTTTCCGCGACGCTGGAGGCCGCCGAGAGCTTCTTCCCGCGCGACCGCTTCCCGGCGGGCTTTCTTTTCATCACAATCGACCCCGCTGCGATCGACGTGAACGTGCATCCGGCCAAGCGGGAGATCCGCCTGCGCGACGAGGCGAAGGTGCGGGACTTTGTCCTTGCCGCCCTGCGGGAGAAGTTCGGGGAGCTTTCGCGCGGGAAATCGGCACAGATCGCCGCGCCGCGCCCGGCTGCGGTTCCCGCACCCACCCTCGCCCCCGGCACCACGCCACGGATCCCCGCCGCGTCCATCCCAACCCCGCCCGCGACGCCCGTGAAGGCCGGGATCCTACGCGAGGTGGCGGAGCCCCCGGCACCGCCGTCAAACCTGCACGCGAACGCGCCCCACCCTGCTCCCACGCTGCACACGCTCCCAGAGAGCCTGCCGCAGCTCCCCTCGTGGCGCTTTGTGGGGACGCTCTCCGGCGGGCTCGTCCTCTTTGAAACGACGGAGGGGCTCCTCGTCCTAGGCGCCTCCGCGGCGCGGGCGCGCATCGCCTACGAGCACTGCCTTGCGGATCTGGAAAAGGGCGAACCCGTCACGCAGGGGCTGCTCTTTCCGCTTGTTGTGGAACTTTCCCCGGCGGCGGCGGGCGCGTTGGAGGGCGGTCTTGCCCTTCTGCGACGCGGCGGCTTCGAGATCGAACCCTTCGGCAGGGGGAGCTTCCGCCTCTCGGGCGTTCCGGCATGGTTCCCGGTGGAGGCGGCGGACGAATTCATCAAAAACGCGGCAGACTCCTTTGCGGAAGGGGGCCTGCGCAGCGCGAGGGACCCCCTTCAGGCGCGTGACACCTTCGCGCGGATCGCCGCCACACACGCGGGACGGGGCCCGGCCCCGGCGGACGAGGCACAGGCGCTGGACCTCGCATCACGTCTTCTGGCCTGCAAGAATCCGCTGGCCGACGCACGCGGCAGAGCCGCCATCACTCTTTTCACTCGCAGGGAGCTGACCGGACAAGCCGTCCAGCGAGCTTTCTTGTGAAGAAGACACGCGCCTGATACACCCATAGGAACGATGCAGATCAAACGGGAACGCAAGCCGGAGTGGCTCCGGCAATCGCTGGCCTCCGGAAGCGAATACCACGATACGAGGACCCTTGTGGAAGGCCATGCGCTCCACACGGTGTGCGAGAGCGCCCGCTGTCCGAACCGGGGCGAATGCTGGTCCTCCGGCACGGCCACGGTCATGATTCTTGGGAACGTCTGCACCCGGCGCTGCACCTTCTGCAACATCGAGAAGGGACGCCCGGCGGCGGTGGACCTCGGCGAACCGGCGAGGGCGGCGGACGCGGTGGGAAGAATGAATTTGAAATACGTCGTCTTGACTTCCGTGGCTCGGGACGACCTTGCCGACGGCGGGGCGGAGATCTGGGCGAGGACGATCCGCGCGGTGAAAAACGCCTCCCCGCAGGCGAAGGTGGAGGTGCTGATTCCGGATTTCCGGGGCAACACGGAACTTCTCGACACGGTTCTCGCCGCCGCCCCGGACGTGCTGAACCACAACATCGAGACCGTCGCGCGCCTGCAAAAGCCCATCCGCAAGACCGCCTCGCGCGAGGTGAGCCTCTCGGTCTTGAAACACGCCAAATCGCGCGGCTTCGTGACGAAGAGCGGCCTGATGCTCGGCATCGGCGAGGAAGAGGGCGAGATCGAGGCGATCCTGCGCGACCTGCGGGACGCCGGGGTGGACATCCTGACGATCGGCCAGTACCTCCAGCCCACGGCAAAGCACGAGAACGTGGCGCGTTACGTCACCCCCGAGGAATTCGCCCACTGGAAGGAGGTGGGCCTGAGCCTCGGCTTCGCGGCGGTGGAATCCGGCCCGCTCGTCCGCTCCAGCTACCGGGCCGCCCAGGCGTGGAAAAGCGCGATGGAAAATGCTTTGAAATAGCCGCATGGCAGGCTCCCTTCGAGGACGGGGGCCTTTCCATTTCAAAACAATCCCGGAGAATGAAAAATCCCGGATTACATCAACCTCCAGACGCCTCTCAAGAGTGATGGCGGCTCACCTTTCCATTCAGGGTAACGGCGACGGGAACCTTTCCACAAGGCTCCTGCGCGCGGGAGCGTGGAGCCTGCCCTTTGTGACGCCCGTGGCCGCGTATCTCCTCATCGCCCTCTTCACGCCGCTTTTCAACTGCGGCTGCCTCATCCTCAAGATGCTCGTCGTCTTTGCGGGAGCGTATCTTGGCATCCTCTTTGCGACCCTGATCGTCCGTCGCACGCAGTGACGCTTGTCAGCGTTCGTCCTGCGTGAGATAGCGGATCGAGACGATCCTGAACTTGCGGCCTTTGGACGCGTCGCCTTCCATCGGTGTCGGCAGACGCTGGACGAGGGCCTCGCCAAGAGCCTCCGCGCCGCTCGCCTCGTCCCTCCCGTAGAAGCGAATGGTAAAGGTGTCCGACCGCGTGAAGAGAATCGGCGAAAGCGCGGCGAGGAACCTCTCCTGCGAAACATTCGCCGGGGAGCCCTCCGGGATGCCGTCCGCGCCCCCGCTGCGGCGATTGATCTCCGGCACGGCGTCGATCGCCTCCTGCAGGAGGCGGCTCTCGGCGAACTCCGTGAGCGAGCGAAAGGGTGTTCCGCGCATGGCCATGCGGCGGGCGATCTCCGCGCCAAGGGCGTCCGCATACGCGCCGAGGTCGCGAACTCCCAGAAGATACGCGGGGTGATCGCGGTCCTCGTAAGGATTCGCAGAAGCGCCGTCGCAGGCGGAAGCATCGCCGGAGAGAATCATTCCCGCCACCGCGTCCGTCGCGGGACGCCCCGCCGCAAACGGGAAGGTGCAGAAGGGTGCGGCGAGCGGCACGGGCGCCGTCTTTCCGGAAGGGTCCGTCACGGAAAAGGCGCGCTCCGCAAAACCCCTCAGCACCGCCGCCCAAACGCGCGCATCCGCCGTGTTCAGGTTCCAGCCGCCGGAAAGGAGCAGTGTTTCCGCATCGCCGGGAGCGCGCGTGACGGAAAGGCCCCGTTCTGCCGGGACGATGCGTCCGCAGGGCGCCGTCCCCTCCCCGTTCCACGTTCCTGCCTTCAATCCGGAAAAGAAGTACCGGTCGAGGTCCGCGTACCGGTCCGGGGCAACCGGCAACGCAGTGCCCGGGGCTTCTTCCAGCGCCGCGAGGGAAAGGACGCGCCCCGCCGGCGGATCGAAGAGGATCGCCCGCCGGTTTCCCCACGGCGGACCGGAGTAATTCGACGCGAAAAAGTCGCTCGCGCGAAGAGTCGTGCCGCGATCATATTTTGCGGGATTACGTAATACTTCGTGATATTCGTCACCATCCGATGATGCCGTAAAAATGATGGTGTTTGTCCGCAGATCGCGCTCCGTCAGCAACTTCGGAAGTTTCTCGTCGCGCAGGCGCATGTGGTAGGCAAAGGCCCATCCCCCGGCATTGGCGGCCTCGCGCCCCATGCCGTAGCTCGTCGTATTGCTTGCGGAGCGGAAGAATTTGCTCCCGGCGCCGTAGGCGATGGAAAAGGAGGAAACGCCTTCCAGCTTCATCGTGAAGAAGGGCTCTGAGGAGGAAGCGCGCAAATCGTAAAATTCCACAACCGGGCTTGTTGCGGAGAAACCGAGGGAGAAGGCCGCAGTCTGGTTAAAGGTTGTGAGACGTAACGTTCCGATCTTCATGTGCCGCACGCCTGTTCCGTTCACGCCGCCGCCGCTCTTGGGCTCCGCCAGCAGCTGCACGCCGCCCGCGGGCAGATCCTCCCAACAATCGAGGTCGACCGTGACCGGGTCCGGCAGCGTCGCGACCGGTCCGCCGGGGAGGCTCCCGAAGTCGAGGTGCGGCAGGTTCCGGACGACGACGCGGATGTCGGGGCTCGTCCCGGCGTAGGCGAGGGCACGCGCATACGGGTTCCAGATTTCCACGAAGAGGTGCCAGGAAAGCAGGATGTCCGCCGTTCCGTTTACCTTCACCCCGTCCGCGTTCGCCGCGATGCCGCAAATGAGGGCGAACTCCGCGATCACCGGCTCGATCCGGCCCGGGCCGGGCGAGGTCGCCACCGCGTTGCCGAGGGGGTAACGCCCCCGCATCCACGCCTGCCAGCCCTCCGGCGGCGGGAAGACATAGGCGGCGGCCTCCTCGCTTTCCAGCGCCGAGAGGTCCTCCCGCAAGCCGCCGTCAAGGCTGTTCGCGAGGGTAAAGAGCGATCTCTCCGTCCGCAGTGCCTCCGGAAGGGACGCCGCGTCATGCAGGCAGGGGATCTGGGCGCGCAGGAACGCTTCCGCGGCGGGATCGGCCTCTGTTCCATACAGGGAGGCATCGCCCCGCCAGTCGCTCTGCGAATACGGAGCCTTCACGCCCTCGTCCGCAATCCACCATGCCGTTTTCGCAATCAGCTTCCCGTCGGCATCCCGCTCCGCTTCAAGAGGCGCGGTGACGGCGGGAAAAGCCGCCGCCGCATCGGACGGGGCCAGCTCCACACTCTCCGCCGCGTCGGGCGCTGCGGGGGAAGGCAGGCCGCTTTCAAGGTAATACAGGGTTCCGTCCGCCTCCATGCAAAGAGTCCGGCGCGGATTCGCCCCAGGGACGAGCGACGCGGAGGCCGTGGAAGAGGTGTCCATTCCCGGGCCGTCCGCAAGGGCCAGCATCGCGCGGGAGAGCGCCACCTGCGCCGCCTGACGCGCCAGAGAGCGGTCCATCCGTGCCTCGGCCACCTTGCGCGCGGCCATGCGCACGGAAAGCTGCGTCAGGACCGCGACGAGCGTCAGGGCGAGCGCGCCCATCACGATGACGAGGGCGTAGCCGTGGCGGCGCTGCGCGCGAAGCAACTTGGGGCGGGAAAAGGCGATGCCGCAATCCTGCCGCGAAAGGCTGACGGCGGCAAGAAACCTCCGCGGGAGCTCGGCGGAAGCGCGGCTATCCCTTCTTCAGCACGCCCTTGAGGAGCGCGATCGCGTCCAGCACGTTCTGCCGGCTGTTGAAGGCGCTGAAGCGGACGTGACCCTCGCCGCAGCGGCCAAAGCCCGATCCCGGCGTGCAGACGATCCCGGCCTCGGAAAGCAGGCGGTCGAAGAACGCCCACGAATCCCCGCCGACGTGCGCCCAGAGATACGGGCTGTTGTCGCCGCCGACGCACGGGATGCCCGCCGCGAGGATCGCCTCGCGGAAAAGCCGCGCGTTTTCGAGGTAGAAGTCGATGAGATTCTTTACCTGCGCCTTGCCGTCCTTGGAATACACCGCCGCCGCCGCGCGCTGCACGGGGTAGGAAACGCCGTTGAAGCGCGTGGCCTGCCGGCGCATCCAGAGGCCGTGCAGGGCCGTCACCTTGCCGGAGGAATCCGCCGCCTTGAGGCACTTGGGGATCACCGCAAAGCCGCAGCGCACCCCGGTGAAGCCCGCCGTCTTGGAGAAGCTGCGGAACTCGATGGCGCACTCGCGCGCGCCGGGGATCTCGTAGATCGAGCGCGGGAGCGCCGGATCGCGCACGAAGGCCTCGTACGCGGCGTCGAAGAGAATCAGGGCCTTGTTCGCAAGGGCATACTTCACCCACGCCTCCAGCTGCGCGCGCGTGGCGGTGGCGCCCGTCGGATTGTTCGGGAAGCAGAGGTAAACGGCGTCAACCGCCTCCTTCGGCGGAGCGGGCACGTAGCCGTTCTCCGGCGTGCAGTCGAGGTACGTCAGCCCCTCGTAGCGACCGTCGCGGAAGGCGCCCGTGCGCCCGGCCATGACGTTGGAGTCCACATACACCGGATACACGGGGTCCGGGATCGCGATCTTGAGATTGTGCGAGAAGAGCTCCTGGATGGACCCCGTGTCGCACTTGGCGCCGTCGGAAACGAAGATCTCGTCCGGGGAGACGTCCGCGCCGCGATCCTGAAAGTCATTCCTTGCGATCGCCTCGCGCAGGAAGGCATAGCCCTCGTACGGGCCGTAGCCCATGAAGGTCTCGCGCGCGGCCATGTCGGTCACGCCGTCGTGGAAGGCCTTGATGCAAGCCGCGGGCAGGGGCTCGGTCACGTCGCCGATGCCCATCTTGATGACGCGGCGCCCGGGATTCTTGTCCTGAAAGGAAGTGACGCGGCGCGCAACCTCCGCAAAGAGGTAGTTTCCCGCGATCTTGCCGAAATTGTCGTTGATTTGAAACATGATGAGAGGGACTGAAAAGAAAAAGTCACGTTATGGGAAAGCCACGCCGCGCGCAAGGCAACTTGGCTGGAGGAAACTCCCCGTCCGCCGACTTCCGTTTTCGGCCCTTCGCGGGCCGGTTTGCCTTGTCACTCCGGCGCCTGTGGCCTATAATTAAATATTGCGAGATCTGATTCTCGATACGCCATGCAAATCGTTACCACTGTGAGTGAGATGCAGGCCCTTTCCGGCTCCCTGCGCGCCGCCGGCAAGAAGCTGGCCTTCGTCCCGACGATGGGCTTTCTCCACGCCGGGCACATGAGCCTCGTGGACAAGGCGCGGAACCTCGGCGACGTGGTCGTCGTCTCGATCTTCGTGAACCCGACGCAATTCGGCCCCTCCGAAGACCTCGACACCTATCCCCGCAACCTTGAGGGCGATACGAAAATGTGCGAGGCGCACAAGGTGGACGTAATCTTCGCGCCCACGGCCTCCGAAATGTATCCGGAGGGCTACTCCACCTTCGTGAACGAGGAGAAGCTCTCGCTGCCCCTTTGCGGACAGAGCCGCCCGATGTTTTTCCGTGGCGTCTGCACCGTCCTCACCAAGCTTTTCAACATCGTGCGTCCCCACGTGGCGGTCTTCGGCCAGAAGGACGCCCAGCAGGCCGCCGTCGTCAAGCACATGGTGCGCGACCTGAACTTCGAGATCGAGATCGTGATCGGCGAGACCATGCGCGAGGCGGACGGCCTTGCGATGAGCTCGCGCAACTCCTACCTCCAGAGCTTCCAGCGCCGCGACGCCCTGCGCATCCATCAGGCGCTCGAAAAGGGCCGCGCCCTCTACGAAAGCGGCAACGACAACACCGACCGCATCCTCGCCGAAATCACCCACCACATCACGGAGGTCCGCCGCCTGCGGGTCATCTACGTGCAGGCCGTGGACCGCGACACGATGAAGCCGCTCCGCAAGGTGGAAAAGGGCCACACCCTGATCGCGACCGCCGTCTGGTGCGACGACGTGCGTCTCATCGACAACATCGTGCTGTAGGGGACGAAGTCTCCCCTACTCCGCCGGATTCTTGAGGTTGAAGAGCGCGTCCACGTAACTCTCGATGGAGAAAGGCTGGAGGTCTTCCGGCTGTTCGCCGAGGCCCACGTAGTAGATGGGCAGGCGCATCTCGCGGTAGATGCCGACGAGCGCCCCGCCCCGGCTCGTGCCGTCGAGCTTGGTGATGACTAGGCCCGTCAAATCGAACTGTTTGTGGAAAACGCGCGCCTGTTCGATGGAATTGCTGCCAATGGAGCCGTCGAGGACGAGCCAGCGGTGCTGCGGGGCCTTCGCGTCGCGCTTTTCCAGCACGCGCCGGATTTTCGAAAGTTCGCCGAGGAGGTTGTGCTTGGTGTGCAGCCGCCCCGCCGTGTCGAGGATCAGCACGTCCTTGCCGCGCCGCGCCGCCGCGTCGTAGGCGTCGTAGGCCACCGCCGCGCTGTCCGCGCCCTGATGGCTGGAGACAAGGTCCAGATTCAGCCTCTGGCACCACACGGCAAGCTGCTCGTTCGCCGCCGCGCGGAAGGTGTCGCACGCGCCGACGAGGACCGTGCTGCCCTTGTCCTGAAACATTCTCCCTAGCTTGGCCGCCGTCGTCGTCTTGCCGGAGCCGTTGACGCCGATGAGGGCGATGACCTCCGGCTTCGCGGTGAATTCCGGGAGCTTCCCCTCCGCACCCGCCAACACGCGCCGGAGCACCGCCGCGCCGATCGCCGCCGCGTCCTGCCCACGCAGCTCCTTCTCTTTTTTGAAGGCGGCCTTGATCTCCTCAAGGATCTCCGTCGCCGTCTCCACGCCGATGTCCGCACCGTAGAGGGCCTCCTCCAAGAGGTCGATATCCTCCTGCGCGAGCTTTTTGCCCGAAAAAAGCCCGCCCACGACGCCGAACGCCTTGTAGAAGGTGGGCGTCGTGCGCTTCAGACCCTGCTTGAATTTTTCGAAAAAGCTCATGGGAGGCAGTGGGAGTCATATACCGGAGAGGCCCGCGATGCTGCAACCCCGGAGAACGGGAGGAGGGCAAAACGGCGGGCGCGGGAAGCGTTTTCCGCGCTTTCCCTTTTGCGCGGGATGACGTACAATTCCGTCAATCACGCACATTTTCTCTTAACCACAGGAAAACTCATGGCCACGCCGCAATTTCACTATCAGGAAATGTTTCCGCTTGGGGCGGACGACACCGAATACACGCTCCTCTCCAAGGAGGGCGTCTCGGTTTCACAATTCGAGGGTCACGAGATCCTCAAGGTCACGCCCGAGGCGCTGACGCTGGTCGCCGAGGAGGGCTTCCGCAACATCGCCTTCTACCTGCGCGAAAAGCACCTGCGCCAGGTTGCGGCGATCCTCGACGATCCCGAGGCTTCTGACAACGACCGCACCGTGGCCCTCGCCATGCTTCACAATGCGGAAACCGCCGCGCACGGGGTCCTGCCCTTCTGTCAGGACACCGGCACGGCCATCGTCGTGGCGCACAAGGGACAGGAAGTCTGGACCGGCTGCGACGACGCGGAGGCGATCTCCAAGGGTGTGTACAACACCTACACGGGCGAAAACCTGCGCTACAGCCAGACCGTGGCGCTCGACATGTTTAACGAAAAGAACACCGGCACGAACCTCCCCGCGCAGGTGGACATCCTCGCCGGGCACGGCGCGGAGTACGAGTTCCTCTTCGTCGCCAAGGGCGGCGGCTCGGCCAACAAGACCTATCTTTATCAGGAGACCAAGGCGCTGCTGGCCCCGAACAAGCTGGAAGCCTTCCTCGTGGAGAAGATGGGAACCCTCGGCACGGCGGCCTGCCCGCCCTACCACGTGGCCTTCGTGATCGGCGGGACGAGCGCGGAGCTGTGCCTGAAGACCGTGAAGCTCGCGAGCACCCACTATTACGACGCCCTCCCGACGACGGGGAACGAATACGGACGCGCCTTCCGCGACGTGGCTCTGGAGGAAAAGCTCCTCGCCTACTCGCGCAAGCTCGGCTACGGCGCGCAGTTCGGCGGCAAGTACTTCGCCCTAGACATCCGCGTGATCCGCCTGCCCCGCCACGGCGCGAGCTGCCCGGTGGGCCTGGGCGTCTCCTGCTCGGCGGACCGCAACATGAAGGCGAAGATCAACAAGGACGGCATCTGGATCGAGAAGCTCGAAAAGAACCCGGGCCGCTTCATCCCGCAAAAGTTCCGCAAGGCGGGCGAGGGCAAGGCCGTGAAGATCGACCTCAACCGTCCGATGAAGGACATCCTTGCCGAGCTCACCAAACTCCCGGTGAAGACCCGCCTCTCCCTCACCGGCACGATCGTCGTCGCGCGCGACATCGCGCACGCCAAATTGGCCGAGCGCCTCGCGAAGGGCGAGGGTCTGCCCCAGTATCTCAAGGATCACCCGGTTTACTACGCGGGCCCGGCCAAGCAGCCCAAAGGCAAGCCCTCCGGCTCCTTCGGCCCCACGACCGCGGGCCGCATGGATAGCTACGTGGACTCCTTCCAGGCCGCGGGCGGCTCGATGGTCATGATCGCCAAGGGCAACCGCTCCCAAGCCGTGACGGACGCCTGCAAGAAGCACGGCGGCTTCTACCTCGGCTCTATCGGCGGCCCCGCCGCCATCCTTGCGGAGAACAACATCAAGAAGGTGGAACTTCTCGAATATCCGGAACTGGGCATGGAGGCGGTCTGGAAGATCGAGGTCGAGGACTTCCCGGCCTTCATCCTCGTGGACGACAAGGGGAACGACTTCTTCGAGGAAATCCGGAGCACCTGCAAGACCTGCGTGATGGCGATCGCATCGGGCAGGGCGTGACGCCATGCACCTGTGGATGCGCCTGCGGACGCATCCCGATGGGGGACCCAGCGTCCCCCAAACCGCTCGCTTCGCGCGCTCCCCCTCAAGAGGGGATGCAGAGGCTCCCGGATTCGTCCGGGGGCCTCTTTGCGTACGGCGGGGAGACTGCTTTTTTTACCGTTACTCAAAAGTCCACCGAGAAAAGCCCGGAGTTGTTTATCCACAGATTGAAACAGGATTTTCGCAGATTTCCCCAAATAGGAAGCCTCTGATTCTTCAATCTGCGTAATCTGTGGATGAATTTCTGGATTCTTTTTCGGTTTTCTTTTGGAAATCAGTCTACGCCCTCAACTGCTTTTTCAAGAACCCGGATGCCGTCTCCTCCCAGTGCGCTATTTCGGCACACTTTTGAGAAACGCTATAACCGGTTCGCCCGGCCTTCGTACCTGTGTTGTCCTGACAACAAATCCTCCCAGCGTGGCGCGAAAAAGGCCCGCTTCCTTCCGGAAACGGGCCTTTGTCATACTGGATACAATGAAAAAACCTGCCGCTACCTTGCCGGAACGGCGGGGGTGGTCAGCTTTTCCTTCCATGCCCCGCTGTAGCGGTCCATGACGACGCCCATCAGGCGCTGGGACTCCATCTCCGCGAGGGACTTTTCCGCGCGGATCGCCTCGGTTTCCTTCGCCTCGGCCAGCCAGCGCGTCTCCATCGCCATGCGCTCGGCGCGGACGGAGGTGATCTTCGCGTCCAGCGCGGCGTTGCGCTCGTTCAGCGAGTCAATCTCCTTCTTGACGGCGGTCAGGCGCACGGTGAGATCGGCGATCTTTCTCTCGTTCTCGGCGCGGGCCTCGGCCTCCTTCTTCGCCTCGGCCTCGGCTTTGGCGGTGGCGAGCTTGCGGGCCTCCTCGTCCAGACGGGCCTCCATCTCGGCCTGGGCCTTGGCTTCGGCGGCCTGTTTGACGGCGGCGGCCTCGGCGGCGCGGGCCTCGGCAGCCCTCTCGTCAGCCTGGAAGCGGCTGTAGAAGGTGATGAAGAGCGCCAGCAAAAGAACCGGCGTCACGATATAGAAGAGCAGTCTATAATTGGGGGTTCTCATGACTAGTTCCTTTTGACGTTGGCAGCAGCTTCGGCGGCGGCCTTCTCTGCGGCCTCCACCTCGGTCAGGAAGTTGTGGATGCGGTCCCGGTTGGCCCGGGCGATCGGGATATAGGAATCGAGGAACTTGCGCTCCTCGCCCAGGACAATCATGCGGTTCTTCGCGCGGGCGAGCAGGTCCTGCTCGTCGCGAAGGGTCGAGGAAAGTTCGAAATTCTTCTGGGCGGCTCCGTCGCGCTGCGCAATGACACTTTCCATCTCCCGGCTCAGGTCCTCCCATGCCTTTTCACGGGCCTGACGCTCGGCCAGCTTCGCAGCCTCGGCCTTCTGTTTTTCGAGGGCGGCGGCGCGGGCCTCGTCGGCAACGCGGGCCTGATATGCGCTGCGTTCCTGATTTTCGCGGGCCTCTTTCTCGGCCTTTTCCTGTGCCAGCACGAGGGCCTGCGCGTCGGCTTCCTTGCGGTAGCCGTGATAGAAGAATGCGAATGCCGCCAGAAGCAGAAGCGGGGCGATCAAATATACTTTTCTCATGAGTAGATCCTATTTTGCACCGGGAGCCTTGGCTTCCGCAGCGCGTTTCTGGTTTTCACGGATGATTTTGAGGATGCGGTTGAGGCGTTCCACCTTCGAGGCGGCGTCGGGGTATTTGGCGGCCTCGGCAACGGCCTTGTCGGCGTTGTCGTAGTCCTTGAGCTCGATATAGGCGCTCGCCAGGAGCGCCCAGCAATCGCCCACCCGTTCGATTCCGCCCTTGCGCAGGGCGTTCTTCAGGTTGACGACAACCTGATCGAAACGGCCCTCGCGGTAGTTGCGCTCGGCAAGGCGGGTGTCGATGGCGCTCCACGGCGTGGTTGCGGAGGCTTTCTCCAGCACAGCCACGGCCTTGTCCGGCTGATAAAGCCGGTCGTAACAAAGGGAGAGCAGCTCCCAGAAGCGCTGGTCGCCCGTTAGTTTCCCGGAGGCGAGGCCCGCCTCCATCACCCTTGCCGCGTCGGCGTAGCACTCTAGGTTGTAGTAGAGCTCCACGTGCGTCTCCCAGTTGATGCGCTCCTGAAGCAGGCCTAGTTTCTGCGCCTGTTCCAGAGAGACGACCGCCGCGACGAGTTCGCCCGCCGAATAATGCATGGCCACGAGCTGGTTCCAGTAGAGCTCGTTCTTGGGCTCCATCTCGATCAGCCGCAGCAGGTAGGCGCAGGCGAGGTCGTAGTTCTTGACGCTCTGGGCGCAGGCCGCCGCCATCTGGTAGTAGCGCGCCGGAGGGTCGATCTGCCGCTCCATGAGGCGCTTGGCCTGCACGAGAGCCTCGTCGCCGCGGTTGTTCTCCATGAGAAGTCCCGCGAACATGTAGAGGGTGTCGGCCTGCGGCTGGGGCGTGTCCTTCAGGAAGGCGTCGAGCAGCGCCACCGCCTTGGCGGGCTGTTTCGTCGCCATGTAGAGGTGGGCGAGGCCCACCGAGTAACGCTCCATGTCCGCCGGGGCGAAGAGCTTTGTCGCGAGGGCCGCCTCCATGTGCGGGACGGCCTCGGCGTATTTCTCCTCCCCGCTGGCGATCTGGGCCAGCAGCAGGTCCGCGTAGGCGCGGTCCACGGTGCCGGAGGTTGTCGAAGCTAGGAGCTTTCCCGCAATGTCGCGGGCCATTACCAAGTTCTTGTTGGCGATGGCTCCCGTGATGTCGTTCACCGCTGCGACGGTTTCCTTCGCGGGGATGCGCGGATCGGACGCTACCGTGTCCGCCGCGCCGAGGGCGCACGGCAACAACGCCGCAGCCGCCGCAGGGAGGATCAGGATTCTAAGGAAGTAGTTCATGATTGAATGCCTGGGGTTGCGCTTCAGCGGTTTGCCAGCCGGAACGGGATGGGCTGGAGCATCACGAAGTTGACGACTTTGCCCTTGCGCAGACCGGGCTCGAAGCGCCACTTGCGAACGGCCTCCACCGCCGCCTGGATGAATCCCGGATTCGTCGAACGGACGACCTCCACGTCGAAGACTCGTCCGTTCGTATCCACGTACAGCTTGAGATCCACCTGGCCCTCGATGCTGCCCATGCGCATCTCGTAGGGATACTGCGGGGCGGGTTGATAGCGCACTTCCGGCGGGTGGTCGAGCTGATCGGTGGAGAACACGATCGCCGCCTTGGCGCCCGATCCGCCGGAGCGCTGGGCGCCGGTCGGGATGCCCACCGCGAGGGTGTCGGTGCGAACCTCGTGCGGAGGCTCGGGCTTCACGAACTGTGTGAGGGCGTCGATGCTGGCCGAGGAGGCCGGGGGCTCGTTGAGTCCCGGCGAGAGCATCTCCTCGGGAAGGATCGCCTCGGGCTGGACCGCCTCGTCGGAATCGCCCGGCGCTGTCGGCGGGGGCGGCGGCGGCGGGGGCGGCGTATCCTTGGGAAGGTCCGCCGTGAGGGTGACGACCGTAGCTACGGATTCCGCCTTGCCACTGCCTCCGCCAAAGAGAAGTCCCAGATGGAACAGGGCCGAAAGGACGGCGGCCAGTAGTATTTCTTTTTTCATGACGGGCCTCCTATTCGATGGTGACGGGTTGGGGTTTGGTCTTGATCGAGACCTTGCTGATGCCGAGCTTGCGCGCGGTGTCGAGGATCTCGATGGCGTTGCCGAAGTCGGCATTTTCCTCGCCGTTCACGAGGATGCGGGGGTCCGGGCTCTCGCGGCGGTACTGGGCCATGCGGCTCAAGACCTGATCGCGGGTCATGCGGCGGTGGTTCCAGACGTAACCCCCGTCGGCCATGACGCTGATGATGACCACCTCGGGCTGGTCGGTCGCCGGGGCGGAGCTCGCCTGCGGCATTTGCAGCTCGATTCCCTGAAGCCGTGTCATGGAAAGACTCACAAGGACGAACGTCGCAAGGAGGAAGAAGATCACGTCGATGAGCGGAATGATCTCGATGCGCGCCTTTTTCGGCGGCGGCTGAATCGGAAATCTCATGGATGATCCTCCTTAGTTTCCGGTGGTTTTCTTGACGCGGGTTTCAACGGCCACCTTCTCGATTCCGGCCTTGCGGATTTCGTCGAGGAGGGTGGCGCACTGCCCGTAACCGGCATGGGTATCCGCATTGAAGAGCACGTGAGGCACTTTGCCTTTTTCCGCGCACTCATTCTTGAAACGGACGATCCTTTGCAGGAACTGGCCGAAGGTGACGGACTCCTTGTCCCAGAACAGCGCGTTCTTGTCGTTCACCGTGATGGTCACGGTTTCGGCAAGCTCGTGCGGCTGGGAGGTTTCGGACTCCGGCAGATTCACGCGCACGCCCGGCTGGCTCGTCATGGAAAGACTGACCAGTACGAATGTGGCGAGAAGGAAGAAGATGACGTCGATGAGAGGAATGATCTCCACCCTCGCCTTCTTCTTCGGCATGGGTGCCCTGAGCTTCATGATGTTGGCTCTTTGGGGTGGCCCGGGGCTAGGCCTCGGCGGATTTATCTGCGGGCGCGCTTTCCAGGGAATGCCCGGAATGGGCGAGGGCCATCTCCACGCTCATGCCCGCCTCGTCGATCGCGCGGCGCGCCTCCTCGTGCATCGAGTTGAGGAAGCTGTACGGCACGAGGCTCGTCACCGCCACGAAGAGGCCCGTCGCCGTGGCAACGAGCGCCTCGGCGATGCCGCCCGTGATGGCGACCGGGGCGGAAAGATCGCCCGACACCTTGCCGAAGGCGCCCATCATGCCCGTCACCGTACCGAGAAGGCCCAAGAGCGGCGCCGCCGTGATCGCCATGTCCAGCACCGCCTGCCCCTGGCTGAAGCGGGCCAGCTCCTTGCTCGCCGCCCGTCCGAAGGCGTCGATCATCGAGCCCTCGCGGTTTTCCAGCGCCGAGACGACGACGCGGGCGACAAAGTCGCTCTTGTAGGCTTTGCCGACTTCCGCGGCACCCAGAAGATCGCCCGCCTCGATCTTGGCGAGAATCAAGCCGAGCGCCTCGGGCTTGCGGCGTTTCTTTTCCATGATGGCGAAGATCACCCTCTCGATCACCACCGTGAGGGCGACAAAGGAGAGAAGGATCATGGGCCACATGACGACGCCGCCAGCCTGGAAAAGCTGCATCGGGGTCTTGTTCATGAGAAGGATGAAGGCTACCGAGTGAGTCATAATCTTGATCTGTTTGAGTTATCTTGTTGGTTTACGCGGATCAACGGGCCAGCAGAGTCGTGTAAATGCCACAGAGGATCGCCGTTGTGATCACTCCGCAGATGTTGGCGCCGAGCGCCTGGGGCAGGAGGATCGCGCCCGGATTGACCTTTGCGGCCTCCTTCTGCGCGAGCTTGGCCGTGGTCGGGACGCAGCTGACGCCCGCCATGCCGATCAGCGGGTTGTACTTCCCGCCGGTCACAAAATAGAGAAAGTACCCGCCGAGGATCCCACCGATCCCGGAGAGAAGAAGCGCCAGAATGCCGAGGAGAAGCAGCGGCAGCACCTCGGGGTTCAAAAGCACCCGCGCCTCGCAGAGAACGCCGAGGAGCAGGCCGAGGAAAAGCGTCGATCCGTACAAGACCGGGCCGGAGAGAAAATCGACGAAGGGCTTCAAATTCGCCTCCTTCACCGCCACTCCCACAAAGAGTGAGACAAAGAGCGGCGCCGCCACAGGGAAGAGCAGGCAGAGAAGAGCGCAGGTCACCACCGTGAAGGCAAGCCGCGCCGTCGGGCCGGGGATCTTGCGGGGCTTTTCCTCGCGCATCGCGGACATGCCGCGGAGCTGCGCGGGAATCATGATCTTCGCGAGGTACGGATACCCCACATACGTGAGGCCGAGATACAGGTAGGCAATCACCGTGATCGGCACAAAGACATCCTTGGCCATCGTGAGTGACCCGTAGAGGACCATCGGACCGTCGGCGCCGCCGATGAGCGCCACCGCCGCCGCCTTGCCCGGGGCCAGTCCCAGTGCCACGCCTATTGGATAAACGAGAACCGTGCCCAATTCCGCAAAGAGCGCGAGAATCATGCTCTGCATCGGACGGGCCATCATGTAGCCGATGTCGAGGATCGAGCCGATCCCCATGAAGACAAGGCACGCGATGAGGCCGTTACTGAAGGTGAAGGTGTACACCGGCTGGAGGAAGTCCACCTGCAGGGTGTCCATGAGCTGCCCGTAGTCGGTGATGAGGGGATCGACAAAGAGGGTGCCGAGGCTCCCGTCCGCAAGGTGCAGGACGCCAGCGTTCACCGCGATCATGCCAAGGCCCATCGGGATCATGAGGAGCGGCTCCAGCACTCCCTTGTTGCCGAGGAAGACCAGCGCCACGCCGATCGCAATGAGCGCAAGCCGCCCGACGACGATCATCATGTTGGCATCGAACATCGTGTCGATGCCCTGAAAGAGGGAGATCCAGCCGCTCATTTGACCGCTTTCTCGGGATTTCCGGTGGAAACCGCGCCCCCGCGGAGAGCCGCGGAGGAACCGAACCGGCAGAGCGCCGCGTTGAGGCCTTTGATCAAAATCGCGACGAAGAGCGAGATGACGACGGCCAAAAAATAGATAAAAAGAGTCTGATTGAGAACGTGTGTCATGGCTTTTCCCTTTCCGGGATGGGGGACGCGCTCGCCGCCGGCTGTGCCAACGGGGTGCTGCATCCGCCGTGAGGAATTTACTCCAAAACTGATAAATTTGTATTGCTTGAGCCGGAAAACCGGCAGTTCCGGGCCGGGGAAACATTCCATCCCGGAGGCGCCTTTCGGCACCGGTGACGCGCGCCGGCAAAGAGCGCGGGCGCTGATTGTGATGACAGGAGACATGACGAGGTTCTCGTCGGGCCGGAAAACGCACGGGGCGTCTTCACCGCGACAAGAGAACCGGTGCGTCCATCATGCGCATAGAGGCGGCGGCTGGCCCAGCATTCCGGCGGACATGCTCCACCGGATGAGCTGCGTACGACGTTCGCTCCGGCCCGGGGTATTTTTTCTTTGCGGGACACGGTCGCTGAAAACCAGCAAAAGGAGCGTCTGCGCAAGACACAGGAAAGTAAGAAAAAGCTCGCTCATCTCCCCGAGGGGCAGGCCCTGCTCGGTGCTGCCGGGGTCGATGGTGCAGAAGGTGCCCTCCTCCACGGAGATGAATTCACCCTGCGGAACGACGCTGGCACGCACCTGCGGCATCGCCCAGCCCAAGGCGAGGGCGATGGCGACAAGAAGCGCAGTCAACTGAAACCTGAAGGGCACTTTACATTAAAATCGGCAATTCCCGCCATTTCTGTCAATTAAAAATGATCGAAAAGTTAACCGAATACCGTCAGCGGAAAAAAAACGGGAAGAACGGAAGAGCGGAACGATAATCGTGCGACAATTTGCGTTGAAAGCGTGACTTGTTGCGGCCAGGATGAAAGAAACTCCCGGACATGACCCCCACCCCCCGTTCCGTCGCCAGAGGGTTGCGCATTACCGCACTTCTTCTGGCGCTTGCGTCGTTCACTTTGCCCTGCCACGCCGGGCTTCTCTCCAACGACTGGCCGGAACTGCCGCAGGAGGACCGCGACCAGACCGCGCCCTCGGTCGATCCGAACGCGAACGCGGAGATTCTCCTTTTTGACGTGTATGTCCGTGAAGGCACGTTGAATGAAAGGGCTGTCGAGAGCGGAGGGCTCTATTACTCCTATTTTCTCAGGATGAAAGCCTTTACCGCGGAAGGAGTGGAAAAAATCCTGAGATACAAGATCAGCCTCGACACGAGAGCGCTCACGCCGGAATTCGCCGGACGTGTGATCCAGCCGGACGGCACGATCATCCTGCTGGACAAGAAGGACATTCAGGAAAGCAAGTCGGTGAACCGCTGCGGTGTTGAAGTCAGCTCCCGCAGCTTTGCCATGCCCGGGCTCGTCCCCGGCTCCATCGTCGAACTCAAGTGGTCGCAGGATTATCGCTACTATTACTCGAAAGGGAACTTCTTCACCCTCGCGGACAAGACGCTTCCCACCAAGGTCGTGCGCCTGCATTTCATGCCCCGACGCGACCAGTATTGCTACTTCAGTTATCGCGATGTGGCCAAGGAGATGAAGCAGGGCCGTTCCGGCTACTGGGAAACGGAGGCACACAATGTCGCCGCGATCCCGGACGAGCCTTATCTTCCCCCGTATCTGTCCCTTCAACCCTGGGTGGCCATCCGCTACACCGAGGAAAAATCCGAGGTAAAGCACGAGAGCTTCTGGGAAAACCGAAGCTGGGACATTCACCGCAACGCCAAAAAAGGGATCGAGGGCGTGGATTCCGCCGTCGTGAAAAAGGCGGCGGAGCTCACTGCGGGAATCGACGATCCTCAACAGAAGCTGAAGAAGATCTACGATTTCTGCATCCGCGACATCGTGAACCTCTATTCGCCCCGCGCCGGACTCTCGGATACGGACCGCGCGGAACTCAAGAGCAACAACGATCCTGCAAAGACGCTCAAAACCGGCAGGGGAACCGGGTATGACGTGAACTGCCTGTTTGCCTCGCTGGCGGAGGCGGCGGGTTTCGAGGTGGACTTCGCCCAGTGCTGCGACAAGACGCAACTCGACTGGGACCCCAACTTCCTGAACGAGAAGATGATCCCGGACTGGCTCGTCATCGTCCGCAACGGCGAAAACGTGGAGTTTTTCGATCCCGGAACCCTCTACCTGCCCTTCGGGATGCTGCGCGCCGCCAACGAGGGAACCGTGGCCGTCCTCGGCAACTCGAAGAAGGCGGACGTAGCCAGGACGCCCGCCAGTGCATCCGCGAAATCCCAACTCCTGCGGATGGGCGACTTCACTCTCGACGAGGAGGGGAAGCTGGCGGGCAAGGCCGTCTTCAAATTCTCCGGGCATAGGGCCCGTTCCTTCAAGCTGGACTACGACGATCTGACCCCGCAGGAACGCATTGACAAATACAAGAATGACATTCGGGAACTGGTGCCGACGGCGGAACTTTCCGATGTGGAGATCCTGAATGCGGACGACCCGGACAAGGATGTGGAGGTCCGCTTCCACCTTGAGGCGCCCGGTTTTGCCGAAATCACGGACGGACGCCTTTTCCTGACGCCCGCGATTTTCGAAAAAGCGTCCAAGCCTTTCTTTATTAGTGAAAAACGTGCCCTCGACATCCAATTCCCCAACCTGTGGGAAGTGCACGACAACATCCGCATCGCCTATCCGGACGGCTATGCGATCGAGGAAGGCAACGCACCCAAGAACGTGATCGACACGCCCCAGCTCTCCTACACGGTGCAGCTCGGAGCCTCGAAAACCCGCAACATCGTCGTTTACAAGAGGAATTTGAAGATCGCCACTATCGGGTTACCGGCGCGTATTTACGACGACATCCGGGCGCTCTTCGATTCCATCAACACCGAGGACCACCACGTCCTCACCCTGCGCCGCAAGGAGGCCGCCCCAGCCGAAAGCGCGCCGCAGGCTCCCGCCACGGCGACAGACCCCGCGGCAAAACAATAACCCCGCGAGAACGGCGATGAACCTCCCGGCACTCCTCCCCCTCCCCCTTCGGCTGGGCGCCGTTCTGGCGGCGCTTGTGCTGGCCGCTCCGAACGCCTGCCCGGCCAAACCCGCACTGCCGGACTGGCTGAAGACGGCAATGGCGCAGCCCCTCGGCGATTTCGGCAAGGACGCCGATGCGGTCAAGCTTGTCGATTGGATGAACGTCACGTATTTCGCCGACGGCACGCAGTACACGGAGTACCGGGAAGCCTACCGGATCCAGAACGGCGACGGAGCCCGTTTCGCCAACGCTCATTTTCATTACATCAAGGGCAGCGACAAAATCCAGGAGCTGAGGGCATGGCTCGTCCTCCCGGGCGGGGAAATCCGCGAATACAAGAGCAAGGATTTCTACAACTACGAATCCCACGACGCCCTTTTCACCGAGGAATGGGTGCGGAGCCTGTCCCTTCGCGATTCGGCGCGCGCGGGAAGCGTCTTTGCCTGGACTTACGTGTTACGCGAGAAAAGCGTTTTCACGGACAATTCCTGGCGCACGCGCGAAGACTGCCCGATTCTGGCCTCCGACTTCACCGTCGCCGTCCCGGAGGGATGGAAAGTCCGCAGCATCCCGGTGAACAACCCCGAGGCAAAGGAGAATTTTGACGGCAAGTATTATACCTGCCACAGCCGTCTGCAACCCGGCGTGAAGAAGGAGGAGATGTCTCCGCCGGATTCCACCTATCCGTATTTCGGGATCACCGCTCTGCCGCCCGAGGCGGAACGAGCCCGGAAGGGATGGCTTTGCTTCGACGACTGGAACGGCGTGGCCCGCTCCGACGCCTCGATAAACGATCCGCAGGCCGTGCCGGACGACGCGATCCGCGCGAAGGTGACCGCACTCACAGCCGGATGCGCCAACACATGGGAGAAGATCCGGGCGCTGGCCGCCTTCGTCCAGTCGGTGAATTACGCGAATTTCGGGAAAAACCTCGCGCGGGGCGGCGGCCTGAAACCCAACACCGCCGCCTCGGTCTTTGCGCACAACTACGGGGACTGCAAGGACAAGACTGCCCTTCTGCGCGCGATGCTCTCCTGCATCGGGGTGGATGCCTATTCGGTGAGTTGCTTGCTGAACACGGACGACTGCGTCAATCCCGAGTTCCCCTCTCCGGGCAACTTCAACCACTGCATCACGGCCCTGCGCCCGCCGGAAGACCTCGACTGCCCCGCCATCGTGGAGCATCCGGACATGGGTCGGCTCCTCCTCTTCGATCCGACCGACGACATCACTCCGGTCGGCTCCATTTCAGCAGAGTTGTCCCACACCTATCTTCTTGTCGGCGCCGATTCGTGCCGCCGCCTCGCCAAATTTCCTGACACGGGCACCAATTCCAGGCATGTCGTCACAGCCACAATCGATGGATGGGGCACGCTCTCGGGAACCGTGCTGGATACGCTGGGGGGATTCGCGGCGGACTACGAACGGAGAAGCTGCCGAAGCCTTTCCCCGTCGGAATACAAACACTCCATTGGAGAATCCATGCGTTCGCAAACACGCGACGCGCAGATTCTGGATGTGACCCACGAGGACGACACGGCAAACAACCATTTCATCATCACCGTCCGTTTCGACGCCCCCGGCTATGCCCGGCGGATCGGCGCCAGCAAGTTTCTCTTCAAGGTTGCGCCGGTCTATCGATATCGCTTCATCCCCGAGACGCAGAAGGAGGAACGCAAAAGTCCCATCTTTTGCCCGCTGATCAACGTGACGGAGGACGTGACCATCGCCCTCGCCAACGGTCTGGAAGTGGACGAACTTCCCGCCGACATTTCCGTGGAGGAGAAATTCGGCACGCTGAAATTTTCGGCGCGCGCCGAGGGGAATACGATTCACGTCCTCACGGACATACAGACTAGTTCGGGAATCCTCCCGGCACAGGACTACGAAAAATTCCGCGATTTCTTCAAAGCGTACGACAAGGCCCGTCAGGCAACCCTCGTCGTCCGCAAGGCTGCCGCGAAATAGCGGCTTGTGCCTAAAATCCGGGACGGCCCGCGGCGCCCCTACTACGCCGCGCCCGGCTCCTTCTGGGAGAGAGCCTTGATCTTCATTTCGCGGTCGGCCACCTGAAGGGCGTCCAGCACCTCGTCGATCTTGCCTTCCATCACCTGCGGGAGGTTGTAGAGGGTCAGGCCGATGCGGTGGTCCGTCAGACGGCCCTGCGGGAAATTGTAGGTGCGGATGCGCTCCGAGCGGTCGCCCGAGCCGATCTGCGCCTTGCGGTTGGCGGCGTACTTGGCGCGTTCCTCGGCCTCCTTCTGCTCCAGAAGGCGGCTGCGGAGAACCTTGAGTGCCTTGGCCTTGTTCTTGATCTGGCTGCGCTCGTCGGCGCACTTGACGATCATGCCGGTCGGCTTGTAGAGGACCTGCACGGCGCTGTCGGTCGTGTTGACGCCCTGACCGCCGGGGCCCGACGCGCGCGCCACGGTGATTTCGAGGTCTTCCGGCTTGATCTCGATGTCCACCTCCTCGGCTTCCGGCAGGACGGCGACGGTGGCGGCGCTCGTGTGAATGCGGCCCTGCGCCTCGGTCACGGGCACGCGCTGCACGCGATGGACGCCGCTCTCGAACTTCAGGGTCTTGTACACGTCCTCGCCGCTCACAAGGAAGGAAATTTCCTTCCAGCCGCCCGCCTCGGAAAGGCTGCCGCCCATCATCTCGATCTTCCAGCCGCGATCCTCCGCGTAGCGGGAATACATGCGGAAGAGATCCGCCGCGAAGAGCGAGGCCTCGTCGCCGCCGGTGCCCGCACGGATTTCGATGATCGTGTTGCGCGAGTCGGAGGGTTCCGGCGGAATCATCGCCGCGAGGATCTTCTCGTACAGGGCGTTCAGCTTCTCCTCAAGGGACGGAATCTCCTCCAGCGCCATCGCCTTGAGCTCGGTATCTGACTCCATCTCGGCGATCTCGCGATTGTCCGCAATCTGTTTTTCGAGGGCCTGAAAGCGTCCCGACATTTCAAGAAGCTCCATCAGCTTCTGGTGCTCGCGCATGACGGAGGCCGCGCGGCGGCGGTCGCCGTAGAAGTCCGGCTCGGCCATCGCGCGGTCGAGTTCGGCAAGGCGCCCCCGGAAGGAGGCAAGGTCGGGAAGGATGGGCATGGCGCTCGGTGAAAGGGGGAATAATACAGCCCCCGCCCGCGTCGTTGCAAGAACGCAGCTTGCCCCGCCGCGCGGCTTCTCTACGCCCCGGAGAAGCGCCGGATGTCCTCCTCGCGGCCGAAGACGATGAGCTGGTCGCCCTTCTCGATCTGGTAGGCGGCGGGATCCGGCACGCCCGCGATCATAGCCTCCCCGGTCGCATCCTTGCGGCGCGTGGTGACGAGGTTCAGGCGGTACTTCTCGCGCAGGCGCGATTCCGCGAGGGTCCTGCCGACGACGGAGGGCGGGGCCTCCAGCTCCACGATGGAATAGTCGTCGCCGAGGGCGAAATGCCGGGTGGCGCGGTTGACACCGAGCCTCTTGGCGAACTGGCGCGCGGCCATCTGCTCGGGCAGGATCCGCTCCTCGATGCCCATGAGCTCCAGGATGTGCTCGTGGATGTCGTTGATCGTGCGGGCGATGATCTTCTTGACCTTCAGCTTCTGCAGGTGACTGACGATCGTGAGGGAGGCCGCGAAGTCCTCGCCGATGGCGACGAGGGCGAGGTCCACGTCCCCCGCCCCGAGGGCCTCAAGGTCCTCGATGCGCGTCGCGTCGGCGCGGACGGCCATTTCCACGCGGTCCTTGATGGAATCGACCAACGCGGCGTTGTGGTCGATGGCGAGGACCTCGTGCTTTTCCGCCGCCAGTTCCAGCGCGAGGTTCCTGCCGAACTGTCCCAGGCCGATGACGCAGAATTTCATGAAGATTCCTTTTCCTGAAAATTACGTGAGGCCGACCTCCTCCTTGGGGAGGTTGTAGCGGGTGTCGAGGGTGTTGTGCAGCAGGGCCGAGGCGATGACGATCAGGCCGATCCTGCCGATGAACATGGTGAGGACGAGGATGAGCTTCCCAGAATCGGAAAGTGCCGCCGTCACCCCGCGGGAAAGGCCCACGGTGCCGAAGGCGCTCACCGTCTCGAAAAGCAGGTCCACAAAGCGTTGCGCGGGCTCGGTCACGGTGAGGGCGAAGGCCGCCAGCGCCAGCCAGATGAGCGAGACGACGAAAATCGCGAAGGCCTGATTCGCCGTCCGCTGGCTCACCGAGCGCCAGCCGACCTGGATTTCCCGCTTCTCGCGCACAATGGTCCAGAGATTGAGGAGCGCGAGGGCGAAGGTGGTCGTCTTGACGCCGCCCGCCGTGCCGGAGGGGCTGCCGCCGACGAACATCAGTCCCATGAGGACCAGCACCACCGGGATCGGATACGTCCCGACATCCGCAACGTTGAAGCCAGCGGTGCGCGCGATCGCCGAGTCGAAGAACGCCCGCCAGAGGGACGGCGCGGGCCCGGAGTGTCCCACAAACTGGCAGAGGTAGATCGCCGCCGCCCCGCCGAGAAGAAGGATCGCGGTCATCCGCAGGACCAGGCGCGCGTGGAGCGACATGTGGCTCGCCTTCGGGTAACGTTTCGGCAAAAGGCGCGAGAGGGCCCTCCGGCGCAATTCGCGCAGCACCGGAAAGCCGAGACCGCCCAAGATGACGAGGACGACGACGATCGCCTGCAACCCGCGCAGGTCCTTGACGAGCGGATCCGCGAGATTGCCCGAATATGTGGAAAAGCCCGCGTTGCAGAAGGCCGAGACCGCATGGAAGACCGAGTGCCACCACAGGCCCTCGCGCGGCAACCCCGCCGAGAGAAGCTCGGCGTGGATCAGGAAGGCGCCCACGGCCTCGATCGAGAGCGTGACAAGAACGATCTCGAAAAGCACCCGGGCGATGGAGCCAAGATTTCGCTCCGAGATCACGTCGCGCAACATCACGCGGTCGTGCAGGGAGATGCCCTCGCCCGCCAGCATCGCCATGAAGAAGGTGAAGGTCATGAGCCCCAGCCCGCCCGCCTGCACGAGAAGGAGAATCACCATCTGCCCGTGGAGGGTGAAGTCCTTCGCCGTGTCGAGCACGGTCAGGCCCGTGACGCACACGGCGCTCGCGCTCGTGAAGAGGGCATCGACAAACCGCACATGGATTCGCGCGGCGTTCGGCGTCATGAGGAGCAGCGCCCCCACGAGAATCAGCCCCGCGAAGCTGCCGATCACAAGCGTGCGGGGCTGGACGAGGGTCATCCACGTGCGCCGCCCGTGACGGAGCCAGTCCAGAACGAGCGGCCCCACGACCGCCGCCTGCGAGGCGATGACAAAGGCGATGATCCCCATCTCCAGTCGTCCCGGCCCGAGATTGCGCAAGAGAAGGCCGTGGATGGTGCCGGAAAGGGAATAGGCTGCGAGCGCCAGTAACGCCACGAGCAAGGAGAAGGCGTTCTCCCGCATGTAGCGGAGCGGCCTGCCCGAGAAAACCAAAAGAAGACCCTCGCAAACGCCGAAGAGAAGCAGGATCGCCGACGCGCCGTCATAGAGAAGCGCCTCGCGAGACGCGTCGAGAGGCCAGCCGAAGGCGCAAGTGAAGAGAGCCGCCCCCGCCGCGCCAAGGAGGACGAGGACCGCCCGGATCGTTCCGGACGCCACCCTCGCCGCCTCGACTGCCGTTGGTATTCTCACGGGATCCTCACCGCGCCAAGAGAACGGATTGCGGAAAGAATCGCAACACCCGCGTGACAGAGATCCACTGGCCGACGCCTCCGGATAGAGTCGAGATCGCATTTGCATGCTCCTGTCTCCCGGGACGATCCGGAAAAGAAGCGCTTTGCCCCGGGACCTTTCAACGCGGTGTTGCAGAGCGGGCAAAATCCCGCTCTATTGATTCGGTTTATGACGTTTTTGCAGAAGCTGGAAGGTGCGTGGAAGGACAACAATTCGCTCGTCTGCGTCGGGCTCGACCCCGACCGCGCGCGCATCCCGGAGCATCTTTCCCGCAATGCCGACGTCATCTTCTCCTTCAACCGCGAGATCATCGACGCCACGGCGGACCTGGTCTGCGCGTACAAGCCGCAGTTCGCCTTCTACGCGGGGCAGAACGCGCTGGGTTCCCTCAAGAAGACCCTCACCTACCTGCGCGACCGCTATCCGAACATCCCCGTGATCCTCGACGCCAAGCGCGGCGACATCGGCTCCACGGCGGTGATGTACGCGCGTGAAGCCTTCGACCAGTACAAGGCCGACGCGGTGACGGTGAACCCCTACATGGGGACGGACACGCTCAAGCCTTTCCTCGACGATCCCGACCACGGCGTGGTGATCCTCTGCCGTACCTCCAACCCCGGCTCGGGCGACTTTCAGGACCTCACCGTGCAGCCCTCGGGCCGCAAGCTCTTCGAGGTCGTCGCGGAAAAGGCCGCGAAGGATTGGAACTACAACGGCAACGTCGTCCTCGTCGCCGGGGCGACCTACCCGGCGGAACTGGCCGCGATCCGGACCATCGTCGGCGACATGCCGCTGCTTGTGCCGGGCGTCGGCGCGCAAGGCGGCGATGTGGAGGCGGTGCTTTCCCACGGTCTGGACAGCAGGGGTGCGGGCCTGATCATCAATTCCTCGCGCGGCATTCTCTACGCGGGCCGTGGCAGCGACTTCGCGCAGGCCTCGCGCGAGGCCACAGTGGCCCTGCGCGACGAGATCAACCGCAGCCGTCCGGCAGTGCACGCGTAAGACCTCCCGCGAAAGTGTTTTGACCGGCGTCGCGACCGCGGGCAGGATGGCGGAGAAATTCCCCCAAAACGGAGGCGGTCGTGAAATTTTCCCTCATGAGCGGTCTCTACAAACGTTTCCTCGTCGCGATGGCGGGGATGATCGCCGGGATGATCCTCGGCTTTCTGATCCTTGTGCGCTGGCTACACATCGATCCACTTCTGGCGGCGCTCGTCCTTGTCCCGGCGCAGGTGATCCTCTCTCGCGCGATTCTTGTATGGCAGGGGCGCCTCGCGGCGGACTGCGCGGTGGTCGGGGCGATCCTTGCGGTGGCCCTCGCCGGTGCGTCGTGGCGCACGGTCCTCGGCGTGATCCTCGCGGCGCCGGTTTGCGCGCTCCTTCTGGCCCTTGTGGAAAGGGGCCGCTTCGGCCCGCCGCAGGACTCCTCCCCGCGCAAATGAGGAACTCTCCCTCAGACTTCCCGGGGGACAGGAACCCGGAGATGAAGAGGGATCTCGGAGGCGAGGGCATGGCCCTCGTGTACGCCGCCGCGATTCTCGGGATCGTCCTTGGCTGGTACGGCGTCGATCCTCTCCCGCATCACCATTCCTTTCACTGGTATTATCCGGCGTCGATCCCCGCAACCATCTACCTGCTCGCCCGTGCGGGAGTGATTCCGGAAAAGGTCCGTCAGGGCGCGTTTCTTCTGACGACCACGGCGATTGCGTGCAGCCTGATGCTTGCCTGCACGGCATTTTTCTCCATCCCGCGATTCCTTTCCGCCCTCGCCGCCCTGCTCGTCACGGCGCATCTTCTGGCACCGTGGTGCTACAGCGCGTTCTACCGCGACTGATTCCACCGTCCCTGCGAAATTCCTTGCGCCGAAGCCGCCGTTGGGATCAAGGTGCGAAAGTACCCCGATTTCACCCGACTCCACCGCACCATGAGCATTCTGCCGCAGCTTTCCATTGAAATAGGCCGGGGCATAAACCTCTCCCGCGAACAAGCCCGTTCGGCGGCGCTGGAACTGGCCCGCGCGGAGGTCCCCTTCGAGGACAAGAAGGCCTTCCTTTGCGCGCTGACGAAGAAGGGCGAGACGGCCACCGAGGTCGCCGCCTTCGCGCAGGCCTTCCGCAATCTCTCGCGCGGGACGGGCCTGGACGATTTCGCGCCGAGGGCGATCGACATCGTGGGCACCGGCGGCAGCGGATTCGGCGGGTACAACATTTCGAGCGCGGCGGCGATCGTCGCGGCGGCGGCGGGCGTGCCGGTCTTGAAACACGGGAACCGCGCCATCACCTCGCAGAGCGGCGCGGCGGACTTCCTCTCGGCCCTCGGCGTCCCGCAGGCCCCGTCCCTTGACGGCCTGCGCCGGAGTGTGGAGGAACTTTCCTTCTGCTTCCTCTTCGCGCCGAATTTCCACCCGGCCTTCAAGGAGATCGGGCCCGTCCGCAAGGCCCTCGCCGCGGAGGGCAGCCGCTCCATCTTCAACATCCTCGGCCCCCTCATCAACCCCGCGCGGCCCGCGTACGAGCTTCTCGGGGCGTTCTCGCCCACCTGGGTGGAACCCCTCGCCGGGGCACTCGGCGAGCTGGGCCTCAAGTCCGGCCTCGCGGCGTACGGCTTTGTGCCGGGCAAAGGCGGCGTGGACGAGTTGACGAGCGCGGGCGAGAACCGCGTGGCGGGCTTCGGCCTGCTTGAAAGTTTCCCGCACAGCCGCACTCCGGAGGACTTCGGCCTGGCCCGTTGCCCGGCATCCGACCTTGCGGGCGGCACGGCGCAGGAGAACGTGGCTCTCCTCCACCGCCTTGCGCGCGGCGAGGGCCCCGCTGGCCTCATCGACACGATCTGCCTCAACGCGGGCGCGGCCTTCCACATCGTGGGCAGGAGCCCGTCGGTACAGGCGGGCACAGACCTCGCGCGCTCCGTTCTGACGGGCGGCGGCGTGGCCGCGTGGCTCGAAAAAGCGGCGCGAGTTCTCCCGAAGGTCCAGTAAACCCTCTTTCCGGTCCATGAGCGATCCACGCATTTATTTCGGCACGGACGGTATCCGCGGCGCCTTCGGTAGCCCCGTGATGAACCCGGACTTCGCCCGCGTCGTCGGCGCGGCGCTGGGCCGCTACATGTGGGCGGGCAACATGACGGCGCCGCACACGGTCCTCATCGGGCGCGACACCCGTTCGAGCGGGCCGGTCCTCACGCAGGCGCTGGCGGACGGCCTCGCCTCGGAGGGCGTCCTCCCCGTGGATGCGGGCATCGCCCCCACCCCGGCCATCGCGATGGCGATCCCCGCCTCCGGAGCGACGATGGGCATCGCCGTCACCGCCTCGCACAACCCGGCCTGCGACAACGGGATCAAGATCTTCGACGGCGCCGCCCTCAAGCTGCCCGATTCCGAGGAGCTGAAGATCGAGGCGCAGATCGACGCGATTCTCGCCCGGCCTCCCGGCTTCCGGCGGGCACAGACGGGGTTCTTCGACGCGGCGACCCTGTACCGCCGCAAAATGTCCGCCATTCTGCCGGAGGGTGCGCTCAAGGGCTGGACGATCGCCGCAGACGCCGCCAACGGCGCCGCCTCCTTCACCACCCCCGCCGTGTTGACGCGTCTTGGCGCCACCGTCCGCTGCGAGGGCGTCCTTCCCGACGGGGCGAACATCAACGCCGGCGTGGGCAGCGAGCATCCGGAAGTGGTGAGTGGCCTCGTCCTCCGCTCCGGGGCGCGCATCGGCATTGCCAACGACGGCGACGCCGACCGCGTGATCCTCTGCGACGAAAAGGGCGCCTTCCTCGACGGCGACGAGGTTCTGGCGCTTGTCGGCCTGCACCTTCTCGGCAAGGGGCTGCTCGCGAAAAACACCCTCGTCGCCACCGTGATGAGCAACCTCGGCCTCGACGAGGCGCTCGTGGCGGCGGGCGGGAAAGTGGTGCGCGTGGCCGTGGGCGACCGCTACATCCTGCAGGCCATGCAGGAGAAGGGTTACAACTTCGGCGGGGAGGCGAGCGGGCACATCATCTTCCGCGACGTTTCCACCACCGGCGACGGCCTCCTCGCGGCGCTGCAGGTGCTGGCCATCATGGCGGAGACGGGCAAACCGCTCTCGGAATTGCGCCGCTCGGTGAAGCTCTGGCCGCAGAAGAAGAAGAACCTGCGCCTCAAGGAAAAGATCCCCTTTGCGGACATCCCCGGATGGAAGGCGGAACTGGCCGCCATCGAAGGCGAACTTTCCGGCGGACGCATCCTCGTGCGCTACTCGGGAACGGAGCCCAAGATCCGCCTCCTTGCCGAGGCGAGGGACGACGTTTCGGCCTGCCTCGCGCTGGAGCGGCTGGAAAAACTCGTCTCCCGGCACATGGAAATTACGCGATAACAGGCTGCTGAAAAAGCCCCGGCACGACTTCTCTTGCCAAAAGAAGCGGGGCGACGCACGATGCGCCGCATGGCAAAGGCAAGGGCTCTTTACGCCTCCACCGACCGCAGCGCCGACGCGCTGTACCTGGCCCGGACGCACATTCCGGACCCCTTTCTGGCGGTGGATGTGGACGGCAGGCGCACGGGTGTTTTCGGCGCGCTGGAATTCGGCAGGATGTACGCCTCGGGTGCCTTCGCGGCAGTCGTGGCGCTGGAGGATCTGTATCTTGAGGCAAAGGCGGCCTTCGGGGCCGAGCCCGTCCCCGGCGACCTTCTGGCGGTCCTCGCACGGCGGATGAACCTCGCGGAGGTGACGGTGGGGGCGGACTTCCCCTCGCTCGTTCTGCGTCAGGCGGAAAGACGCGGCCTTGCCGTGACGGTGGAGGAAGGCGTCCTTTTCCCCGAAAGGGCCGTGAAGACGCCCGGCGAGATCGCCGAGATCGCCCTCGGCAACGTTTCGGCGGCGGCGGGAATCGCCGAGGCGGCGGCGATGCTCAAGGCGGCCACCGTGCGCCCCGGCGGCACGCTGGAGCTGGCGGGCGAGCCCCTCACAAGCGAGCGCGTGCGGCGGGAGATCGAGATCGCCTGCCTCAAAAAGGGCGGCTGGGCGATGGAGACGATCGTCGCGGGAGGCGATCAGGCCTGCGACCCCCACTGCGAGGGCGAGGGGATTTTACGCGCGAATGAACTCATCGTCGTCGATGTCTTCCCGCGCCGGGCGGTGAGCGGCTACTTCGGCGACATGACACGCACCTTTCTCAAGAGCCGCCCCACCGAGCGGCAGGAGCACCTCGTGGCCACCGTCGCGCAGGGGCAGCAACTGGCGCTCTCGCAAATCCGCGCCGGGGCTGACGGCAGGACGATCCACTTTGCCGTCACCGAATACTTCGAGAAAATGGGCTACCCCACCGAGCGCAGGCCGGAGCGCAGCGTCGGGTTCTTCCACGGCCTCGGCCACTGCGTGGGGCTGGAAATCCACGAACTGCCCCGCATGAACCGCACCGGGAGCCCCCTTGCGGAGGGCAACGTCATCACGGTGGAGCCGGGCCTTTACTACCCGGGCCTGGGCGGCTGCCGGATCGAGGATGTCGTCGTCGTCCGCAGGGACGGCTGCGAGATGATTTCCAGCGCGCCCTACGAATGGGTGATCCCGTAACAGGCTGCTGAAAAAGGCTCCCACGGTTTTCGGGAATCGTCACACAGGCCTTCCTTGCCTTCGCGCGCGCGAGGGGTCAAACTGCCTTCAGAATGCAAGCACTGGGCGTCGATATCGGCGGCTCCGGAATCAAGGGAGCCGTTGTGGATATTCAAACCGGGGAATTCGCGGTGAAGCGCCTGCGTATCCCCACCCCGTCCCCCGCCACGGCGGACGCGGTGGTGGACACCGTGGCCCAGCTCGTCTCCGAGTTCGGCTGGAAGGGCCCCCTCGGCATCGGTTACCCCGGCGTGGTGAAGGAAAGCGTCGTCTTCACGGCGGCGAACCTCGACAAGAGCCTCGTCGGCTTCGACCTCGGCAACGCGGTGAAGACGAAGACGGGCCTGCCGCAGGTGGCCATCCTGAACGATGCCGACGCAGCGGGCTTTGCGGAAATCCGCCTCGGCGAGGGCGCGGGGGTGAAGGGCGTCGTCATCATGGTGACCGTGGGCACGGGTATCGGAGTGGCGCTCTTCAACAACGGGGTGCTCCTGCCGAATCTGGAGATCGGCCACATCGAATTTCACGGCGAGGACGCCGAAAGTCTGCTTTCCGAACCCTCGCGCAAGAAGAAGAAGCTCTCCCGCAAGCGCTGGAACCAGCGGTTCGACAAATACCTGCGCTACCTTGAGGGCCTCTTCTGGCCGGATCTTTTCATCGTCGTCGGCGGCGGCATCAAGAAGCAGGACAAGCTCGAATCCGTCTTTTCGACGCGCACGCCCGTCAAATTCGCGCGCTTCAAGAATCAGGCGGGCATCATCGGCGCGGCGATCGCGGCGTCGGAAAACATGGTGATCCGCTAGACGGATCACGGAGGGAAAGCCCATGAACCGGATATCCTTCGTCTTTTTTCTTTCTCTTGCTTTTCCCGCCGCGTTTGCGTTCCCGCTCTCCCAGTCCGATTCCGTGACGCGGGCGCTGCGCTGTTGGTCGCCCTCCGAACAGGTGCAGGTGTGCGAGGCGGCGGAGGGGGTCTTCATCGTCGTGGACAAGGTACCCGTGGCCTCGAATTCGATGATCGCCTTCGGCGGAGACGGGAGCTGCCTGATCGTGGACACCCCGTGGACGGAGGAGGCGACGCAGGTGGAGATCGGCTGGATCGAGGATACGATGGGGGCCCTCCCGCCCACAACCGCCATCACGACTCACTTTCATCTGGACCGCCTCGGCGGCAACGGCCTGCTGAGGAAGCTCGGCATTCCGATTCACGGCTCGCAAACGACCTCCGACATCCTGAAAGCGGCGGGCAACACGCAGAAGGACATGACGGGCAAGAGCGTGCCTGTCACGCCGCCGGACCGGCTCTTCGACCCCGCCGTGGGCGAGACCCTCGACCTCGACGGCGAGGAAGTGATCCTCTTTTACCCCGGGGGCGGTCACACGAAGGATAACATCGTCGTGTACCTGCCCAAGCGCCGCGTCCTCTTCGGCGGATGCCTGATCAAAAGCCTCGCCGCGAAGGACAAGGGGAATGTGGCGGACGCGGACCTCACGCACTGGGCGGATTCTGTCCGCGCAGTCAAGGCGCGCTTCCCCGACGTGCTCGTCGTCATCCCCGGCCACGGCGAGCCCGGAGGCCCGGAGCTACTCGACCACACGATCGAACTGGTGAAATAGTAAAACCCGGATTCGTTCGATCGGCGGAATTTGAGAATCATCCAACTGTTCTTATGTCCTGTCTTGACGTCTTTGCCGGACGACCTCGAAGAGGAAGATCGCGGCGGCAGCGCTCACGTTCAGGCTGTCGGCGCTCTTGCCGCTCATCGGGATCTTCGCGCGCTGCGTGGCGGGATCGTCCATCCAGAAGTCGGAAAGCCCGTCGGATTCGCTCCCCAGTAGCAGCGCCGAGGGCTGCTTCAGGTCCAGGTCCCAGAGGATGCGGCTGGTGTGCGGCGTGGCGGCGAAGGGGCGGATGCCGTGCGCCGCGAAGAACGCCTTCGCCTCCCCATTCGTCGCAAACACGGTGGGGAGCGCAAAGATCGAGCCCTGCGAGGCGCGGATCGCCTGCGGGCTGTAGAGGTCCGTCACGGGGTCGGTCACGATCACCGCGTCCGCACCCGCCGCGTCGGCACTCCGCAGAAGGGTGCCAAGGTTCCCCGGCTTTTCCACGTGCTCGATGAGGAGGAGAAATGGGTTTTCCGGCAGCGACAGGTCCGCGAGGGTGCTCTTCTCCATCTTCGCCACGGCGAGGAGGCCGTCCGGATTCTCCCGGTTGGAGCACTTCTCGAACGCGGCGGGCGAGAGGGAGAAGCTCTCCATCCCCGGCAGCGCCGCGATTTTCTCCGCAAGGGGCGCGTATCCCTCGGAAAGCCACGCCTCGCGGCAGACATAGAGCGCCGTCAACCTCGCTTTGCCCGCGAGCGCCCGCTCCAGCTCGCGCAAACCCTCCACCACATAGCAGCCCGTCCGCCGCCGGTATTTCCCCTCGCGCAGCTTCGCAAGGTCCTTGATGCGCGGGTTCTGCAAACTCGTGATTTCGGCAAAGGGGGACATGGCGGGGATGCTGTCGGGATCGGGCGGGGCTGTGAATCCGATTGTGAAGCGGCGGCTCACTTCGCCCAGGCCGCGCCTTCGGGGGTGCGACGCCACTGGAAGTATTGGTCGAGCACTTCCATCGCTTCGAGGCCGGGCACGGGGCCGACAGACGCACCATCATGGAAGTAAAGCACCGGGCCGTCCTTCCGGGTGAATTCAGGCCACTGCGGCACGTCCTCGCCGTTCGGATCGCCGTACTTGGCGAAGTTCGTCCAGTACGCGGCCATGAGGTCCGAAACGGTGCGATCGCCCGCCGTGACCTTCGGATCGGAGAAGTTCAGTGTCTCAAAGACATAGGGCACATCCACGCCGTGCGGGGTGCCGTGGTCGGCCTCCGGAGAGCCGGCGGGATGGTCCGCGTGCTGGTCGAAGTGATAGAGGAAGACCTTGGAATGCCCGGTCTCTTTCTGAAGACACGCCCAGCTCCAAGTCTGCCAGCCGAAGGCCGCGTCGCGCATGAGGTTGCGGGCGCTGTGGGTGATCTGGCCACCCTGCACCGGATAGGCCGCAAGGAGCGCGTCGGCAAAGGGGCCGTAGCGCAGCCGGACGTTCGTCGTGAATTCCTCCACGGTCTTCTCGAACGAGAAACTCAGGCCCTCGTCCGAATTGTAGCCGATGAGGACGGCCACATCGTTGTAGCGGCCCTGCTCGTACAGGACATGCTGATCGCCGGGGATCACGAAGCCGTCCACGATGGGCCATCCTGTGCCGCTGCCCCAGCCGCCGGGAAGCTTTTCCGGCGGGAGCTTGCGCAGGTCCTCAATTGAGGCGGCACCCGCCTTCGCCGCGTAGGCTAGACCAGAGGCCTCCGCCTGCGCCAGAGTGCGCATGTTCTCGCCGGGGTACGTCGTGTCCCGCGTGGGGCCGAAGGAGCCGCCGCTCTGCGAGATCGCCCCGCGGAAGAGCCCCTTGGCCAGCGGCGAGGCGCAGAGCATACTGACGGAGATGCCGCCCGCGGACTCGCCGAAAATCGTGACCTTCTCCGGATCGCCGCCGAAGGCCGCGATGTTCCGCTGCACCCACTGGAGCCCCGCGATCTGGTCGAGGAGTCCGTAGTTGCCGGAAACGTGGTCGGGATTCTCCGCCGAAAGCTCCGGATGGGCGAGGAAACCGAGGCTCCCCACGCGGTAGTTGATGCTGACGAGGATCACGCCCCTCTTCGCGAGATACGCTCCGTTGTGGACGGGCGAGGCGGTGGAGCCGAAGGAGAAGCCCCCTCCGTAGATCCAGACAAGGACCGGCAGCTTCTCGTCCGGCGATTTCGCGGGCGTCCAGAGATTCAAATACAGGCAGTCCTCGCCCACTCCCGGTCCGCCATTGCCCTGAAAGGGGTCGTTGGCGAACTTCGCCGCATCGCGCACGCCCTCCCACTTTGCGTGTGGCTGCGGCGCCTTCCAGCGCAGGTCCCCAACCGGGGGCTCCGCGAAGGGAATGCCGCGATAGACGGTCAGGCCCTCCTCGGCAACGCCCTGCACGAGACCGCAGTCGGTGCGGACGGGCGCGGGCTGCGCGGCGAAGGCGCCGGAGGCGGCAAAAAGAACGGGAAGAAGAAGGAGCGTGTTTCGGATCATTGGAATGATGGGGTGTGCGTCGATAATCGCTCCAACACCGCGTGCTGGCAATCCTATCCGGCGGCGGGAACGCCCCGCGTGATCGTCGATTCTCCGATTCCCGACCGGCCTTCGTTGACAGGCGGGAAAAGCGCCGATACCTTGCCAGCAACAAACCCCTATCACGCACATCATGAACCTCACCGCCCTCGGCATCGTTGTTCTCGGGATCGTCCTTCTGGTCCTGCTCATCGTCATCCTTTCCTTTTTCAACGTGTGGCTCCGCGCCTCGCTCTCGGGCGCGCACGTGGGACTGGTAACCCTCGTGGCGATGCGGCTGCGGCACGTGCCTTACGCCACCCTCGTCGAGGCCTACATCACTTCGGTCAAGGCGGGCATCGACGTGTCGATGACGGAGATCGAGCGCCACTATCTGGCGGGCGGCGACGTGATCCAGACGGTGCAGGGCGTGATCAACGCGCAGAAGGCGGGCATGACCCTCTCGTGGGACAGGGCCTGCGCCATCGACCTGGCCACCAAGGGCACGGAAAAGTCCATCACCGAGGCCGTGCGCACCTCCATCAACCCCAAGGTGATCGACGTGCCGAACCCGAACACGGGCCGCACGACGATCGACGGCGTGGCCAAGGACGGCATTCAGGTGAAGGTCCGCGCCCGCGTGACGGTGCGCTCGAATCTGGAAAAATACGTCGGCAGCGCTCAGGAGGAGACGGTCATCGCCCGCGTCGGCGAGGGCATCGTCACCACCATCGGCAGCGCCGAGAGCTACAAGTGGGTGCTGGAGAACCCCGATTCCATCTCCCGCAACGTGCTGCACCGTGGCCTCGACACCGGCACGGCCTTTGAAATCCTTTCGATCGACATCGCCGACGTGGACGTGGGCGACAACATCGGCGCCAAATTGCAGGAGGCGCAGGCCATGGCCAACAAGAACATGGCACAGGCCCAGGCGGAAATCCGCCGCGCCGCAGCCGTCGCGCAGGAGCAGGAAATGAAGGCCCGCGTCGAGGAGATGCGCGCCAAGGTCGTGGAGGCCGAAAGCCAGGTTCCGCTCGCCATGGCGGAGGCCTTCCGCAGCGGCAACCTCGGCATCATGGACTACTACCGCATGAACAACATCAAGAGCGATACCGACATGCGCAGCTCCATCGCCAAGCCTGCTGGATCGCAGGCGCCCAAGGGTCCCTCCGCGTAGGCCGCCCTCCCCTTTCACCGGAGCATGAAGAACCTCCTCACACCGGTCTTTGCCGACGGCGGAAGCCTGCTCTTCTTCCTCCTCTTCGCGATCTTCGGACTCATCAAGTTTCTGACCGCGAAGAAGGAGGGGGCGGAAGACAGTCCCGCCGCGCCCGCCTCCGCCGACGAGGAGCGCCGCACGCGCGAGATTCAGGAGGAGATCCGCCGCCGCATCGCCGAGAACATGAGGAAGGCCTCGGCGCCTTCCGCTCCGACGCGTTCCCAGCCGCAGAAGCCGGAGCTTCACCCGGAAATCCGCACCACGGCACCCCGTCCGGCTCAACCCGCGCGGGTGGAGGTCCGTGGACCGAGCCTCATGGAACGACTTGCGACGGCAAGGCGCGAGGAGGAGGAATCGCAGCGCAGGATCGAAACCACGCTGGCCTCGATCCGCTCCCGCCAGAGGACGGAGGCGGTTTCGGCACAAGCGAATGCCACCTTCACCGACGCCGCCGCGATGCTGAAAAGCGGCGCGGGACTGCGCGAATCGGTGATCCTCGCCGAAATCCTCGCTGGTCCGGTTTCCGATCGAAGCACTCCCTCCTGCCCGGGCCTGCGGTAGCAGGCTGCTGAAATCGTCCCGACGCGTGCCGCAACCAGTTATTTTGCGCCTGCCTTCCCCGTTTTGGGAAATGAAGGCAATATGCGAAGTAACCATGCCTCTCACTTGCGGAAAGGCATGACCTGCGCAGATCTAGGCAATTTTTAGCCAAATTGGTTGCCCGGCATGGGATTCGCTAGCATGTTCCACGGGCTGCGCACATGACCTTGCCCGGTTTTGCACTCCTCTGCGACCGGACAAGGCCTTGCGCGCGCCTGCGAATCGCGGTCTTTCCGCGCGTCCGCAAGAGGCAATCTAGCCAGAAGTACTTTTCATCCAACAGCATAGACAACCATGCGCACCGACGAGATGACGCCTTCCGGCCTTCCAGCCGAGCAAGGACTGTACAATCCGAAGAACGAGCACGACAACTGCGGTGTCGGCTTCCTTTGCCATTTGCTGGGCAAAAAGTCGCACAAGATCGTTTCGGACGCCGTCCTCATGGTGCGCAATATGGATCACCGCGGTGGTTGTGGCTGCGACCCCCAGACCGGCGACGGCGCGGGCGTCTTCCTCCAGCTTCCGACGAAGTTTTTTGCCAAGGTGGCCCCGCAGTGCGGCATCGCCCTGCCCGAGGCGGGCCGTTATGCCGTGGGCCAGCTTTACCTGCCGACGGACAAACTTGAACGCCGCCGGGTGGAAAGGGCGTATGAGGCGATCGTAAAGGAGGAGGGCCAGAAGCTCCTCGGTTGGCGCGACGTCCCCGTGAAGGGCGACACGCTCGGCAAGGCGTCGAAGGCGAGCGAGCCCTGCATGCGGCAGATCTTCATCGGCTGCGCGGACAACGTGGCACCGGGCCTCGACTTCGAGCGCAAGCTCTACGTCATCCGCAACAGCGCCGACCACAGGGTGCGCAAGATGAACCTTGAGCAGGGCAGCTACTTCTACACGGCGTCCCTCTCCTCGCGCACGATCATTTACAAAGGCATGCTGACGACCGAGCAGCTCGACCATTACTTTCCGGACCTGCACGACGAGGATTTCGAAAGCGCGATGGCCCTTGTCCACAGCCGCTTTTCGACGAACACCTTCCCGAGCTGGCCGCGCGGACAGCCCTTCCGCTACCTAGCCCACAACGGCGAGATCAACACCCTTCGCGGCAACGTGAACTGGATGAAGGCCCGCGAGCAGCTCCTCGGCAGCGGCATCCTCGGGCCCGACCTCAAGAAGATCCTGCCGATCATCGACGAGACCGGCTCCGACAGTGCGATGTTCGACAACTGCCTGGAGTTCCTCGTCCTTTCCGGCAGGTCCCTTCCCCACGCGGTGATGATGATGATCCCGGAGCCGTGGGAGCGTCACAAGAGCATGTCGGCGGCGCGCAAGGCCTTCTACGAATACCATGCTTGCATGATGGAACCCTGGGACGGCCCCGCCTCCATCGCGTTTTCGGACGGCGTCTCCATCGGCGCGGTGCTGGACCGCAACGGCCTGCGTCCCTCGCGCTTCTACGTGACGAGCGACGACCGGGTGATCATGGCCTCCGAGGTCGGCGTCATTCCGATCGACCCCTCCACCGTTGTCAAAAAGGGGCGTCTTCAACCCGGGCGCATGTTCCTTGTGGACACGCAGAAGGGCCGCATCGTCCCCGACGAGGAGATCAAGAACGAGGTGGCCGCGGGAAAGCCCTACGGCGAATGGCTCGCAAGGAACCGCGTGCTTTTTGAAAGCCTCCCCGCCGCCGCGGAAAAGGGAACCGTTCCGGCGAAGGACCTCCTCAAGTACGAGCGGAGCTTCGGCTACACTTTCGAAGACCGCCGCTTCATTCTCGGTCCCACGGCCTCCGACGGTGCGCAGCCGCTCGGCTCCATGGGCAACGACACGCCGCTGGCCGTCTTCTCGAAGAGGCCGGTTCTCCTCTACAACTATTTCAAGCAGCTCTTCGCGCAGGTGACGAACCCGCCGATCGACCCGATCCGCGAGGAACTCATCACCGGCACGGTCACCTTTGTCGGCGGCGAGGGCGACCTCATCAACCCGTCGGAGGCGAACTGCCGCATGATCCGGCTGGAGCAGCCGATTCTTGAGAACGCGGAGCTGGCGAAACTCAAGGCCGTGAATCTGCCGGGCTTCAAGGCGGCGACGCTGCCCATCCTCTTCACTCCCGGTGCGGGCGCGCTGGAAAAGGCGCTTTCTAGGCTCTTTGCGGCAGCGGACAAGGCGATCAAGGGCGGGACGAACATCCTCGTTCTCTCCGACCGCGGCCTCTCCGCGAAGAAGGCCCCGATCCCGGCGCTTCTTGCCGTCGCGGGCCTGCACCACCATTTGATCCGCAAGGGGACGCGCACGAGCGTATCGATCGTCCTTGAGAGCGGCGAGCCGCGCGAGGTCATGCACTTCGCCCTCCTTCTCGGCTACGGGGCAAACGTGATCAATCCCTACATGGCCGAGGCGATTGTCGAGGACATGTGCGCGCGCGGCGAGATCGCCCTCGCGCCGGACAAGGCCGTTCACAACTTCGTGAAGGGCTCGATCAAGGGTGTCGTCAAGACGATGGCCAAGATGGGCATCTCCACCGTGGCGAGCTACCGCGGCGCCCAGATCTTCGAGGCGATCGGCCTGAAGAAGAGCTTCATCGACAAGTACTTCACCTGGACGCAGAGCCGGGTGGAGGGCATCGGCATCGAGGAGATCGCGCGCGAGGCGCAAACCCGCCACGAAGCGGCCTACAAGCCCCTCGAAGTGGAGCGGGACGAGCTCGATTCCGGCGGCGTGTACCAGTGGAGGGCCGACGGCGAGGCACATCTTTTCAATCCGCAGACGATCCACCTTCTCCAGAAGGCGACACGGCTCGGCGATCCGGCGGTGTTCCGCCAGTATTCGGACCTCGTGGACGACCAGTCCCGGCAGCTTCTGACGCTGCGAGGCCTCATGGAGTTCAAGTTCGACGAATCGAGCGCCATTCCGCTGGACGAGGTGGAAAGCGTCGAAAGCATCGTCAAGCGTTTCAAGACCGGCGCCATGAGCTTCGGCTCCATCTCCAAGGAGGCGCACGAAACCCTCGCCATTGCGATGAACCGCCTGGGCGGCAAGAGCAACACGGGCGAGGGCGGCGAGGACCCGGAACGCTTTGCGCCGCTCGCCAACGGCGATTCCAAGCGCAGCTCCATCAAGCAGGTGGCCAGCGGCCGCTTCGGCGTGACGAGCCACTACCTTGTGAATGCCGACGAGATCCAGATCAAGATGGCGCAGGGAGCCAAGCCCGGCGAGGGCGGCGAGCTTCCCGGCCACAAGGTCTATCCGGCGATCGCCAAGGTGCGCGGCACGACTCCGGGCGTGGGGCTCATCTCCCCGCCGCCGCACCACGACATTTACTCGATCGAGGATCTCGCGGAGCTGATCCACGACTTGAAGAACGCCAACACCAAAGCGCGCATCAGCGTGAAGCTGGTCTCCGAGGTCGGCGTCGGCACGATCGCGGCGGGCGTCGCCAAGGCCAAGGCGGACACGATCCTCATCTCCGGCCACGACGGCGGCACGGGTGCGAGCCCGAAGAGCTCCATCTACCACGCGGGCGCGCCGTGGGAGCTCGGCATCGCCGAGACGAACCAGACGCTTCTCCTCAACGACCTGCGCAGCCGCGTCTTCCTTGAGGTGGATGGCCAGCTCAAGACGGGGCGCGACGTGGCGATCGCGTGCCTGCTCGGCGCGGAGGAATTCGGTTTTGCGAGCGCACCCCTTGTCAGCCTCGGGTGCCTCATGATGCGCGTCTGCCAGAAGAACACCTGTCCGGTGGGCGTGGCGACACAGGACCCGCGCCTGCGCGCCAATTTCCACGGCGCGGCGGACAACGTCGTGAACTTCATGAAGTTCGTGGCCGGACAGCTGCGCGAAATCATGGCGAAGCTGGGCTTTCGCACCATCAACGAGATGGTGGGCCGCTCCGACAAGCTCCGCATGGCGAAGAACGACTTCTGGAAGGCGAAGGGGCTCGATTACTCCAAGATCCTTTTCCGTCCCGAGGTCGGGCCGAACGTGGGCACCTTCCGCAGCATGGCGCAGGATCACCTCCTCGACCAGTCGCTGGACGAGACGACACTTCTTGCACTCTGTCGCCCGGCGATCGAAAAGGGCGAAAAAGTGACGGCCTCCCTGCCGATCGTGAACACGAACCGCGTGGTCGGCACGATCACGGGGTCGGAGATCACCCGCAAGCACGGCGCGTCCGGGCTCCCGGACGAAACCATTCACCTCAAGTTCAAGGGCAGCGCGGGCCAGAGCCTCGGCGCCTTCTGCCCGAAGGGCATGACCCTTGAAGTCGAGGGCGACACGAACGACTACCTCGGCAAGGGACTCTCGGGCGGACGCATCATCGTGTATCCGCACAAGGACTCCCGCCCGGACTTCGTGGCGGAGGAGAACATCGTCACCGGCAACGTGGCCCTCTACGGGGCGACGGGCGGCGAGGCCTTCATCTGCGGACTGGCGGGCGAACGTTTCTGCGTGCGCAACTCGGGCGCGGACGCGGTCGTCGAGGGCGTGGGCGACCACGGCTGCGAATACATGACCGGCGGCAGCGTGATCTGCCTTGGCTCCACGGGCCGCAACTTCGGCGCGGGCATGAGCGGCGGCGTCGCCTACGTGTATGATGTCAGCGGCGACTTTCAGACCAAGGTGAACCTCGCGATGGCGAACCTCTACCGCCTCGTGGAATGCGACGATGCGGAGATCGCCACCGTGAAGGCTCGCATCGAGCGTCACGCGGCCCTCACGGGCAGCAAACTGGCAAAGCGCCTACTCGCCAGCTGGCAGGAGGCCCTCCCGAAGTTCTTCAAGGTCATGCCGACGGACTACGAACGCATGTTGAATGCCATGAAGGAGGCCGAGGCCTCCGGACTCAAGGGCGAGGAAGCCGTCCTCAAGGCCTTCGAGGCGAACACCAAGGTCGGCCACTAAACCGGCGCAAAACCACCAATACTTCGGAGTACCACAATGGGCAAAGCAACCGGTTTCATCGAATATCAACGCCAGACCATCCCGGACCGCACTCCCGAAAAGCGCCTCAAGGACTGGAAGGAGATCCACGCCGAAACGGACTTTGAAAAGGTCCGTACGCAGGCGGCACGCTGCATGGACTGCGGCACGCCCTTCTGTCACATCGGCATGGTGATCGGCGGCATGGGCACGGGCTGCCCGATCCACAACCTGATTCCCGAATTCAACGACCTCGTTTACAAGGGCCGCTGGGAGGACGCCTACGAGAGGCTGCGCCGTACCAACAACTTCCCGGAGTTCACGGGCCGCGTCTGCCCGGCTCCCTGCGAAGGGAGCTGCACCCTCGGCGTCATCCAGCCGCAGGTGACAATCAAGAACATCGAGAATTCGATCGCCGACGCGGCGTGGGAGAAGGGCTTTTACAAGGCCCGCAAGCCCGCAAAGCGCACGGGGAAGAAAGTGGCCGTCGTCGGCTCCGGCCCCGCGGGACTTGCCGCGGCGGACCAGCTCAACCAGGCCGGGCACACCGTGACCGTCTTCGAGCGGCACGACCGCGTTGGCGGGCTCCTCATGTACGGCATCCCGAACATGAAGCTCGACAAGAAGAAGGTGGTTCTGCGCCGCGTGAAGCTCATGGAGAAGGAGGGCGTGAAGTTCGTCTGCAACGCGAACGTCGGCACCGATCCCGAATTCAGCGCCGAAAGGCTGAATGCACAGTTTGACGCCATCGTCTTGGCCTGCGGAGCGACGCTCCCGCGCGACCTGCGCGTGCCGGGCCGCGAGGCCAAGGGCGTGCACTTCGCCGTCGATTTCCTCTCTGCCAACACGAAGCACCTTCTCGACACGAACTTCGCGAAGGATTCCCTGCCGGAATTGAACGCGAGGGACAAGAATGTCGTCGTCATCGGCGGCGGCGACACCGGCACGGACTGCGTGGGCACGAGTCTCCGTCAGGGCTGCAAGAATGTGATCCAGCTAGAGATCATGTCGCAGCCCCCGGCGGACCGCGCGCCGAACAATCCGTGGCCCGAATGGCCCAAGGTCCTCAAGACCGACTACGGCCAGCAGGAGGCCGCCGCCCGTCAGGGCGCCGACCCGCGCCACTACCTCGTGAACACGCTGAACATCGTGAAAGACGAGGCGGGCAATGTGAAGGCGCTGAAGATCGTGGACGTTTCCTGGCAGAAGGACGCCTCGGGCCGCATGAACCCCGTCCCCGTGGCGGGCAGCGAGCGCGAAATTCCCGCGGACCTCGTCCTCATCGCGATGGGCTTCCTCGGACCGGAGCAGCCGCTTCTCAAGGCCTTCGGCGTGGAGGCGGATGCCCGCAGCAACGTGAAGGCCGACTACGGCAGGTTCGCCACAAGCGCCGCGAAGATCTTCGCCGCGGGCGACATGCGCCGCGGTCAGAGCCTCGTCGTCTGGGCGATCAACGAGGGTCGCGCTTGCGCCGCAAAGGTGGACGAGTTCCTCATGGGCAGGAGCTTCCTCCCCATGCCGTAAGGCAGTAGGCTGACTCTTTCACGGCGCCCCGCTTTTCCGGCGGGGCGCTGTTGCGTACGGAAGCTACGAATTCGCTCTCCGACGGAGAAGGTCGTGGATCGCAAAGGCGCCGAAAACGCACGTGGCGGCACCCTCCACGACCGCCACCGCGATCAGGTCGTTGCCGAGAAGGCCGTTCGCCATCCCCCGGACGCTGTTTACGGCAAAACCGGCCATGTTCACGGCCACCGAGAGGGAGATCGCCGCGCGGGCATGGGAGGATTCAAGCCTGCATCCCGCAAAGAGCAACACGGCGAACCCCAGCATCAGAACCGAGATGCGCTGGGCGAGAAAGACCGTGTGCGCCTCGCCCACGACGCCGAAACCCGCGAGCATCTCCACCGGCGTGAAGAGAAGCTGGTAGAAAAGAAAGAAGTAGAGGCACCCCGCGAGGAGGCTCGCCAAAGTGAAAGAGCGCGGCTTGCAGTTCCAGAATCGCATAATGGACAGGGATTTCATTCCCAAGGTACGAACGCTCCGGTGGCGTTCAAGAAGAACCGGATGCGGTTTCAATCGTCCCCGACTCTTCCGGACGGCCCGCGAATCCGGGCGGGATTCCTCCGGGAGAGCCGGAACCGCCCGGAATTCTCCCACCCCGAGGCCATGCGCCGCCGCGATCGGCGGGGCAAGGCGGGAGGCGCCGCCTCCACCGGACTGGAATCACAAAGGCCGGGCACGGATTCCCCCATGCCCGGCCCGGAAGGATGCGAACGCAGACGCGGAGTTTATCGGCTGCAGCCGCACGATGCGGACGCTGCGGCCTGAGGCTCCGGCGCTTCGCCGCCAGCCGCGATCAGACGCTCGGCCAGCCTGATGATGTTCTGGGCGGGCGTCTCCTTGACCCGCAGCGCCTGATCGACGGCCAGTTTGATGTCGGCAAGCGGAATGCCCGCCTTCAGGGCCTCCCTCGTATGGTAGCGCAGGCAGGGCTCGCAGTTCGAACCAATGGCGGCGCCGATGGATACGAACTCCGCCGCCTGTGCGGTGAAGAGGCTGCCGCTTGCGGCGGCGCCCTGTGTCTGGCATGTGAACGGGCTTGTGCAGCCGCAGGATGTAACGTTTGTCATGATGGTATTCGGTTGTGTTTCCGGCCTGTCGTCACCTTCGTCGTCCGACGCGATGACCGGCTTCATACCATTAGACGGGACCGCCGCCGCCAAAGATACGCGGGGCGGATGAATTCTGTCGCACAAGAGCGTTCCGTCCTCGTTGTGGTACATCTCGCACTCCCTGTCCAGAAGGGCCCGCAACGCGGCTCTTGCGCGGTGCAGACGAATCTTCGCCGCACCCGTGGTGATCCCGAGCCGCGCGGCGATTTCGGCGGTGCCCAGTTCCTCGATGTCCGCCAGTTCGATGACGCGCACATAATCCGCGGGCAGGAACCGCACGTGCTGGCGGATGCACCCGCACATTTCCTCGCGGTCCAGCCGGGATTGCGCTTCGGGCCGGACGACAAGGCCGTCCGCGGACGCGCCACCCTCCCCGCCGGCCAGCGGCACGGTTCTGGCGGCTTCCCTGTGGCGGCGGCTCGTCAGATGGTCGAGCGCGGTGTTGCGGGCGATCCTGTGCAGCCATGTGCCCGCGGCGGCCTTCGAGCGGAATCCGCCCAAGCCCCGCTCCGCCTTGAGGAAAACCTCCTGTTCGAGATCATCGACCTCGGATTCGGGCACCATGCGGGCCAGCAGCCTGCGCACGGCGGGACGCTGTGCCTTCACAAGCGCCTCCACATCCAGAACGTGATTGCGATTCGCTCCCATGGGAATTCCGTAGCGGGATACTGTTATCCCGCCGGGAAGAACGGCGTCAACGCTCGGGAAGCGCCGTCCGGGCGAAGAATCCCCGTCTCAGTCCGGTGCGGACCCGGCCTTTCAGAACATCTTCTTCGCCTTTTCCCACCAGCTTTCCTCGATGGGGTTTTCCGCGTCGCCGCAGGCGATGGCGAAGTCCTCCAGCTTGCCCTTCTGGTCCTTGGTGAGTTTCTTCGGCACCTCGATGTGGATGCGGACGAGCTGATCGCCCCGCTGGCCGCTGTGGAGGTTCGGCATGCCGCGCCCCCGAATGCGGAAGACGGTGCCGTCCTGCGTGCCCGCGGGAATCTTGAGCTTGGTGTTCTTCGCGTCGCCGCCGAGGGTCGGAATCTCGATGGAGCCGCCGAGCGCCGCGAGGGTGAACTTGATCGGCACGTCGCAGGCAAGGTCGTCCCCGCTGCGCTCGAAAATCTCGTGCTCCTTGACGGTGATGAAGATGTGGAGGTCCCCAGCCGGGGCGCCCTGCATGCCGGCCTCGCCGTCGCCCGTGGCGCGCAAGCGCATCCCGGTATCCACGCCCGCCGGAACCTTGACGCGCTTGACGCGCACCTCGCTCACCCGGCCCTCTCCCCGGCACTCCGCGCAGGGGTGCTCGATCTTGACGCCCGTGCCGCCGCAGGTCGGGCAGGTCTGCTGCATCTGGAAAAACCCGCGCTGCATGATGACGCGCCCGCGTCCGCCGCAGGTCGGGCAGCGGACGGTGCCGCTGCCGGGTTCCGCGCCGGTGCCGCCGCAGTGCTTGCAGGCGGTGGAGGCGCGGTAGCGGATCTCCTTCTCGCAGCCGGAGGCTGCCTCGGGAAGCGTGATCTCCAGGTCCGCTTGGATGTCCGCGCCGCGACGCGAGCCGCCCTGAGGGGAGCCGCCGCCGAAGAATTCCTCGAAAATGCCGCCGCCGCCCCCACCGAAGACCTCACGGAAGAGGTCGAAGGGATCGTGGAAGCTCCCGCCCTGAGCACCGCCCGCGTATTGCGAGGCTCCGGCGCCGCCGGGCTGGAAGGCCGCGTGGCCGTATCGGTCGTAGGCGGCCTTCTTGTCGGGATCCTTGAGGACGTCGTACGCCTCGGAAATCTCCTTGAATTTATCCTCCGCGCCGGGCTCCTTGTTGCGGTCCGGGTGGAACTGGACGGCCATCTTGCGATAGGCCTTCTTGATGTCGTCGGCGGACGCGTCGCGCCCGACGCCGAGGACCTCGTAATAATCGCGCTTGGCCATACGAAGTAGTTATTTCGCCTTGCCGGAGGAGAGGACGACGCTCGCCGGACGGATGAGGCGCCCATTGAGGGAATATCCCGTCCGCACCACGGCGGACACCGCGCCTTCGGGCACGGTGTCGGAGGGCTGGTGCGCGATACTCTCGTGCAGGTTGGGGTCAAATTCGGCTCCGGAAGCGGGCTGGATCGCCTCCACTCCCTGCCCCTTCAGCGTGTTCTTGAGCTGGGTCACGATCATGTCGATGCCGTCCACGATTCCAGAGGCCTCGGGGTAATGCTTGCGGGCCGCGTCGATCGCCAGAGCCATCGTGTCGAGCACCGGGATCAGGGCCGCCACGAAGTCGGCATTGGCCGTGCGACGGGCGTCCTCCCTCTCACGGACACTCCGCTTGCGGTAGTTGTCGAAATCCGCCACCGAGTGCGCAAGGAGGTCGCGGAGCGACGCATTCTCCGCCAGTATGGCGTCGATCTTCGCGGCCATGTCCGCCGGGATGCCGGCGGCCTTGTCGGCGCACTCGCATTTTCCGCCGCCGCAGCAGCAACCCGCCTCCGCCGGAGCGGTGCCGCCGTCGTTCACGCCTCTTTTCGAGTCCGGAAACGGAACGCTGTCCGGACTCATGCTCTCCTTGTCCATCTCTTCCTTGCTCATCCTGTGTCTCCCGAAAGGTTTTGTTCTCCGCGCCGCAGCGACTCCTTCGCGCGGCAGTGGAAAATTCATCATGCAGGGTTCCGGCGCCTCTTGCAACACCCCATGCCCGGGACATGACGTTTCAGGGAAGCCGCGGGGGGACAAAAAAAGGAGGGCGGTTTTCACCGCCCTCCAGGCAAACGTTACAGTATGTCGAACCGGAAGGACTACTGGAGGATGCTGAGCACACCCGAGGTCTGCTGCGAGGCCAGCGACAGGCTTCGCACGCCGAGGGACTGGCTGGTCTGCAGGCTGAGGAGGTTCGCGCCCTCTTCGTTCAGGTCCGCAAGGGTCAGTTTGTCGGCACCTTCGGTGAGGATGTTGATCTTCTCCTGGGTGAAGTCCTGACGCTGCGTGATGATCGCGAGGTTGTTCGCCAGCTTGCTCGACTGGGTCTTGAGCGCGCTTTCCATATCCTCGATCTGTTTGACGACCTTGGACAGACCCGTGGTCTTGTCGTTGTAGGTGGACGCACCCCAATTCACTTCGTAGCTGCTGGCTGTCGTGCCGTAGCTCTGGATGCCCACGGCCTGCTTGCCGTTGAGGTCCAGCGTGAGGGCGTAGGCCGTGTAGCCCGCTGCCGACGCCGTGGCGTAGTTGCCGCTGGCGTCGATATAGCCGCCCGCAACGTCG
>LVBV01000036.1 GCA_001604565.1 Puniceicoccales bacterium Verruco_01 | reverse complement strand
CTACTCGACGGTGACGCTCTTGGCGAGGTTGCGGGGCTTGTCCACGTCGCAACCGCGGGCGACGGCGATGTAGTAGCTCAAGAGTTGCAGCGGAATGGTCGCGAGGATCGGCTGGACGCACTCGTGCGAGGGCGGCAGGACGATCGTCTCGTCCGCGAGACCTGCCGGAATGTCGCCCGGGCAGTTCGTGATGACGATCACCGGGCCCTTGCGCGCCTTCACCTCCTGGATGCTCGAAAGGCACTTCTTGAGCATCTCTCCCTTCATCGCGATCACCACCGTCGGGCACTTGCCGCAGATGAGGGCGATCGGCCCGTGCTTCATTTCCGCCGCCGGGTAGCCTTCCGCGTGGATGTAGGAAATTTCCTTGAGCTTGAGCGCCCCCTCGAGGGCCACCGGGAACATTTCCAGCCGCCCAAGGAAGAGGAAGTCGTTCATCGCCGCGTATTTCCGCGCGATCTTCTCGATGTTCGCCGCTCCCGCGAGCACCTGCTTCACCAAGCCCGGCAGCTCCCGCACCGCATCCACCATCTCGCGTCCGTCGGCAAACGACATGTCGCGCATCCGCCCGAAGTAGAGCGCGATCATCGTCGCCACGAGCACCTGTGCCGTGAAGGCCTTCGTCGAGGCGACCCCGATCTCGGGCCCGGAGTGCTGGTAGATGCCCCCGTCGTTCTCCCGCGCCATCGTGCTGCCCACGACGTTCAGGATCGAAAGCACCCGGTAGCCCTTGCGCTTGGCCTCCCGCTGCGCCTCCAGCGTGTCCAGCGTCTCGCCACTCTGCGAAACCGTGAAGACCAGCGTGTTCTTTTCCAGCGGCGAATTGCGGTAGCGGAACTCGCTCGCGTAGTCCACGTCCACCGGGATCCGCGCATACTTCTCGATCATGTGCTTGGCGATCAGGCACGCATGCCACGCCGTCCCGCACCCAAGGAACAGGATCCGGTCCACCTGCCGCAGCTCCCGCGGACCCATGTTCAGGCCGCCGAACTGCGCCGTGGAGCCATCCTGCGAAAACCGCCCGCGCATCGCGTTCTCAAGACTCGCCGGCTGGTCGAAGATTTCCTTCAGCATGTAGTGCGGGAAGTCGCCCAGCTCCGCGTCCTCGCTCCGCCACGTGATCTTGCTCAAGACCGGCGCCACCGATTCGTTCGACAGCGTGCTGATCGAAAAATTGTCCCGGTCCATCCGCACGATCTGCCCGTCGTCCAGATACACCACGCTCTGCATCCGTCCCGCAAACGCCGTCACGTCGCTCGCCAGCATCTTCTCCCCGTTGCCGACGCCCAGCACGAGCGGGCTGCCCTTGCGCGCGCCGATGATCGTCTCCGGATCGTCCACCGACAAAACCGCGATCCCGTACGTCCCCTCCACCTCCGCCAGCGACTGCCGCACCGCCTCCTCCAGCACGTTGTGCGTCCCGTTCCCCTCCTTGAGACGCGCGTAATGCAGCGCGATCAGGTTCGCCAGCACTTCCGTGTCCGTCTCGCTCTGAAACGTGTATCCCAGTTTCTCCAGCGACTGGCGCAGTTGCAGAAAATTCTCGATCACACCGTTGTGCGCCAGAACGATCGCCCCGTCCGACGACACGTGCGGGTGCGCGTTGTTGTCGCTCACCCGTCCGTGAGTCGCCCACCTAGTGTGACCGATCCCGCAGCTTCCGCGCAGATGCGCCTCCTTCACCAGGCGCGAGAGCACCTCCACGCGGCCCGCCTTCTTCACCACCTGCGGCGACGCGTGCGCGCTGCCGCCGCGGCAAACCGCCAGTCCCGCCGAATCATATCCGCGGTATTCCAGCCGCTGCAGCCCGTCCAGAAGGATCGGGCCCGCTTCCTGTTTCCCGGTGTATCCGATGATGCCGCACATGTTAGGGAGGGGGATGAGGTTTCAGTCGGACGATGCCGCTACTTCCATGCCACGGTTGGCGTGGCCGGTCAATGAAGCAAAAATGA
>LVBV01000035.1 GCA_001604565.1 Puniceicoccales bacterium Verruco_01 | reverse complement strand
CACGAGCTCTTGGTGACGCCCGGGATCTTGCCGTCGGATGCCAGCTCGCGGAACGTGAGCCTAGAGAGACCGAACTTGCGGATGTAAGCGCGCGAACGGCCCGTGATGCTGCAACGGTTGCGCAGGCGGATCTTCGAGGAATTGCGCGGGAGCTTGGTGAGCTTGCGCTGGGCAGCGTAGAACTGTTCGTCCGTGGTCGCGGGATCCCTCATGATCTGCTTGAGTTCGGCACGCTTGGCGGCGTACTTCTGGACGAGGCGCTCGCGCTTCTTGTTGCGTTCAATACTGGACTTTTTGGCCATGACGCGTGGGGAATAAATCCGTTTGGTTTTCTATAGGGCTTGACGCTCTTGTGTGAAGCGGGCTAGGCCGCCGTTGTGGTGGTCGCGGCGCTGGAGCGCTTGCGGTAAGGCATGCCGAGGAGCGAGAGAAGCTCGCGGCCCTCGTCGTCGGTCTTGGCACTCGTCACGATGGTGATGTCCATGCCGATGGCCTTCTTGGAGTGGTCGCCGTGGCTTTCGGCGAAGATCGTGTGGTCGGTGATGCCCAGCGTGTAGTTGCCGTGGCCGTCCAGCTTGCCGGAAACACCGCGGAAGTCGCGGATGCCGGGCAGGGCGATGGCAATCAGGCGCACGAGGAACTCATACATCGCGTTGCCGCGCAGCGTCACCTTGACGCCGATCGGCTGGTTTTCGCGGAGTTTGAAGTTCGAGATGCTCTTCTTGGAGAGGGTCACCACCGCCTTCTGGCAGGCGATGTTGGTGATCTCCTTGACGGCCTCGTCGATCTGGGCTTTCTCCACCGAGGCGTCGAAGCCGTGGTTGATCACGACCTTGACGACGCGCGGAACCTCATGAACGTTCGTGTAACCGAACTTCTTCTTGAGTTCCGGGATGGCGATTTCTTCGTATTGCGCCTTGAGGAAGGGCTTCATTTTCGTTCCTGATGGGATCTTTGCCGTGGGGGCGTTCGTGCGCCTGCGGCGGGTTAAAAGTGCTATTTGGCGGCTGCCTTGCGCTCGTCATAGCGCGAGGCAAGCATGACGTTGGAAATGTGGATGGGATTCTCGCGCTCGACGATGCCCCCGCTCGGATTCTGCTCGCTCTTCTTCTCGAAGTTCTTGCGCTTGTTGACGCCTTCGACGAGAACGCGGCTCTTTTCCGGCTGAACCTGGAGGACCTTGGCACGGGTTCCGCGGGCGTTGCCTGCGATGACGACGACCTCGTCGCCCTTCTTGATCTCTTTCTTCATCTGGATGCCTGAAAGTGGAGGTTGCGGACTAGATGACCTCGGGAGCGAGGCTGATGATCTTCATGAACTTCTTCTGGCGAAGCTCGCGGGCGATCGGCCCGTAGATGCGCGTGCCCTTGGGGGTGCCGTCGTCGTTGATGAGGACCACGGCGTTGTTGTCGAAGCGGAGAACGCTGCCGTCGCTGCGCTTGATCTGGGACCTCGTCCGGACGACCACTGCGCGGGAAACGGTTCCCTTCTTCACGGTGGCCTCGGGCGTCGAGTCGCGGATGTTGACCATGATCTCGTCGCCGACGTGGGCGAAGCGGGAAATCTGGCCGTAACGGCGGATCATCATGGCGGACTTTGCGCCGGTGTTGTCGGCGATGTCCAGTTTGCTCGTCATTTGCAGCATGACTGTGTCTCCTGCGAAAGGTTTTTCTTGTTGTGTGTGCGGTGGGCTCTTACGCCCCGACGATCGGGGCCTTGGCGAGCACGCTCACCACGCGCCAGCGCTTGAGTTTGGAGAGCGGACGGGTCTCCTCGATGACAACCTTGTCGCCAATGGCGCACTCGTTCTTGTCGTCGTGGGCCACAACCACCGTCTTGCGGCTGATCTCCTTGATGTACATCGGATGCGGTGCCTTGTAGGCGTACTCGACCTTCACGGTCTTGTCGCCGGAACGGCTGGAGACGATGCCGGTGATCGACTTTCTCTGGTTGCGGATGGCTTTGTCGGACATTGTGGAAATTCCGTTGGCTGTTTTCAGTTAGGCCTTGGCGCTCTTCTCGCGGAGGATCGTTTTGGCGCGGGCGATGTCGCGGCGCAGCTGGGTGAAGAGATGGGTTTTCTCCACCTGGCCGGCGCTCTTTGTCAGGCGCATCGTAAAGAGGGTCTTGCTTGCGTCGGAGAGGAAGTTGTTCAATTCCTGGACGCTTTTCTCGCGAAGTTCCTTGGTCTTCATCTGGATCGTTCTCCGTTATACTAGGCGTTTTCGCGGGTGATGAAGCGGCAGTGGATCGGGAGCTTGGTGTCGGCCAGACGCATCGCCTCGCGGGCGAGGCTGGCAGGGACGCCGGAAACCTCGAAGAGGACGGTGCCCGGCTTCACGACGGCCACCCACCCCTCGACATTGCCCTTGCCCTTGCCCTGGCGGGTTTCCGCCGGCTTCTTGGTGAAGGGTTTCTGCGGGAAAATACGGACCCACACCTTGCCGCGGCGGTTGAAGTAGCGATTGATCGCCACACGGGCCGCCTCGATCTGCTGGCCGGTGATGGCCGAGCGATCGAGCGTCTGGATGCCGAAGTCGCCGAAGGCCAGCGTGTCCCCGCGCGTGGCAAAGCCGCGGTTGCGACCGCGCTGCTGTTTGCGGAATTTGGTTCGAAATGGATTGAGTGCCATGGTGTTTCTTCCGGCAGGTTGAAATTAGTAGGAGATGATCTTCTCGTCGGCGGGCAGACAGATCCAGCACTTGACGCCGATCGCGCCGTAAACGGTGCGGGCCGTTGCTGTGCCATAGTCGATGTTGGCGCGGAGGGTGTGGAGCGGAACGTTGCCGTAGCGGATGGACTCGCGGCGGGCGATGTCTGCGCCGCCGAGGCGGCCCGACACCTGAATGCGCACACCGAGGGCTCCCATGCTCTGGCAGGTCTGCATGGCTTTCTTCATCGCGCGGCGGAAGGAAATGCGGCGCTCCAGCTGGAGGGCCACGTTCTCGGCCACCAGTGCGGCGACGAGCTCGGGCTTCTTGATCTCCTGGATGTCCAAGAGGATCTCGCGCTTGACGAGCTTGGCGATGTCTTCCTTGAGCTTCTCCAGCTCCTGGCCCTTGCGACCGATGACGATGCCCGGGCGCGCGGTGTAAATCTTGATGCGGACACGGTTGCCGGCTCTCTCGATGAAGATGCGCGGAACGGAGGCCATCTTCAGCTTCTCGATCAGCATCGCGCGGATGCGGTAGTCCTCGGCGAGGAAGTTCTTGAAGTCGGCCTTCTTGGCGAACCAGCGGGACTCCCAGTTGCGACGGACTGCGAGACGGAAACCGATTGGATTAGTTTTCTGACCCATGACGTGGATTCTTTCTCTTCGTGGAGGGCTAGGCCTTGGCCTCTTCGACCGGCTCGGCGGCGGGTTCGGAAAGGACGACCGTGATGGTGGTGGTGCGCTTCTTGAACTTGTGTGCGCTTCCGCGCGACACCGGCTTGAAACGCTTGATGGCCGGACCCTCGTCCACGAGAAGCCGGGTGATGACAAGCTCCGCGGCGGACAGGTTGTGATTGTTCTCCGCGTTGGCCATCGCGCTCTGGAGCGTCTTGGCCAGAAGCCGTGCGCTCTTGCGCGGGATGAAGCGGAGAAGGTTCATCGCGTCCTCCGCCTTCATGCCGCGGATGTTGCGTGCAACATCGCGAACCTTGAGCGGAGAAATGTGAACGAAATAGCTGATTGCCTGAACTTCCATGGGGAGTCCTCGATTCTGTGAAGAGAGCGGTTACTTCTTCTGGGTGTGCGGGTTGTGACCGCGGAACACGCGGGTTGGCGAGAACTCGCCCAGTTTGTGACCGACCATGTTTTCCGTGACGTGGAGCGGCATGAAGATCTTGCCGTTGTGGATCTCGATGTTGAGGCCCACGAATTCCGGCGTGATGGTGGAGCGGCGCGACCAGGTGCGGATCGGCTTGTGGGAATCCGTCTTGACCGCCGTCTCGACCTGCTTCCACAGTCCCGGATCAACGAAAAAGCCCTTTTTGATGGAACGTGACATGTTCTATTCCTCTTGGTGTTGGGGAGCTGGGATGCTTATTTCTTCACCTTGCGGCCATTGCGGCGGGTGACGATCATGTTGTTGGTGGTCTTGCTGCGCTTGCGCGTGGGCTTGCCGTGCGAGAGCTGGCCCCACGGGGAGACCGGGTGGCCGCCGCCGGAGGTCTTGCCCTGACCGCCACCCATCGGGTGATCGACAGGGTTGCGGGCGACGCCGCGCGAGACCGGCCTGCGTCCGAGCCAGCGGGCGCGTCCCGCCTTGCCGAGGGACTCGTTCTGGTGCTGCTCGTTGCCGATTTCGCCGATCGTGGCGCGGCAGCGGGCCAGCACGTAGCGGATTTCGCCGGAGGGCATGCGGAGCATGGCCTTTTCACCTTCAACGCCGATGAGCTGCGCGCTCGTGCCGGCGGTGCGGGCGATGGAAGCCTTGGTGCCGGGCTTGAGCTCGATCGCATGGATCTTGATCGAGGGCGGCATCTCCGAAAGGGGCATGTTGTTGCCCACGTTGTATTCGATCTTCTTCTGCGAGGAGACGATCTTGTCGCCGACGCTCAGGCCCTTGGGAGCCAGAATGTAGCGCTTCTCTCCGTCCTCGTACTGGACGAGTGCGATGAAGGCGGTGCGATTGGGATCGTACTCGATACCAACGATCGTCGCGGGCTGGTCAAAACGCTCGCGCTTGAAATCGACGATGCGATAGAGCTTGTGGGCGCCGCCGCCGATGCGCCGCATGGTGGCGCGACCGTGGCAGTTGCGTCCGCCGCTCTTCTTGATGGAGAGGAGCAGGCTCTTCTCGGGCGTGTCCTTGGTCACCTCAGCCTTGTTGGCCAGGTGAAAGCGCTGCCCGGGCGTGAGGGGTCGTTTCTGTATCAAAGCCATTTGTATTCCTCTTTCTCGTTATGCCTGCTCGATGGTCTGGCCAGCCTTCAGGGTCACGAGGGCCTTCTTGTAGGCGCCCTTCATGGTGACCTGACCGCGGCGGTAACGGCTGCGCTTGGCCTTGGGATGCACGTTCACGATGCGAACGCCAGTGACATTCACCTTCGGGTAAGCCTTCTCGACGGCGAGGGCGATCGAGACCTTGTTGGCGGCGTCTGCCACCTTGAAGGAATAGGTGTTGCTGGTCGAAGTGGCCGCTGCGGCCTTTTCGCTCACGACGGGTTCGAGGATGATGGATTCGGGATTAAGCATTGGCGGCCTCCTCTTCCAGCCCGAGGCGGGCGAGAATGATGTTCATGCCCTGGGCACTCACAACGATGCGGTCGTAATTGGCAAAATCGAGGGCGTTCACGTCGCTTGCCTCGGCCATGTAGAGGCGGGAGATGTTGCGCGAGGCAAGAATCGTGGAATCGGTCCAGCACTCGTCGACGATCAGGACCTTCTTGGCCTTGGCGTCGATGCGGGCCATCACCGCGTTCATGACCTTCGTCTTGGTCTCGGGAAGCTCGAAACGCTCGATGACGTCCACTTCACCGTCGCGGGCGCGCTCGAAGAGAGCGCGGGCGAGGGCAATCTTCTTCACGGTCTTGGAGATCCGCTGCGTGTAATCGCGCGGGTGCGGGCCGTGGGCCTTGGCGCCGTGGTAGTGCTGGGCGCGATTGCGGGCGCCCTGGCGGGCCACGCCACTGCCCTTCTGGCGGAAGGGCTTCTTGCCCGTGCCGTGCACGGTCTTGTTCGTGCGGGTGTCAACCGTGCCCAGGCGCTGGTTGGCCATGTAGGCAAGAAGAACCTGGTTGAGGGCGCGGCTGCCCGCATCACCTTCGAATTCAGCGATCGGAAAATCGCGCTCGGTGTTGCTGGTGGCGTCCGTTGAAAAAACGCGAAGCTTCATGACGGTGTCCTTCCTGTGTTAGGCGCTCTTCTGCGCGAGCTTGAGAGCGGGCTTCTTGGCGCTGCGGACGAGAACCTCGCCGCCGTTCGCGCCGGGAACGCTGCCCTTCACGAGGATCAGGTTCTTGTCGGCGATGATCTTCACCACGTCGAGATTCTGGCAAGTGCGCTGGGCGACGAACATGTCACCCGGCATGTGTTTGCCCTTGAAGACGTGGCCCGGCGTCTGCCTCATGCCGATGGAGCCGGGGCGGCGGTGCATCATGTGGCCGTGGGTGGCGGGCTGGCCCTGCTGCCCCCAGCGCTTCATGACGCCCTGAAAGCCGCGTCCCTTGGTCATGCCGATGACATCGACCATCTTGAGACCTTCAAAACCGGCCACCGTGAGGGTGTCGCCGACCTTGCAGGTGTTTTCGCCACGGACTTCACAGAGGCTTTCCGCCGTCTGCTGCCCGCCCTTGGCGAGATGACCCTTGAGGGCCTTGGAAAGATTCTTCTCCTTGCGGGTGCCGCAGGCGATCTGGATTGCCTGGTAGCCGTCCTTCTCGACGGTCTTCACCTGCACCACGGGGCAGGGCCCGGCTTGGATGACGGTCACGGGAACGAGGTTGTGTGCCTCGTCATAGACCTGTGTCATGCCGATCTTTTTGCCGATCAGTGTATATAGCATTATTCTAGGAGGCAGGCGGAAATGCCGGAGGGCACCTCCCTTTCGGGACCTGCATTAGAGGTTAGAAAAAATGAAATCAGACTGTGCGATGTGCGGAGTGTTGATCCCGAGGGCTTCCCGAGTTCCGCCTTGCGAACGGCTTTCGGTCCCCCGCGGGGGCTCTCGCCTGCGACCGCAGGCCAGAGCTTTCCGCGCGAAAGTTGTTTAGACAACGAGCTGGAAGGGCGTTTGTCAACACATCCGTTGACAAATTTCTTTCCGGCGCCCGAATGCAGCTCCTAGACGTTGATCGTGATGTCCACGCCCGCGGGGAGATTGAGCTTCTTGAGCTCGTCCACGGTCTGGGCTGTGGGATCGCAGATGTCGATAAGGCGCTTGTGCGTGCGCATCTCGAACTGGTCCATGCTCTTCTTGTCCACGTGCGGGGACCGGTTGACAGTGAACTTCTCGATGCGCGTCGGAAGCGGAACGGGTCCCGCGACACGGGCTCCGGAACGCTTGGCGGTATCGACGATTTCGAGGGCGCTCTGGTCGATTACGCGGTAATCGTAGCCCTTGAGTTTGATGCGGATGCGCTGGCCTGGCATGGTCGTATGTCTATTGAGAGTTGCTGATTCGGGTGCCGCCTCTGGTCCGCTTGGGACCCGGCTGTCGCTGTCAAAAAACGTGTTGTCCCGCCCGGTTTCGAGGCCGGGCGGGACGTTGAAGAGTTGTTAGATCGTGCGCGCCGCCTTCTTCGCGTTGGTTGCCACAATCTTTTCGAGGACCTGGGCGGGAACCTGTTCGAAGTGGCTCGGTTCCATCGAGTAGCTGGCGCGACCCTTGGAGATCGAACGGATGTCGGTGGAATAACCGAACATGCTTTCGAGCGGGATCATCGCGGCGACGATGGTGAGACCGTTCTTGGTTTCGAGGCTCTGGATCTGGCCACGGCGGCGGTTGACGTCGCCCATGATGTCGCCCGCGAATTCCTCCGGAGTCTCGACCTCCACCTTCATGATGGGTTCGAGAAGGATCGGCTTGGCGACCTTCATGGCCTCGCGGAAGGCGAAAATGCCCGCCATCTTGAAGGCCATTTCGGACGAGTCCACCTCGTGGAAGGAGCCGAACACAAGGCGCACGCGCACATCGACCACCGGGAAGCCCGCGATCGTGCCATTGCGCATGGCCTCCTTGATGCCGTCCTCGGTCGGACGGATGTATTCCTTCGGGATGACGCCGCCGATGATCTCGTTGACAAACTCGTAGCCCTTGCCCTTTTCGAGCGGCTCAATCTTGATCTCGGCATGGCCGTACTGGCCGTGACCGCCGGTCTGACGGACGAACTTGCCCACGCCGTTGGCGGGATGGGTGATCGTCTCGCGGTAGGCGATCTGCGGCTTGCCGACAGAGGCCTGAACCTTGAATTCGCGGAAGAGACGGTCGCGAAGAATGTCGAGGTGAAGCTCGCCCATGCCCGCGATGATCGTCTGGCCGGATTCTGCGTCGGTCGTGACGACAAAGGTCGGGTCCTCCTCGGCCAAGCGCTGCAGACCGATGGACATCTTCTCCTGGTCGCCCTTGGTGGCCGGTTCGATGGACATGCTGATGACCGGCTCGGGGAAGGTCGGAGGTTCGAGGATCAGGTTGTCCACCTTCTTGTCGCAGAGGGTGTCGCCGGTACGCACTTCGCGCACGCCGATCACGGCGCAGATGTCGCCGGAGTGGGCCTGGTCGATCTCGATGCGGTCCGCGGCCTGCATCTGGACGAGGCGGCTGATGCGCTCCGTCTTGCGGGTTCGCGGGTTGTAAACCACATCGCCCTTGTGGATGGTGCCCTGATAAATGCGGTAGAACACGAGCTTGCCGACGAAGGGGTCGGTCGCGAGCTTGAAGGCAAGGCCGACGAGCGGCTTGTCGTCACCCGGGAAAACCTCGACCGGCTTGCCTTCGGAATCGTGGCCGATGGCCGGCGGGAGGTCCAGCGGGCTCGGCAGGTAGTTGACGACGCAGTTGAGGAGTTTCTGGATGCCCTTGTTCTTGAAGGCCGAACCGGGGATCACGCCCACGAACTGCATGGCGATCGTCGCCTTGCGGATCACCTTCATCATCTCGATGTCGGAGATCGGCTCGTCGGCCAGGTACTTCTCGGCCAGCGCGTCGTCGAAGGAGGCAAGCTCCTCCTTGAGGGACTCGTGCCACTTCTTGGCCTCGGCCAGAAGGTTCGTCGGGATCTCCTCCTCTGAATAGTGGGAGCCCGTCTTGTCGTCCTCGCCGTAAATGTGGGCCTTCATCCGGATGACGTCGATGAGTCCCCGGAAATTGTCCTCGCTGCCGATCGGCAGGTAGAGCGGGTGCGCGTTGGCGCCCAGCTTCTTGCGCAGGCCTTCCACCACGTTGTAGAAGTTCGCGCCGGTGCGGTCCATCTTGTTGACGAAGCACACGCGCGGAACGCCGTACTTGTTCATCTGGCGCCACACCGTCTCGGACTGGGGCTGCACGCCCGCAACCGCGCAGAACACCTCGACGGCGCCGTCGAGAACGCGCATCGAGCGCTCCACCTCGGCGGTGAAGTCCACGTGTCCGGGTGTGTCGATGACGTTGATCTGATGCCGGATGCCCTCAAAGGGGCCACGCTTGGTCTGCCAAGAGGTCGTGATCGCCGCGGCGTTGATGGTGATGCCGCGCTCGCGCTCCTGCTCCATCCAGTCGGTCGTGGTGTTGCCCTCGTGCACCTCGCCGATCTTGTGGACCATGCCGGTGTAGAAGAGGATGCGCTCCGTGGTGGTCGTCTTGCCGGCGTCGATGTGCGCGGCAATGCCGATGTTGCGGTGATACTCCAAGGGGATCTTGCGATCCTTGGCGTTCATTGCAGACAGATTTTCTCCGGCCTCGCTCATGTCAAAAAACGGTTGGTGTTACTCCTGCGTGATAAAAATCCAGCCTGCCGTCACCAGCGAAGGTGGGCGAAGGCGCGGTTCGACTGCGCCATCTTGTGCATCTCGTCCTTCTTCTTGACGACGCTGCCCGTGTTGTTGAAGGCATCGACGATTTCGGCGGCCAGCTTGTCGGCCATCGCGCCGCGGCGCTCGCGGGCGGCCTGAACCATCCAGCGCAGGGCAAGGCCCTGCTGGCGTTCAAAAGGAATTTCGAGCGGGACCTGATAGGTCGTGCCACCGACGCGGCGGCTCTTCACCTCCAGCTTCGGGCGGGTGTTCTCCAGCGCCCCGAGGAGGAGATCGACGGGATCGCCTTTGCCGAGCTTCTCGCTCACCTTCTCGAAGGCTCCGTAAACGATGCCCTGGGCAAGGCTCTTCTTGCCACGGTTCATCACGATGGTGATGAGCTGGGTAACCAGGCTGCTGTTGTAGCGCGAATCCGGCGTGTGTTCACGCTTGTCTGCTCTGCGGCGACGGCTCATGGAAAT
>LVBV01000034.1 GCA_001604565.1 Puniceicoccales bacterium Verruco_01 | reverse complement strand
CGCGCAACACCTCCCTCACGCAGGAGGGCGTCAAGATGTGCTCCAGCGTCGCCGAAAGCCTGGAGACCATCCGCGAGCGCATCAACAAGCTCGATTCCCTCGTGAAGGAGATCTCCCATTCCAGTCAGGAACAGACAATGGGCCTGGGCCAGATCAACCAATCCCTCGCCACGACGAGCGACGCCACCCAGAAGACCGCCGCCATCGCCCAGCAGGGCGCCTCCTCCGCGCAGGAACTTTCCCGCGAGGCCAGCAGCCTCATCGAGACGATCGACAGCCTGAGCCGCCTTTCCGGCTCCACGATGGGCGAGGGTCAGACGCACATCGCCATCGGCGCCGCCCTGCCGCAGGCCCGGGAAGAAGAGGAGGCTCCGGCGCACGCACTGGACGCCCCTGCGACAACCTCCTCGGCACGCAAGATCACCCGCGGTGGTACTTCGGGACACTTCCTGCCGCAGTAGAACTTCGCCGGCGACAAAAGGGCGCTCCGCAACCGGGGCGCCTTTTTCGCGTACAAGGAACGCCGGTTCCCCGAACTCAATCCGGAGACAGACTTTTTAACCGCAGATTACGCAAATGGGGAGAAGAAGACTACGGAGTTGTTTATCCACAGATTGAAACAGGATTTCCACAGATTTCCAAAAGTGAGCCGGTTCGGTTCTATAATCTGCGTAAATCTGCGTAATCTGTGGTTAAATTTCCGTCTGGTTTCTTTCTGCGGAAGGAACGGCGAGGGGCGGGTCAGCTCTCCGTTTCCAGATCGGGCACTCGCGTGAAGGCGATGCGCGGGGCGCCCTCCTCGATGGCGCCCATCGCCCCGCCGAAGGTGAGGACCTTCTGCCCATAGGCGCGGGTGAGTTTGTCCATCGCGGCGGCAAGGGCGTCGTCGCAGCGTTCCTGTCGCGAGAAAAGCGAAAGCGTGGCGTCGCCGCGCTTGGTGAGACCGCAGAGGATCACTGCACAGTAAGAGGGCTTGAGGAAAGGCTCCCTGCGACGCTCCCAGAGGGTTTTGAGGGCGTCGATGAAGGCCGGGGTGTCCCGCGAGGGCGCAAGGCTGATCTCCTCCTTCCACGACTCCCCGCCGAAGCTGGAGACGACAAGACTCAGGCGCTCCGCCACATAGCCCTCACTTCGCAGCCGCACGCACGCTCGCTGAAGCAGGCGGAAGGTGCAGGCGCGCACCCCCTGGGGGCTCCGCAGTTCCGGCGGCAGCACGCGCGAGTGCCCGATCTGGCTGCGTTTGGTCTCCAGCGCAGGCAGGTCATAGCCGTGCAGTTGCAGGTAAAAACGTTCCCCGAAGACGCCACCCCAAATGATCCGCATGTGCTCGCGCGGCAGGGCGAAGAGCTGGGCGACGCTGCGGATGCCGTAGGCGGCGAGGCGCTGCTCCATGCGTTTGCCGATGCCGCAGATCTCCCGCAGCTTCATGCCGGAGATGGTTTCGCCGATCTCGTTTTCCCGGATCAGGGTGAGGCCGTCGGGTTTTTGCATGTCGCTGGCCACCTTGGCGAGCCAGCGGTTCGGCGCGATGCCGATCGAACAGCGCATGACGGGCGAGAATTCCGCAAGGCGCTCCTTGATCTTCCGCGCGAGTGCGAGGGCTTCCGCTTCCTCGCGCCATTTGCCGGTGAGGTGGCAGCACCATTCATCGATCGAGGCCACCTCGTCCACATGCATACAGTTCTCGGTGAGATCGACGAGGGCGTGGTGCAGCTTCACATACTCCTCGGGGCGGCTCTTCACGATGGCGATATCCGGACAGAGGGCCCGCGCCTCGCCTACGCTGCAACCGGTCTTCACGCCCCGCTTCTTCGCCAGATAGTTCGCCGCGATACAGCAGCCCGAGTCCACCACGACCGGCGTCACCGCCACGGGACGGTTCCGGAGCGCGGGACAAAGATGCTGCTCGCACGAGGCGAAGTAGCTGTTCATGTCCATGAATAAGGCGCGGAGTGTCATGTGAACATATGAACAGTAACCAACCACCCCACCTCGCGCAAGCAGGAAGGAAAAAAGAACTGAAAACCAGAAGTTTTAACCGCAGATTTCGCAGATTGCGCGGATTATAAGAACAAGGACAAGAAGTGGTTAACCGCAGATAACCGCAGATGTACGCAGATGTCAGAGAAAGAGGATTCTTGAGTTAAGAAAAGAAATTCTGTCCCTGAATCCATTTCTGGAAATCTGCGGACATCTGCGTTTATCTGCGGTTAAAATATTCTGACTTTCGGCTCTTGATATCTGCGGATACTCCTCTATGGAGGCGTCCCCCCCGCAAAAGTGGTTCCCAGGGTGAGTAAGCCGGATTCTGTTGCCCCTTGCGGGGTGCACTCATTTATCTGCCGCCGTGAAGCGGCCCCGTCCCGACGGACGGGCGCAGCCAACCCGGGATCATCGGACGGGCCGTCCGATCCCTTATTTGGCCTTGCACCGGAATGGGTTTGCCCTGCCGCAGGCGTTGCCGACTGCGCGGTGGGCTCTTGCCCCACCTTTTCACCCTTGCCCTCCGCTTGCGCGAAAGGCGGTCTGTTTTCTGTTGCACTGAGCCGTCAACGGCCCCTCGCGGAGCCGCCGCCCCGGCTTTCACCGGGAATCCCGCCCTGTGGTGTCCGGACTTTCCTCCCGCGGCAAGCCGCGGGCGAATGCTCCCGACCCTGAGAACCGCCCTCATCCTGCCCCGCCCCGTCCGGCGCGGCGAGCCCAAAATATCCGTGTTCCCGCGCGCGGGCGACAGCCCGTGAAGCCGACGATTTAACGTTAAATTGGCTGATTTTGCCTTGCCCGGTACAGCCGCCGGAACATACTGCCCCAATCTCACCCCCGTAACCTCATCCATACTCCGATGGCATCCGATTCCTCCTCCGCCGCCGTGCAGAACGAAATTTCCGACCGCATTCCGGTCCCGCAAAAGATCGGCTACGGCCTCGGCTCGTTTCTGGACATGTGGGGCCACTGGCTCTACAACGCCTTCGCTTTTCAGGTCTTCAACATCTTCCTCGGCGTGGCGCCGGGACTGGTCAGCACGGCGCTGATGATCAACCGTCTGTGGGACGCCTTCGCGGACCCGATCTTCGGCTGGATGAGCGACAATACGCGCAGCCGCTTCGGCAGGCGGCGGCCCTACATTCTGATCGGCGGCGTGCTCGCGGGCCTGTTCCTCCCCGGCCTTTACGCGGTGGGCACGGGCTGGTCGCAGACGCAGTATTTCGTCTTCATGCTCATTTCCTCGGCCATTTACGTGCCGATGATGAGCTGCTTCAACATGGCGTGGGTGAGCCTCGGCAGCGAGATGACGCCCAATTATAACGAGCGCACGCTCCTCATGAGCATCCGCAACGCCATCCAGAAGGCGCCGGAGCTGGCCATGTTCTTCGCGGCGCAGTTCACGACCCTCTCCGTCTGGGTGGGCGCGGACCTCGGCAACGTGGTGGACCGCCTCGGCCTGCTTCTCACCTCCTCCGCCGCATGGAAGCCCGCCGCCGAGGGTGCCGAGCCGAACATTCTCCTCGGCGGCCAGGTGTACTGCGCAATTCTCGGCGCGATCATGGTGATCTGTGCGGTCCTCATGTTCTTCCTCCTTCGCGAGCGGTACTACGGCAACGTCGTCGCCCGCAAGCAGGAGAAGATCCCGATCCTGGACACCCTCACCAAAACAATCGCCTGCAAGCCCTTCCGCTACATGCTCGTCATGATTGTCGCGTATGGACTTGGCACCAGCATGGTGAGCGCGCTCGGCTATTACGACACGATCTACTACGTCTGCCGCGGCGACGTGGCCCTTGGCACTTGGTGGAACTTCCGCATGGGCATCGCCGGCATGATCTTCGGCTTCGCGGGCATTCCCTTCTATACCCTCATTTCCAAGCATTTCGGCAAACGCCACGCAATGGGCACGGTCCTTGTCATGGCGATCATGGCCTTTATCGGCGACTGGTTCTTCTACAACCCGAACCATCCTTGGATGCAGCTCTTGGCCTGCGGCTGCGTGGCCTTCACGGGCGCGGGCTTCTGGACCATCTACAACTCCATGCTGGCCGACATCATGGACTACGACGAGCTCGACACCGGCAAGCGCCGCGAGGGCGCCTTCTCGGCCTGCCAGAGCTGGCTCTCCAAGATCGGCATCACCCTAGGCGCGGGCGCCTCGGGCTGGATCCTCCAGCTCACGGGCTTCGACTCCGCCCTCAAGGGCAACCAGAGCCCGGAGGCGATCTTCTGGATCCGCTTCACGCTCTCGGCAATTCCCGTGATCTTCCTGGCCTTCGCCCTCTGGGCCATCATCAAGTTCCCGCTGACGCGCGAGAAGATGGCCGAAATCCGCACACAGCTGGAAAAGATGCGCGGCAAGGTCTAACCTTTTTTGTCCAACCCCTCCTCGTGACGGCCCCGGAATCGCTTCCGGGGCCGTTTTATTGTAGAGCGATTTCCTAAAGAAAACCGGAATTTCATCCACAGATTGCGCAGATTATCGCAGATTACAGAACCGAACCGGCCCACTTTTGGAAATCTGCGAAAATCCTGTTTCAATCTGTGGATAAAAATCTGGTCTCTTGTTCGGTGGACTTTTGAAAAACGTTATAACTGAGAAGTCTCCCCTTGAAGCGACAAACGGTCTTGTCCCGGAGCCTCCTTTCGTCCAGCATGAGGCCTTCATGTTGTATCGTCTCACGGATCTTGTGTAGGAATCCCGCCGCGACACACCGCTTTTCATGCGGATTTTGCGGCGGAGGAAGCGCGTGGAGTGTCCATGCGCTGCCGCGGCCTGTACGGCTGCGCGATTTCCCTTCCACACAAACTCTTTCCAATTCGATCCGATGACAGACTTTCTTTGCTGCCGCCACTGCGGTCGCACCTTTCCCGTCTCCGCCCCGGGCACCCGGAACCGCAATCACTGCCCACACTGCCTCTGGAGCGTCCACCTCGACAACATTCCCGGCGACCGCGCCGCCCGCTGCGGCGGCGAAATGGAGCCGATCGCCGTTGCCTTGCGCGAGGACGGCGAATGGATGCTGATCCACCGCTGCAAAAAGTGCGGCGTCATTCACAGTAACCGCGTGGCGGGCGACGACAACGCCGTGGCCCTCATGCAACTGGCGGCAAGGCCCTTGGCCAACCCGCCATTCCCGGCGATACCAATATAAGGGCAAACGGATTCCATCCACGGATTTCCAGTGATCACAAGATCAAGCCGGCAAATGGCTTAACCGCGGAATCGGGAATGCGAGCTCACAAGCCGGGCTCAAACGCCTGCCCGGAGTTTGAGACTCCGAGCCCTTCTTTCACAGATCGTCCGCGGTCAAAATCGTCCGGTTTCCGGCGCTGGCAATCCGTGGAGGAATTCTGCCGGTGTCTTTCTCAAGGCCACCTCGAACAACTGGTCTCGTCGCGAAAACGAGGATTTGCGGAGGGTTGGCAAGGCTTTGGAAGTGAGCCGCATTGAATGAAATCCGGCGAACTTCCCAAACGCTGCCAGCCGCCGCAAAGACCGTCCGTGGCAGAAATCAAAGTTGTTCGTGGCGGCCTCAATGCACCTGCGGGATGAGGACGGTGTCCATCCCGGCGGCCTTGGCGCCCGCGATGCCGAGGTGGCTGTCCTCGAAGACGACGCACTTGTGCGGATCGACGCCGAGGAGATACGCCGCCTTGAGGAAAATCTCCGGGTCCGGCTTGCTGCGGGAGATGTCGTCCTGCGTCACCACGGCGGCAAAGGCGCCCTCCAGCCGGATGGCGCGGAGCGTCCGCAGCACGAGAGCCCGGGGGCCGCCGCTCGCCACGGCCATTTTCGCGCCCTCCTCGGCGAGGCTCCGCACATAGTCCGCCATCGGGGTGATCGGCGTCACCTCGTCCACGTGCTGGGCATACCACGCCTCCTTGTCGCGCGTCACCGCCTCTGGATCGAGGTGCTGGCTAAAACGCACGTTGATCTTGCGCACCGTGTCCTCGTGGCCGACGCCAGCCAGGCTCGTGAAAATCTCCCAGGAATAGTCGAAGGTGGCACCGTGTTTCTGCATGGCAAAGCGCCAAGCCTTGTGGTGCAGGAGCATGGAGTCCGCGATCGTGCCGTCGCAGTCGAAGATGTAGCCCTCGTAGCGTTTTTCCGGGAAAGCAATGTGCAGGTTCTCGAATGACATGTCTTCCGGAAAGATGGAGGCGGAAGGGCGGTTGCGCAAAGACAATTCCGCAAAGTCACCCGAATGGAACAGGAACTTACTTCGCTCCTTTTTCCTGCAGAAATTTCACAACGGCGGGTTTGTTGAACCGGGTCGCGATTTTAACAGTCTGCTGAAAAAGTCGGCCCTGCCACTCAGTCTATGCTTGAAGGTATCTTGCTGGCA
>LVBV01000006.1 GCA_001604565.1 Puniceicoccales bacterium Verruco_01 | reverse complement strand
TCCGTGGCGACGAATACGAATGCGCGCTGCTGGGTGGAAATCGACCTGGCGCGGCTGGAAAGAAACCTGCGGAAGATCCGCTCCTCGATGCCCGGGCACATCCGCTACGTGGCGGTGGTGAAGGCCGACGCCTACGGGCACGGGCTGGCGCAGACGGCCTCGCGCCTGATGCGCGCCGGGGCGGACGCCTTTGCGGTGGCCAACGTCGCCGAGGCGGGCGCCGTGCGCGAGGTGGGCGGCGGCTGGCCGATCCTGATCTTAAGCGCCGTGCTGCCGCAGGAGGATCATTTGCTCCTAGAATATGGGGCGATCCCGGCGGTTTCCACGATCGAGGAGGTGGAGCGCTTCGCGAAGCTGGGCCGCGAGTCCGGCAGGCCCTTCGCCGTGCACCTCAAGATCGACACCGGGATGGGGCGCCTCGGCGTGTGGCACGAATACGCGCCCGCGCTCTACGATGCGATCGTCGCGAACCCCGCCCTGCGCCTCGACGGCATCTTCACGCACTTTTCGAGCGCCGATTCGAGCGCCGAGTACACGCGGCTTCAGCGCGACCGCTTCCTCGGCGCCATCGCGAAGATGAAGAACCTCGACAAATCGAGCCTCCTCATCCACGCGGACAACAGCGCGGGGCTGGAGAGCCTGCCCGTCGGCGGTCCCTTCAATGGCGTGAGGGTGGGGCTCCTCCAGTTCGGCGTGCGGCCCTATCCGGGGTCGCTCCTTGCCGACGTGCATCCCGAGCCGGTCCTTTCCTTCCACTCGCGCATCGGCCTAGTAAAAGAGCTGCCGGAGGGCGCGTACGTGAGCTACAACCGCACCTGCATCCTCAAGCGCAAGACGAAGACCGCCATCATCTGCGCGGGCTACGGCGACGGCATCTCCACCGCCATGAGCAATCGGGGCCAGGTGCTTGTGAATGGACGACGCTGTCCCATCCTCGGGCGCGTCACGATGGACCAGATCATCGTGGACGTGACGGACATGCCGCCCGTGAAAGTGGGCGACAAGGCCACCTTCATCGGGACTCAGGGGGAGGAGACGATTTCCGTCGAGGAATTCTCCGCGTGGGCGAACCAGATCCCGTGGGAGAGCTTTACCTCTATCAGCAAGCGCGTCCAAAGGGTGTACCGGACGGACACGGCGCTCTGAGCCTTTGGGGTGCTCTCAATTCCCTACGACCGGACGAGCCAGCCGCGTGTCAGGATGTCGTCGCCGAAGACCTCGTGGCGCACCTCTTTCAGGCGGAGGGCCTGCGCGGGGTCGGCGGGGGCGAGCCCCCCGAACGCCGCCGGGGCCTTTTCGTCCGCAAAGAGGAGCGGCGCCTGATAGGCGTAGAGGTAGTCGATCTTCCCCGCCGCGAGCAGGGATCGGAAGATCGTCGGGCCGCCCTCGACGAGGATTCCCCAGAGCTGTTCCTTTGCGAGGAAAGCGGAAAACGCGGCCCAGAACGACGCCTCCGAATCCGCCGCGAGCGGCAGGACGTTCACGCCCGATTTTTCCAGTCTTGCACGGGCCTCGTTCGGGGCGGATTCCGCTGTGACGATGGTTGTGAGGGCGCGGAAATCGTCCGAATAGAGCCGGGGGAGGGGACCCGCCGCTGTGCGGAGACTACGGTCAAAAACAAAGCGCCTCGGGCACCATTCGTTCTGTCCCGGAAGGCGTGCGGTAAGGCGCGGGTTGTCCGCCAGAACCGTTCCGGCGCCGACGCCGATCGCGGGATAGTAGCGGCGGAGAACCTGCACGTTCTCCCGCGCGGCCTCGCCCGTGATCCACTTCGAGGCACCCGTGCGCGCGGCGAGGCGCCCGTCGAGCGACAGCGCCGCCTTCGCCGCAAAGAGCGGGCGGTTTTCCTTCATGCGGAAGTTGAAAATCGGGTTCAGGTCGGCGCATTCCCCGGCAAGGACGCCCTCCGTCACGGCGATCCCGGCTTCGCGCAGAATGTCATAGCCGCGCCCCGCGTGAAGCGGATTGGGATCCCGCGACCCGGCCACGACGTGGGCGATTCCGGCTCTTTTGATCGCCTCCGTGCAGGGCGGCGTGCGTCCGGTGGTGCAGCAGGGCTCCAGCGTCACGTAGAGCGTTGCGCCGCGCGCGGCCTCTCCGGCGGCGGCGAGGGCGTTCACCTCCGCGTGCGGTCCTCCCGCCTTCTCGTGCCAGCCTTCGCCCACGACGCGGCCCTCCGCCACGACGAGGGCGCCCACCATCGGGTTCGGGTGCGTCGTGCCGAGTCCCCGGCGCGCGAGGTCGAGTGCGCGTCGCATGTAGAAGGAGTCACCGGGGAGGCTGGTCTTGGCGGTTTCCACCAGAAAAGAATGCCACGGGAAATCCCCTTCATGCAAGATGCAAGCCGTGCTTGACAGGCGGGCACGGGTGAGGACATTCTCCGCCTTTCACCAAAACCTTTCCATGGGCAAGCAGTACAACAAGGTCATCAAGCGTCGTCGCCGCAAGGCATATCTCGCCCGCCGCAAGGCGGCAGCCAAGGCCGCAGCGGCGACCACGGCGCGCGCGTAGAGTCATGAGCAGCGGCGCGGCAAAGGCAACGCTCGCAATCGCCCTTTCCCTCCTTTCGGCGGGGGCACTGCGCGCCATTGCCATCGAAGCCGTCGCCGAGCGCAGCTTCACCGCGGACGATCTGACGACGCTCCGCGAGTATCTGGACGGACGCGAACGCACGGGGCGCCGCACCTATTATCGGAGCGACGCCGCCAACCGTGCCGGGCTCTATCTCATCACGGATCTCGACACGCCGCTTTCGCAGTTGCCGAAGGACGCTTCCTTTGTCCTCGATTACATCGCGAGCGACGATTCCGCCGTGAAGACCCTGTCCTTTCCCATCGCCGCGGGTGATGGGAACTTCGGCAAGGCCGCGTACATCGGCCTCACCGGTCCGCAGTTTGACGACGTTCGTCTTGTGGCGTGGCGGCTTGTGATTGCGGATGCCGCCGGCAACACGCTGGCACAGGCTCGCAGCTTCCTCTGGGAAATGCCCGGCAAATGACCGGAGAGCGTTCATTTTCCCCGCCGGAGAAGGATTTCTCCACCGTGAAAAGCCCGCGTCAGGGGGGCCGAAGCCTGTGGACGAGCTGGAGGGCGATCGACGAGACCGGCTCCTTCACCGAGCGCGGCCTTGCGGAGACGATCGATGGCGGTCAGACCTTCCGCTTCAACAAGGCCGAGGAGGGCCACTGGGTGGGCGTGTGGGGCGGCAACGTGGCGCGGTTGCGCCTGCGGGACGGCGCGCTGGAGGCGTCCTTTCCCGCCCATTTCGAGCGCGGCGGCGCGGAGGCGCTGCGGCACCTTCTCGCTCTGGACGAACCCTACGAGCGCCATTACGCGGCACTGGCACGTTCCGGCGACGCCGTGATGCTCCGCGCCCTCGACCAATGCCGGGGCCTGCGCGTGGTGCGCCAGCCGCTGCCCGAGGCACTCCTTTCTTTCCTTTGCAGCCCGCTCAAGCAGATCGCGCAGATCAAGGCGGAGCTGGACGCCCTTGCGGAGAATTTCGGTGCGGAGCTGATGCCGGGGATCCGGGCGCTTCCGACGTGGGAGGCGCTGGCCGAGGTGGGCGAGGGCGCGCTGCGCAAGTGCGGCCTGGGCTTCCGTGCCCAGTACGTGGCGGAGACGGCGGCCATCCTTGCCGACGAGCCGGACTTTTTCGACGCCGTGGCGGTCCTTCCTTACGCGAAGGCGCGGGAAAAACTCTGCGAACTCTACGGGGTGGGCGGGAAGATTGCCGACTGCGCCCTTCTCTACAGCGGCACCTGCGGCCTGACTCCCTTTCCCGTCGATACGTGGATCGCCCGCGCGATGCGGGAGCAGTACGGCCTGAAGGACGACGATCCCGACAAGATTGCCGAAAAGGGACGCGCGAAGTTCGGGCCGGTCGCGGGCCTCGCGCAGCAATTCCTTTTCGTAATGGCGCGGGGTGGGGCGGGGCAGCGCCCGGAATAATGCCTACTTCTCCACGAGGTAGAGGAATTCCGTGAGCCTTTTGGGCCTGGCGTGCAGATTCCGGCTGCCGCGAAAGGCGTTGTAGGGGGTCTCGCAGACCTCCACCTTGCCGATCCGCCGCATGCCAGAGAGGAATTCCTCCTCGCCGATGAAGCCTTCGGAGCTGTAGGAGATCAGGCAGTACTTCGCGCGGATGGATTCGACGAGTGCAAAGAGCGCCTCCGCCGACTCTCTCCGCTTGTAGTAGGCGGACCTCTTCCAGTCGCGCGGAATGCCGGAGACGGGACTCACGGCGGCGGGGCGGACGTAATCGACGAGCAGGTTGAGCAGAAAGTAGTTCGAACCGTAGGGGTGCTGGTTGTAGGGAGGGTCCAGGTACGCGAGATCCACCTCCGGCAGCGTCGGGGCCAGCGTGTTCGCGTCGGCCTGATGGACGAGGCGCTCGCATGAAAAACGCGAGAGAACCGGCGCGGCGAGGCGGATTTCCCCGAGGATGCGGGGTAGGGCGTTCCCGCCGCGTCCGCCGAAGCGGCCCACCGCTCCGTCCTTGTAAAAGCCCTTGAAGACGCCCGAGGTGTTCACATGCACCGACGCCTCGGAAAGCAGCGGCGCCAGCAGGAAGGGCCGGAGCCTTTCCGGATACGCGTCGATGGCCCGACGCGCGGCGTCGAGGTAAGCGGCGTTCCGCACCGTGTAGAAGACCCTTTCACCGTCGCGGATCGCGCGGTCGTTTTCCGGCGCGTAGAGTTCGCGGATGAAACCGCCGTTTGTGTCGTTTCTCGCGATGCGGTCGATCCGGTCACAGGCCTCCGCGATTTCGGCAAGGTCGAGGTCGGCGGCGTTGGCAAGGTAACACTGGCTTGTGACGCGGCTGTAGGCCTCTAGGTCGTTCGCGATGACAAGCGAGCTGTGCCGCTTCATGGAGCGCGAGACGATTCCCGTCCCCGCGAAGATGTCGAGAAAGCGGATCTTCCGCCCGCCGAGCCTCTGGCGCACCTTTTCCACCGCGCCGCCGATGAAGGGCAGGAGGGCCCGCTTGCTCCCGATGTAGGTGATGAGCTGTTCGCGAAGGTAGCGGGGGTCTTCGGCCATTTCCTCCGGCGCGACCGGGGCTCGTTCGCAGCACTCTTGCATGATCCATTCCCGCGCTAGGATTTAGGAATACAGACGGCGGAGCGCCTCCGTGACCAGCCGCACACCGGCGCCCGTGGCGCCGCGCTCCATGTGGCCGAGGTCCGTGTCCGGCATGCCGGTGCCCGCGATGTCCAGATGCACCCAGCGCCCGTCGCCCTTGAAGGCGCGCAGAAACTCCGCCGCCTTGCTCGCACCGCCCCAGCGGGAGCTGCCGGCGTTGCGCAGGTCGGCGAGCGGGCTTTGCAGCTCTTGGGCAAAGTCGCTGCCGAGCGGCAGGCGCCAGCAGGCATCGCCACAGTCCTCACCCGCCTTGTGGAAGAGTTCGGCAAGGTCGTCGTCCTCGGTGAAGAGGCCGGTCCTTTCCTGCCCGAGGGCCACGACGCACGCGCCCGTCAAGGTCGCGAGGTCGATCGCAAGATCCGGCGCGTATTTTTCCGCGATGTAGGCGAGGGCGTCCGCAAGGAGCAGGCGCCCCTCCGCGTCGCTGTCCATGATCTCCACGGTCTTGCCGTTCTTCATGGTGATTACGTCGCCGGGGCGCATGGCGTTGGGGCCCGGCAGGTTTTCCGCCACCGGCAGCACCGCCACGAGGTTCACCGGAATCGCCAGAGCCGTCACGCATTCCAGAATGCCGAGGACGGCGAGCCCGCCCATTTTGTCCCACTTTTCCTCGTAGAGGTCACCCGGCTTCTTGAGGGAGAGGCCGCCGGAATCGAAGGTCACGGTTTTCCCAGCAAGGGCCACGGTGGGCCACTTCGGGTCCACGACGTGCTCCAGAATCACAAGTCTCGGCCCGTTGGTCGAGCCCGCGCCGACGGCTGCGATTCCGCCAAAGCCCATCTCCGCCAGCTCGAAATCCGCAAAAACCGTGAGGGTGGCTCCAGTGAGGCGCACGTATTTCTCCGCCTCGTTGGCCACGACGGCGGGTGTCATGAAATTGGGAGGGGTGTTGCCGAGGTCGCGCACGCGGTTCACCGCGTCGGCCACCTTTGCGCCCTGACGCGCCGCGAGTTTTTCCGTTCCGTCAAGGCCCGCGGCAAAACTGATGCTTCGCAGCCCTGTCTCCTCCGGGGAGCCGCCCTTGAAGCGGTTGTAATGATAGGCGCCGAGGATCGCTCCCGAGGTGATTGCGCCCGCGTATGGGGCATGACGGCCCGAGTCGATCCGGATGTCCCGCGCGCCCTTCGTGGAAAGCTTGCGCGCGGCGTGGGCGGCGGCAAGGCGCAGGGAATTCTCGCTTTCGGCGCTCCGGGGGCCTGTTCCGGTCCAGATTGTGCGGCCGCTTTCCGTGTGAAAGTCCGCCACGGAGCCGATTTCGCCAGAAAATTCCGCTCCCGAAAGTTTCGTGAGAGTCCGCGCCTCCTCCTTCGCGGCGAAGCGTACGAGAGGCAGGGTCGTCGCGTCACCGTCAAACAAGAGTTCCGTCATGACCGGGATCGTAACAGGGCTCGGTTTCATAATCCAGCAACATTGAGGGCCTTACCCCGGAGATTTGCCGGGAAAATGTAAATTCCGGCAACTCGTCCGCAATGACGCGGATTCCACTCCGGATTCGCACACGCTCACCCTCCCTAGGAAGTCGTGCTCGCCTTGTGCCAGTCGATGTTCTGGAGGACCACGCCCGTGCCCTTGGCGACGGCAGAGAGCGGGTCTTCCGCGACGATGACGGGCAGGCCCGTGGCGTCCGAAAGGAGCCGGTCGATGTTGCGGATGAGGGAGCCGCCGCCCGCCAGGACAAAGCCGCGGTCCACAAGGTCCGCCGAAAGTTCCGGCGGGCACTTTTCGAGCGCCAGGCGCACCACTTCCACAATCGAGCTGAGCGGGTCCATCATGGCCTCGCGGATCTCCTGCGAAGTGATGTGCAAGGTCTTCGGCAGGCCCGCGACGGAGTCCGAGCCCTTGACCTCCATCGTGATCTCCTCGTCGAGCGGCGCGGCGCTGCCGATGCGGATCTTGATCTCCTCGGCCATACGTTCGCCGATGTTCAAATTGTAGGCCCGCTTCATGTAGTTGATGATGGCCGAATCGAACTTGTCGCCACCCACGCGCAGGCTCTTGGCGAAGACCACGCCCGAAAGGGAGATGATGGCGCACTCCGTCGTGCCGCCGCCGATATCGACGATCATGCTCGCCGCCGGGTCGTCCACCGGCAGGCCGACGCCGATCGCTGCCGCCATGGGCTCCGTCAGCAGGATCACTTCGCGTGCTCCGGCGTGCAGGGCGCTCTCGCGCACGGCGCGGCGCTCCACCTCGGTGATGCCGCTCGGCACCGCGACAATGACGCGCGGCGGCGGGAAGCGCATGGAATGGGTCACCTTGCCGATGAAGGCGCGGAGCATCGCCTCGGTGATGTCGAAGTCGGCAATGACGCCCTCTTTCATGGGGCGTAGCGCCGTGATGCTCATTGGCGTGCGGCCCAGCATCGCCTTGGCTTCCAGACCCACCGCGATCGCCTCGTGCGTCTCGTTGTTGATCGCGACGACGGAGGGCTCGCGCAGCACGATGCCCTTGTCCTTCACATAGACGAGGGTGTTCGCCGTGCCGAGGTCGATGCCGATGTCCGTCGAGAAAAGTCCGAGTGCCTTGCCGAGCATTGCCGTAAATGGGGTTTCCGGCGCGCCTTGATACGCGGCCAAGGAAATCATGAACCCTGGGCAGTCCGCGTCAACCGTTCTATGCCGACAATCGCGATTTGCCGTTGGGAACGATGAATCCCGGCCACAAAAAAGCCCCCGGCGGACCGGAGTCTTTTTCTCGAAGGATGGACGTTGGCCCCTAGTAGGCCAGCCGCAGGCCCACGTTGTAGTAGAAGATGCGGGATTCAGAGGTGTTTTCGAAGGTTGCACTGCCAAAGCAGCTGATGCGGTCGCTGAGCCAGTATCCGGTTTCGACGGCAAAGTCGGCGCTGCAGCTGTCGGTGTCCTTGTTTTCGGAATGGATGCGCGTCCAGATTGTCACCGAAGGTGTCACATACCAGCCGGGCATCATGTAAAACTCGGCGCCGAGAACCGGTGCGAACCACGAGGAGAAACTGCTCTCGTCACCATAGAAGGTCGAGTCGTAAAAGCCCAGACGCAGGCCCGCGAACGGCGTGAACCAGCTCTGTTTGGCATACACCGTCACGGAGGGCATGTACACGTTACTCGTGTAACGGTCCATGACCCAGCTGGAGCAATCTGTCCAATATTCGTAGGTCATGCCCACGTTCACGCCGAATTTCTCGTTGGAGAACACCTTTTGCTGCCAGGAGATGCCGCCGCCCGCGTAGTCGGTGCTGTAATAACCCTTGTAGGCGGTGTGATTGTAGCCGCCGTATACGCTGACGCTATTCGTTTCAAGTACACCGTCGGGCGTGCCTTCCGCGAGGGCTAGGCTGGGTAGAAGAAGGGAGGCGAGGACGAGTTGTGCTTTCATGATCTCAGGTGATTGGTCTTGGGTTTTTCTCGGGTTATCCCGCGCAGAAGCTACAGAATACACCTCAGCACGAGCATAGGATCAAGCTCATCCATCTTTGGTAATGAATCTTCGTTTGCTAGATTGTTTTCGCGTCGAATGAGCCAATCCTCTTTGCCGGTGAGACGCCCGGTTGTGACAGAATGGGGGAACTGTGCCAAAGCGTCACGTTTGCGCTGGGGCGACCTCAGGCGGTCCATTTGTTGCAAGGCGCTGATTCACAATAAAATAAGTTCTAGTCATTCAAAGAGGCACGGCATCTGCAAACCATATTCAAAACTTTATCGACATCACCATGAGCAAGATTCTCGGAATTGACCTTGGAACGACAAATTCGTGCATGGCCGTCATGGAAAACGGCGAGCCCGTCGTGATCCCGAACAGCGAGGGCGCGCGGACGACTCCGTCCATCGTCGCCTTCACCAAGGATGGCGAGCGCCTCGTCGGACAGGCGGCCAAGCGTCAGGCGGTGACCAATCCGCAGAACACCATTTTCTCCGCCAAGCGCCTCATCGGACGCAAGTTCGCCGAAGTGCGCGAGGAGGCCCGCAACTTCCCGTTCAAGGTGGTGGAGGGCAAGAATGGTGACGCGTGGATCGAGTGCAACGTCGGTTCGAAGACCGAGCGCTTCGCCCCGGAGCAGATTTCCTCGATGGTCCTCGCCAAGCTGAAGGCCGACGCGGAGGCGTTTTTGGGCGAGAAGATCGAGAAGGCCGTGATCACCTGTCCCGCCTACTTCAACGACGCCCAGCGTCAGGCGACCAAGGACGCCGGTACCATCGCGGGCCTCGATGTTCTGCGCATCATCAACGAGCCGACGGCGGCCTCGCTCGCCTACGGCCTCGACAAGAAGAGCGACGAGACCATCGCCGTCTTCGACCTTGGCGGCGGCACTTTCGATATTTCGATTCTGGAAATCGGCGACGGCGTCTTCGAGGTCAAGGCGACCAACGGCGACACGCACCTTGGCGGCGACAATTGGGACTCGACCCTGATCGACTGGCTCGTCGCGGAGTTCAAGAAGGAGAACGGCATCGACCTCTCCAAGGACCGCACCGCGATCCAGCGTCTCAAGGAAGAGGCGGAAAAGGCGAAGATCGCCCTCTCCAGCGCCCAGCAGACCGAGATCAACCTGCCCTTCATCACGGCGGACGCGACCGGCCCGAAGCATTTGATGGTGACCCTCACGCGCTCGAAGCTGGAGCAGATCTGCGAGGATCTCGCCCGCCGCTGCGTGGCGCCGTTCAACGCGTGCATGAAGGACGCGGGCCTCACCATGAAGGACGTGAACGAGCTCGTGCTCGTCGGCGGCATGACGCGCATGCCACGCATCGTGGACATCGCGCGCGAACTCGCGGGCAAGGAGCCCCACAAGGGCGTGAACCCGGACGAGGTCGTGGCCGTCGGCGCGGCGATTCAGGGTGGCGTCCTGAAGGGCGAGGTGAAGGACATCCTGCTCCTCGACGTGACTCCGCTGACCCTCTCGATCGAAACCGCGGGCGGCGTCGCCACCCCGATGATCGAGCGCAACACCACGGTGCCCACCAAGCGCAGCAACATTTTCAGCACCTATTCCGACCAGCAGCCGAGTGTCGAAATCCGCGTCCTGCAGGGCGAGCGCCCGATGGCGCGCGACAACAAGCTGCTAGGCACCTTCCACCTGGACGGCATTCCGCCGGCGCCGCGCGGCGTTCCGCAGATCGAGGTCACATTCGACATCGACGTGAACGGTATCCTGAACGTTTCGGCGAAGGACCTCGGCACGGGAAAGGCCCAGAAGATTTCCATCACCGGTTCCAGCGGCCTCGACAAGAGCGAGGTGGAGCGCCTCCGCAAGGAGGCCGAAGCCCACGCCGAGGAGGACAAGAAGGCCAAGGAAGTCGTCGAGAAGCGTAACCAGCTCGAAACCCTTGCCTACCAGACCGAGCGCCTCGTGAAGGACAATGGCGACAAGCTGGGAAGCGCCAAGGCCACCATCGAGCGCCTCGTCAAGGAGGCCAAGGACGCCGTGGCGAGCAACGACCCGGCGAAGATCGAGACCGCCCTCTCCAATCTCCAGAACAACAAGGAGATGCAGGAGGCGATCACGAAGATGTACCAGCAGGCCGCCCAGCAGAACCCGGGCGCCCAGTCCGCCGGACCGCAGCCCGGTCCTCAGCAGGGCCCCGCCGCCAACGCCTCCTCCGCTAAGGCCGACGACAATGTCGTGGACGCCGAGGTCGAGGACGTGGACGACAAGAAGCGGTAAACCGCTTCCGCAATTTGTGATGCAAAAGGCCGCATCCGTCTGTGGATGCGGCCTTTGTTTTGCCCCAATTCGGAACCTTGTGCGACTTGTCGAAACTATGAGTTGTCCGCCCCCTCGTTCATCGGCAGGAAGTGTTTTGCACCGGCGGACTTTGCGCTTGCGAAGGTGTGGGCAGAGGGCTTTGCGGTCTTCACGGGAGGCCTGACACCCACCGCCGTTTTCGCAGGATGCGCCGCGCCGTGGAAGGAAGAGCCGGTGGGACGGACGGCCCGAGCGTCGCTGCGGACGAGGGCCACGAGGTCCACCACCGTGTCCTTGAGAAGCTCCGCGTGGGCGTTCAGTTCCTCGGAGGCGGACGCCGTTTCCTCCGCGTTCGACGCGTTCGACTGCGTCACCTTGTCCATCTGCTGCACCGCCGTCGTGAGCTGGCTGATGCCCTTGTCCTGCTCGGCGGAGGCGGAGGCGATCTCCGTCACGAGTGCGTTCATCTGACGAGCCTTGTCCACGATGGTCCCGAGGGATTCGGCCACCTTGCCGGAGATGGCGACGCCGCGGTCGCTGTTACGGATGGCGCCTTCGATCTTGCCGCTCGTCTCCTTGGCGGATTCGGCGGAGCGCTGGGCGAGGTTGCGCACTTCCTCGGCCACCACGGCGAACCCGGCGCCCGCCTCACCGGCGCGTGCGGCCTCCACGGCGGCGTTGAGGGCCAGGATGTTCGTCTGGAAGGCGATTTCGTCGATTGTCTTGATGATCTGCGAAATCCCTGCGGAAGACTCCTTGATGGCGTCCATCGCCTGCTGCATCTGTTTCATCTGGTCGGCGCTGTCGTCGGCTGCCTTGTGCATTTCGTCGGCCACGCCCTTGGCTTCCTGGGCGCTCTTGGCGTTCTGGCTCGTCATGGAGGACATTTCCTCCAGCGAGGAACTGGTCTCCTCCAGGGACGCCGCCTGTTCACTCGCGCCCTCGGCCAGCATGTTGCTCGCGGAAGACACTTCGCTCGACGCCGAGGCCACCTGCTGGCTCCCCTCGTCGATGGAGGCGATGGCCCTCTCCAGCACCTTGTTCGTCCCGCGTATGATCACGAAGGCCGTCCCGATCGCCAGCGCCAGACCCGCGAGAAGGGCCGTGACGATAACGACCTTGATGAGACCGACATCGGTCTCCACTTTTTTCCCGGTGGTGAGGCTGTATTCGCGCTCCTCGCTGATGCGTTTCTGGAGGATGTCGCGATAGGCCACGTAAGTGCCGTAGAAGGTTTCATCCAGATACTTGTACGACGCCTCCGTATCGTTCGTCGCGGCGTACTTCAGCATCTCGTTCATGGTTGCCACATATTTCGCGCGGATATCGGTAACGCTCTTGAAGAAATCCCGGTCGGCCTGATCGTGAAGCCGGGTTTCGAATTCCTTCCACGATTCGGTGTTTTCTCTGACCCGGTCGTTGATTTTTTGGATCTCGGCCTTGATCGCATCCGACCCTTGGGGGAGCCGGATCGTGTTCAGTGTGTTGGCGTACGCGCGGCTGAGATTATCCTTGATCTGACCAAGGATCAGCGCGCTCGGCATGTTGTCCTCTACGAGAGCGTTTGTGCTTTTCCCGATGGAGTTCAGCCCGATGTAGGCCGAGATTCCGACAAGAAAGAGCAGAATGGTCAGAATGGAAAACCCGAAGGTGATCCTGCGTCCGATAGTCCACGAACTCATACGTTTCCCTATTGTTGTTTTTGCCTGAATGATTGAGATGAAAGTTTCGTAGGGGTCGCCCGACCCGAGCGGGTGAAATGTTAACCGTCGATGTGTCTGAAAGGATACCAAGAGATCATTGCGCTCCCGATGGTTTCATACCATTCGGTTGAATTTCAGTGGGGTTAAATTGAAATCCAAATTTAAAATCTTTTGGGAAATCCGAAACCCGCATCGTCTGCACAAGATGCCGTTGTTCGGACAAAACGGTGCAAACGATCAAGAGGGCAAGGTCGTCCGACTCGTCAAAATGCTCAAGCGCGACGGTCAAAAATACTTCCCGCACGCATTCGCGAAGGCGCCGATCATCAAGGGTTTTGACCTAGTCCCGATTCACCTCGCTCCGCTGGCTGCCCGACAAGGACTCGAACCTTGACTAAATGGGTCAGAACCATTCGTGCTGCCATTACACCATCGGGCAATCGGAGGCGCTCCTGAGAGCGACCGGTAGAGCAAAAGGATAGACGGGCCCCCCGGCAACCAAAAAAGTCACCGTTCGACGACGAAGATGTGCGCCTGCTTGTTGCCGGGACGTAGCGAAACGAAGTTGCGCCGTCCGGTCCAGACGTAGCTTTCGGTCTTTCCGTCGGGCTGATCCTGACTGAAGAGATCGCGCACGGTGAAGCTTTCGGAGTCGCCGATGCCCATTTGCCAGAGGGGCAGTTCGATCCAGCCGCTCTGCGGCCACTGGGGGTCGAGGTTCACGACGACGATGACGATGTTGGAATTGTCCGGGGTCTTCTTGACGTAGGCGATCAGGGACGGGTTGTCCGTGTTGGCGAAAATCACGTTCCGCGTGCGCTGAAGGGCCTTGTTCGTGTTGCGGATCCAGTTGAAGCGCCCGATGAGCTTTTTGAGGTTCCCGGGCTTGTCCCAGTCCCACTTCTTGATTTCGTACTTCTCGTTGTGGTTGTATTCCTCCTTGCCGGGGAACTGTTCGCAGTCGCAGAGCTCGAAGGCCGGGCCGTAGATGCCCCAGTTGGAGGAGAGGGTGCCCGCGAGGACCATGCGCGCGATGGAGCCGTTGCGGCGGCCCGTCACGAGGTATTCGTGCAGAATATCGGGGGTGTTCGGCCAGAAGTTGGGCCAGAAGAATTCGGCGACCTCGGTCTTTGTGAGTTCCTCGACGTATTCGCGAAGCTCGTCGCGACCGTTGCGCCAAGCGAAGTAGGAATAGCTCTGTGTGAAGCAGCCCTTGGCGAGGCGGTACATCTTCTTGGGCCGCGTGAAGGCCTCGGCAAGGAAGATTGCGTCCGGATGCGCCTCCTTGAAAGAGGCCAGGCACCAGCGCCAGAACTCGAAGCTCTTCGTGTGCGGGTTGTCCACGCGGAAGATGTGGACGCCCTGCGCGTACCAGAATTCGAAGACGCTCTTCAGTTCCTGCCAGAGGTTCTTCCAGTCGTCGCACTCGAAGTTGAAGGGAACGATGTCCTGGTACTTCTTCGGCGGATTTTCGGCGTACTGGATCGAGCCGTCGGGCCGCCAGTTGAACCACTGCGGATGCTCGCGCACGTACGGATGGTCCGGGCTGCACTGGAAGGCGATGTCGAGGGCGATCTCCATGCCGAGGGCGTTCGTCTTCTCCACGAAGGCGCGGAAGTCCTCCAGCGTGCCGAGGGCCGGGTTCACGCTCTTGTGTCCGCCCTCGGAAGAGCCGATGGCCCACGGGCTGCCGGGGTCGTCCGGCGCTGCGGAGAGGACGTTGTTACGCCCCTTGCGGAAGGTGACGCCGATGGGCGACACGGGCGGCAGGTACACGATGGAAAAGCCCATCTCCTTGACGCCGTCAAGGTGCGCGATGGCCTCGCGCAGGGTGCCGTGGACGCCGGGCGTCTTCCCCCACGAGCGCGGGAAAAATTCATACCACGACCCGAAGAGTGCCCTCTCGCGCTCCACGAGCAGCGTCATGGTGGGGGAGACCGAGGCCTTCGCGCGGTCGGGGTGCCGGGTGGCCAGCTCGAAGAGCTCCGCGCTCTGGGCGATCGTGCAGCGCCATGCCTCGTCGATCGACTCGTCCGCAAGCTCCGCCGAGATCGCCGCGAGGCGCTGGGCGTCCACGCCCGCGGCCCGCTCCGCCGCCTCCGCCGCAAGATGGGAGCCGATCTTCAGCTCCACGGACATCTTCTGGCCCTCCTTCAGCTTCTTGCCGAAGGCCTCGAACCAGAAGCGGAAGTGCCCGATCCACGCGAAGGCCCGGTATTCCCAGAAGCCGATGGAGGAGGGCGTGAAGGCGGCCTCCCATTCGTCGTTCGGCAGCTCGGTGAAAGGAATTTCCGACCACTGCGCCGCGCCTTTTTTGCGGTATTGCAGGACGGGCACCACCGTGTCGTGCCCGTCGGCAAAGATGTGGGCCTCCACCTTGAAGGTCTCGCCCTCGACGCGCTTGACCGGGAAGGCGCCGCCGTCGATTGAGGGAAGGAGTTTGTCGATCACGACGCGGCACTGACCGCGGTAGCTCGCCAGATCAAAGGGATCGCTCATGGTGGGGGAGGGAAAGGGATTTGTGCGCAGGCGGATCGGATTCTGACGCCTTTTCTTTACGGAAGGACGCGGCACTCTTCAAGAAGCATCCACGCGGGAACGGGCACCGCCTCGGGCCGCGTGCGGGGGTCGATGCCGAATTTTTCCGCAATGAGGGCGAGCCATGATTCAAGGACCACGTCGCCCCGGCAGAGGGCGCCGAGCTGCTTGCGCCGCTGCTGGAAGATCTTGCGGACGCGTGCACGGGATTCTTCTGAAAGCACTTTCGCGTCCTCCCTGCGCTTGAGGTGCAGGAGCTGGCTGCCGACCTCCGGCTTCGGGTAAAAGCACCCCGCGGCCACCTTGTGCCCGGGCCTGCGCTCGAAGGCCGCCTGCACGAGGACCGAGATCGCGCCGAAGCTCTTGCCTCCCGACAGGGCCATGTAGCGTTCCGCCGCCTCGTTCTGGAGCATCAGCACCATGCGGCCCGGTAGGGGATCGTGTGCGAAGAGCGCCTCCATCCACGGCGAGGAGATTGCATAGGGCAGGTTCGCCACCACCTTGAAGGGGACGCCTTCCGGCAGCTCGGCGAGGGGATGCTCCACGGCGTCTCCCTGCATCAGGTGGAATTTCTCCGGATACTGCGGGACGAGCGTGCGTTCGAGGTAGGCGTGCAGTTTTTTGTCGAGCTCCACGGCGTAGAGCTCCACGCCCGCCTCCAGAAGAGCCTTCGTCAGGGTGCCCAGGCCCGGGCCGATTTCCACCACGCGGTCGCCCGGGCTCACCTCCGCCAGCGCGAGCGACTTGGCCACGATGTTCGGATCGACCAAAAAATTCTGGCCGAGGCTCCCGCGCGGGTTCTGACCCAGTTCGCGCAGAAGTGCGATCGTCTCGGATGGGGATAGCGCCACGTGGGAAAAGCTGATGCGTTGCCGCGTGCCTGACAAGCTCACGCTTCGGGGTTGCCGTGGATGCCTTTCGAAAGCAGATACACGCCGAAGTTTTTGTCGGACTGGAGAATGTGGACGCGCAGCCACTCCTTGAGAAGTTCCGCAAGCTGTGTCGCAAAAACACTCCTCCCGGCCCGCAGGCTGGCGCGTAGCTTGAGAACCTGCCTTCGCAAAACCGCGTGTTCCCGGATGTGCTCACGGGCTTCCGGATAGCGGTGTTTTGCGAAGAGTTCCTCCTCGGTTTTGAAGTGATAGCTGGTGTAGTCCACCAGTCCGTCGAGAATCCGCCCTACAACCGCATTTCCCTCGCCGCGATTCATGGCGTCGAAGAGTTCGTTCAACATGCCGACAAGCCTGCGGTGCTGCGAGTCAACCGGTGCAATTCCGGTCTCGAACGACGAGATCCACGGGAAGAAATCGGCCATCTTCAAAACGGGTGGGGGAAGGGTCGCGGCGTCACGGGGCGTCGTGACACCGGGAGATCGTCCGCGATCGGGAAAACTCGGTCTATTTCACTCCCTTTGCAAGGAGGAAGGGCGCATACTTCTTGTCGGACTGGAGAATGTGGCGGCTGAGCCAGTCCTTGAGGAAGCTCGCCACCGTGAGCGAGAGACCGACCCTTTCCGAATGGAAGTCCGCCGGCTAGCACACGCCGCGCTCGGAAGTCTCGAAGAAGGCAAGGAGCTTCGTCATGACGGGCGTTTCGTCGCCCCGGCAGGCGTTGCGCAGGGCCTCCACCGCCTTTTCGCGGGGCAGGTCGCTCTTGAAGAGGATGCGGTAGGCCGCCTTCACCTCGGCGATTTCCGCCGGGCTCAAACCGTTGCGCTCCAGCCCCACGAGGTTGATCGTGCGGGTGCGCGCGGGCTCGCCCTCGGCAATCATGTAGGGGCAGACGTCCTGCGTCACGCGGGCCATGCCGCCCACCATCGAATAGTCGCCGATGCGGACGAACTGGTGGAAGCCCGCCATCCCTCCGATGACCACGTGGCTTCCCACTTTGATGTGCCCGGCCAGTCCCACGCTGTTCGAGGCCACGATGTAGTCCCCTAGGATGCAGTCGTGCGCGATGTGCGTGTAGGCAAGAAAGTTGTTGTGGCTGCCGATCACCGTGAAGTCGCCGTCCTTGGTCGCAGCGTGAACAGTGGAGTACTCGCGGAAGACGTTGTCCTCGCCGATGGTCAGGCCGGGGCGGCCTCCCGCGTACTTGAGGTCCTGCGTGCGGGCCCCGATGAAGGCGTAGGGATAGACGATGTTACGCGCGCCCATCGTCGTGAAGCCCTCCACCGTCGCGTGGTGCATGACGATGCAGCCCTCGCCGAGGGTCGCCTCGCCGCCGATGTAAGCGTAGGCGCCGACTTCCACTCCGTCGGCAAGGCGCGCGCCGTCCTCAACGATTGCGGTTGGATGAATCCTTGCTTTCACGATGACGAAAAGTTGAAAACTAATCGACGGACTTTGCCTCCATCACCGTGAAGAGCAGGTCCGCGCTGGAGACAGCCTTGCCGTCCACCGAGCACTCGCCATGGGCCGCCGCGACGCGTCCCTTGTTGCGGGTGATCTTGACGTGGATGACAAGCTGGTCGCCCGGGGTGACGGTGCGGCGGAACTTCACATTGTCCGCACTCATGAAAAACGCGAGCTTTCCTTCCACGGACATGTGGCGGAGCATGATGATGCCCGCGGCCTGCGCCATCGCCTCCAGCTGAAGAACGCCCGGCATGACGGGGTTGCCCGGATAGTGGCCGACGAAGTACGGCTCGTTGATCGTCACGTTCTTGACGGCGGTCAGCTCGTCCTCGGCGGAAAAGTCCGTCACGCGGTCCACCATCACGAAGGGGTAGGCGTGCGGCATGATGTCCAGAATGCGGCGGATATCGAGGGTCTTCTCCTCCGGGGCGATCGAACGGTTCCGGCGGCGGGGCTCCGCGATGGGGGCCGGGCTTTCCCGCTCGGCACCGGCGGGGGCGGCGGCCTTTGCGGCACGCTGCTCCTCCTCCGCGGTGATGGCGCGCATCAGCTTGTTGTTCAGCGCGTGGCCGGGACGCACCGCGACAATGTGCCCCTTGAGGGGCTTTCCCAGAAGAGCTAGGTCGCCCAGAATGTCCAGAACCTTGTGCCGCACGAACTCGTCGGCAAAGCGCAGCGGCTCCTTCGAGAGGATCTTGTCACCCTTGATGACGATGGCGCAGTCGAGGCTGCCGCCCTGGATCTTGCCCATCTTGATGAGGGGCTCGATATCCTCGTAGATCGTGAAGGTCCGGGCCGGGGCGATCTCCGCAGCGTAATTCTCCGGAGTGATGACGATCGAAAGGTGCTGGGTGTGAATGCCGCGGTCGTCGGCGCTCGTGCAGGTGATCTTGAGGCCGTCGAAGGGCAGGGCGATGAGGCTGGAGGCCCTCGCGCTGATGGAGACGGGTTCCTTGATCTCGATGTACTCGCGGTCGGCGTCCTGTTCCACCGGCTCCGCCTTGAGGATCAGTTCCGCGTAGGGCTTGGCGGAGCCGTCGAGGATGGGGCATTCCTTGCCCGCGAGCTCCACGACGACGTTGTCGATGCCGAAGCCCATGAGGGCGCTCAGGAGATGTTCGGGCGTCTGCACGCTCGTGCTGCCGTCGGAAATCGTCGTCTGGCGGACGAGGTCCGGCGCCGTGCCCTCCGGGGAAAGACGCAGCTCCGGACTCCCGTACAGGTCGGTCCGGCGGAAGACGATGCCGTGATTGGCCGGGGCGGGGAGCAGGGTGAGGGTGCATTCCTCGCCCGTGTGCAGTCCTCTTCCGTGCAGGCTGGCTTCGCGCAGAATGGTCCGTTGTTTCATGCTTTAGCTGGCGAGCTAAAGCCGGATTTGCCCTTTTGTAAAGATTTCGGAGGCACTTGTGGCAGGGAATTGCAAATTTGAACCCACCGGAGGCGTTTTCCGCCCCCATGTGGATTTCGGGCTGAAATTTCCCAACGAATCGGTGACGTCGGAGTCAAAGATACTGACTTCGCACGCGAAAACTCATCCCCCGGTTTTTTGGGGTGTGCGAACAAAAGGAAGGAGACTTGACAAGTGACGATTGACGAAATTAATCATTCGTCAGTGAGAGCTGCCGCGATCAGTCAACCGGAGTCGCGCGAGCGAATCCTCGACGCCGCCGAAAAGATGTTCCGCAAGCACGGTTACCTCAAGGTGACGGTGAAGGATATCGCCGTTGTCCTCGATATGTCCCCGGCGAACGTGTACCGTTTTTTCGACAGCAAGGCGTCGCTGCGCGAGGCACTGGCGGACCGGCTGACGCGGCAGGTGGAGGCTCACTGCGAAAAGGCGTGCGCGGAGGGCGGTACTGCCTCCGCCCGGCTGGAGGCGCTCATCACCGAGTACCACCGCATGACGCTCGACCGCTATCTCAGCGCGGAAAACGTCCACGAGATGCTCGACGCGGCGATGCGCGAGAACTGGAGAGTGATCGACGGTCACACCGAGCGCATGCGCCTTCTCATCGGCAGGGTGATGGAGGATGGCGTCAAAAGCGGGGAATTTCCGCTTCGCGACAGCGCGGCGGCGGCGGAGATGGTATTCTTTTCCATCGTTGCCTTCATCGACCCCGCCTGCGTGGCGCGACTTTTCAAGAACGAAGAGAATTTCAAACACGTGCGCGACATGGGACGCTTCCTTACAGCGGCCCTGCGCGCGGGCAGCATCTGATCTCGATACGTCATACGGGGGAACGCATGAAGAAATACCAGGGCCTGATGATTCGCGCCGCGCTTGCGGCAGGGGTGGGGGGCGTTCTGCTCCTGTTTTCGGCCTGCGGGCCGGACAAGGCGGCGGAAAGCGTGAAGATGGCGCCGCTCGTGAGCGCCGTGGAGGCCCGCGAGGCCGCTCCCGCGCAAAAGATCGTCCTTTCCGGTCAGGTGAAGGCCCGGCAGGAGAGTCCCGTCGGGTTCCGCGTGGCCGGGAAGATCGCCCGCCGAAGCGTTGACGCGGGTCAGGCGGTGAAGAAGGGCGAGGTTCTCTTCGCCCTCGATAACGCGGATTATCTCCTCAAGGTGAGTGCGATGAAGGCGCAGGAGGAGGCCGCCAAAGCCCGCGCCGACAACGCCGCGCAGGAGCTGGAGCGCCACAAGCGAATGCTGGAAAAAGAGCTCGTGAGTCAGGCGCAGTATGACCGGGTGCAGAGCGGCTTTGAGCAGGCGCAGGGCGCGTACCTCGCGGCGAAGTCGGCACGGGAGAACGCCGAAAACGACGCCTCATACGCGAATTTGACTGCCGATGCGGACGGGATTGTTTCCGAAGTTCTGGCCGACGCCGGGCAGGTGGTTGGGGCCGGGATGCCGGTCTGCATCCTCGCGCGCGTAGGCGATTGCGAGGCCGAAGTGTACCTTCCCGAAAAATACGCCTCCCGCGTGAAGGTGGGTGACGCCGCACTCGTGCGCGTTTCCGCCGTTTCGACCCAATGGAACGACGCCGTGGTCCGCGAGATCGCGGGCATGGCCGACCCCCGCACGCGCACCTACCGGGCGCGGCTTTCCTTTACCGGAGTCGTTCCGCGCCTTGGTATGAGCTGTGACGCTGCGGTGAACGTGCCCTTCGAGGCGCCGGGCGTCCTCGTCCCGCCGGAGGCGGTGTGCGACGGCGAGCATCCGCACGTCTGGATCGTGGGGGAGGGGGATGTTGCGCGGAAAAAGAGCGTCGTCATCGAGGGCGTGCAGGACGGCTGTTTTGTCGTCTCGGGTGTGGAGAAGACCAGCCTCGTGATCGTGGACGGGGCGCGATTCCTCACCAGCGACGGCAAGGTGCGCCTCGCCCCGTCGGAAGCCGGAACCAAATAACCCTCCGGGGGCACGCACATGGGCAAGGGGTTCAACATTTCCCGCTGGGGAATCGAAAACGGTTCCTTCACGCTCTTCATTATCATCGTCGCGGCGGCGCTCGGCGTTTCCGCCTTCTTCACTCTCGGGCAGAAGGAGGACCCGGACTTCACCATCCGCACGATGGCGATCGACGTGCGCTGGCCGGGCGCTCCGGCGGAGGAGATGGCGCGGCAGGTGGTGGACAAGCTGGAGGTGAAGCTCCAAGAGACCCCGCACTTGGAAAAGATGCGCAGCTACACCAAGGACGGACACGCCATCCTATTCCTCTCGCTCAAGGAGGACTTCGACTCCGCCGAGGTGAAGAACATCTGGTACCAGGTGCGCAAGAAGGTCTCGGACATCAAGTACGCGCTGCCCCCGGGCGTCATCGGACCCTTTTTCAACGACGAATTCGGCGACACGTACATCGCCATGTACAGTCTTTCGGGCAGCGGTTTTTCCTTCGGGGAGCTGCGCGATCAGGCCAAACAGATGCGCGACCGCATCCTCGCGGTGAAAAACGTGGAGAAGGTGGACATCCTCGGCGAGCAGCCCGAGCAGGTGCATGTGGACCTTTCCGACGCGAAGCTCGCGCAGTACGGTCTTTCGCTTGAAACGGTGAAGCAGGCGCTTGTCGGGACGAACGAAATGTTCCCGCAGGGATCCGTGCGTGCGGGGACCCTTCAGATTCCGATGCGCGTGGACGGCGCCTACCAGTCGATCGACGACATTGCGGGCACGCGCCTGAACGTCATGGGCCGCGTCATCCGCCTTGGCGATATCGCCGAAATCCGCCGCGGGTATGCCGATCCCTACGAATACAGGATCCGTGTGAACGGAGCCAACTCGATCCTCGTCTGCGTCACGATGAGCGCGGGAGCCAACGTGATCGACGTTGGCGCGGGCGTGGCGAAGGCGCTGGATGTCCTCAAGAAGGACCTTCCGAACGGCCTCACGGTGACGGAGGTTTCCAACCAGAGCCATGTCGTGCGCGAGTACGTGGGTGAGTTCCAGCTCAAGCTCGCGATGAGCGTCGGCATGGTGCTGCTGGTGAGCTTCTTTTCCCTGGGCCTGAAGACGGGCGTTGTCGTGGCCCTCGCCGTGCCTCTGGTTCTTGCGATCACCTTTGCCGTGATGGGGATGCTGGACATCAGTTTCCAGCGCGTGTCGCTCGGGGCGATCATCATTTCCCTCGGCCTTCTCGTGGACGACGCGATGGTCACGGTGGAGATGATGAAGCGCAAGATCGAGGAGGGCTGGCAGAAGAAGGAGGCTGCCACCTTCGCGTATTCCACCGTCGCCTTCCCGATGCTGACGGGCACCCTCATCACTGTGGCGGGCTTCCTGCCGGTGGGCCTCGCCCAGTCCTCCACGGGCGAATACGTGCGCTCGCTCTTCCTCGTCGTCGGGACGGCGGTCACGGCCTCGTGGTTTGTGGCCGTCTTCTTCACGCCGTATCTCGGCTGCCATCTGCTCCGCGAGCAGCCGGACAAGAAGGGGCACGTTCCCTTCCAGAGCCCTTTCTACATACGCCTGCGCCGCGTGATCGACCGCTGCATGCGCCACCGCCGCACCGTCATTTTCTCCACGGCGGGGCTCTTCGCCCTCGGCGTGGCGGCACTGCCCTTCCTTCCCAAGCAGTTTTTCCCGTATTCGGACAGCCCGATCTTCCTTGTGGACCTCTGGTCGCCGGAGGGCAGCGACACGACCCGTTCCGAGGCCGTCGCGCGCCGGGTGGAGCTCTTCCTAGCCGGGCAGCCGGGCGTGGTGAACTTCACTTCCTACGTGGGGGCCGGGGCGCCGCGCTTCTACCTGCCGCTCGACCAGCAGCTGACGAATACCAATCTCGCGCAGATCGTGGTGAACGCGAAGGACGTGGCCGCGCGCGACCGTCTTCTGAAGGCCGTGGCGGATTACGTGGCGGACAACATTCCGGGAGTGCGCTGCAAGGTGGAGCGGTTGAACCTCGGTCCGCCCGTCGGCTGGCCGGTGAACATCCGCGTCTCCGGTCCCGACGCGAAGAAGGTGCGCCTCCTTGCGGACAAAATGCGCGCCGTGGTGGAGGCCGATCCCCGCACCTTTGCCGTGCATGACGACTGGCACGAGGAGATCCCGACGATCGCCTTCAAGGCCGATCAGGGCCGCCTTCTCGGCATGGGCCTCAACTCGCAGGTGGTGAAGCTGGCCCTCCAGACGGAGTTTTCCGGCGCGCCGATGGGGTATTATCGCGAGGGCAAGGAACTTCTCCCGATCGTCATCCGCCGACCGGAGGGCGAACGGGACAGCCTCGCAAAACTCATGAGCGCGAACATCCCGACGGCCACGGGCCTCTGGGTGCCGCTTTCACAAGTGGCGGACTGGAACGTGGATTTCGCGCCCGGTGTCATCTGGCGGCGCGACCGCATGCCGACGATCACCCTTCAGGCGGACATCCCCGCCGACTGCCAGCCCAAGGATGTGATCAACGATCTGTACGCCAAAATGGCGTCCATCCGCGCGGAAATGCCGCTGGGCTATGAGATGAAAATGGGCGGCGCGGTGGAGGAGGGCGCCAAGGCGGAGGCTTCCGTCTTCAAATTCGTGCCGCTGGCGGGCCTTGTCATGATTCTCCTACTCATGATCCAGACACGAGAGTTCAAGCCGAGCCTGATGATCCTTTTCTGCGCGCCCCTCGGGGTGATCGGCGCGGCGCTCGCGCTCTTCGCCACGCAGAAGCCTTTCGGCTTTGTGGTGATCCTAGGCGTCATCGCCCTTGCGGGCATGATCATGCGCAACGCCATCATCCTCGTGGACCAGATCCAGCGGAACATGGCGGAGGGACTGGACAACTGGACGGCGGTCGTCGAGGCCACGGTCTCGCGCTTCAGGCCCATCCTCCTCACGGCCACGGCAGACGTTCTGGCCTTCCTCACCCTGACGACAAACGCCTTCTGGGGTCCGATGGCCATCGCGATGACCGGCGGCATGATCGTCGCCACGATTCTCATCCTCACATTCGTCCCGGCGCTCTACGTGGTCTGGTTCGGTCTCAAACCTGCGAACATTTCCGCCGGAAAGGCGGTGGTTTCATGAAAAAGTCTTTCCTTGTCCTTGTGATCCTTCCCCTTGCGACCCTTTCGGGCTGTCTCTCGCGCGAGATGGCGGTGAACCCGAAGGTGAACGTGCCGGAGAGTTTCGCCCAGGCGAAGGACTTCGCCGGTGCCGACGCGGATGAAACGGCATGGTGGGCCTCCTTCGGGGATCCGGCGCTTTCCTCGCTCGTGGAGACGGCTCTCGCCAACAACCGCTCGCTCGCGGCGGCAGAGGCGCAGCTCCGTGGCGCGCGCGAGGCCCGCAAGGGTGCCATCGCCGCGCTCTTCCCGTCGTTCTTTGCCGCCGGGCAGGACGTGAACAACTACACCCTCGTGAACCCGCAGGGGCGCACGCAGGGGTATTTGTACGGCCTCGGCGCGCAGTGGGACATCGACCTCTTCGGCATGGAGCGCAGCAAGGCCCGCGCGGCCACGCAGCTCACCTATGCCGAGGCGGAAAAACTCCGCGGCGCGCGCCTGACCGTTTCCTCCGAGACGGCGAAGGCATGGCTCACCCTTCAGAACGTGAGGGAGCGGCGCAAGGTGCTTGAGGAGGCGATCGCCCTCCAGAAGAGGACTCTAGAAGTTGCGGAAGGGCGCCTTCCCGAGGGGCTTTCAAGCACGGTGGACGTGGACCGCGCGAAGGCGAAACTTGCGGCGGCGCAGGCACTGCTGCCGAAGCTCGACATCGCGGAGGCGAAGCTCAAAGGCGCCCTCTCCGTCCTCACGGGCAAGGAGCTTGCGGCGCTGTCACTAGATTCTTCCGCCGACTGGAACTCCGTCACGGTGCCGCAGCCCCCGGCCCTTCTGCCCTCCACGGTTCTTATGCGGCGACCGGACGTTCAGGCGGCGCGGCGCACCGTGCAGGCGCAGATGCACGCCGTCGGCGCGGCGAAGGCGGCCTATTTCCCGCAGTTTTCCTTCAGTATGCTGGCGGGGAAGGAATTCCTTGAATTCAGCCCCTTCCTCTACGCCTACACCGATCACGGCGTGACGAACACGCGCCTGACCGGCGACGTGACCGAGGCCTCCCTTTCCGGGACGCTGCCGATCTTCACCTTCGGCAAGATCCGCGCCGCCGTGAAACAGCAGGAGGCGCGCCTCGACGCCGTGGCCGCGCTGTACGAGAACACGATCCTCACCGCCGTGGGGGATACGCAGGCTGCCTACGCCGCCTACGCGGGAACGGGACGCCGCCTTGCGAGCCTGAAGGATTGCGTGGACGCCGCCGCCGCCGCGTCGGGCAAGGCGCACGACCTTTACGAGATCGGCGGCCTTGCGGACCTGCCGGACGTCCTCGCCGCGGAGGTGCTTTTACAGGAGCAGAAGGATGCGCTTCTTCAGGCTTCGCTGGAGCACGCGATCGCCGCCATCGACCTCTTCGACGCCTTTGGCGGCGCGCCGGTGCCGGAGAAGGAGGTTGCTGCTAAGTAAGTAGAATCCTACTTGCCCGCAGCGGTGACGGACAGCTTCCCCGTCGGCAGGCCCGCGAGGAGTTTGACGGCCATTTTCGCCGCCGCCTCGCCGCGCTCCGCCGCTGTGCCCGTCGGGATCGTTCCCGATGCTTCGTAGATTCCGGTGGCGCGGCTCGCCGCGACGAGCTTGTCCATTCCTGTTGACATGGGACTGCCGCAGAGGGCGAAGAGAACGGGGGCCTTCGGCGCGCTCGCGGCGAGGGCTTTTGCCGACTCGTTCGAGAAGCTCACGGCAAGGTCCGCGTCGTTCGCGGCATCGGCGGCGCAAAGTTCGTAGTCGCGGCCTTCTTCGAGTCCTCCATTTGAAAGAGCTGCGAGGAAAGCACCTTTTGCCTCCGCCGCCGCAGAGTCGCTCTCCGGCGCGGCAATCGCGATCCGCGCGGGCCGCCCGTAGCGGATGGGGAGGTTGTGCACGATGTCTGTCACGGCGAGGAGTTCATCCGGGAAGACGATCCCGAGCCTCTGTGCTGCCGCGAGGTCGATCGAATATTCCTCCAGTGTGGAGGGCGTGAAAGGGATTTTCGCGGGGTTCTCGCCAAGAAGAACGCGCGCGGCCAGCTCCGCGCCGAAGTATCCGTTGCCGACGGGGCTCACGCCGCAGGCAAGGAGGGTGCCGCGTCCCATTTCGGACTCGTCGTCGCCGAGGACCGGGATGTTCTGTCTGCGGCAGCCGTCGATGATGGCGGGCTCGGCGCTCATGATGGCGTTGTCGCCCTCGTAGAAAAAGGCGTCGATCCCCTCGGCGAGGATGGAATTCAGCGCCTCCGGCACCTCGGCGGGATTGTTCGCTGCGCGCAGGACCATCGTAAAGCCGTATTTCTGGGCAAATTCCTTGGCAATGCGCACCTCGGTCATCACGTTGGGTTCCGAGGGTGTGTAGATCATCCCCACGCGCCGGGTGTTCGGGAAAAGCCGCATGAGCCAGGTGAAGCCGCCCTCTAGCGGCGCCGGGGCGACGGAGCCGGTGACGTTCGCCTGATGGTCGGTAAAGGATTTGCCCGCACCCGCGCCGACGGGCTCGGTGACTTCGGCGAAAATGACCGGCTTGTTCTTGATCCGGGCCGCCACGGCGCCGAGGCCTGGCGTCGAGAGGGCGAAGACTATGTCCGCGTCACTCCCCGCCGTGCTCGTCACAAGCTGTTGGAGAATCGAATGATCACCGTTGGCGTGGCTGATCGTCAGGGAGAGGTTCTTGCCCTCCACGAAGCCCTTGTCCGCAAACCCCCGGCGGATGCCGACGATCGTCTGATCGAAGAGCTTGTGCGGGGTGACGTACACGACGGCCACCTTGTACGTGCGGCCTTCCTCGGGCTTGTCCAGCACGCGCGCGGCGGCGGGCGCTTCCACACGGGTCTTCCGGCGGTGGGAGAGATCCGAAAAGAGCAGAATGGTGCAGGCCAGGACAATGAGGAGAATTCCCAGCCAGAGTCGTTGAGAGAGTTTCAACATACGGCAGACGCAGGATACCTGCATCAGTGCGTGCCCGTCCAGTTCAATGAAAAATCACGCAGCTATCCCTGAAAGATCGGGTCCGATCGGTCAGTCCAGCGGCGGTGGCGCGTCGTTCGCGTAGGGAATCTTGAGGGACTCGATCTGCGGCTTGACGATTTTCTCGTAGCAGTCGGGGCAGACGCTGTGGCTGATCTGCTCGCCCGTCAGACGGCTGATGTAATGCTCGATCTGTTCCCAGTAGTTGTTGTCGTCGCGCACCTTCTTGCAATACACGCAGACCGGCAGGAGGGACTCCAATTGCACGATTTCCCTCGTGTAACCGAGGATGCGCTTGGCCACGCGCAGGCGCATCCAGATCTGGTCGCGGTCCAGCGGCTTGGCCAGAAAGTCGTCAATGCCCGCCTGCATGGCCTCCATGTAGGTCTCGCGTCCCTGCACGTTGGCGGTGAGGAGAATGAAATACGTGTAGTCGGCGATCTTGAGGGAGCGCACTCTGCGGCAGAAGGCCAGTCCGTCGAGCTTGGGCATCAGCCAGTCGCTCACCACGATCGGGTAGCGCCGCTGCGTGAAGGCGTTCCACGCGTCCATCCCGTTCTCGTAGGCGTCAACCTCGTGCCCGAAGTGGTTGAGGGTGGTGACGAGCAGCTTGCGGGAAATGAAATCGTCCTCGGCAACCAGAATTTTCATGAGAAGGGCTTGCCACGATGATGGAGGATTCTCCCCAGGAGGCGACATAAATCAGCGGAAAATTCGACGGGGGAGGACGGGCTGGAGACGCCAAGGAAAAACTCCGGAGCGACGCTTCCCGCCATTCTTGTTTGCTGTGGAGTGCCGGATATCCACATAACGCAAATCAAGCCAGACAACGAAACTGATAGTTCAATAGTGCAATGTAAATTATTTGTGAATAAATCACTAAATGGGGAATTCGATAGACACGAATAACAATAGGATTTATCCACCACAACGCAGATACACGAAAAATATGCATTTGATATGAATTTCGATACCCCATTATCCAGATCATCGAAATAGAAAATCCTAAATTTATAATATACTGAAAGTCAATTATTTAACGCACGATGATAAACGCATCGGCAATGCTGTATTGTAAATTGCTCTGACATTTAAGAATATTGAACACTTAAACTAGTAATAACGATGAATACTTGGACCATAGGTCGACGGATAACGGTTGGTTTTTCCGTTCTGACAATACTCTCTTTCATCATTGGCATCACCGCCTTTGTCGGACTACGATCCATACGGAACAGCTCCGACTCGTTGATTAACGACAGCATGCCCAGCGCGTTGATTCTAGGCGGAATCAAGGACAACCTGAGCGTGGGATGCGCGGGAGTCTTCAACGCCATCCGCCTCCAGAGCGGATCCAGTGCGTACAAGGCGCAGGTCAAAAAGATCAATGATCTTGTGTCGGCCAACTCGGAGCTGTGGAAGGAATACGAAGCCAAGATCGTCACGGACGAGGATCGGCAGTTTTACAACGCGACGATCAACATCCGTTCGCGATTTGGTGACGCCATGACCGAGATGCTGAAACTGGTCGAACAAGATGACTCGGAGAAATCCTACCAGTATTTCGACGCATCCTTCCTGCCCGTCTATTCGGATTACCGGGACACCCTGCAGAAGACGATTCAAGAAGTGCGCAGCGAGTCCATCTCTTCGGGCAAGGCTGTGGATTCCCTGATCGGTTCGATCTCCATTGTGATCCTTGTGAGCCTTGTGACGGTTCTCATCCTTTCCATCGGCGTTGCGTTTGTCATCATTCGCGGGACGAACAAGGTGCTGCTGCGGGCGATCACCTCCATCGACGAGGGCTCCGCGCAGGTGGCCTCGGCGTCGAGCCAGGTGTCCGCCGCGAGCAACATGCTGGCCGAGGGCGCGAGCGAGCAGGCCGCGTCCTTGGAGGAAACCAGTTCCTCGCTGGAGGAGATGTCCAGCATGACGAGCCAGAACGCCAAGAGCGCGCAGGAGGCCAAGAGCGTGGCGGACGAAATGCGCAAGGCCGCCGACGGCAGCGCAGAGCAGATGAAACAGATGCAGCAGGCGATGGACGCCATCAAGGAATCCAGCGACGGAATTTCCCAGATCATCAAGACGATCGACGAAATCGCCTTCCAGACGAACATTCTGGCCTTGAACGCCGCCGTGGAGGCTGCGCGAGCCGGTGAAGCCGGTGCCGGTTTCGCGGTGGTGGCGGAGGAGGTTCGTAATCTCGCCCAGCGCAGCGCCGAGTCCGCCAAGGAAACCAGCGGCAAGATCGAGGGTGCCATCCGCAACAGCGACCGCGGCGTCACGATTTCCTCGAAAGTGGCGGAATCCCTTGGCGAGATCGTGGACAAGGCGCGCCGGATGAACGATCTCGTCGGCGAGATCGCCACGGCCTCGCAGGAGCAGGACCGAGGCATCGGCCAGCTGACGACCGCCGTCCAGCAGATGGACAAGGTGACGCAGTCGAACGCGTCGAACGCGGAGGAAACGGCGTCCGCCTCCGAGGAGCTGAACGCGCACGCGGAGCTTCTCAAGGAGACGGTCGTGGAACTCGTGGCCCTCGTCCGCAGCGACGCGCAGACCCGGCGTTCCCCGGGGTCGGCTTTCCACACCCCTACGGCGGCAAAGACTAGCGTGGGCGTGAGTCCGGCGGCGAAGGCGAAGAAGCCGCTCGCCGCAGCGCACGCCTCCGCCACGCCGAAGGCCGCCGCCGAGAAGCATTTTCTGCCCATGGGCGACACAGCAAAGGGTGCGTAGAAAACACTTTCGGAAGACCGCGCGGCGCGCGTGCATCCCGTAACCTTCTGGGGCGAAGTGTTACTTCCAAACGGATGAGCCGCGTCCGTGCGGTCTTCCCTTCTTTTCAAAGCTCAAGTCGCGGGTTCCGGTTCATCCGGGGCCCGCGACTGCAGGTTGTCATGCCGCGAAGAAACCGCGGATCGCGTCGAGGAAGGCTCTGGGGGAGTCGATGTGCAGGTTGTGGCCCGCGTCCGGAATCGTCTCCACCCGCAGGGCGGGGAAGTGCGCCTTCATCGCGGGGATTTCCGAAAGCGGCGCGTAGTCCGAGGTGCCTCCACGCACGAGGAGCGCCGGGCCATCGTAATGCATTCCGTCATCGAGGAACGGCGCCGAGACCTCCTCTGCGGAAGCGGCGAGTGCTTCGAGCCCGATCCGCCAGCGCCATGACGCGCCTTCCTGCACGAGATTGCTCGAAAGGAATTTGCGCATCCCCCAGTCCGCGACACCTCGTGACTCGAAGAAATTCTCCGCGTCGCTCCGTCTGCGGACGTAAGCAAGGTCCAGTGCCTGCATCACCTTGAAGAAAGGATCCCAGCGTCGCGGAGTTCCCCCGCTGGCGATATCGGCGATCACAAGTCGCCGGACAAGGCCCGGCCTCTCGCAGGCAAGAAGCATCGAAGCCTTCCCGCCGAGGCTGTGGCCGACAAGGTACGCTCCGGAAGGTGCCAGCGTTTCGATCAAAAGGCCGAGGTCCGCCGCCATGTCCGCAATCGTGAAGGGCCCCGTGTGCGGGCTCTCCCCGTGGTTGCGCAGATCCGGCGCGATCACGCGATAGTGCTTCGCCAGCTCCCCCGCGATGAAGTGCCAGTTGCGCGAACTGCCGAGGAGCCCGTGCACGAGGATGACGACCAACCCCTCCGTCCCGCGCTCCGCGTAGTGAAGCGGCACGGCTCTGGATGCGGCGGTCATTGCGCGAGACCCGCCCTATTGGACGGACTTCACCTTTTCCACGAGGGCGTCGTAACCGACGAGGCCGCGGACGGCATCCACGATCGTGCCTTCCTTGAAGAAGAGAAGGGTGGGGATTGCCGTGATGTTGAACTGCTGGGCGAGGGCGGGGCTGTCGTCCACGTTCACCTTGGCGACGATGACCTCGCTCCCGTGCTCGCGGGCGAGCTTTTCCAGAAGCGGGCCGATCGCGCGGCAGGGACCGCACCAAGTGGCCCAGAAATCGACGAGCACCGGCTTCGTGGCGGAATTGATCAGGCGGTCGAAGCTCGATTCGTCGCAGTGGATGACTTCGTTCAGGTTTTCCATGATCGTCTGCTGGATAAAATCAAAAGTGTGAATGCAAAAGGCGTGCCGACTTTTATCGCGGCGTGTTTTTGTCGATGAGTTCGGCGATCTCGCGCGAGTCGGCGTCGCCGATCGTGCGACCGTGGCGCTTCAGACTCTCGCAGGTCTTGACGAGGGTTTCGGTCATCCGCTCGTGGGTTTCCTCGGAGCCGCCGGCGATGGTGAAGTCCTCGGCACGCGTCAGGCGCTTGTGCCCGTCCTCGTTGTCGAGGCCGATTCCAAGGATGTGGATGATTTTCTCCCGCTCGCTCATACCCGCTTTCTTATCGTCGTTTTCACGGCTTCGCACAAGGATCTGATGCGCGCGGAAAGTCGTTTCTTCCCTTCGCCGCGAACATCGCGCTATTCGTCCGGAAGTTTCGTGTCCAGCACGGCTTGGGACTGCTTGGCGCGGTAGGCGATCAGGTTCTCGCGCACAACGGAGTCGGACAGGGCGAGGATCGCCGCCGCCGCGAGGGCGCTGTTCACCGCGCCTGCCTTGCCGATACTCATCGTGAGGACCGGGATGCCGCGCGGCATGTTGACCATCGAGAGGACCGAGTCGAGTCCTTCGAGGCTCCAGCCCATCATGGGGACTCCGATCACCGGCAGCTGCGTGTACGCCGCCACGACACCCGCCAGGTGCGCCGCGCCGCCCGCCGCCGCGATCAGGACCTTGATGCCTTTTTTCTCGGCACTCTTCGCGTACTCGGCCACGGCATCCGGCGTACGGTGGGCCGAAAGGACGCTCTTTTCATACGGAATGCCCAGTTCCCTGAGAACTTTTGTCGCTTGGGACATGGTCTCCCAGTCCGACGCGCTGCCCATGATGATGCCGACGGTTGCTGCCATGCCTCCAGTGAAAGGGAATTTGTCCCCGGGGCAAGCGCTCTCTGGCACGGATCGCATTCCGTTTCTGCGAAAAAGACTCGTAAAGCGGAAAGCCGGAGCGCCGATGGATAGGGAAAGGTTTTTCACCACGGAAACCTTCCCTGTTCCGTTCCAGCGTAACAAAACTGCACCACAATCCATATGACTGCTTCCACTTCCCTTGTCCCGCGCGGATTTTCCACGCGGCTTTTACCGGTTGGTCTCATTCTCGCCCTTTCCCCTGCGGCGCTCCTTGCGGACGGCAGCGGCACCGAGGCGGACCCCTTCACCGGGGCGGACGTTCCGGCGACGATGGACGGGGGCTATTTCCTTCTCGATGGGGCGAGAGACTTCGGGAGCCTCCCGTGGATCGGTTCCACGGGACGCGCGCATCTGACGCTGGAGGGCAACGCCGCGGTGACGTCGCAATTTTTCGGCATGGGGCTCGAAGTGTCCGCCACCCTTGACCCGGACGAGTCGAACACGCTGGACATCACCGGACCCGGCGCGAGCCTGACGGTGGCGAAGAATCTGTATCTGGGCTATGCACAGCCGGGAAACGAGATTCTCGTTTCGGAGGGCGGCAGCCTCACGACGGGCGGATGCGTCCTCGGCTTCGAGGCTTCCAGTAGCGAAGGAAATTACCTTGCCGTGAAGGGCGCGGGAAGCACGTGGACCAGCACGGCCAGCGTGTTCGTCGGGAACCTCGGAGCCGGCTTTGTCACGATCTCGCAGGGCGCCGCGATGAAGATCCTGCCGCAATCCTTCCTCTATGACTCCAATTATCAGGAAAGCTGCGCCCTCTACATCGGTTTTGCCTCGTCCCCCATCGGGCTGCGCACCAGCGCCGTGACGATCACGGGCGAGGGTTCCTCCCTCACGATCGGCGACGGGAGCGGCTCGCCCGCGATTCCCATCTTTGTGGGCTATTCGGGCATCGGTTACTTTTACGTGGTCGATGGCGCGACCCTTGTGAGCGACAACGGCCTCACCATCGGTTTTGAAGCCATGAGCGGCTATCCCGCCGGCAACATGAGTACCGTCGGCGTGTCGGGAGAAGGCTCCTCGATGAGCTTTGCCGGCCCGATCATCTGCGGCAGAGGCGCGGGACTGACGCAGTTTGTCGTCAATTCCGGCGCGAGCGTCTCCTGCGATTCCCTCCAGATCGGCCTCCAGAGCATTGCGATCCGTCTCACGGAGCAGGATACCGATACCACCATCACGAACGCGACGGGCAGCAACGTCAACCGGGTGGTCGTGTCGGGCAAGGGCACGATTGTCACCACCCGAACCTCCTGCGGCGTCGGCATCGGCGGCAGTTCGAACTTTCTCTACGTCGTTGACGGCGGAAAACTCGTGTGCCCCGAGGGCCTGGTCTTGGGCATTGGCAACACAAACCTACAGAGGTATGGCTCGGATATCGCGATCGCCGCGAACAACACGGCCCTTGTGATGGGCGACGGCAGCGTCATTGACGCAACGGGAGGTCAGATCGCCGTCGGAGTGTACGGCAGCGGCAACAATCTCGTCGTGGCCAGCGGCGCCCTCGTGAAGGGGAATGTTCTCCTTCTGGACATGCGCTCTCCGGCGACCGGCAACAAGGTGTCGCTGGCGGGCGGCTACCTTGCCTGCACCGGCGATCAGACCGCGATGTTCCAGTCCCTTGCGGACGCCGGAAAGATCCAGAGGTGGGATCCCGTCGCCAACGGGGGCGCGGGTGCCTACATTCCAGCCGTTTCCAGTGATCTCACGGTGACCTACTGCGAGACGGAGGCCGACGGCAAGGCGGCCACGGCGCACGGCTCCTTTGCCGGATACGACGGCCTTGCCAGCTGCACGGTGGCCACGGCGGGCGCGCAGAGGATCTCCACCGCGTGGGCTAAGCCCGATTATTATGCGGACGGCTGGTACTGCTCGTCCTGGTACGGGTGGTTCGCGGCGGATTACAACTGGGGCGAGGGATGGATCGCGCACGCCGAACACGGCTGGCAGTGGGTCTATTCCGCCAGCACGGCGGACGCCACCTACCTCTGGGACTGCGCGACGGCCTCGTGGTGGTACACCAACGCCGCCAGCTATCCGTGGATGTACGACTACACTCTGGAAATGTGGCTCTACTACATATCCGGCGTGGCGCCGCAGCGGCTCTTCTCACCGGACGGCACGGATGCGAACGCGGTCCTGGAGTCGGAACTGGTCCCGCGCGGATAGAACTTCGCCTTCGGAAGTGGTTGCGCGGCGGATGCATGAATGAAATCATGGCGCCCCGTGAGCGACTTTCTCTCCACGTTCAACCTCTGGGACCTCCTCATCATTGCCGCCTACCTCGTGGGTGTCGTCTGGCTCGGCTTCTATGTCGGGCGGCGGGAAAAGAACGCGAAGGAGGGCTCCGGGACGGAGGACTATGTTGTCGGCGGACGGAAGATTCCGTGGCCTGCCGTCGTCATCTCCATCGTGGCGACGGAGATCAGCGCCGCGACCTTCATCGGCGTCCCGCAGGCGGCCTTCGACGGCAACCTGAACTATTTGCAGTTCGGCATCGGCTCGCTGTTGGCGCGCTTTGCCGTGGCGAGCATTTTTATCGGGGCGTTCTATTACTTCGGCGTCCTGACCGTCTATGAGTACCTGTACCGGAGGTTCGGCGCCAAGTCGCGCTACACGGCGACGGGCTTTTTCCTGCTCGGGCGCGTGCTCGGCTCGGGCGTTCGGCTCTATATCGCCACGTACGCGCTCGCCGGGATCTTCGAGGTGCCGATGTGGGTCTCGCTCATCCTCTTCACCCTCGCGGCGATGGCATACACGTGGTTCGGCGGCATCAAGAGCGTCATCTGGACGGGCGTGCTGCAGGGGATCGTCTTTGTCGGCGGCGTCGTCGCCCTCATCCTCTACCTGCAAGTTTCCATCGGCTGGGGCGAAATCTGCCGCGTGGCGGGGAGTGCGGGGAAGCTCGAACTCTTCCACACCACTCCCGCGCAGGGCGGCCTCTGGGGCTGGCTGAACGACCCGGTGATCCTGTGGATCGCGGTGCTGAACGGCTTCCTCGCCACAACGGCGTCGCTCGGCACGGATCAGGATCTGACGCAGCGGATGCTCACCTGCAAGGATGCGGGCAAGGCGCGCCGGAGCGTCATTTTGAGCGGCTTTGTGGGATTGCCGATCACGGCGATGTTCCTCTTTGTGGGCATCGGCCTCTATGTGTATTACACCAGCAAGTATGCGGGCGGGTCGCTCCCGTGGGCGGAGAGCGGCGACACGCGTCTGGTTCTCCCGCACTTCATCGGGCACGTCCTGCCGCACGGTTTGCGCGGGCTGCTCGTGGCGGCGCTCTTTGCCACGGCGATGAGCTGCGTGGATTCCACGCTCGGCTCGCTCTCCAGCGCGGCGGTGGTGGACTTTTACCGGCCTTATCTCAACCCCGGCAAGAGCGACGCGCATTACGTGAAGGCCTGCCGCTGGGCCGTGCTTCTCTTCGGCGTCCTCATCTGCCTTGTGGCGTGGTATGTGCGCGACAATCAACAGATGCTGTGGCTCGCGTTGCAGGTGGCGGCGATTCCCGGCGGCGCGCTCCTTGGCGTGTTCCTCTTGGGACTTCTGACGAAGAATCGCGGGAGCGACAAGGGGAATGCCATCGCGATGCTCTCCTCCGCGATGTACAGCAGCGTCCTCCTCACCATGTCGATGCACCACTTCCCCGGCACGCCTGGCTGGTCGTGGGTCATCGTCCTCGGCGCGGCGTGGACAATTGCCCTCGGTCTGCTCCTTGATGGCAGGGGATCATCCCCTGCACCTGTGGATGCTTCGCATCCCGAAGGGCTCCGCCCTTAAGCGGAGCTTCGCTGGCGCCATCCCGGAAAGGGGGCATGTCGGATTATCCGGCAACTCCGTCCATCTTGAGAGACGGGTCGATCTCCAGCGCCTCCGCCGGGACGACCGGGGCGCCCGCGGGGTACGCCCACGCGGCAAAGGCGATCATCGCGGCGTTGTCGCCGGTGTGGCGCGGGTGGGGGATGAGGAGGGGAATTTTGAACTTCTCCGCGAGCGCCGCCGCCTGCGCGCGCAGGAGCCTGTTGTTCGAGACTCCGCCCGTGACTCCGAGGCTTTTGTAATTTCCCGCCTTGAGGAAGACGCGGACCTTGCCGGAAAGAGCCTCCACGACCGCCGCCTGATACCCGGCGCAAATGTCGGGCAGCTCCGCCGCGAGGGTGGCGTCGTCCATCTTTTCGATCAAATAGCGCAGGCTCGTCTTGAGGCCGGAGAAGCTGAAGCGCGGCTCCAGCGTCCGGGCGAAGGCGCGGGGGAATCGGTATTTCTTGGGGTTCCCGCCTTGCGCGGTCTTTTCCACGAGCGGCCCGCCGGGGTAGGGCATGCCGAGGAGCTTCGCCCCCTTGTCGAGGGCCTCGCCCGCCGCGTCGTCGACCGTCTGCGCGAGGATGCGGGGCGTTAAGTCCGCGCCCATCTCGAACAAAATGCTGTTTCCGCCCGAGACGACGAGGCCCAGATGCGGCAGGATCGCCGCGAGGCGCTCGCTGTAGCTGGCCGGGTCCTGTGCGTGAAAGTCGAGAAAAGCCGACCACGCGTGGCCGAGCAAATGGTTCGCCCCGGCCACCGGGCACTTGTATTCGAGGGCTAGCGCCTTCGCCGCCGCCACGCCCATCGCAAGGCATGCCGCAAGGCCCGGCCCGCGCGTGACGACGATCTTTTCCGGTCTTTCCCCGGCGAGCTTCTCCGCCACCATCGACAGGATCGGCGGGAAGTTTGCCAAATGCTCGCGGCTGGCCAGCTCCGGCACCACGCCGCCGTAGGGACGGTGCTTTTCGATCTGCGAGTTCACCCATTCGCCGACGATCCCGCGCGCGGGATCGAACAAAGCCGCCGCCGATTCGTCACAGGAACTTTCAAGCGCAAGAATCATGGGAAAAACGACACTAAGGATTTAACCGCGGATACAGAAAACAAGACACCGGATTGTTTATCCACAGATTACGCAGATTGAAGAATCAGAGCCTTACCGTTTTTGGAAATCAGCGAAAATCCTGTTTCAATCTGTGGATAATAATTCTTCCTTGGAAATCTGCGGTTAAAACATCTGGTTTCTTGTTTCTGCGGACGTGTGTTTCCTACTTCCTTTTTGTGAGTTTCACCGCGATGTCGGGCCTTGCGACGGTGTCCGGCGGCAGGTACCCGCCGAAGGGGAAGCTGAGGACCGCCGCGCGTCTGCCGAGGATTGCGCCGGGCTGGAGCACGCTGTTGCAGGCCGCCTCCGCGCCGTCGCCCATCAGGGCGCCGAGCTTGCGCAGGCCGGTGTCCGCACGCGAGCCGTCCGGGAGAGTCACGCGGACGCTCCCCTGATCCAGGCGCAGATTCGCGCAAATCGCCCCGGCGCCCAGGTGCGCCTTGTTGCCGAGGATTGAGTCCCCCACGTAACTGAAGTGCGGGACCTGCACGCGGTCGAGAAGCAGGCAGTTCTTGAACTCGCAGGAGTTCCCAAGGACGCAGCCTTCGCCGACGATGACGTTCCCGCGAATGAAGGCGCCGGGGCGGATCTCGGTCTTCGCGCCGATCCACGCGGGACCCTCGATGCAGGCGAAGGGCGGGAGGATCGCGTCGGGATGGATGAAAACCTTCCCCTTCACCGCCACGCCCTCCGGCAGATCCGCGCGCGGGGCGAGGTTCTCCCAGTCGAGGCTTTCCAATGCATTTTTGATGGCGGGAACCCACTCCCACGGCGCGGCGTCGCAACGGAAATAGCCCGCAAACGCGGCAAGACTCGCAGGAAAAGTAAACAGTTCGTCGGCTCTCATGGATCGTGAGTTTCGCGCAGCGGAGCGTTCTCTTCAATATCATATGACGTTGCCCCGGAGCTCTTCAGGGTGCAGATTGAGGGCATGTTCACAGGAATCATCGAGGCGACGGGCAGAATCCTTTCCATGAAGCACGGGCAGGGCGATAGCATGCTTCTCACGATCGACGCGGGAGCACTCGCGGGCAAGGTGGCGATCGGCGACAGCGTGGCGGTCAACGGCTGCTGCCTGACGGTCGTGGCGATCGACGGGAACTCCCTCTCCTTCGACCTCCTGGGCGAGACGGTGCGCTGCACCTCCATCGGCGACGTCGGCCCGGGCGCGCTTCTCAATCTGGAACTGAGCCTTCCCGCTGGCGGACGCATGGGTGGTCACTTCGTGGCGGGCCACGTGGATGCCACGGGCCGCATCCTTTCCATCGCGCGCGAGGGGGACGACGTGGTGATCCGCGTCGAGGCCCCGCCCTCCATCCGCCGCTACATCGCACACAAGGGGAGCATCGCCATCGACGGCATCTCCCTCACCGTGGCGGGCGACGAGGGGGACTCCTTTCACGTGTGCCTGATTCCGCACACTCTGCTCGTCACGAACCTGCACGAGAAAAAGGCGGGCGACCGCGTGAATCTGGAGAGCGACCTTCTTGCCCGCTACGTGGAAAAGCTGATGGCGAAGGCGTAGCAGGCTGTGGGGAGAGATCGCGCGGAACCGCCCCGGATGGCCCCGGGCGCTCGCGGCTTGCAATGTGCCCCGTCGGCGTTCAGGATTTCCTCTTTCCGATCCACAACATGATCGACCTCAAACTCCTTCGAGAACAGCCCGAGCTTGTGAAGGCGGGCGTTGCCAAGAAAAAGTTCCCCTGCGACATCGACGCATTCCTGGAGCTGGACCGCCAGCGCCGCGAGATGATCACCGAGGCGGAGAACACCCGCGCCCGCCAGAAGGCCGCGAACACCACGATGAGCGCGCTTCCCAAGGGCTCGCCGGAGTTCAAGGCCAAGGTGGCCGAGATGAAGGAGCTTTCCGCGCAGGTGAAGGAGCTCGCCGCGAAGCTGGAGGCGATCGAAATCGAGTGGAAGAAGGCGTATCTCACGATCCCGAACCCGCCCTTCCCGGATGTTCCGGTGGGCACGAGCGACGACGACAACGTGTGCCTTGAGGTCTGGGGCGACCCGAACCGCCCGTATCCGAATGCCGTCCCGCACTGGGACATCCCGTGGTTTTCCAAATACGTGGACCTTGAGCGCGGCACCAAGATCACCGGCGCGGGCTTCCCCGTTTTTGTGGGCGACATGGCGCGCTTCGTCCGCGCCCTCATCCAGTTCTTCATCGAGGAGGACACCAAGGCCGGTTTCATCGAGGTTTCGCCCCCGATTCTCGTGAACCAGTTTAGCGGTATGGCCGTCGGCCAGATTCCGGACAAGGAGGGGCAGATGTATTACTGCCCGCTCGACGACTTTTACCTCATCCCGACCGCCGAAACGAGCGTCACCAACCTCTACCGCGACGAGATTCTGGAGGAGAAGCAGCTCCCGATCTATCACTGCGCCTACACGCCCTGCTTCCGCCGCGAGGCCGGGAGCCATGGCAAGGACGTGCGCGGCATGAACCGCGTTCACCAGTTTGACAAGGTGGAACTGCTCAAGTGGGTGAAGCCCGGCACCGCCGAGGCGGAGCTCGCGAGCATGGTGGACCACGTCTGCGGCATGCTGAAGAAGCTGGGCCTCACCCATCACCGGATGCTGATGGCCACGCACGACCTTTCCGCGCCGAACGCCAAGAAGATCGACCTCGAAGTGTGGGCCGCCGGTCAGAAGAAGTGGCTCGAAGTTTCCAGCTGCTCCATCTTCACGGACTTCCAGGCGCGCCGCGCGAACATCCGCTACCGCGACGAGGAGGGCAAGGTCCACTTCGTCCACACGCTCAACGGTTCCGGCCTTGCGGTGCCGCGCGTCCTCGTGGGCCTTCTGGAAAACAACCTTCAGGACGACGGCACGCTCCTTGTCCCCGAGTGCCTGCGCCCGTGGGTCGGCAAGGACCGCATCGGCATCCCGAAGGCGAAGTAGGCGCCTTTCCCGGAACTTTTCCACCCGTGTACAGTTCTTTTTCTCGGAAGCCGCGCTTCGTTTGAAGTGCGGCTTTCTTTGAGCGCAAGGGGCTCCGCTTCTCTCCCGCCATGACCGAACTTCTCGACATCATCCTGCACTTCAACGAGTTCCTGCCTCAGTTCTTTGCCGAGTACGGCCTGTGGGTGTATGCGCTCGTCTTCCTCATCGTCTTTTGCGAGACGGGCCTTGTGGTGACGCCCTTCCTGCCGGGCGATTCGATGCTCTTTGCCCTCGGCGCCTTTGCCGCGCAGCAGAGTTCCCTCGACATCCGCGTCCTTGCGATCGGCCTCTTCCTCGCGGCGGTCGGCGGCGACAACCTGAATTACGCAATCGGTCGCTTCCTCGGGAAAAAGCTCCTCGAAAAGCCCCGGCGCTTCTTCAAGCCCGAGTATTATCAAAAGGCGCACGCTTTTTACGAAAAATGGGGCGGCAAGGCCGTGGTCCTTGCGCGCTTCGTCCCCATCGTGCGAACCTTTTCGCCCTTCACGGCGGGCGTGGCCCGCATGAGCTACCGCAAGTTCCTCGCCTACGACATCGGCGGCGGGGCGCTCTGGATTGGCCTGTTCCTGGGCATCGGCTACGCCCTCGGCAACGTGGCGTGGGTGCAGAACAATTTCGAGATCATCGTGCCGTTCATCATCGTCGTGTCGCTGTTGCCCATCGCATGGGAGCTTGCCGCCGCCAAACTCCGTGCGCGGAAGGCCCGCGCCGCCGGTCAGGCGTAACCACCGCTTGGAAATTTCGGAGTCGCGATTCACGTCCGCTGCGTCGATACTTCCGTTGCAGGGCGATGGAAAACGCGCGGGGAGAGTCAAAAGCGGCAGGGGAGGGGCTCGTTCCGTCCCCGGACTGGCCGCGCCTGGCGGAGAAACTCGCATTGCTCACGCCGCGTACGGAATTGGAACGCTGGGCGGTGGAAAACATCTGCGGCTGGGAGAATGCGGAGTACATCCGCGCGGGGCTGGCGGTTTCCGGAGGGGCGGACTCGGTTGCGCTGGCGCTCCTTGTATGGGCGCACTTCCCGAAGCTGAGGGAGCGCCTTGCCGTCCTGCACTACAACCACCGCCTGCGCGGGGCCGAGTCCGACGCGGACGCAGCCTTTGTGCGCAACCTCGCGACGGGACTCGGCCTGCCTTTCGAGGAGGGCGCTTGGGAAAACCCTCCGAACGGGGCGAGCGAGGAGGAGGCGCGCAATGCCCGCATGGGCTTCCTGCACGCGAAGGCGAATCACCTCCTCTTCGGCCACAACAAGAGCGACGTGGCGGAAAATCTCCTCATGCGACTGGCGCGGGGCAGCTCGCTCGATGGCCTTTCCGGACCGAGGCCCGTTCACCGGCTTCATTTGTCGGAGGGATGGTTCACTCACGTGCGGCCCCTGCTTCCCCTTTCCGGCAGTCTCATCCGCGAACGGCTCGCTGCGTGCGGGGCACCGTGGCGCGAGGATGCGACCAATTTCACCGGCGACTACGCCCGCAGCCGCATCCGGCAGGAAGTGGTGCCGCTCTTAAGTGAAATCATGGGGCGCGACTTCGCCGAGGGCGCGGCCCGATCGCGCTACCGGATTGCGGAGGCTTCGCGCCTTGTGAGCGCCCTTGCGCACGGCTTCCAGCCCTCTCAACCGGGGGCTCCGCTGGAACTGACGCCGCTCCGCAATCAGGGTCTGGCCGTCATGCGCCGCGCCGCGGAGCTTTGGCTGGATTCAAACGGCCTGCGCGAAAAAACCGACGCGAAGGCGCTTGACCGCATCGTCCTGCACATTCTCTCCCGCTACGGGTGCGACGCTTCCTTCCGATCCCTCGGCTTCGAGATCGTTCCCGACGAGCTGCGCCTGTACCAACGCGAGTCTTTCCCATGGCGTCGGATTGAGGAAAGAACCCTCGCACCGGGCTCGGAGATCTTCTTCCCGTGGGGTGCGTCTCTCCGCGCGGAATGGGTGGAATTTTCCCCCGGCGGCGCGGCGGAGGAGATCGCGCGGCTGCGGCGCGAGGGGAATAACCTTTGTTCCTGTCTCTCCATCCCTAGTGGCAGCTCGCTTTCCCTGCGCTCGCGCAGGACGGGCGACGCCTTTCGTTTCCTCGGTTCGCCGGGGGCGAAACGGCTGACGAAAATCCTTATTGATCGCAAGATTCCATGCAGGGAACGCGACAATCTCCCAATTGTCCTTGTGGAAGGGCGGATTGCGTGGTGTCCTAGGGTGCCGCCGGCGGACGAGTTCAAGCTCGCACCGGATGCGAGATTCGGTCTTCGCCTGACATATTTCCCAAACCAGTTTACGCTAGAGAACAATGCCAAGTAATCCGATAAACGGCCGCAACCGTCCGCTCCGCGGCGGCACTCCGGACCGGTTCCCGAAGGTCATGCTCGTGTGGGCCGCGATCATCCTGGCCCTCGTTGCGCTCGTGGTCTTCACGGACAACAAGGCCCCCAAGGTCGTGGAATGGACGATCAGCCGCGTCGTGCAGGCGGCGGAGACGGGGCAGGTGGCCGATGGCGTCATCCAGCCCAATCCCGGCAAGGGAGGACTCGACTGGAGCGAGATCAGCGGCACCCTGAAGCCGGATTCCAAGCTCATCGTGGGCGGTGCGTCACACTTTGTCGCCAATGGACGCCTGACGGATGAGAACCTTCAGCGCCTCCAGAACACGGGCGTCTTCAAGGAGAAGGCCTCCAACGACGCCTTCACGAGCTTCCTCATGAACATGCTCCCGATCTTTTTGATCGTGGGGCTTCTCTACTTCCTTTTCATGCGGCAGATCCGCATGGCGGGCAAGGGCGCCATGAGCTTCGGCAAGAGCCGCGCCAAGATGCTGACGCGCGACCGCGACCGCATCACCTTTGCCGACGTGGCGGGCTGCGACGAGGCCAAGGAGGAGGTTGCCGAGATTGTCGATTTCCTCAAGGACCCGAAGAAATTCCAGAAAATCGGCGGACGCATCCCCAAGGGGTGCCTGCTCGTCGGGCCTCCCGGAACCGGCAAGACGCTGATCGCGCGCGCGGTGGCGGGCGAGGCGGACGTGCCTTTCTTCTCCATTTCCGGCTCGGACTTCGTGGAGATGTTCGTGGGCGTGGGCGCGGCGCGCGTGCGCGACATGTTCGAACAGGGCCGCAAGAACGCCCCCTGCATCATTTTCATCGACGAGATCGACGCCGTGGGCCGCCAGCGCGGCGCGGGCCTTGGCGGCGGCAACGACGAGCGCGAGCAGACGCTCAACAGCATCCTCGTCGAGATGGACGGCTTCGACGCGCACGAGGGCGTCATCATCGTGGCGGCGACGAACCGGCCCGACGTGCTGGATAGCGCGCTCCTGCGCCCCGGACGCTTCGACCGGCAGATTTTGATCGACCTTCCCGACCTCAAGGGCCGCGAGGAAATCCTCAAGATCCACGCGAAGAAGATCCAGCTCGACGAAGCCGTGGATCTCTCGGTCGTGGCGCGCTCCACTCCCGGCATGGCGGGCGCGGACCTGGCGAACCTCTTGAACGAGGGCGCGCTTCTGGCCGCCCGTCACGGAAAGAGCAAGGTGGGCATGGCCGAGCTCGACGAGGCGCGCGACAAAATTTCCTACGGACGCGAGCGCCGCCGCCTGATGGACGACGCCGACAAGAAGATCACTGCCTTTCACGAGGCCGGCCACGCCGTGCTTCAGGCCGTCATCGACGACGGGCGCCTGCCTCTGCACAAGGTGACGATCATCCCGCGCGGACAGGCCCTCGGCGTCACGATGATGATTCCCTCCAAGGACTTTTTGAATCAGTCCAAGCCCTTCCTGGAAAACCAGATCTGCATGGGCATGGGCGGACGCATCGCGGAGGATTTGGTCTTCCACGAGATCACGACCGGTGCCGCGGGCGACATCAAGCACGTCACCCGCATCGCCCGCAAGATGGTGTGCGACTGGGGCATGAGCCCCCTCGGGCCCATCGCCTACGGTGAGAATCAGGACCACATCTTCCTGGGACGCGAGATTTCCCGCAGCCAGAACTATTCCGAGGAGACCGCCCGCGCCATCGACGCGCAGATCCGCGCGATCGTGGACGCCCAGTACGAAAGGGCGACCAAGATCATCACCGAGCACCGCGCCGCGCTCGACAAGATTGCCGAGGCCCTCCTGCAGTTCGAGACGATCGAAGGCAAACACGTGATGGAGATCATCCAGTTCGGCGAGATCCGCTCGCCCATCGTCCTCGGCCCCAAGGCGACGGAAACCCCGAAGGAAAAAACTCCGGAAACGCCCGCGGCGAAGTCGGAACCGGGCGCCGCCACCGATGCGGCCCCGGCCACGGCTTAGAGATTCGTCAACCTTTCACTAGGACCCGCCCGCAAAGGCGGGTCTTTTTGTGTACACGCAAGGGCCGCGAAAGGAGATTCCCTCGCGCGGCCCTTGGAAATGGAAGCGTTCCGGATTCTTCTACATCGCTCGCGAGTCCGTCACGCGGCCTTCGACGGCGGCGGCGGCCACCATCACGGGGCTCATGAGGAGCGTGCGGCCCGTGGGCGAGCCCTGACGGCCCTTGAAGTTGCGGTTGCTGGAGCTCGCGCAGATCTCGTCGCCGACGAGCTTGTCCGGGTTCATGGCAAGGCACATGGAGCAGCCCGCGCCGCGCCATTCAAAGCCCGCCTCGGTGAAGATCTTGTCGAGGCCCTCCTTCATCGCCTGCAGGGCGACGATTTGCGAGCCGGGGACGACGATGGCCCTCACTTTGGGCGCCACGTGGCGTCCCTTGACGAACTTGGCGGCCTCGCGCAGGTCGCCGAGGCGTCCGTTCGTGCAGCTGCCGATGAAGGCCACGTTGATCGGGATGCCCTTGACCGGCGTGCCCGCCTTGAATTTCATGAATTCGAGAGCCTCGACAACGCCCGCCCTCTGGTCTTCGGGAACGTCGGATGGGGAGGGGATTTTCTCGTCGATGGAGACGCCCTGACCGGGATTGATGCCCCAGGTGACGGTGGGCGCGATGTCGGCGGCGTCGAATTCCACAACATCGTCATACTTCGCGTCCGCGTCGCTCGCGAAAGACTTCCAGCGGGTGACCGCCTTGTCCCACTCCGCTCCCTTGGGGGAGTACGGACGGCCCTTGAGATACGCGAAGGTCGTTTCGTCCGGGTTCACGTAGCCGCAGCGCGCGCCGCCCTCGATCGACATGTTGCAGACCGTCATGCGGCCTTCCATCGACATGTCGTCGAAAACCTTGCCCGCGTACTCGTACACATAGCCCGTGCCGCCGTTGACGCCGAGCTTGCGGATGATGTGCAGGATGACGTCCTTGGGATATACGCCCTTGCCGAGGGTGCCGTTCACGACGATGCGGCGGATCTTGAGCTTTCCCATCGCCATCGTTTGCGTGGCGAGGATGTCGCGCACCTGGCTCGTCCCGATGCCGAAGGCGATGGCGCCGAAGGCTCCGTGTGTGGCCGTATGGCTGTCGCCGCAGGCGATCGTCATGCCCGGCTGGGTGATGCCCTGCTCGGGGCCCACGATGTGGACGACGCCCTGCTTGCCGGTGAAGGTGTCGAAGAAGGTGATGCCGAAGTCCTTGCAGTTCTTCCGCAGGGCCTCGATCATCTCCTGTGCGAGGGGATCGCTGTAGGGCTCCTTCGTCTCGTTCGTCGGCACGATGTGATCGACGGTCGCGAAGGTGCGGTCGGGCCGATGGACCTTGAGGCCGAGCTGGCGGAGCATGCCGAAGGCCTGGGGGCTCGTCACCTCGTGAATGAGGTGCGTCCCGATGAGGAGCTGCGTCTGCCCGTTCGGCAGGGTTGCCACAGCGTGGGCATCCCACACTTTTTCGTAGAGCGTCTTGGCCATGATGATTCTGTGAAGGTGAGAAAATTGAGGACCGGGATTATTTACCCGGGGTTTTGATGAGGATTTCCTTGGCGGACTTGCCCGCCGGGATGAAGGGCATGACGTGCTCGCGGTGCGGGACGACCACGTCGAGGAGGAAGGGCCCCTCGGCGGCCAGCATTTCCGCGATGGCGCCGGCGAGGTCCTCCTTGCGGAGCACGCGGCGGGCCTTGACGCCGAAGCCGTCGGCGATCTTCACCCAGTCCGGATAGAGCGCGGCGGGGTTCTCCGGGCCGCCGATGTTGGCGGGGTCGCAGAGAATCGTGTTCGCGCGGTTTCCCTTGTAGAGGATGTCCTCCCACTGCATCACCATGCCGAGGTGCTGGTTGTTGAGGATCATCACCTTGACGGGGATCTTCTCCTGCACGGCGGTGGCCAGTTCCTGCAAGTTCATGGTGAAGGAACCGTCGCCGTCGATGTCGACGACCGGCAGGGACGGGTTCGCCACCTTGGCGCCGAGGGCGCTCGGCAGGCCGAAGCCCATCGTGCCGAGGCCGAGGCTCGAAACAAAGCGCCGGGGCTCGTCAAAAGTGCAGAACTGCGCGGCCCACATCTGGTGCTGGCCGACGCCCGTCGTGATGATGTGTTCCTTCCCCGCAAGCTGCCGGTTGAGTTCGCTGATCGCGGCCTCCGGCAGGATGTAGGGGCTTTCCTCGAACTGGAAGGGATACTCCTTCTTCCACGCGGCCACCTTCGCGTTCCACGCGGCGATGTCGGGCTTGGCAAAACCCGTTTCCTTGGCGAGGGCGAGCATCCGGGTCAGCGCATACTTGAGATCCGAGTGGATCGGCAGGTCCACGCGCTTGTTCTTGTTGTGCTCGGAACGGTCGAGGTCGAAGTGGATGATCTTCGCGAGCGGGGCGAAGGTCTTGACGGCGCTTGTGATGCGGTCGTCAAAGCGGGCGCCCAGGGCCACGAGAAGGTCGCACTCGTTCACCGCCCAGTTGCCCGCCACGCTCCCGTGCATGCCGAACCAGCGCAAATTCTGCGGGTGGCTGTCCGGAAAGGCGCCGATCCCCATCAGTGTCTCCGCAACCGGTGCTCCCGTTATTTCCGCAAAGGCGCGCAGTTCCGCACAGGCGTTGGCGGAGATGACGCCACCGCCCACGTAGAGGACCGGGCGCTTCGCCGCGGAGATCATGGAAAGAGCTGCCTTCAGCTCCGCGTCGCCCGCCTCGTGGTAGGGATTGTAGCCGGGCAGGTCCGTCTTCACTTCGTCCTCCGCGAGGGACGAGCTCACCATCTTCTGCTGCACGTCCTTGGGCAGGTCGATCACGACCGGGCCCGGACGACCGGAGTTGGCGATCGTAAAGGCTTCCCTGATGACGCGGGGCAGATCCTCGGTCTTGAGAACGAGAAAACTGTGCTTGCAGATCGGCAGCGTCATGCCGAAGACGTCCGTCTCCTGAAAGGCCGTCTTGCCGATGAAATGCTGCGCCACCTGGCCCGTGATCGCGACCAACGGGATGGAATCCATCCACGCGTCGGCGATGCACGTCACAAGGTTCGTCGCGCCCGGGCCGCTCGTCACCATGCAGACGCCCGTTTTGCCGGTCGTCCGCGCGTAGCCGTGCGCCATGAACCCCGCGCCCTGTTCGTGGCGGGGCAGGATCGTGCGGATCTTCTTCGAGCGGGTGAGCGCCTGATGGATCTCCATCGACGCACCGCCGGGATAGGCGAACACATGGTCCACGCCCTCGCGTTCCAGACAACGTACGAGAAGCTCGGCGCCCTTGATTGTCGCGGGGGAGGGCGCTTGTGCGAGCCTCGTGGATTCTTTGGTGGCCATGATTGGATTCCTCAGTGGATACGGTTGAAACTGAATTCAGGCATTATGTACCGGGCGTCAACAGGCCGGAAGCTCATTTTTCGGCGAATTGAGACGGTCCGGGCGTTTTCAGCGGCCCGGGCTCTTGATCAGGATCTCCTTCGCGGTTTTGCCCGCCGGGATGAAGGGCATCACGTGTTCGTCGTTCGGCACGACCACATCCAGCACGTACGGGCCGGGGTGGGTGAGCATCTCGGCGATCGCGCCCGCGAGGTCCTCCCTGCGGATCACGCGGCGCGATTTGATGCCGAAACCCTTGCAGACCGTCGGCCAGTCCGGATAGAGCCCCGCCGGGTTGTCGGGCCCGCCGAGGTTTTCCGGGTCGCACAAAATGGTTTGCGCGCGGATGCGGTCGTACAGAATGTCCTCCCACTGCATCACCATGCCCAGGTGCTGGTTGTCGACGAGCAGCACCTTGACGGGAATCTTCTCCATCGCGGCGGTGGCCAGTTCCTGCACGTTCATGGTGAAGGAGCCGTCGCCGTCGATATCCACCACGGTTTTGCCGGGGTTGGCAATCTTGGCTCCCAGTGCCGCAGGCAGGCCGAAGCCCATCGTGCCGAGGCCCAGGCTTGAGACCCACGTGCGTGGAGTATCAAAATGGCAGAACTGTGCGGACCACATCTGGTGCTGGCCGACGCCCGTCGTCACGATGTGGTCGGTCCCCGCGAGCTGCTTGTCCAGTTCCGCGATGGCCTCCTGAGCGGCGATGTACTGGCCCTTTTCATATGTGAAGGGATACTGGGCCCTCCAGCCGTACACCTTCTTCTCCCACTCGGAGATCTCGGGCTTTGAAAAGCCCTCCGCGCGGGCGAGCTCGCACATGCGGGCGAGGGCGTACTTCGAGTCGCTCCGGATGGCAAGGGTCACAGCGCGGTTCTTCCCGTGCTCGCTCTTGTCGATGTCGAAGTGGATGATCTTTGCGTTCTCGGCGAATCTCTTGGGCTTGGCGCCCGTGATGCGGTCGTCGAAGCGCGCGCCGATGGCCACGAGCAGGTCGCACTCCGCCGCCGCCCAGTTGCCCGCCACGCCGCCGTGCATGCCGAACCAGCGCAAGTTCTGCGGGTGACTGTCCGGGAATGCGCCAAGGCCCATCAGTGTTTCCGCGACTGGCATGCCTGTCAGCTCCGCGAAGGCCTTCAGCTCCGCGCACGCGTCGCCGGAAATGATGCCGCCGCCGATGTAGAGAAGCGGCTTCTTCGCGGACGCAATCATGGCGAGCGCCTGACGCAGGTCCGCGTCCTTCGCCTCGCAATAGGGCTTGTAACCGGGGAGGTCGCACTTCACCGCATCCCAGTCGATCGCGGCGGAATTTAACTGCACATCTTTGGGCAGGTCGATCACCACCGGTCCGGGGCGGCCCGAATTGGCCACATAAAACGCCTCCTTGATGATGCGCGGCAGGTCCGCCGTGTTCAGGACGAGATAACTGTGCTTGCAGATGGGGAGCGTCATGCCGAACACGTCCGTCTCCTGAAAGGCGGTCTTGCCGATCTTGTCCTGCGTCACCTGCCCCGTGAAGGCCACGAGCGGCACCGAGTCCATCCACGCATCGGCGATGCACGTCACGAGGTTCGTCGCGCCCGGCCCGCTCGTCACCATGCAGACGCCGGTCCTGCCGGTGCTTCGCGCGAAGCCGTGCGCCATGAAGCCGCAGCCCTGCTCGTGACGGGGCAGGATCGTGCGGATCTGCGAGGACTTGAGGAGCGAGTGGTGGATCTCCATCGTCGCGGCGCCCGGATAGGCGAAGACGTGGGTCACTCCCTCCCGTTCCAAAGCGCGGACAATGATGTCGGCACCCTTCATGGGCGCTATGGCGGAGGAGGCGGACGGTTTTGATTCGGTGGCGGTTTCCATGTGAATTCTCTTTCGGAAAAGATTGTATTTTGTGGTGGAAAAATCTGACAAACGCGGCGGCGCGGCCGGGACTTGGAATCCGGTCGTTCGATGCGTTTGACAGGGTGTACGCGGGGACGGGCCGGATTAAAGGCTTACGCTACCTACCGCAAGTACGAGCACTCCACGCACGCCGGACAAAAAGGCGCGCGAAACAAATGTGCTCTGGAACGTGTTCACCATTGGACTGTCGCAAACAAGCGCAAGAATCGGCACTTTTCAAGTCGATTTTTGTTCTCTCAACTTGAACCGGTTTTCAAACATGATCTCAAGAAAGCTCACCATCACCGGAATCGGAGCCGTCGCGACGGGCCTTGCGGCCCTCTTCGCGACATCCCTCTGCACCGGACAGCAAACTCCCGCACAGCCTCCCGCGGCTCCGACTGCGGAAGCTGCCGCCCCTGTCATCGATCCCGACACCTCCACCGATGCGGACGCCTTCCGCGCGATCGGTTTTGCCGTCGCGCGTCAGTCGCGTCTGAACGTGGGTTTCAACGCTCAGCAGATGGCCTGGATGGGCGAAGGCTTCCAGAAGGGGCTCTCTGGCGACGACCAGTATGCGTCCTTCCAGGAGGATGTGATGCGCGCCCAGGTGATCTTCCGCGCAAAGATGCAGGAAGCGGCAAAGGCGCGCGAAGCGATTGCCGCCGAGAACGAGAAGGCCGGTCAGGCTTATATCGACGCCCTGCCGGACAAGGACAAGCTGACAAAGTCCGAAAGCGGCCTTTATTATGAAATCCTCGCCCCCGGCAATCCCGAGCGCAAAGCGCAGAAGCAGGACAAGGTGAAGGTTCTCTACAAGGGCAGCCTGACCGACGGCACGGTGTTCGACGAGGCGAAGGAGCCGGTCGAATTCCCCGTCGCGGGCGTCGTTCCCGGCATGAGCGAGGGCCTTCAGCTCGTTGGCGAGGGCGGAAAGATTCGCCTCTACATCCCCGGCAACCTCGGCTACGGCGCCAATCCGCCTCCCGGAGCCCCGATCAAGCCCGGCGCGATGCTCGTTTTCGACGTGGAAGTCCAGTCGGTCATCGAAGGCCGACGTCCTCCGGCGCTTTCGGGCCTTCGTCCGCCGACGGGCGCTCCCGGCAATCCCCCGAACATGACTCCGCCGCCTCCGCCGCCTTCGGCACTTAAGGACAAGCTTCCGCCCGCTCCTCCGACAACGCCTCCGCCGCTTCCGCCGGACGCGCTCAAGAACCGGCCAACGACTCCGCCTCCTCCGCCGCCGACAACGGCTGCGCCGCAGGGCACCCAGACCAAGTAAGCCGGTCTTTTCTCCATTTTTCAAAGGCCGCACTCATCCGGGTGCGGTCTTTTTTTGTCCCCGCCTCCGGCAGCCGGCCTCGAATTCACAGAAGATTTTTCCCCGGCTTGCGACGGCGCCCCCGGCATGGCAGAATGCCACCCATGTCCGAAAAAGTGACGAGTGCGGGAACGGCGTTCCCCGAAGGTTTTTTGTGGGGCGCGGCCACGGCGGCCTACCAGATCGAGGGCGGTGCCCGCGAGGGCGGCAGGGGACCGAGCGTGTGGGACGCCTTCTGCCGGGTTCCCGGCAAGGTGTACGGCGGCCACAACGGCGATGTGGCCTGCGACCATTACCACCGGTGGCGCGAGGACGTGGCCCTCATGAAGAGCCTGAACCTTTCCGCCTACCGCTTTTCCTTCGCCTGGCCGCGGATCATGCCGGAGGGTACCGGCGCGGTGAACGGGGAGGGCGTGGCCTTCTACGATCGGCTGATCGACGCCCTGCTGGAGGCAGGAATCGAGCCCTGGGGGACGCTCTTCCACTGGGACCTGCCTCTTTCGCTGCACCTTCGGGGTGGCTGGCTCAATCCCGACATGCCCAACTGGTTTGCCGATTACGCGGCCCAGATCGCCTCGCACTTTTCCGACCGCGTGAAGAATTTCATGACGGTGAACGAGCCGCAGGTTTTTATCGGCGGCAGTTACGCGGAGGGCCGCTTCGCTCCGGGGAATGTCCATTCTCTCCCTGAATGTCTCGTGGCGGCGCATCACCTGCTGCTTGCCCACGGGCGGGCGGTGCAGGCGCTGCGTTCCGGGGCGCGCTCGAAGATCCGCGTGGGTCACGCCGCGCAGTACAATCCGGCGCTGCCGGCCAGCGAATCGCCCGAGGATGTCTCCGCCGCGCGGCAGGCCACCTTCGCCGCCTGTCCTTCCGCGGAACTGGATCCCCTCAAGATCATGTGGAGCTTCTCGCTCTATCACGACCCGATGATGCTGGGCACCTATCCGGCGGACCTGCTCGCCCGCTGCGGGCACCTGATGCCGAAGATCGCCGAGGGCGACATGGAGACGATCGCCGCGCCGATGGATTTTTTGGGCCTGAACATCTACTGGGGCGACCCCGTCCGCGCGAGCGCCGGGGGCCCGGTTCGCGTGCCGCACGCGCCGGGCTGCCCGATGAATTCCTTCGGCTGGCCGGTGACACCCTCCGCCCTTTACTGGGGCACGCGTTTCTGCATGGAGCGCTACGGAAAAAAGGACGTGTACATCACCGAGAACGGCGTCCCCCTCTGCGACTGGGTGGGCGCGGACGGCGCGGTGCACGATCCGGCTCGGATCGACTTCATCCGAGGCTACCTCGGCGGCGTGCGGCGGGGGTTGTCGGAGGGCATCCCCTTCAAGGGCTACTTTTACTGGTCCCTCATGGACAACTTCGAGTGGGCCTCCGGTTACAGCCAGAGGTTCGGCCTCACCCACGTCGATTACGCGACGGGAACACGCACCGTCAAGGATTCCGGGCGCTGGTATGCGAAGCTCGCGGCCTCGAATGGCGCCTCGCTGGACTCGCAAGACTCTTTTTCCGATTGACCTCATCCGTTCGCGGGATGTTCCTTATCGGCAATGGCAAGGCTGTACGACAGTAACGAAATCGCCGAGGCTATCGATAGAATGGCCGGTGCGATCGCGAAGGATCGTGCGGGCGGCGGCGCGTTTGCGATCGTCGGCATCGCGAACGGGGGCATCGCCCTCGGCAGGCGTCTGGCGGGGATTCTTTCCCGCAGAATGTCTCGCGAGGTGCCCTTCGGGGTGCTGAACGCGCAGTTTCACCGCGACGACATCGGGTCCCGCCCGATCCCGAAGGCCTTCATGCGGACGGACATCCCCTTCGACATCACCGACATGGCGATCGTCCTTGTGGATGATGTGATCGGCACCGGTCGCACCGCGCGCGCCGCCATCAACGAACTCTTTGACCACGGCAGGCCCTCCCAGGTGGAAATCGCCGTCCTTTGCGACCGCGACGGACGCGGACTGCCTTTGGACGCGAAGTATGCCGCCCTGCGCGTGGACCTTGCCGCCGACGAGCAGGTGATGGTGAAGCTGTCGCCCGAGCCCTCGGGCACGGACTGCGTCATGACCGGGCCGGGTGTGCCGAGTCCGCTTCAGGATATTTCCGGCAGCGAGGTGGAATGCTGGGCGCACAAGGACCTCGTGACGATCGAAGACATCTCCCGCGAGGAGATCGACCTTGTCCACAGTCTCGCGACGAGTTTCAAGCAGACCTTGGAGCGCAAGCAGAAGAAGCTGCCGAGCCTTCGCGGCAAGACGGTGGTGAACCTCTTCATGGAGCCCTCCACGCGCACCCGAGTGGCCTTCGAGATCGCGGCCAAGCGCCTGAGTGCGGACGTGGTCACCATCACGCAGGCGGCCAGCTCCATCGTCAAGGGCGAGACCTTGAAGGACACCGCGATGAACATCCAGGCGCTGAACGCCGACATGATCGTCCTGCGGCACAAGAGCGCGGGCGCGGCGGCCTACCTTTCGCGGATCCTGCGCCTGCCCGTCATCAACGCGGGCGATGGCGCGCACGAGCATCCCACGCAGGCGCTGCTGGACACCTTCACGATGCGCGAGCACCTCGGACAGGACCTTTCCGGCAAGAAGATCACGATCTTGGGCGACATTCTTTTCTCCCGCGTGGCGCGCTCGAACATCTGGGCCCTGGGCAAACTGGGCGCGAAGGTGACCCTCGCCGGTCCCAACACGCTCGTTCCGCAGGAGTTCGAGAAACTGGGCGACAACGTGGAGGTGGTTCACGACCTCAAGAAGGCCCTCGCCGACGCGGACGCCGTGATGCTCCTGCGCATCCAGCACGAGCGCCAGTCAACGAGCCACTTCCCCTCCCTCAAGGAATACACGGCCTCCTTCGGCCTCAACAAGCTGCGCGCTTCCTGGCTCAAGCCGGGCGCCATCATCATGCACCCCGGCCCGATCAACCGCGGCGTGGAGGTGGATTCCGACCTCGCCGACTCGGGCCGCTCCGTGATTCTGGAGCAGGTGACCAACGGGATCGTCTGCCGCATGGCGGTCCTCTATCTCTGCGCGAACGCCGCGGCCATCGCCGCCGCCAATTCTTCGGAGGATCTTGACTAGATGAGTGCCTTTCTCTGGATCAAAAACGGTCGTGTGATCGACCCGGCTTCATCGCGCGACGGCGCGGGTGACGTGTTCGTCCGCGACGGCAAAATCGTCCAAAGCCTTTCCGACGCCGAGAAGGCGGAAGCCGAAGTGGTCGATGCCACGGGCCTCGTCGTCGCGCCGGGCCTTGTGGACATCCACGTCCACCTGCGGGACCCCGGCCAGACGCACAAGGAGAGTATCGAGACCGGCACGCGCGCGGCGGCGGCGGGCGGTTTCACGAGCGTCGTCTGCATGCCGAACACCGCACCCTGGGCGGACAACGCCGGCACGATCCAGCGCATCAAGGACTCCGCCCGCGCCAAGGCCGTGGTGAACGTCTTCCCCACCGGCTGCCTCACCGTGGGCGGCGAGGGAGCGGCGCTGGCCCCGATGGGCTCGCTTTCCCGCGCGGGCGTCGTGGCCGTGACGGACGACGGGCGCTGCGTGCAGAACAACGAGGTGATGCGCCGCGCCGTGGAGTACGCGCACATGTTCAACCTGCCGGTGATGGACCACTGCCAGGACAAGGCCCTCACCGAGGGCGGCGTGATGCACGAGGGCTTCTGGTCGGTGAAGCTGGGCCTCGGCGGCATGCCCAGCGCGGCGGAGGACATCATCGTCTCCCGCAATATCATCCTTTCCAAATACAGCGGCGCGCACATCCACATGCAGCACATCTCCAGCGCCCACAGCGTGGAGCTGATGCGCGAGGCCAAGAAGGCCGGGGTGAACGTTTCCGCCGAGGTCACTCCGCACCACCTCTATTTTACCGACGAGGCGCTCCAGAGCTACGACACCCTCCTCAAGATGAATCCGCCCGTGCGGACCGAGGCAGACCGTCAGGCCCTCATCGGAGGCCTTCTGGACGGCACGCTCGACTGCATTGCGACCGACCACGCCCCGCACACCAATGACGACAAGGACGTGGAGTTCGACGCCGCGCCCTTCGGCATCATCGGGATGGAGACGGCGCTCGCCGTGTGTCTTGAGGCGCTCGTTCACTCCGGACGCATGCCGCTGGCCCTGCTCGTGGACCTTCTTTCACGGAAGGCCGCGAACGTCCTGCACCTGAAGAAGGGGACGCTCGCCCCCGGCGCCGACGCGGACATCTGCGTCTTCGATCCGGAGGAAAAGTGGCTCGTCAAGCCCCCGTTCCAGTCGCGCAGCTCCAACTGCCCGTGGACCGGCAAAACCCTGCGCGGAAGGGTCCGCCGCACCTTCGTCGCGGGAAAGCAGGTCTGGGACTGCGAGAATCCGCCCGCGCCGGTCGTGGAGTAGGGGAGCGCGCCGACATCGCCGCAATCGCGGAACAACCGGGCTTTTCAAAGGTCTTTTGCAGGAAACGCAGGACCGGTGTGGTCGCGCCCCAAGCGAAAGCGCTTGCAAGGAGGCCCCGGTTGTCCATGCAATAGGGGTATATGTCACTGGCTAAAATCACATCGTATCGCGGCAGGGCCGTCCCGGTTTCGGGCGACGACATCGACACCGACCGCATCATTCCGGCGCGCTTCATGAAGTGCGTCACCTTCGACGGCCTTGGCAAATACCTTTTTAACGACGTGCGCTTCGACGCGAAGGGCGCAAAGACCGCGCATCCGCTGAACGACCCGCGCTACGCTGGGGCCACGATCCTTGTCTCGGGCCGGAACTTCGGCTGCGGCAGCTCGCGCGAGCACGCCCCGCAGGCCATCTGGCACGCGGGCTTCCGCGCCGTGATCGCGGAAGGGTATGCGGAGATCTTCTTCGGCAATTCCACCCAGCTCGGCATCCCCTGCGTGTCCGTTTCGCGCGAGGATCGCAAGGCGATCGAGGCCGCCATCCAAGACGATCCGACGATCGAAGTCGCAATCGACCTCGCCGCGAAGACGGTCCGTTTCGGTTCCCGCACCGTGCCGTTTGAAATGCGCGAAAGCGCCCGCAGCGCCCTCATGTCGGGCCGCTGGGATCCCCTCGCGGACCTCATGGCCGGTCAGGCGCAAGTGGACGCCGTGGCCTCTGCGCTTCCCTACATGGTGGCACGCTAGTTTTTCCCTCCGGAATTCTCCCGCCGGGGCAACCCTCACATCCTTCCTGAAATGAACGATCTCATCGGAGCCTGCGGCTATTTCATTTACCCGCTTGGTTTCTGTTCGCTTCTGGGCGTTTTCATCATTATCGAACGGCTCTGGGCACTGCGCCCGGGCCGGGTGATCCCGGTCCGCATTCAGAACGAGATCATCGTGAACGACACCCTGCCCGCGGGCGAGGCGCGCTCCGTCGCGGGGCGCATCCTGCTCTTCCACGAGCAGCGTCACCCCGACGCGGACCAGCTCAAGGCCTTCGGCAAGATGGAGGTCCTCGGGATGGAGCGTGGGATGTTCCTCCTTGAGGTGGTCATCTCCGCTGCGCCACTCGTGGGCCTGCTCGGCACGGTGGTGGGCCTCGTGCAGGTGTTCTCCCACGTCTCGCCGGACACGGGCATTCCGGAGGCGGGCGCTTTCGTGCAGGGTGTGGCGATGGCCCTTGCCACCACGGTCGTGGGCCTTGTGATCGCCATTCCGTGCCTGGTTTTCAACGCGTACATCAACCGGCGCATCGACACCCTTGCCGCGCGCCTGAACGTGCTGGTCGAGCGCATCGTGTACATCGACCAGAACCGCCACGCATGAGCCTGCGACCCGAAAGGCGGCGGAAGCCCCCGGAAGTCAACATCGTCCCGCTGATGGACGTGCTGACGACCCTTATCTTTTTCTTCCTCTGCATGATGCAGTTCCGCATCGGGCACACGCTGAACATCACGCTGCCCGAGATCACCACTGCGGGAAAGAACACCCTGCCGCAGAGTATCAACATCTCCGTCACCAAGGACGGCCAGTACGACTACAACGGCCAGATGGTGACTGGCGACGAGATCTCGGCCATCCTGACCAAACTTGCCGCCGCCAAGGACAAGCCTCCGCTCGTCATCCGCGCGGACGAGGGCACGCCGCTCAAGTTCGTCACCTTCCTCATGGACGAGTGCCGCAAGACGGGCTTTGAGGATTTCCGCCTGCAATCGCGCGACAGCCAGTAACGTTCTTTTGGATGTTTCGTCGGTGCTTGACCGGAGTGGTTTTGTGAGTGGTAATAGATCTGGTCGGGCCGTCTCAAATAACCTTCGGTTTTTGGATCCATCACCAAGGAGAATCGGGCCATGAGAATCGCATCATCACGCGTTGTCTCTGTCATTCTTGCATTTGTGTCCGCTCTCTTCGCTCTGCCCGTTGCGGCGCAGGACGCCGTTCCCGCGGTCCCGGCGAAGAAGACGGTGGCGGTCGTCGATTTCTCGGCGAAGTCGATCAGCGTCGTCATCGGGCAGGGAGTGCAGGATTATCACTTTTCAAGCCAGTACATCGAGCTCCTCAACTCGGAGCTCATGACGAGCCTCGTGAACGATCCGACCTTTGACGTGATCGACCGCGCGCGGCTGCGCGACCTTGCCAAGAACGGGGAGCTGGCAAACGTCACGCCGAGCTCAATGGCCGAGCTCGGCAAGGCGGCGGGTGCGGACTACATCGTCTGCGGCGACGTGGAGTTATTGGAGATCGACAAGAAGGTGCAGGAATTCCCCGGCATGAGCCAGGTTGTGTATCTGGGCCGCATGGTGGTGAACCTGCGCATCGTGGAGGTGGCTACAAGCCGCGTGATCTACGCCCAGAAGGTGACCGACGCCCTGCGCCAGCCGGTGAACGAATACACGACGATGTCCGTCCCGGCCTTCCTTGAAATCTTGAAGAGCGACGTCGTGAAGAAGCTCGTCACCGGCATTTCCGAGTCGATCTCGCCGATCCAGATCGCGGCGGTTCACGGTGACAAGGTGTATCTCGACCGCGGCTCTGCCGCCTTCTCCGGCGGGGAGATCCTCGACATCGTCGTCGAGGTGGACAAGGTGTACGACAAGGAAGGCAACATCCTCGACATCGTGGAGGATCGCGTGGGCTCCGTCCGCGTGGACACCGTGCGCCCCAAGGTCGCCATCGCAACGATTCTGGAACAGACACGTCCCTTCCAGGTGGGCTGGACGGCCCGTCGCCTCGCGAAGTAGACGTCACCTTTCCCCAACACACCTCCCGCCATGAAAATTCACCCGGTCAGTCCGGTAATGCTTCTTACCTGCCTGCTTCTCGCCGGATGCGAGACGACGAACCTGCGGAACACCTTTACTGGTTACACCCGACAGGGACGCGACTTCCAGAACGCCCTTTCCTCCGGCGACGCGGCGCGCCTTTCCAAGGCCATTGCCGACATCGACCGCGACTGCCAGAGCGCCGACCGCATTCTGTACTTACAGGAACGGGGCCGCATGCGTTCGATGAACGGCGACGCGGTGGGCTCGACCGCCGACTATCAGATCGCGAGCGACTTCTTTGAATCCAAGCGCATGGAGGGCACCCTCACGGTGGCCAACGGCCTTTTCAACGCCGCCGCCATCGCTTCGAACGATCTGGCCATTCCCTACGACGGTCACGGCTTCGAGAAGGTGATGCTCCACAACGAGCAGGCGATGAATTACCTCGTCGCGAACAATTACGACTTTGCCCGCATCGAGCTGAATCATGCGGACGTGGAGCAGGCCTTTTCGCTGGAAAAACACGCCAAAATCGTGGCCGAGGCGGACAGAAAGAGCCGCGAGCAGCAGATCTCCCTCGACGCGGCCAACGCCTCCCTTGCCGAGAAAACCTCGCAGGCGGCCTTCGGCGCGGGCGCGGTGAAGAACTCCTTCCAGAACGCTTTCACCTTCTACCTTCGCGGCACCCTGTACGAGGAGTCCCGCGACTACGATCGGGCCCTCATCGAATACAAGAAGGCTCTCGAAATCTATCCCGAAAACCGCTTCGTGGCGGAGGCCGCCATGCGCACGGCTCTGCTTTGTGGAGCCTCGCGCGATGTCGAGACGCTGACGAACATCTACGGCAAGGCCCTCAAGGGAACCCCGGTGCCGCAGGGCTCCGGACGCGTCGTGGTGGTGTACGAGCAGGGCTTCGTCCTTGCCCGCAGCACCTTCCGCCTGCCCTTCATCTGGAACGGCCAGATTCTGGAGCTTGTGTTGCCCTACTACGACACCTCCGCGTGGCGTCCCGCAGACGGGCTGGATGTCGCCGGCGCGGGAGCCGCCGCCCACACGCAGACGCTCTGCAACCTCGACGCCATGGCCGTGCGCGCCCTGCAGGAGGAATACTCCGAGATCCTCGTCCGTCAGATCCTGCGGATGATCGCCAAATACAAGATGCAGGAGAAGGCCGAGGAGCAGAATCCGCTGCTGGGCCTCGCGGCCAAGGTGGCGAGTGTGGCGACCGACCGCGCCGACGACCGCAACTGGCTGACGCTCCCGCAGTCGGTGCAGATCGCCGAGTGCTTCCTGCCGACGGGGCGTCAGGAACTTTCCCTCACCGCGCCGGGTGTTTCCAAAAGCGTCGCCGTGAATGTCATCCCCGGAAAAACCGTGTATGTTTTTGCGAGCCAGTTCGGCCCCAACATGGTGATCCGCAGCGCGGACTTGGCCCCCGCCGCTCTTCCGGCGCAGTGACCTACCTTCGTTCAATCACTTAACCCTAACTGGAAAACAACCTATGAAAATCCGTCATGCAGCCGCCTTTGCGGCATTGTCCCTGGTCCTCGCGGGCTGCGAGACCGGTCAGGTCCGTTCGGTTTCCGCCACGGACGACTCCAAGCTCTCGATGGGCGTCGATCAGTCCGACGTGAACGCCACGGTGGAGCAGATGGTCGCCTCGATGCTCACCGCGCCGGGCGTCATCCGCGCAACCGGCGTCAACCCGCCGCCGACCGTCGTCGTGGTGCCGATCCGCCTGGACACCTCCACGATCACCGACACGCGCATCAACACCGACGCCATCACGACGCTCGTGCGCGGCAAGATCATCAATTCCGGCATCTTCCAGTTCGTGGACGCCACCCGCCGCAAGGATATTTCGAGCGAGGTCGCCTACCAGCAGGATTCCGGCATGGTGAACCAGCAGACCGCCGCCCAGCGCGGCAAGCAGATCGGTTCGGACTACATCCTCGAAGGCACGATCAGCGGCTTCGACGCCATGTCCGGCAAGACGCACAAGAAGGGTTACGTCATCACGCTCACCCTTCAGAACGTGGAGACCGCCGTCATCCTCTGGCAGGATACCAAGCAGATCGCCAAGGAACAGACGCGCGGCTTGTAAAGGCACGGCGCGAGCGCGGAACCGACGTTCCGCTACAAAAAGAGGCGACCGGAACCGGTCGCCTCTTTTTTGCGTCCCCTCTTGACGGGAATCTACAGGATCGTGCCGGGCTTGTAGAAGGCCGCCTCGGGATAGCGTTCCGAAACGCGCTTCGCCTCCTGGGCGAAGTGGTCCACCTGCTCGCGGGCAAGCCCCACGAGGTTCCGGTTGTGGTACACCAGATCCTCCAGCTTCTCCCGCGAGAGATGCAGGTGCGGGTCCTTCGCAAGGCGGTCGAGAAGGTCGTTCTCCCTGATCGCGCCGCTCCGCAGACCCTCCGCCACGGTCACAGAGTGCTTCTTGATCGCCTCGTGCGCCTCCTCGCGCCCGGCGCCGGCCTTGGTGGCCTCCATCAGGATTACGGTGGTGGCCAGGAACGGCAGGTACCGCCGCGTCTCCGCATCGATCACCTTGTCGTAGAACTTCATCTGATCGAGGACCGAAAGGAAGGTTTCGAGCAGGCCGTCGATGGCGAAGAACGCGTCCGGCAGCATCACGCGGCGGACGACCGAGCATGACACATCGCCCTCGTTCCACTGGTTGCCCGCAAGGTCCGCCGCCATCGCAAGATAGCCGTTCAGCACCACGCGCAGGCCGCAGATTCTCTCGCAGCTCTTGGCGTTCATCTTGTGCGGCATGGCGCTGGAACCCACCTGACCTTCCGCAAAGCCTTCGCTCGCCAGTTCCTGACCGGCCATGAGGCGCAGCGTGGTGGCGAAGTTCGCGGGAGCGGCGGCGATCTGTACGAGCGCCTCCACGACCTCCAGATCGAGGCTCCGCGGATAAATCTGCCCGGTTTCCTTGAGGCTGTTCCAGATGCCGAGGTAGCTTAGCACCTTGCGCTCCAGCGCGTTCACCTTCTCCTCGTCGCCGTTCAAAAGGGTGAGCTGATCGACGCGCGTGCCCACCGGGCCCTTGAGGCCGCGCGCAGGATACCGGGCCACGATCGCCTCCAGCTTTTCAAGGCTGTACATGAGCTCCTCGCCGTACATCGCCAAGCGCCGCCCCACCGTGGTCGGCTGCGCGGCCACGTTGTGCGTGCGAGCGACAAGAAGCGTGTCGCGGTGCTCCGCCGCCAGTTTCGCGAGTTTGAGCACGCCCGTGGCCGTCTTCCTGACCACCAGTTCCATTGAGCGGAAGATCTGGAGCTGCTCGACGTTCTCGGTGAGGTCGCGGCTGGTCATGCCGCGGTGGATCTGCTCGCAGCCAGCCAGCGCGCAGAACTCGTCGATGCGGGACTTCACGTCGTGGTGAGTCTTTTCCTCACGCTTGCGGATGGAGTCGAGGTTCACTTTCTCGCGCACGGCCTCGTACGCGGCGATCACTTCGTCCGTCACGCCCGCCAGGCCCAGGTCCCGCTGTCCCTTCATCACGGCGATCCACAAATCCCTTTCCAGCAGGATGCGTCCTTCCGCGGACCATATGGCGCGCATCTTCTCCGATGCGTATCGCGATGCCAGAACATTGAGGATTTTGTCCATGAGGTGACCCACAATAGGTTTTTCACCCCTGCCATTGCCAGCGAAAACAGGCTCGGCGCCCTCCCTGCCGGGGCAGCTTTTTGCACAATCCGCCAAAAAAGGGCGGATATGGCACGCCCGCTGCAATAGGTGAGGGGCCTGAACACTCAAACCCGCAAAAGGACAACATTGTCAAACAACACCATGTGAAGCGAAAGAATCACCCATGAGAAATCGCGCAGAAGAATACGGTCGTGCGAACTCGGTTCCCCCGGCCTACGTTTACAACCTTCTTCGGGCGGCCTATGGCTCCCGTGCGGCGGAAGGCATCTTCCGCTCCCACGGCATCACGCCCCCGGTCACGGCGCGCATGGCGGTTCAAGTCTCGCGCATGGCGTGAATGCGGCGTGATGTAAACGCCGGGGAGAGGGCTCTCCCTGCAAAGACGGAATCGGCGGCGGTTCCGTCTTTTTGCGTACCCCTACGCTCCTCCGGCGTCGTGCGTCAAAAAAGTGCCCTCCACTCGTGCCGTGGGTGCTCAACAAGCTCTTGTCCAGTTTATGGTCAAGTGGGCGCCTCCATCCAAGACTTTTGCCTTCCGGTCTGCGGCATGACAGCGGTCCTGAAAAAACCGGCTCCCGTATGTGTTGATATCAGGCGAAGAGCGCTTGCGTTGATCCTCGAACACAGCAGAGGGCGGGGGGGAACCTACGCAGCATCCTGAAAAGGTCAAGGCGCATCGGACTTTTCTCGGGCGTCCACGGAATCCGTCTATTTGAAGAGCGAATTCATCTCCTCAAGACCGGCGCGCGCGTCGGCCAGGGCGTCCACCATCGTGTCCGCCTCCAGTCCCGCGGCTGCGAGAATGTCGCGGTCGATGTGAAGCTTGGCGAAGTCCGGCAGCGGTGCCGTGCCCTTGATGTGGTGGGAAACGCTCCTGGCAATGGCCAGAATGCAGGCCATTTCCTTGTGGTTTTCGGCCTTTAGCGGGGCGAGCTGCCACTTGACGGGTGCCACGATGTCCTCCGGGAAGTTCCACTTGGAAAGGATCGCCGCGCCGACCTCGGCGTTGTCGAAGCCCAAGAGCCGCCGCTCCCACATGATGTCCACGCTCTCGCCCGCGGTGTTGCCGTAGAGTTCGAGCCCGTGCTTGAGGAAATACTGGTTGATGATCACTTTGCCGATGGAGTGGAGAAGGCCCATCGTGTACGCGCCGTCCAGGTCCATGCGACGCGCGCGGGAGGAAAGCTCCACCATCAGCACCGCCGTGGACACCGAATTGTCCAGCAGTTCCCCCTTGCCCATGTTGTAGAGGGGCAGGGCCTCGCCCATCACCTGCTGCGCCGCCGCCACGCTCGTCACGCGGTACACCTCGCGGAAGCCCAGCCGGTTCACCGCCTCCTCAAGGCTCTGAACGGGCTCGCCCGTGTTGTAGTACGCGCTGTTGGAAAGTTTGACGATCTGCGCCGTCATCGGCGCGTCCACCTTGACGAGCGAGATGATGTCGTGGATTCCGGAATCCGGGTCGCGAAGCAGCTTTTGCAGCTTGGGGAGAATCCTCGGCGTGGGCGGCAGGTTCGTCACGCCTTCGACAATTTTATCAAGGGAGGTCATCGATTCGGGGTTGATGGATAGGTTCGGAGCGTGTGATCCCGCACGCCAGTATAGGAAGTGGCGCACGCATTTCAATGCTGGCGCTTGGAGAGTCCTCTCTTCATGATACGGAACAAACCCGACTTCCCCAACCCCGGTTTCCCTTCTTTTTCCATGATCCGCAATACACGTCAGCGCAAGGCAATCCTCGAAGTGATCCGGCGCGAGAACCGTCCCCTCACGGTGACGGAGATCCACGCTCTGGCTCTTTCCTCCGCGCCGAGACTGGGATTGCGCACCGCGTACCGCAACGTGCGCGAACTGGTGGAGGATGGGCGCCTCGTCTGCGTGGCCTATCCCGGCCAGCCGCCGCGCTACGAGAGCGTTTCGGACAACAGAGTGCGCCCGCACCTTGTCTGCACGCGCTGCAACAAGCTCTTCGAGGTGGACGTTCCCTGTCCTGACCCGGCGGCGGAGGTCGTGCCGGGCTTTGTGGTGGAAGGCGTGGAGAAAATCTATTACGGACACTGCGCCGATCCGGAAAACTGCCCGCACCGGGCCTGTGACGGCCAGAAGGAGGGCAAGGCGGAAAAGTAGATGAAGAGCGCGATCGTCATCGGAGGAGGAATTGGCGGACTTTCCGCGGGATGGAGACTGGCGAGGGAGGGCGTCGCCGTGCGCATCCTTGAGGCGCGCGAGGTTCCCGGCGGAGTCATTCGCACAGTGGGGCGCGACGGCTTCCATTTCGACACCGGCGCGAGCGAGACGATGCTCAAGAGCCGGCGAATGGAGGATCTTTTCGGAGAAATGGGCCTTTCGATGCGCCTTCAGGAGGCCGATCCGCGAGCCGCGAAGCGTTACATCGTGCGCCGGGGCGTTCCCGAGGCTCTGCCCACCAATCCTTTCAACGCCCCTTTCTGCAAGGTGCTGTCCGCCTCGGGCAAGATCTCGATTTTGCGCGAATGGTCGAGGCCGCGCGGCACTGCCGAGGACGAAACCGTTTCCAGCTTCGCCCTGCGGCGCTTCGGAAGCGACGTTCTGGACTACGCCTTCAACCCGCTTGTCTCCGGCGTCTATGGTGGCGATCCGGACACCCTTTCCATGCGGCACGCCTTCCCTGTCTTCTGGGGGATGGAGCGACGCTACGGCTCGCTCATCAAGGGTGCCTTCGGTCTGGCGCGGGAGCGGCGCAAGGCGGGCGAGGCCCCCTACAAAAAGCGCCTCGTTTCCTTCGAGGGCGGCATGACCGCTGTCCCGCGCATTCTGGCCTCGCAGATGGAGAAGGAGCTCGTCTGCGGCGCGAGGGTGACTTCCGTGGAGAAGCCGGACGCCCTCTGGCGCGTCACATGGGAGAAGGCCGGCGAACGTTTCATGGAGGAGGCGGAGGGTCTTGTCATCGCCGTTCCCGCGTACGAGCTGCCGCGCCTTGCCCTGCCGGAGGCCATTGCGGAAAAGCTCTCCGTTCTTTCCACCCTGCCGTATTCGCCCGTCACCACCGTCTGCATCGGCTGCGCGAGGGAGGCCGTGGCGCATCCGCTGGACGGCTTCGGCGTCCTTGTGCCCCGGCGCGAAACGCGTGGGGTGATCGGCATCCTCTTTCTTTCCTCGATGTTCGCGGGACGGGCTCCCGACGGGTACGTGGCGATGCTGGCCTTCGTGGGCGGCATGGCCTGCCCGCAGCAGGCGGCTCTGCCGGAGATGGACGTGAAGGCCCTCGTGAAGGCGGAGATGGGGCGGCTGCTGGGCCTGCGCGGCGTGCCGGTCTTCGAGAGCGTGCAGCGCTGGCCCAAGGCCATCCCGCACTTTCCCGTCGGCTGGCAGAAGGCGCTGGATGCCGTTGCGCAGGTGGAGCAGGAGACCCCGGGCCTTGTCGTCACGGGCAACTACCTTGGCAGTCCCGCGACGGGCGAGACGCTCCTGCGCGCCAATGACGCCGCCCTGCGACTTCTCGCGACGGGACGGGCGGGTTGACCGCAGCCCGTCTCATTCTGAGAACGCCGCGTTTCAATGTGAAACACGCCCATGTTTTTCCGTGTGGGAGAATGATTTGTAAGCTATTGAATAAGCGTGGGATAGAGTGAGACATTCTCGTTGGCGCGCCATTTGCTTGCGCTTTCCGCTGACGAATCTCTCCCCCGCAACTAGCCTGCGGTATGAAACAGCTTATTTCAGTATTGCGTTTTGCCCTGCGCCAGATGGCCAAATCTCCCGCGAGCTATCTTCTCTGCATCGCGGTTCTGGCGGGGGCGATGTCGATGGTGACGAGCATGTTCGCTCTGACGAGGGTGGTCCTGTACAGCCGCGTTCCTTACGAGGGATCGGACAGGGTGGCCCGGCTTCAGAATCTGAACGAGCGCCGGGAGACGGGTAGCGGCTGGGGTTTCAAGTCGTGGCGCGCGATCTCCCGCCAGAGGGATGCTTTTGAGGACAGTCTGGCCTTCTTCCGCTTTTCCAGCACGCTGCTCGTGGGGGATCGCACGCGGCCGCTCCAGTCGTGTTTCGTTTCGACGAACCTTTCGGAATTCACCGGGTTTTCGCCCATTCTCGGGCGGGCGTTCGAGGAGGGTGACGCGCGTCCCGGCGCCGCCCCGGTCATCTTGCTTGGCGAGCGCTTCTGGCGGGAATCCTGTGGTGAAAGAAGCGATATTGTCGGCTCCTGCCTCCTCGTGAACGGCGTGTCGAGAACGGTTGTGGGCGTTTTGCCGGAGGCTTTCGACGGACCGGTGCCCCTGACGGAGATTCAGGCATGGATGCCGCTGGACCCCGACGGTCTTCTCGCCGAGACGGGCTGGGGAGATTACGTGGGAGTTTTGGTGAAGGTGCGCTCCGGACTTACCCGCGAAGAGGCGCGCAAGGGGACCGATGCCTTCGTTGCATCGCTTGCCCGGCAGTATCCCGACGAGAATCCCGACACGGTGGGCGGAACCCTGCGCTTTGTGAACGGGGAGTACTTCGACGGGGCGACGCGCGCCGTCTTCCGGACGCTGTTTCTGGCGGCGATCCTCATTCTTCTGATGGCCTGCGGCATTGCGGCGGGGCAGATGACGGCCCGTTACTCCACGCGGACGCTGGAGCTGGCCGTGCGTTCGGCGCTTGGCGCGTCGCGCTGGCAGATCGTTCTTCAGATGATTGTGGAGTTCACTCTCGTTTCGACCGTGGCGGCGATTCTCGGTTTTCTTCTTTCGCGCGCGATCTCGGTCTGTTACCTCGCGGACTACTTCCAAGAATTCAAACTGCCCGCCTTCATGATGGATCGTCGTTCGTGGGTGTATGGCGGCTTCACCGTCGGCGTCCTTGTCGTCGTCACCTTCCTTTCCACGCTTGTTCCGGCCCTGCGCGCCACGCGGACGAACCTTTCCGCCGTGCTGCACGATTCCACCCGCACGGGATCGTCGCTCCGGGTGACGAGGCTCTCGCATCTGGTGGTGATCTGGCAGGTGGCCACGGCGGGGGCGGTGCTTTCGGGCGGACTCATGATCGGCAACGTGATCCGGACATACAGCCGGATGAATTCCCGCTACGACGCCTCGCGCTACGTCTGCGCAACGATTTCCTTCAGCGAGCGCGATCATCCGGGAAACGCGGCAAAGCTGGAGAGGGTGAACCGCATCATGAACGAGTTCGAACGTCACCCGCAGCTTTGCAACTACGGGATGACCAACGAGTTGTTTGATTCCTACGGTTGGCGCACCAGCGTGTGGACGGACGGTGCGGCCAGTCGTGACCGGGCTTCCGCGCAGAATGCCGTCATCCGCGTGGTCTCGCCGGGGTACTTTGAGGCGATGAACGTCCCGATTCTTCTAGGACGAGGTTTCGAGAAGGAGGACAACACGATTCCGCGTCGCGTGGCCGTGGTGACCGACACCTTCGCCCGCAAATGGTGGGGAACGACGGACGTTCTCGGCAGAACCTTCCGATTCGAAGAAAACGGGGGCGATCTTTCCATCGTGGGAGTGACGACGGATGTCTTTGGCAGTGACGGCACACGGCTTCGTCCGCCGGGGTTCTTTGTCCCGTATTCCGTCGCGCCATGGCACGACATCATTCTGTTTTCCTCCTCGCGCGGCGATATTGCGCGCACGGGGGAGATTCTGGAGAAGATCGTGAGCGATGTGGATCCGCGTATCTGCGTTTCCAACGTCATGCCCTTGGACGAGTACCGCAGGCTGTTCGGCAGCGGTCTCTACATGTATTTTCTCTTCAGTATCCTCGTAGTCTTCGCGGCGGGGGCGCTCGTCATGGCGGCGACGGGGCTCTTCGGCGTCATTTCCTTCACCGTCAACATGCGGAAAAGGGACACGGGCATCCGCATGGCGCTCGGCGCTTCGGCGGCGCACATTCTTCTCCTCAACACCCGGGCCGCCCTCTGGGATGCGGCGATCGGCACGATGCTGGCGGTGATGGGGTCGATGGTCCTGCGCGTCATCATGCTGCGGGGATTCGACGAATTCCTGCCCGACACGGAGAGCTGGACCGTCTATGCCGCCTCCTACGCCATTCTCCTGTGCGTAGTTCTGGCTGCGATCCTTCTTCCCGTGTGGAGGCTCCTTCACGCCGAACCCGGCGAGGTGCTCCGCGACGAATGAGGCGCTTCTCCCTCAGAACGATGCGCCGAGCATGAGGTTCAGGCTCTGCTGACTCGCCTCGGTGCCCGACGGGAGCGTGCCGTCGTAATCGTAGATGTAGAGAAGGTTGAGCGAGAACACGTCCGTCAGCCGCCGCTTGAGGGCAACGGAGTTGTGCCACGAGGGATCGGCGTCGCCGTTCACCGGGAAGAGGATGGAAAACTCCTGCCGGAAACCGGTGGAGGTGCTCAATTCCCACGCCAGTTCCTCGAAGAGGGTGGGCGAGTAGAGTGGATCGAGGGAATCCCCCGCGACCTTCTGATACTGCGCCGTGAAGGCCGGGGTGAGGGAGAGAGTCAATTTCTCGCCCTTGATAACGCGCCAACCAAGACCCACGCTTTCGCGCAGGTCGAGGTCGATCGTCTTCACGTTGTCGTAGGAATACTGCGACTCCGACTGGAGGAAGAAACGCTCCGAAAGGTCGCGCCGGTAGCGGCCCAGCGCCTTCAGATTGTCCTGCGAGACGTTGTCGGCACCGTTTGTCGTCGTCATCTCATACTGCTGGAGAAGCTCGAAGCGCAGCTCGTTGCCGTTCCACTTGCGCTCGGTGTCAAAGCTGATGGCGCTGCTGCGGGAATCCTTGACGCCAGAGAGGAAGCCGAGGCCGAGACTGAGGTTGCTCTTCCACGCGGAAAGGGGATTGATCCGCGCCCAGAAACTTTTGGGTTTCTCCGTTTCGGCGGGCGCGGGCGGCGGAGCGGCCTTCGCGGCTGCGGGAGCGGCGGGGGCGTCCTCCGTCACGCCCGCGACGGCGGTCATCGGGATCTTCACGGTTCCGAGAAATTCGTTTTGCAGGGTGAGGCTGGCTTCATCGCGCGCGAGGATCGTGCCGCTGAGCCGGTCGCCGCCGACAAGCTGGACGGTGGCCGCATCGCTCGCGAGAGTGGCGGACAGGGATGCCGCAAGAAGAAGGAAGGGAAGAATGGGTTTCATGGCGGGAAGATTGCGGACCGTCCGCCGGGACGGGTGCGCGCATAGAGGGCAAGATACCGCCCCCGGAGTTGTTATTCCAGTACGGACAGGTTAAAATTGCATTTGCGCCCCGTCGATGACGGAATGTTTCTGGCACGGCAAGCCTCTCCCCGGCAGTCAATTGCGCCTCCATCAACCCATCCCCTTATGAAACCTCTGGAAGATTCCGGCACGCAGCCCGGCGGCGGGCACATCTGGCAGTATTTTCTCGCAGGGGACGCGGCACAGGCGGCGATTCGCACCGGCGCGGACATCGCTGCGGTTCCGCAGTTGGACCTCAAGGCGTGGGCGGTGCTGGAGATGCCGGTCGCGGGAACAGCCCTCGATGCGGCGACGCTGGCCCTGATCGACACCGACGGTGACGGACGCATCCGCCCGCCGGAACTCTGCGCGGCGATTGACTGGGCAAAGGCGTCGTTCAAGAGCCTCGATCCCCTCCTCGCGGGCGGGGACGGCGTGGTCCTTGCCAACATCGCGGATGTAAAATTGCAGGCCGCAGCCGGGAAGGCGCTGACACTCCTCGGGAAGGACAAGGCGTCCTCGATCGCCCTCGCCGACGTGAAGGTCGTGGCGGAAAAGATGGCGAAGGATCCGCTGAACGGCGACGGCGTGGTGACGGCGGTCTCCACGAGCGATCCGGCTCTTTCCGCGGCGCTCGCCGACATCGCGAAGGCCGTTCCCGGAAAGCTCGACCGCTGCGGCGCACCGGGCGTGGATGCGGACGGCTACGCCTCCTTCCGCAAAAACGCGGGCGAATACCTTGCCTGGCTTGAAAAGCCGAAGGCGGACCCGGCGATTCTACCCCTGGGGGAGAAGACCGCCGCCGCATGGGAGGCCTTTGCCGTTGTCCGCGCCAAGGGGGACGACTACTTTGCACGCGTGCGCCTCGCGGGTTTTGCGATGGGCTCGGAAGGTTTCTTGAATCCTGTGGACGGCGTGAAGGCTGCCGCAGCGAACGCGCTGGCGCCGGACGATCTGGCCATCGCGGCGCTGCCCCTTTCCTTTGTCCTACCCAATGCCCGCCTGCCGCTGGAGGAGGGCGTGAACCCGGCGTGGGAGGGGCGCCTCGCCGCCTTCGCCAGCCTCGTCGCGGAGCCTCTTCTTGGGAAAACACAGTATGTCTCCTTCACCCAGTGGGAGAGCCTCAAGGACCGCTTCGCTCCGTACGCGGCGTGGCTTGCCGCAAAGCCCTGTGAGGCTCCGGGCGGTCTTGCCCCGGAACGGCTTGCGGAGCTTTCCGGCGATGCGGCGGCAGAAAAGATCGCCGCGCTTCTGGCGGAGGACCTTGCCGCCGCGCCGGTCTTTGAAGCCCTCGCCAGCCTCGAAAAACTCGTGCGCTTCCAGCGCGATCTGGTCCGCATTCTGAGGAACTTCATCAACTTTGCTGACTTTTACGAAAAGCGGGACGGCGTCTTCCAGACGGGCACCCTGTATCTGGATTCCCGGGCCTGCCGCCTTTGCGTGGAGGTGGCCGATGCAGGCAAACATGCGGCGCTCGCGGGGCTTTCCGGCATGTATCTTGCCTATTGCTCCATCGAGAGAAAGGGCGAACCTTCCCGGACGATCGCGGCGGCCTTCACGAGCGGCGGCGGCGACAATCTCATGGTGGGGCGCGGCGGCGTGTTCTACGACCGGCAGGGCCGCGACTGGGACGCCCGCGTGACGAAGATCATCCCCAATCCCGTGAGCCTCGGCGAGGCCTTCTGGAGCCCGTACAAGAAGCTCCAGCGCTATATCGAAGAAATGGTGGCCAAGCGCGCCGCCTCTTCCGAGGCCGGGGTGACTTCCGGAATGACCGGGGCGGTCGATCAACTGGCCTCGGGCGCGGGCAAGACCCCCGTGGGGCCCAAGAAGATCGACGTCGGCACGGTGGCGGCCCTGGGCGTCGCCTTCGCGGCGGCGGGCACGATGCTCTCGGTCCTCGCGACGGGCCTCATGGGCCTAAGCTGGTGGCAGTTCCCCATCGTCCTTGCGGCGGCGATCCTTCTCATTTCCACGCCCTCGGTCATCATGGCGTACCTCAAGCTCCGCCGCAGGAACATTGCGCCGCTCTTGGATGCCAACGGCTGGGCCGTGAATGCCAGCGCCAAGGTGGGTGCCCGCTTCGGCGCGGCGCTGACGGCAAAGGCCCGCATCCCCGCCGGAGCGGTCGCGCGCCTCAAGGGCCCCTTCGCGGAAAAGAAGTCGCACAAATTCCTCTGGACCGCCCTCGCGCTCCTCGTTCTGGTCCTCGCGGCAGGCGCATGGTACGCCAACAGATCGGGTCTCCTCCACGAATGGACCGGAGGAAGGATTGGCACGGAGCCCGCAAAGGAGGTCCCGGCGACCTTGTTGCCCGCGCAGGAAACCGCAGCGCCGACGGAAGTGAAGTAAGCAGGCCCGATCGTCCTCGATCCATCAAGTCTCCACCTTCGCTGAGACCGCTCATCCGTTTGAAAACGGCCTCCTTACACCGCGACCGGGGCCACTTCCTTCTCGATGGATTCGCCCTTGGAAGTCGTGGCCATGCGCAGGTCGTAGTCCGACTGGAGGTTCACCCAGTAGCGGGCGGAGGTGTTGAGATAGCGGGCGAGGCGCAGGGCGTTTTCCGCGCTGATCGGACGGCGGGCGTTCACGATCGCGCTTAAGGTGGAAAGCGGAATGCCGGTATCCCGAGCCGTGCGCGAGAGCGTCAGGTGCATGTCCTTGAGCCCGCGCAGGAGTATCTTGCCCGGATGTGTCGGAAGTATGGTTTCGCTCATCATAGATGGTCTCCAAATCTTGCGTTCAGCGCGTTTTCGCCGTCCCATTCGAAGTAAACCCGGTAACGGCGGTCCACGCGCAGTTCGTAGGAACTCTGCGTATTGACGATCTTTTACAGCCCGTTTGAAGGCGGGAAATACAAGTCGGTCAGCTTCTCGGCGGCATTGAGCATCTGGAGGACTTCCAGCAGGCGTTCCTGCAATTCCCGAGGGATCACCTTGGGCTTGGCAGGTTCCTGCCGGAACACCTTCTCCGTCTCCTTGCAGCCGAAGCTCTGGATCATTCTACAAAATGTAGAGGGATCGCGCGCCGCTGTCAAATTCGCGTTGACGGAGATGGAGCCTCCCACGATCGTCAGATCAGAAGACGTTCTCTTTACGGGACAAAACAGCCGGAAGCGATTCGCCTCCGGCTGTTTGTTTGGGACTGATTTTGGGAGAATTCTTTACGCCTGAAGCACCGCGCCCTTGCTGGCGTTGGTGGCCAGTTTGCGGTACCTTGCGAGCCAGCCTGTGAGCGGACGGTTCGCGGGTTTCCAGTTCTTCTTGCGCTTCGCCAGAATCTCGCGGTCCACGAGGATGTCGATCCGGCGGTTCGGGAAGTCGATGCGGATTTTGTCGCCGTTTTCGAGCAGGCCAATCGGACCGCCTTCCTGCGCCTCGGGCGAGACGTGGCCGATGCACGCGCCGCTCGTGCCGCCGGAGAAGCGACCGTCCGTGATGAGGGCCACGCTGTCGCCAAGACCCATGCCGACGATGTAGCTCGTCGGCATCAGCATTTCCTGCATGCCGGGGCCGCCCTTGGGGCCTTCGTTCCGGATGATGACGACGTTGCCCGCCTTCACCTTGCCGTCCAGAATTCCCTTGCCCGCGTCCTCCTCGCTTTCGAAGACGACAGCGCTGCCCTCGAAGACGAAGTTCTCGCTACAGTTCTTCTTGAAGCCCTCGCTGATACCTGCCGTCTTGACCACCGCGCCCTCGGGGGCGAGGTCGCCATGCAGGATGGCCAGGCCTCCGTCCTTCGAGTAGGCGGTGGCGGGCGTGCGGATGCATTTTTCCGCCTTGAAGAGGAAGGCGCCGCCGTCGTGCGGCATGAGTCCCGCGGGCTTGGCGATGGCAAAGTCCTCCGCGCTCTCGTAATCCACGGCGCGGCCAATCGTGCCGTCTGCGTTCATCTTCTCGATCACGGTGACGCACACCATCTGGCGCGAGCCGGAAAGGTCATACTTGTAGAAGAGCATCGCGGGCTCGCCCTTGAATTCGCCAAGCTCCGCGCGGAAGAGACCCTTGTAGCGCTTGAACTTGCCGACCATCGCCTCCTCAATGACCTTTGCGCCCTTGAGGGTCTGCGGCGGGACGAGGACAAGTTCACCCGCCTCGCCGAAGATGGCGCCGCAGGCATGCGCGTCGCCCGCGTTGTACGCCGCGGAAAAGCGCCACATGGCGATCGCGCGCTCGTCCCCGGGGAAGAAGAGCATGGGCTTGGGCGCGAGGTTCCCGGAGGCCGTGCGGGCCGTGTAGCCCTTCTTGTTGTCCTTCGGGTCGATGACGAAGGCCGCGGCGCCGGAGAACTGCACGATGCGCGCCTCCTCGGTGCATTTGGGGGAGCGGACGTCCCACTCGTCGACGTTCTCGCCGATCGTCTTGCCGGTGACGGTGATGCAGGATTCCTTGAGGATCCCAAGGCGCTTCAATTCGCCCAAAATCGTGTGAATGCCGCCCGCGCGGTGCACGTCCTGAATGTGGTATTCCGAAGAAGGCGACACCTTGCAGAGGCAAGGTACGCGCTGGGAGATCGCGTCGATGCGGTCGATGTCGTACTCGATGCCCGCCTCGCGCGCGATGGCGAGAGTGTGCAACACCGTGTTTGTCGATCCTCCCATCGCCACGTCGAGGGCGAGGGCGTTGTCAAAGGCCTCCAGTGTCGCGATGTCGCGGGGCTTCACATTGGCGGCGACAAGTTCCATGATGCGGCGCGCCACGCGCATGTAGAGCTTCTCGCGCTCCTTGCTGACGGCGAGGATCGTGCCGTTGCCGGGCAATGCCATGCCGAGGGCTTCGCAGAGGCAGTTCATGGAATTCGCCGTGAACATGCCGCTGCACGAACCGCAGGTGGGGCACGCGCTTTGTTCCAGATGCGTCAGCTCGTCCAGGCTCATCTTGCCGGCCTTGTACGCACCCACGCCCTTGGTCACGTTGATGAGGTCGCCGGACTTCGCCATCGGGCGGAGCAGCTCCGGCAGGTCCGTGCGGGAGGAGTCCGTCGCGACGATGCCGGTCGCCATCGGGCCGCCGGAAACGAAGATCGTGGGAATGTTGACGCGCATGGACGCCATCAGCATGCCGGGAATGATCTTGTCGCAGTTCGGAATGCAGATCATCCCGTCGAAGGCATGGGCGCGGAGCATCGTCTCCACGCAATCCGCGATCAGCTCGCGACTCGGCAGCGAATACTTCATGCCGCCGTGGCCCATCGCGATGCCGTCGTCCACGCCGATCGTGTTGAAAATGAATGGAACGCCTCCTGCCTGACGGACCATCTTCTTCACAAGGGCACCGACCTCCGCCAGATGCGTGTGGCCGGGAATGCAATCTGTGTAGCTGTTGGCGATGGCGATGAACGGCTTGTCGAAGTCGGATTCGCTTTCGATGACACCGGTGGCGCGCAGGAGCGAGCGGTGGGGAGCGCGTTCAAAACCTTTCTTGATGATGTCGGAGTTCATGTTTCGCCTCCAATTTATGGAATCCGGGGACAAGTTGCACTACATTTCAGGCGCGCTGATCCTCCGCCTTCCGCCGTTAGTCGTTTTCCGCCCGGCGTGCGTTTCATGCTGCGTTCTCGATAGCGTATGACACTGCAACGAAAAACCCTCACTTACGTCTGTGTCGTCCTCGTCCTGCAACTTGCGGTTCTCGCGGGAGTGGCCATGGTTGTGCATGATCATTATTTTGGCAGACTGGAGCGGGAGTTTTCGGTGCGCAGCGCGGACAGCGTTCGCATGTCGGTCAACGATGACCTGCGGAGAATGGGCGTTCTGGCGAGCGACTACTACTGCTGGAACCAGATGTACGACTTTTTTGTCAAGCCCGACGAAACCTTTCCCGACGAGAATCTGACAGTGGAATCGCTCCGCAGTCTCGGAGTGGATGTGATGGTGGGGCTGAACGAGGACGGCGAGGTGGTTCTTTCCCGCGCCGTGACGGAAAAGGGATTGGGCGTCGCACCCGAATCGGTCGTGAAGCTCCTCCGGGATCTTGAAGCGAACCATGTCTCGCCGGAGAGTTTCCCGGAACATCTCTCCTATGAAAGCCTTCCCGAGGGCGTCCTCATCTTCGCGGCACGAAATGTCCTGCGGAACGACCGTTCCGGGACGTCGCGCGGTGTGGGCCTCATGGGCCGGTGGCTCACGCGCGCAATTTTGGATGGTTACGCGAAAACGGGCGGCGTTTCGGTTCTCATGAACGCGCCCGTCACGAGCACGGCTCCGTCGATGAACGGCAACCAGCCGGTGCACCTGCGGGACTTGTCGGCGGACGTGGGCAAGGTTTCCCTGGTGGATGGAAAATCCCGGGTAGCCGTGACCTTCGAGGATCATTATGGAAAGCCGCAGTTCCAATTGATTCTCTCGCGCGAGATGAGGGTTTCCCGGCTTGGCGCGCAGGCGACGGGCATCATCTTTCTCACGGTGATCCTTCTGGCCCTTGTTTCATGCATCGGCACGATCTATCTCTTGAATCGGATCGTCCTGCGCCGCGTTGCGCAAATGGCACAGCAGGTGCGCGCGATCGCCTCCACCGCATACTTCCAACGGCGTCTAAAGGTGGATTCCCATGACGAGATCGGGTCTCTGGCCAGTGACATCAACGCCCTGCTTACCCAGCTCGGGCACACCGAGGAAGCCCTTCGCGACAGGAGCGAACAGTTGCGCATGCTTCTTGAGAAGTCGCCCCTGGCCATCAGTATCACCGACGCCGAGGGTCGCATTATTTTCACCAACGAGCGTTTCCGCGACCTTGCCGGCATGGGATCGGCTCCTTTTGCGACGCTCGACCAGATGCAGGAATTCGTCATGCCCGATCCCGTTTACCGCCGGGCCAAGATGGCGGAGATGGAGGCGAACCTGCAAGAGGCGCGCGAGACCGGGCAGCCCGCAAAGCCCGTCGAATACCGGGCGAGAATCCAGTCGGGACGCGAGCTCGACATCGAGGTGTTCATTGCCGAGGTCGGCGGACGGATGTTCCGCATCGTGAACGACGTGACCGAGAAAAAGCGCATGGTGCGCGAGCTGCAGGGGGCTCTCAAGGCGCGCGAGCTCTTCATGGCCAACGTGAGCCACGAAATCCGCACCCCGCTCAACGGCATTGTCGGCATGGTGCAGATCCTTCGCGAAACTCCCAACTCCGCCGAACAACGCGAGTGTCTCGACACGATCGCGGAGTCCTGCGACCTGCTGGTGGCCATCATCAGCGATATCCTCGATATTTCACGCATCGAGGCCGGGACGCTGCGTCTTGTCCCGGAACCGGTGCAACTTCATGAATTTGTCGCGGGGCTCGTCGGGCTCGTCTCGCCGGGAATGATCCGCAAGGGTCTCGATTTCTTTTGCGAGGTGCCCGACGACCTGCCCGGGGATCTCGTCTTCGATTCCGTTCGTCTGCGTCAGGTGCTTTTGAATTTGCTCTCCAACGCAGTCAAGTTCACCGAACGTGGAAGCGTGACCCTGCACGCTTCGTTCGAGAACATGGGTCAGGGCAGGGGGCGGCTTTTCTTTGCCGTGACCGACACCGGGACCGGCATTTCCACCGAGGACCGCGGGCGTCTCTTCCGGCCCTTCGAGCAGGTGGACAGTTCCCATTCCCGGCGCCACGGCGGCACGGGACTCGGGCTGGCGATCAGCGACCGTCTTGTGAAGCTCATGGGCGGATTGATTGAGCTGGACAGCACTCCCGGCCTCGGGTCCACCTTCCGTTTTTCCATTCCCGTGCTTGTCGCTCCGCCCGGATATGCCGCTCCCGCAAAAAACGCCGAGGAGACGATGAGTCCCGTGTCGGAAGCCTGCTGCTCGATGCGGATCCTCGTTGCGGACGACAATCTTGTGAACCAGAAGGTGATCGGCATGATGCTGCGCCGCATGGGGATCTCGCCGGACTTTGCCCACAACGGAGTCGAGGCGGTGAAGATGGCCCTCGCGAAAAATTACGACACGATCCTCATGGATGTGCAGATGCCCGTCATGGACGGACTGGAGGCCACGCGGCAAATCCTCAAAAACCTGCCGGAAAACGCCAGACCGGAAATCGTTGCCCTCACCGCGCACGCACGCGCCGAGGACGTGAAGGCCTGTCTGGAAGTCGGGATGGTGGCGCACCTTTCCAAACCGCTCAAGGCGCAGGATCTCTTCCGCACCCTTCTGGACATTTGCAGGAGGCGCTATCCGGAGAACAAGGAACCCTCTCCGAGCCTGTGACGCACCTCTGCTACCGCGCCCTTGCCTTCGAGACGACGGCGAGAACACGCTCCAGAATATCGGGTGTGGCGACGCGGATGTCGTGCTTTTCGAACTCGGTCAGCACCGTGGGGTCGAACCCCTCAAGATACGGGACGACGACGATCGCCGCCGCAACGTCCGGATGGGCGCGCAGGAGCAGTCCCTGCCCGAGGGCGAGGGCGTACTGCTGGCGCACGTTGTGACGGCACTCCACCGCGAGCAGCTTTTGCGAGGGCAGGGTGACGACAAAATCCACGCGCGCGTCCCCCAGCTTCGCGAGCTTCCGGACGGGCAGACCGCTCTTTTCCAGCACGCCGGCCACGTCCGTCTCGAAGTCGATCGAGACGGTCTTCTTCTCCATGTATTCCCGCGCGCGAGTGAGGGCGCTTTCGAGGTCCAGACCCTCCTCGCGCATGAGCTGCGCGTCGCCCCGCAGTTCGGACTCCACGCATTGCGCCACATAGGTGCTGAAGTGCAGGGCGAGAGCCTTCGCCCGTGCCCGTGCCCTCGCCTCCAGCGCCGGATTCATCGAAATCCCCACTGTCCTGTGCTTGCCCGCAGCCGTGTCGTTCATGAGTGCCCCGCTGGTTTCAATCGCTCTTTCAATTCGCGCCCGTTTCGCGGTGACGCGTTCCGCAAGTTGTTGATCCTGCCTTCGAGTTAATAGAAATTACCAAAATAGTCAAATATAATAAATTTTCTTGCCAATAAATCCGATACGTGAAGTAATGTTCACCATGAAAAAGCTGATTCATCCCTCGACAAACATGTCGGTCTGTCTGCCCGCCGTCATGCAGGAGAAACTGCGGCAGGCCGCGCAGGACGACCATCGCTCCGTTTCGAGCCTCGTCGCGGCGCTCGTGGACGCGTACCTGACGCGCGAAGGTTATCTCTATCCCGGGCGGGAAAATCTGGGCCTGCGCCCTGTTCCGCGCCAGAGCCGCATCGAATTCGAATACTAGGAGACGACGACCATGACAAAGGACTACGCTATTGACACTTCCCCGATTCTGCGCGTTCAGGCCACGGGGCGCTGCGCCGAGCTCGTGATCGACACCGGGCACACTCTTTCCACGGGCCGCAACTGGCTGGCCTTCGCCAAGGTGCCCTGCACGAACGTGTACACTGCACGGATCTTGAGTGAAAACCTCGCCCGCCGCATAGAACTGGCGGTGGAAAAAACGCGCCGCGACGCCTATTATCAGGGCTACCGCGCCGCCCGCCGGGGCCAGCCCCCGCGTCCGGAATTCGACGGCGTCCTGAGGGAGGGGCAGCCGTGACGAAGCGGCGAGAGGAGGCGGAGGTCCCGCTCTCGCCCGTGGCGGGACTTTTGCCCGAGGGCAAGAACTGGTTCAGCTCCAAGGAGGCGGCCTGTGTCATCGGGCGCAGCCCCCAGTATGTGCGCGACTGCTTCGACAACCAGAAGATCATGGGGCACGCCCTGAACGCGCGGGGCCCCTCGGGCGACGAGAAGCGCAAGAGCTATCAGATCCCCCGCGCGGCGCTTCTTTTGTACCTGATGGAGACGGCGAACTATCAGAGTGGAGACTTTGCCGAGCGAATCCTGCACCTTGCCGGGCAGCTCGCCCCCGTGGAACGCCGGGCTCTTGCCGAAAAACTGCGTGGCAATACCCGCAGCATCTGGGCGGAGTAGGGGACGGCGCCCAGCCCTCAAGGCCGTTCTCCCGCCGCGGGAAGCGTTTCAGTTGCGAGCCGGTCTCAGTCAAATCCGCGTTTTTCTTGCGTGGAGAGGGCTGCGTCCATAATATGGCTTTCACGCATGGGGCGAACATCCCGCATTCGCCCCGGGGGAGGAGGAAGGTGACAGACACGATCGAAAACCCGACACAGGACCTGGATTTCGCCACGCTGGCCCGCCAGTATTACCAGCCCCTGTACCGTTTTGCCCTCAGCCTTTCGCGCAACGAGAGCGATGCGTCGGACCTCGTGCAGCAGACCTTCCTCATCTGGGCGAGGAAGGGCGATTCCCTGCGCGACGCCTCGCGTGTGAAGTCGTGGCTCTTCACCACCCTGTACCGCGAGTACCTGCGGGTGCGGCGGCGCATTTCCCCCTTCATCAGTCAGGAGCCGGACGCACTGGAGGCGGAGCTTCCCGTCGTCCAGCCCGAGGTGATGACGAGTTTGGACGCAAATCAGGCCGTGGACTCGCTTCAGTCCGTGGATGAAATCTACCGCGCCCCGCTCACCCTCTACTACTTGGAGCACCTTTCCTACAAGGAGATCGCCGATTCCCTCGGCATCCCGATCGGCACGGTCATGAGCCGCCTTTCCCGCGGGAAGATCCAGCTCAAGAATGCCCTGCTCAAAAATTTGCGGAAATAGTTCACGAGGGGCGCGCATCTCATCATTAGAAACACAGCGATGGACGTTCGTAGAATAAAAGATTTGCTTCATGCGTGGCGCCCCGGGCAGGACGTACCGTCCGAGGTGGAAGAAGCGCGTGAAATCGCCTCGAAGGACCCGGCTCTCACCGCTTGGATGGAAAGCGAACGCGCCTTCGACCATGCCTTTGCGGACAAGCTTCGCGATGTGAAGGCGCCCGCGGGCCTTCTGGACAGGATTCTTGCCGCGCACGAGGCGGGGGAGGCCAACGTGGTCCCTTTTGCGAAGGAGGCGCCGCCCCGTCTGGAAACGCGCCGGGGGCAGGTCGTCCGCTACGCCGTGAGCATCGCGGCGTCGCTCGCCATCGTGGGGAGCATCTTCTTTTTCATCGGTCGCAACAGCGGCGGAGATGATCTGGCGAGTTTTGTCGATGCCACGGTGATCCGCGCTGTCACCGAGAGCCACCTGCACCAAGCCCAGAATCTCGACGGCATCTACGCTGGCCTGCGTTCGGACAACGCGCCGGTGCCGGGCGCCATGCCTTCGCAGCTCGGGGACTATATCCCCGCGACGTACGGTTCCATTGCCACGCAGAACGGCATCATGGGCCAGATCGGTTTTTCCAACAACGATTCCGCTCGCCTCATCGTCATGGAGCGCCGGTGTCTGGGCGGTTGTTCGAGAAAGCTCACCAATCCCGTGATTGTTGACCTTGGCGACAAGCTGGCCGTGACCTGGGCAAAGGGAAATCAGGTCTTCATCCTCGTCAGCGACCGCACGGGCGAATCGGTCATCCGCAACATCGCCACGCAGAACACGCCGGACGCGAGCTTCTAGTTCCGGAAGAACGGGACTTTTACGGTTTACTTGTCCTCTTCGCCGAAGAGGCGCAGCTGCGTGTCCTTCACGAGGTCGTACGCCTTCAGAATCCGCAGGATCTGCAAAAGGTCGCTCTTGGAATAATTCCGGTTCACCTCCACGCGCGAAATGATGTCCGAGAGCATCGTGCGGAAGGAGATCACCCCGTCCACGCCGCGTTCCTTGAGGAGGCGGATGCTGTCGGAGCGATGCGGTTCGGCGGCGGGCAGGCCCGGCAGGACGAGGATGCGGAAAAGATTCCCTTCGCTTTCCGCGGCGTCCTCGGTGCGGAAGAAATCCTCGGCGCTCTTGAGCACGTCCTGCTCGATGAACTTCACGATCTCGGAACTGGTCTCGATCATCCGGGGCGTGAAGTGCTGCGTCGTATGCCAGCCGCGCACGGCGACGACCGCCTTGTGGATGCGGCGCAGTTCGCTCGAAAACAGGACGAAGCCCGGCTCCCGAGCGGATTTTTCCCACCGGGGATTATAGACGACAAGGTCGATCTCCTCCTCGGGCAGCTTTTTGCGCGCCGGGGTCTGGTACTTGCGCCATTGCCGGACCATGAAGCCCTGCAACTCGAAGTACTCGCGGACAATCTGTTCGTCGAATCCGGCCATTTGGGG
>LVBV01000033.1 GCA_001604565.1 Puniceicoccales bacterium Verruco_01 | reverse complement strand
GAAAACAAACGTGACTACTCAAAAGAAGCGGCGAAATCCGGTGTTGTTAGAGGTGGCCTAATGAGATTATGGATTTGAATAATGCAACTGTATTGATTTCAACAATCAAAGGCCGCCTTCAAAGATAACCTTTCTGCTTGAACGCTTGACCTGCGCACAAATGTGTGCAAATTGGATTGTCAGCGATGACGACGGCGGAGAAGGCGTTGCAGAAAATTCTGTCGGGAAGGCAGGATAAAAACGTCACCTACGCCGAGCTGGCTTCGGTCCTCACGCAGAAGGGCTGGACGCTGGACCGCGTGACCGGCTCGCACCATATCTTTCGTGCGCCGGACGGGCGGATGCTGAGTCTGCCCAGGCATGGCAAGGATTTGAAACCGGTTTACGTCAAAGAGGCGCGAAGAATGCTGGAGGAAAAACCATGAACGCCAGATACCAGATCAACATTGCGTGGAGTGACGAGGACGAGTGCTACGTGGCGCGCGTTCCGGCGCTGCCCGGTTGCCTCGGGCACGGCGACACCTACAAGGAAGCAGTGGAGAATATCGAGGATGCGATTGAAGGCTTTCTCGCCAGCATGGAGGCGCACGGGGACAGGATACCGGAGCCGGACAGGGTGGCAGACGAAATCCGCCGCTTTGCACCCGTCCTGAACACCGCGGCCCTCGCGCGGCGTGCGGGAATGAGCCGCTTTACGCTTGCGTCAAAATTGCGGCGCGGCACGAAGTTCACCGAGGAGGAAGCCCGGAAGATCCGCAACGCGCTGTCGTTGTAGCGAGATGCTGTCAGAGCGTTCGGGACAATTCTCGCCGCCTGCGCCCCTTTCCGCGCCGCTTTTCCCCGGTTTCTTGACTTGTTTTGGATCCTTTCCTCAAATCGGGCGCGATGAACGCTGAGAAGGCGGCGGTGGTGGAGGTTGGCGGCCTTGCGGAGGCGGGGCGGCTCGCGGCGTGTCGCCTTTGGGCGGAGATGCTCCTTCTCTTCGGCGGGGTGCCTTGTGTGTTCATCCTTTTCCGGCGGCATGTGAACGGGCTCATTGTGCCGATCATTCTGCTTGGGGGACTCGCTGCGTGGCTTTGGCTGCGTCGGCGGAAGGGTTTTGACCTCACGCGCCTCGGGGCCGGGCCGGTGTTCGGGCGCTTTCTCCTGCGCCGAGCGTTGATCTTCCTGCCTCTTGCGGGGCTGGCGGCGGTTCTTTCTCGCGCTTACATGCCGGAGAGCTTCCTCGATTTCCCGCGACTGGCACCGCTTGTGTGGGCGATTGTGATGGTCCTGTATCCGGTCCTTTCCGCGTATCCGCAGAAGATGGTCTTCCGCGCCTTTTTCTTTGAGCGCTACAGGCCGCTTTTCAAGAGCGACTGGGCGATGATCCTCGCGAGCGCCCTATTCTTCGGCTGGGCGCACGCCTTCCTCGGCAACTGGGTGGCGCCGGTCTTCGCTGGCTTGGGCGGGATCCTCTTCGGACGGACCTACTTGCGCAGCGGCAGTCTCCTCCTCGCAGGCCTCGAACACGGCCTTTACGGCGACCTGCTCTTCACCCTCGGCACAGGCTGGCTCTTCTACGCGGGCTCCATCTGCTGATGGGGAAAACAGTCCGCAGAATGACTAACCGCAGATTACGCGGATTATAAGAAAAGAAACAAGAAGTGGTTAACCGCAGATGTACGCAGATGTCAGAGGAAGAGGATTTTTGAGTTAAGAAAAGAAATTCCGTCCCTGAATTCACTTCTGGAAATCTGCGTACATCTGCGTTTATCTGCGGTAAAACCTCTGTTTTTAGTTCCCTAAGCGAGGGCCTGCACGGCGGCGGAGAGCGCGAGGGCCGCTCCGAGGGCCCAGATCGGCGAGAGCATCCAGAACAGGCTGTGCCGGAGCTTCCCGTAATTGAGGAGCGCCATGAGGGCGAGGACCATCGCCGCGAGCGCCGGGCCCTGCCACGGGGAGGCGAAGGACGTGGAAAAGTGCGCAAGGGGAATGTTGTGCGCCGCCGCCGCGAGACGCTCCATGATCCACGAAGTAAACCACGAGGCATGGTTCACAAACTGCGCCGCGCCGTCGAGGAAGCCGAGGAAAGGCAGCGTTCCCGCGAGCGACAGAGCGATCGAAAGAACCGCCGCCACCGCCGCGACGAGGGCGAGCGGGATCATCGCGAGGTTGAGAAGCACGCTCACCGGCGCAAGGTAGCCGAAGTAGGCCACGCAAAGCGGTAGCGACGCCGCGAAGGCCGCGAGCGAGATGCCCGTGCTCTCCCAAAGCCGCGCCGTCATCCACTTCTGCCGCCTGCGGAAAGGGTTCAGGTCGTCCGGCGGTAAAAAGTCCTCCTCGGTGAAACGCTTCTTGAAGAACTCCCCGAGTGGGATGCCGTAAAGGAGGATCGCCGCGACGATCCCGTAGGAGAGCTGCGCGCCGACATCGAAGAGCTGGAGCGGCTGCCAGAGTAACACCGCCACCGCCGACGCCGCGAGGGAGGGCAGGCCCTTCGCGGGACGCCCCCAGAGCCGCCCGGTACGGAAAAAGAGGATCATGAGGAAGGCGCGCACGGCGGAAGGAGGAGAGCCGATGGCGATGACGTAAGCCAGCAGCACCGCCTGTCCCGCAAGGATCCGCCGCGTGCGTCCAAAGTGCGCAAGGGCCAGCATCGCCTCGACCACCAGCGCCACGAGGCCCACGTGCAACCCGCTCACGGCAAAGAGGTGCATCATCCCCGTCTCGCGGAACAGCGTCTTGTCCTCGCGGCTCATGAGGGCCTTGTCCCCCAGCATCATCGCGGGGACGAGCGCCCGGATTTCCGGCAGTTTCTCCGATCCGGCAAGGAGCTTTTCCCGCATCCAGCTTCGTGCGCGATTGGCAAAGGCGTCGATCGATCCCGGCGGGGCAACCGTTCCCTCGATCCGCACGCGGCGGAGCTCGAAATACACGCCACTCCGCTCCAGCCACGCGGAATAGGAATCCGCCGCCGCATCCGTTTCCCGGCGATGGACAATACCCTTCGCGGCGAAGCGGCTGCCGACCTCCAGTTCAGCCGGGCCTTTGAGGACAAAGAGAACCTTCTGACCGGCGAGGTGGTCCTGAATCGCCGGGGCCTTTTCGACGCGTGCGATGCCGCGGATTTGCCCGTAAGCGTTTCCCGGAACCACGGCAAGGACCCGCAGGCTGACCTGTGCCCATCGCGGCGGGAGGGCGGCCAGCTCCGCGTGGGAGGGCGGCAGGCGCACCGCCCCGTAAGAGGTGAAAAGGAGAAAAACGCCGATCGGGAAAAGGCAGTGCCAGAGAATTGGAAACCAGTTGCCCGCCTTCGCGCGCGGCAGAAAATCCAGCGCGAGGAGCCCCGCCGCAACCGCCAGCGCCGCAAGGGCGAATGGCAGGGGCGGCATGCCGTCAACGCACTTTGCCAGCACGATTCCCGCCGCTGCCGGGACGAAGAGGTGCAGAAGCGGCGCGCGGCCCGCGTCGCTTCCCTCCGCCTCAGTTTCCGCTGCCGGTGCTGTCCTCTCGTTCGTCATTATCCTCGAAATCCACGTCGTCGACCTCGTCCGGAGCGTGCGGTTTGGCCGCGTCCTCCGCCTTCAAGACGCGGGCGATGCAGAAGGCGAAGAACCCCGTCGCCGAGCCGACCGAGAGGATCATGACCAGCCATCCGCCCGTTGTCATACCTGTTCCTCTCTTTCCACTTCGGCGGCCTTGCGCGAGAGTTTTTCAAAATGTGCACGCGGCGGCAGGATCATCGTGAGGAAGAAGGCGGTGAGGAGCATGAAGAGCACGGTCATGACTGCCACGCCGTCCGGACGGATGAATAGATCGCGCACGTAGGAACTGGGGTTGCCGCCGTCCAAGTTGAAGAGGTCGAAATATCCCCAGAGACCGCCGACGAGGATCAGGAAGAGCGGCGACACCCAGCGGATGACGAAACGGAAAAAGCGCGGTGGCAGGAAGCTCGCGCCGTACTTCATCTCCCTGAAAATCGTGTCCACCCCGGTGATCCAGCTGAAGATCACCATCTGGATCGTGGCCAGAACGAAAATCATGAAGGTGCCGAACCAGAAATCGAGCGTGTCCATCGCCTTGAGGCCGTCGCTGAAGTACGCGACGAACATCGCCCCGAGCGTCGTCAGCGTGCCGAGGATGCCCACCGATTGCCGCCGCGTGAGGGGCATAGCCTCCTCCACATAGGCCAGCCCGGGCTGGAGCATGGAGATGGAACTGGTCACCGCGGCGATGAAGAGAAGGGAAAAGAAGAGCGCCCCGAAGAACGCGCCGCCCGGCATCATGCTGAAGACCATCGGCAAAACGCTAAAGCCCAGTCCGAAGGTTCCCGCGCCCGCCACGCCCGCCACGCCAAGGAAGGCGTAGCCCGCCGGGATCGTGATCATCCCACCGAGGCCCACCTCCGCGAATTCGTTGGCGCTCGTCGCGGAGAGGGCGGAAAGAACCACATCGTCCGACCGGCGCAGGTAGCTCGCGTAGGTGAGGATCAGGCAGAAACCGATGCTTAATGAAAAGAAGATTTGTGCCGCCGCCCGCATCCACATCTCCGGATTCTGCAACTGCCGCCACATGCTGATCGTCGAAACGCGCAGTTCCGGGTCCTTGCGCGCGCCGCTGCGGACTTTGGCGATGGAGTCCGCCCCGAGGATCTCGTTTTGCACAACCCACTTCCCCGGATCCTCGGCGGAGCGCGTCTCGACCACCACCTTGTCCGGGTTCCACATGTAGCCGAGGCCGTTGACGATGCTGTTGTGGGGCAGGGCGGGGTTCGGGATGCCGAGGGTGAGGACGCGCAGGAGGACGACGAGGGCGATGACAAAGAGCGCCGGGGTGGCGTAGAGGCAGAATCTTTCGATGCCGCGCGAGATGCCCTTGTAGAGCAGAAGGAAGTTCAGGTAGATGCAGATGCCCAGATACAGGCCGGACTTGGCCAGTCCGATACCGAGCGCGCTGCCGTCGCCGGAAAGCCCCACGAAGTCCGCGAAGAACCCTCTCGCGTCCGAGGATTGGGCAAAGTCGATCCCCCCCCAAGCGAAGTTGACCGCGTAACCTAGGCACCACGCCTCGATGTTGATGTAGTAAATGTAGATCGCGATGGGGACCAGGAGCATGAAGACGCCCACGAAGCGCGTCTTCGGCATCTTGGTGAGGGCGACGAGCATGAAGGGGATTCCGTGCAGACCATGGCGCCCGGCGCGCCGCCCCATCGTCCATTCCACCCAGCAGATGGGCAGCCCCAGAAGCAGAAAGGCGCAGAAATACGCGATCATGAAGGCACCGCCGCCATACTGAGCCGCCAGTCCTGGAAAGCGCAAAAAGTTCCCGAGTCCGATGGCGCTCCCCGCCACCGCGAGAATCACGCCGAGCCGCGTGTTCCAGTGTTCCCGCAAACGTCGTCTGGGGGTGGATTCGGTCATCCCTGACGGTCGATTATAGCCGGTTGGAAGCGGAATTGAAGCCCGGAAGGGACTTGCGGACGAATTTTGTGACGACCGGTTGCGCGTCGCGGATTCCGTCACGGGAAAAGGCTCGCGAAGGAGAGACCCGGACGTTACACCTTCCCCATTCCCCTGTGCCGTGAAGCTGATCGACCGCCACGTCCTCTCCCAGTGTTTGCAGACCTTCGCGATCGCGTTCTTCGCCTTCGTGGGGCTCCTGCTCCTTCAGAACGTGTACGACAACCTGAAGGATCTGATCGACATGGGGGTGGGGACGGGTGCGATCCTGTATTATTACGCGGTGCTGCTGCCGAGCTACCTGCCCACGGTGCTGCCGCTGGTCTTCATGATCTCGATCCTCTTCTCCCTCGGGCAGCTTCACCGCAGTAACGAGATTACGGCGATGCGCGCGTGCGGACTCGGACTCTGGCAGATCACGCGCAGTCTCTGGGTCTTCGGAGCGGTGCTGGCTGTGGCGCTCTTTGTCCTCAACGCGAAGATCGTGCCGTGGTCGGTGGAAGAATCCCGCTCCATTTGGGACGGCTACTCGTATTCCAGCCAGCTCAAGAGCGCCTCCGCCGACGAGGTGGGGGTCGTGAACTCTCTCGCCTTCAACAATTTCGAGGAAAAGCGCCTCTGGTTCATGAGCCGTTTCAGCAAATACAGCGGACGGGCCTGGGGCGTCATGGTCTCGCAGCTTGGCGAACACAACGCCGAGGCGATGCGCGTCATGGCGAGCGAGGGGGAATACGACGCCGCCACCGGCTCGTGGGTTCTCTACCGGGGCCGCGTCATCAGCTTCGACCCCGTGACGCAGGATGTCGTGCGCTCGGTCCCCTTCGAGAAGCGAGTTTTCACCGACTTTACGGAAACCCCGCTCACGATGCAGCTGCGCGAAAAGCGAGCCAAGGACCTTTCCATGGGCGAACTTTCGGAGGTTCTAGCCACCATTCCGCCGACGGGCGACCCGGATCGCGACCAGTACCTCGTCCGCTACTATTCGATGGGCCTTTCGCCCTTCATCTGCCTGATCGTCGTCGGCATCAGCGTGCCCTTTGCGGTGACGGGCGTGCGCGTGAACGCCTTCGTGGGTCTTTCCAAGGCGATGGGCCTCTTCTTCGCATATTTCGCGCTGGCCAACCTCGCAACGATGATGGGAGGGCAGGGCCGTATGAACCCAATGCTCGCCGCGGTCCTGCCGCCGGCCTGCGCGGCGCTCCTAGCCCTCTGGCTCGCCCGCAAGGCCCGGTTTGCGTAGCGGTGATGCGAATGAACATCGCCCGCGCATACGTCACGGACTACGGAAACTTGGACGCCGTGATCGACGGGGAGACCGTTTCGCTCCTCGACAAGCCCGATTTCCTGAACGACGGCATCGCTTTCATCGACGCCATGCCGGGATGGATGGCGTCCCATATGAGACCGAACCCCGTGCCGCGTCCCGACAACCGTTCCATCCTAGTGATGAAAGGGCGAACGCCACGAAGGACGAGCAGAGCGTCGCGCTCTGCATCAAGCACATTAACATGACCATGACACACCGCTGCCCACCGTGGGATATTCCGATTCCCTTACCGGAAGAGACGCGCAAGATTGTCCTCCAGTGGATGGATGAGGACTGAAGCTGACCTACGACGGACACGATATCTCTCGTGGAAGATAAATCCGAAAGTGGCGTGGCAGCCGGGATTCGAACCCGGGGCCTGCGGTTTAGAAGACCGCTGCTCTATCCAACTGAGCTACTGCCACACTTATTTATAATGAACGACTTACGGATATAATGCGCGGGGCGAAAAAAGGGACTTGTAACCCACTTTTGTAACCCGTTGCATTGGGGTATGCCCAAGAAGACTGAAGAAGTACCCGCGACGGAGCCTTTTCTGAAAGTGGGGGAATGCCTGTACCGCAACACGTCATCGGGCACCTACTATGCGCTCGTAAAAAGGGGCGGCAAGCAAATCAAACGCTCTCTCAAAACGCGCGACCGCAGGCTTGCGGAACGTCGCCTCTCCGAGTTCCGCCGCGAATCTGGAGTCGCAAGGTCCGGACCGGAGGAACGCCGTCTGACCTTCCTTCAACTTGGAACGCAGTGGCTCACGATGCAGAGCGCCGCACTCAAGCCTGCGTCGGCAAGGCGCATCGCCCTTTCCTTCCGCGAAGTCTGCAAACGCTTCGGGAGCATGCGGACAACGGAGATCACCCGCCAGATGTGCCGCGAATGGGCCACGGAGAGGGCGGGGGAGGTGCGGCCTTCCACCTACAATAAGGACGCCAATCTCCTCAAGGCTGTGCTGGAACACGCCGTTGAGCGCGGCATCCTCCTTGAAAATCCGGCAAAGGCCGTGCCGCGACTCAAGGCCGTCTCCAAGCTCGTCCGCATTCCGACGCAGGACGAATTCGAGCGCCTGACGCAAACCCTCGACGGCATGGACCCGAGAACCCGCGAGGCGGGCAATCTTGTGCGGCTCCTCGCTTACTCAGGAATGCGGCTTGCCGAGGCGACCAACATCACATGGCGGGAGATTGATTTCGGACGTGGTCAATTCACGGTGACGGGCGGCGCCGTTGGCACGAAAAACCATGAAATCAGGATCGTCCCTCTTTTCCCCAAGCTTGCGGAGTTTCTGCGCGGTCTTCGCGAGGAAAATCATCCCGCACCCGATGATCGGGTGATCCAAACACAGTCTGCAAAGCGCGCAATCGCATCGGCTTGCAAGGCCGCCGGGTTACAAAAAGTAACCCACCACTGTCTGCGGCACTACTTCGTCAGCAACGCAATCGAGGTGGGCGTCGATTTCAAGACGATCGCGGCATGGATCGGCCACAAGGACGGCGGGTTACTGGTTGCGAAAACCTACGGCCATCTGCGAGACTCCCACTCCGCAGCAATGGCGGAAAGGATGGTGTTCTGATGAAAATCGAGAACGACACGATTTACGTCTCGAAGGAAGATGTGGAAACCTTCTTCCAAACGCTCCGCCAGTCGATGAGCGCATTCATGCAACGGGAAACCGGTGGCCCCGAACCAGAACTCCCCGTTTGGGTCCGCAGGGTTCACAAGCACTTGGATGAACATGTCTTCCTCTACCTCAAGGAAGCGGCAACCGAGACCGGTTACCGCAACTCATACAAGGCGGGATACATCATTGGCTCTCTTCGCTGGTCGCAGGACCAGTTGATCTGGCAAATGAAAAATCTTCAGAGGCTGGCCCACCCGAAGAATGTAAAGATCGTTTCCGAAGTTCCGGAAGAGGAACTCATGCAAAGATTCGAGCGCACGTTGAGCAGCATCTTCTTCTGTGGCGATGCCTCGGAGCAGGAGGAGATGTTGAAAGGCTTCCTGCGTTCCATTCGGAAGATGTATCTGCATGCGCCCATTAATGAGGCTGCGGAGTTTTTCGCGGGATTGGCCGATGGTTTCAAGGGGCTGGACATGCGCGGTTCTCTTTATGGAAGGGGAACCTCCATCACGCCAATCATGATAACGCTTTTAATCTGGTGGCCCCGTGTACAGGAGATGAAGAACATTCCGCAACTTCATCGCTGGCTTTGTATCATGGACGGAAAAGCCAAGGTGGGGGGACTTAAGCGCGTCGAGAAGATTTGCGAGCGCATTGGGCTGACATTGAAAACGCCGGGGCGACCGCGCGTAACCCGCAAGCGGAAAACAAGATAAGTGATAATTCCGACACGGCGGACGGACGAGGTCGGTATTAAGTTCGCGAATACCTACGACTCTCGTAGGTATGAACAAGTCCGAATCGTCCCCACGCTCCGCCAGCCGCCTTGGTTACACCCGCGAGGAGGCGGCGGAAATCCTTGGTCAGAGCCCGGCCACGATTGACCGCCTTGCCCGGCGCGGGCTCCTCCATCCCTCCCGCGCCACGCGCCGCCCGATTTACCCGCATTGGGAGCTTGAACGGTTTCTACGCGAAACCACGGGGAGGATCGACTGATGGACGGGCCGGTCCACATCTCGGTCCTTCTGGTGCGGATGGGCTTTACCGATGCGCCCACCTCCCCGGCGAGGCTTTGCGGCGGGACGTCGCGGCATCGGCCCGCCGATGCAAATCCGCCCGTAGCCCCCTTTAGGGAAAGGCTCGCGGGCGGATTTAGCAGCGTGGGTTCCTGCCGCAACCCGGCAGGAGTCGCCGGAGCTTCGGCCAACGCGGAAGGGAGCGCCCTCCGATGATCCGCACGATCCTGCGCGAATACGTCCCCGCGTCGTGGTTTCACCCCGTCGGGATCAGGAAGGTTCTGCGCCGCCTTGAACCGCTCCTGCCGGACGTGTCGGGCAAGCTGTTCCTCACCTTCACCCTCGCCCGCGAAACGTGCAACGGGGATCCCGAGGCCGCCTTTGAGCACGCCCGCAAGCGCCTCCGCAAGGTCTTCTACCGGCTGCGGCAGGGCGTCGAGCATCAGGGCCGCACCTATGCCATCAACGCCCCGTATTGCGTGAAGGTGGAGTTTCACGAGGACGGCTGGGCGCACTTCCACGTCATATTCCTCACCAGCCGCTTCTTGCCCGGCCAGCTACTGAACGACCTGTGGGCGCTCGGGCGCTGCAACGTGGAGCGGATCAAAAGCCAGGGCGAATTCCGCTACCTCCTCAAATACGTCTGCAAGGGCTTCGCGCTGCCCGAATGGATTCTCCGGCGTCGGCGGCTCCGCGTCTTCCAGTCCTCGCACGGCTTTCTCAAGAAACCCGCCGACGAACCCGCGCCTGAGGCCGAGGAGGAAATCGCACCCGAGAAGCCCCGCACCTCCAAGCGCCGTTTTGCCGGGAACATCGGCGAGCGCCTTTCGCGCTGGGCGCGCATGGGACAGGTCATAGCCGGGGAGATCGGGACCAAGACCGCGCGATACAGCCAGTTCGTCCTGCGCGGCAACTTTCAGGAAATCCTCAGCCAACTCGTGCTGCCCGTTGCACGGGAGGGCCGATACCTCGGTAACGGGCAAATACTGATAAGGGAGCCGGGTGATTTATCCATCTGGCTCGCAGATTATTATGAATGAGAAAAACGAAACAAAAGCGCCCGACATGAAAGAGAGCGGGCTGTTTGTGAGCGGCATCGTCGTGTCCAGCACGGCGAGGGCCTTTAACCGCAAGGACGGCAGCGGAATTGCCGTCAGCCTCCGCCACGAAATCGCCTACGAGGGCGGTCTCCTCGCGGTGGAGGAGTTCGCAGACCCGAAGGAGGACAGCCGCGTGACCGTGAACGGCCTGCAGGTGACCGCCTTCCCGCAGCTCAAAACCTTCGAGCCGGTCCGCTTCCGCATCGAGAAATGGAGAGTCTTCAACAATCAGCTCGTGGCAACGCGGGCCGTGAGGATCGCCTAGCCATGAACAAGATCAACGCAATCAAAGCAATCGAGACGAACGCCAAGGGGATCATGAAGGCTCTTCAGAGTCTCATTCCGGAAGGCTACGAGTGCATCCTCTCGATCAATCAGGACGAGGCGAGCTATTCCGTGAGTATCCGCAAGCCCGACGGCATTCCCGCAGTGGACGTGGCAGGAACGGAATGCGAATGGGTGATGAAAGAGGCTTTCAATGAGCCGCTTCCGAAACTCTGACTCCTCACGACACCAAACCAAGCCAAAAGGCCGGACGGATGCGCGGCAGCGCGCCGTCCGGCCTTTTCCTTGTTTCCGTCGAGAATAAGTGTCCCGATTCCACTCTTGGGTAGAGCAGACTACGCAGCCCTCGAAAGCCCGGCTGCTGATGGCTTTGCCTTGATTCCACTCTTGGGTAGAGCAGACTCCCGTCGCAAAGGTCGTAACAACACCGGCAGCTTTGCCTTGATTCCACTCTTGGGTAGAGCAGACTCTATAGGCCACCTCTAGCAACTTGACGTGCAACCGCTTGCGCAATATAGACAATCATGCGCTACAAGATTGGGCAAGGACAGGGCGGGTTGTTTGACTATCAGGAACGCAAGGCTGCACTTGCGAACAAGGAACGTGGGCTGGATCGGCTGAACGCTTTCGTTGATTGGGAGAGCTTCCGGCCTGTGCTGGAAAGCCGGATCAAGTTCACGGAAAAGCCGAAGGGCGGGCCACGTCCATGGGACCTTGTGCTGATGCTTAAGATATTGGTGCTACAGAAGTTCCACGGCCTCTCGGACGACGAGACGGAGTTCCAGATACTGGACCGCTTCAGTTTCCAACGCTTTGTTGGACTGGATGTTGGAGATGACGTGCCCGATGCCAAAACGATCTGGCTATTCAAGGAACGCCTGGGCGCGGAAGGCATCAAAGCCCTGTTCGATCATCTGGATGAGACGATTCGCAAGCGCGGCCTGATCGGGAAGTCGGGCAAGATCGTGGACGCGAGCTTCATCGAAGCGCCCAAGCAGCGTAACAAGCGTGAGGACAACGACTTGATCAAGGATGGCAAGCGGCCCGAATCCTTCGACGAAAACCCGAATGTGGGCGAACAAAAGGACACGGATGCGCGTTGGACAAAGAAGAACGACGAAACGCACTTCGGTTACAAGAACCATACAAAAGTGGACGCGGCGAGCAAGCTGATCGTGGCATGGGAAGTAACGGCGGCGAGCGTGCATGACAGTCAGGCGCTGGAAGGGCTCGTGTCCGAGGACGACGGGACGCTGTATGCGGACAGCGC
>LVBV01000005.1 GCA_001604565.1 Puniceicoccales bacterium Verruco_01 | reverse complement strand
CAGCAAGATACCTTCAAGCATAGACTGAGTGGCAGGGCCGACTTTTTCAGCAGACTGTTAAGAGATGAAAAAACCATTACCGCCGCCCGTAATGCGATGAATGCTCCATAGCCTAGTGCCCCGAACAGAAGGAGACCGACCAATACGGACCAGCTAATTCTCGATTTTGATGATGCACTCACGTCTTTGGTGTAACTATTATCCAGCTTTATACAAGACACGAAATACATGCACGCAAGCGAAGAAGGAAACACTCACTCACCCCTCGATCACCAGCGCCTGTTTCGGGCAGAGCTGGGTGCAGAGGCCGCAGCCGGGGCAGAGGGATTCGTTGACCGTGATGGTGCCGTCCTCGCTCTTGCCGAGGGCAGGGCAGCCGACACCAAGGCAGATGTCGCACTCGATGCAGTTCTCTTTTTTCACCTTCACCACGGGGCGGCGCTTGCGGTCGATGAGTTTGCAGGGCGCGCGGGAAATGATGACGGAGAGCTTCCCCTCCTTGAGGCGCTGGAGGACGAGGCCTTGCAGCTTCTTGTTCTCGAAGGGCGTGATGACGTCCACCGTGTCCGCCCCGCAGGCCTTGCAGACATCCTCAAGAATCAGCTTCTTGAAGGTCTTGCCCTTGAGGGTCACGCCGGTGGCGGGATTGGGCTGAGTGCCGGTCATGGCGGTCGTCCCGTTGTCCAGAATGAGCAGGACGCCCGTCACGCCGTTGTAGGCCGCGTTGATGAGGCCCGGGATGCCGGTGTGGACAAAGGTGGAGTCCCCGATCACGGCCACGGCCTTCTCCGCGCCGGCCTTCTTGAAGCCTTCGAGGAAGGGGATGCTGGAGCCCATGCAGGTCTGCGTGTGGAGGCTGCCGAGCGGAGCCATCGCGCCCAGGGTGTAGCAGCCGATGTCGCCCGTCACGGTGCAGCGGAGCTTTTTGAGGGCGCTGAAGGTGGCCCGGTGCGGGCATCCGGCGCAGAGCTGGGGCTTGCGCGCCGTGGACGGGGCGAAGGTCTTTTCACGGCCTTCCACAACGTCCGCGATCCATTCCGGGCGCAGTTCACCGATGCGGTAGCTCGGATGCTTGTCCGACACGGTCACGCCCGCAAGGCGAGCCTGCTCGGCAAGGACGGGTTCCAGCTCCTCGACGACGACGACCTTTTCGACCGTCTTCGCAAAGTCGCGCACCTTGTCCGCCGGGAAGGGGAAGGACATGCCGAGGACGAGGAAGGACGCCTCCGGATAGCACTCGCGCGCATACATTGCCGCGACGCCGGAAGTCAGGATGCCGAGGGCCTTGGAGCCCGGGATCACGCGGTTGAGCGGGGTGGCCTCCGCAATCTCCTTGAGGGCGACGAGGCGCTTTTCAAGGTCGATATGGCGCGGATAGGCGTTCCCGGGCACCATGACGTATTTGCGCGGGTCGATGACGAGCTTCTTCGGCGCCACTTCCGTCCGCGTGCCGACGGCCACGTTTTCCTTGGCGTGGGAGACGCGCATCGTCATGCGGATCACGACCGGAATGTCGTTCTTTTCGCTAAGGTCGAAGGCCAGTTTCGCAAAGTCGTAAGCCTCCTGCGGCGAGGAGGGCTCCAGCATCTGCACCTTGGCAAAGGGCATCAGGCGGCGCGTGTCCTGCTCGTTCTGCGAGGAATGAAGTCCCGGATCGTCCGCCACGACGACGACGAGGCCCCCGTTCACGCCCGTGTACGCCGAGATCATGAAGGGGTCCATCGCCACGTTCAGGCCCACGTGCTTGCAGGCAAAGAGCGCGCGTTTGCCCGCCACCGCCGTTCCGAAGGCGACCTCGTAGGCCGTTTTCTCGTTCACGGACCACTGGGCGTCCACCTCCTCGTAGGTGCCTAGGCTTTCGAGAATCTCGGTGGAGGGCGTGCCGGGATAGGCCGCCGCCGCGTGAACGCCGGCTTCCCAGGCGCCGCGGGCAAGGGCTTCGTTGCCCGAGAGAAGCAGAAGGGTCTTGGTGGAAACAGTATTGTCGGACATGGAAAGATGCGGAACCCTTCGCGATCGAAAGGCCGTGGAAACTAGGGTTAACCCGCCCTGTCGTGACAGAACGGAAGTGAAAACGCCGGAGCGGAAATCCTTGCGAAGAGGAAGGGGTGCCCCGCGGTTCACTATGCAGACTCCGTCGTCCTTCGCAAGTCCGGGCGAGGGTGGTGCCAACTTCACGCATTTGGAGGAATGCGTTCGCAGGAGGCGTGCGCGCAATTTCCCTGCGTTTCCGGCGACAAAGTGGTAGGATGTCCCTCAATGCCGGTCCTCGACTTTCACACCCACATCTTTCCCGACGCCCTTGCGGAAAAAGCTCTCCCGCAGATGGCGGCAAGCGGCGGCATCCTGCCCGTGCTGGACGGCAAGGCGGCGACGCTTCTGGCCTCCATGGATGCGGCGGGGATCGACGCCTCTGTCGTTGCCTCCATTGCGACGAAGCCAGCCCAGTTCGATTCGATCCTCGCGTGGTCGCTTTCCATCGCCTCGAACCGCCTGATCCCCTTCGCCTCGGTTCATCCGGACGATCCGCTTCTTGCCGAGCACGTGCAGGCGGCGAAGGAATCAGGCCTGCCCGGCATCAAGCTGCATCCCTACTACCAGCATTTTTCCCTCGACGAGCCGCGCATGGAGCCGCTTTACGACGCGGTGGACGCGGCGGGCCTCGTGCTGCTGGTTCACTGCGGTTTCGACGTGGGTTTCCCACGGCATCGCATCTGCGATCCCGCGAAGCTGCGCGCCGTGGCGGACAAGAGGCCGGGCCTGCGCCTTGTGGCCGCGCACCTCGGAGGCTGGATGGACTGGGCCGAGGTGGAGAAGTGGCTCCTCGGACGGCCCGTGACCCTCGATCTTGCCGCGTGCTTCGACTACATGAAGGCGGAGGAAATCCGCCGCATCCTCCTTCTGCACCCGGCGGAATACCTCGTCTTCGGCTCGGATTCCCCGTGGTTCGATCAGGCGGAGTCCCTCGCGAACCTTCGCAATCTGCACCTGTCTGAAACCCTTGAGGAGGCGATCCTGCACGGCAATGCGGAGCGGCTCCTCGGCAGGGCGGGGTAGGACTGCGATCCGGGAATGATTTCCCTTGTTCGTGGCGCGTGCGTCCCTATCCTTGTGGCGGAGGATTCGCCATGCAAACGTCCCTGCGTGCTTCAGGGTTTGCCGTCACGCTGCTGGCCCTGCTTGCGGCGCCGCTTGCCGCACCCGCGGAGCGCGTCGAAAAGTCGGGAGAGTGGGAGAGGATCACGGACGGCGAGTACGTGGTGGAGAACTGCACCTGGAACACAGCCGCAGCCACCGGGCCGTGGAGCGAGACGATTTTTGCCGATCCCGCCACGGGGGAGCGTGGCTGGCGCTGGGACTTTTCCGCCGAGGTCGCGCCGGGAACGCGGAACCTCGTCAAGAGCTTCCCGGAGATCATCTGGGGCCGCAAGCCGTACGAGGGTTACGCCTCCACGACGGAGCGCATGCCCGTCCTCCTCAAGGACGCGCCGCCGCTCGTTCTGGAGTACGACTACGACGCCGTTTGCGAGGACGCCGTGTACGACACGACGACCGACATCGCCTTCACCTCCTGCGACAATCCCGACTCCTCCCACATTCGCGCGAAGCTCATGATCTGGCTCGATAGCGCCAACACGCCGTTTTTTCCGGACAAGCCGCACACCCAGGCCGTCCTCGACGGATACGAGTGCGCACTTTTCATCGACCCCGATTACACGGAGCCCGGCCAGAAGTGGGTGTACATCGCGATTCTGCCGAAAGACCTGCCGAAGAAAGGGGAAATCCACCTGAAGACTTGGTTCGACCATCTCCTTTCCATCGGCGCCCTCAAGCCAGACTGGTTTCTCTCCAGCATCGAGGTCGGCACCGAACTCGCCTCCGGCAAGGGCGAGATCACCTTCCGGAAGTTCGTCGTGCGGTGAAACACGGAGAACATCATCCCGAAATCGTTTAAAAATGCCAGTGGATCGCGCCGATCGGGACTTGTTTTCGCGATTGGAGTGTTTTTAGGTTGATACTGCCGTCCCGTCAGAAGTTTTGACGGGTTTTTCTCCACCTACTTACTGAAGAGGGCGAGAAATTGTCCGATAATTCCTGTCACCCGGGGCTTGCGTCATGGCGCATTGCCCCTGGGACACTGCGGATGCGGACGCTCCCGGTGTATGTCCGCTTCCTGTCCGAAGCCACGAACGGCAGGAAACTCTCTCCCGGTAATCCGCAGAATCATCGTAACATGAAGTATCGTTTCCTTGTCTTCACGGCGCTTTGTGCCGGGGCTCTCTTTACAGGTGTTGCAACCGCCACAAACGTGGAGGAGGTCGCCCGTCCCGTGACGCAGGCGCAGCTCGCCGCGCTGGAGGCGCGGATCGCGGAACTGGAAAAGCAGCTCGCCGCAGCGAAGGCGCAGAACGCATCCACACCGGTGACGTCCGCGGCCCCGGTTGCCGCCGCGCCGACATCGGTCACCGACGAGAAACTCGCCGCCGTGACCGCCCGCGTGGAGAAGCTCGAAAACCCGACCGGGATCAAACTCGGCGCCCTATCCATCAAGCCCTACGGCTACATCAAGCTGGACGCGACCTACGACAGCCACAAGCCCAGCCCCTCCACGGGCGACTTCTCCCTCTTCGTCCTGCCCGAGGTCAGTGGCAAGAGCGACAGTCAGCTCGACTTTTCGGCGCGCGATTCCCGCTTCGGTCTCGACTTCGCCCTGCCGGAGGAGCATGGCATCACCGCCACCGCCAAGGCGGAGATCGACTTTGTGATCAACGGCAGCGAGAGCGCCTACAGCGTGCGGCTGCGTCATTCCTATGTGAATCTCGCCTTCGGGGAGGGATGGTCGGTTCTGGCGGGGCATTCGTGGGACGCTTTCTTCTACGTCGCGCCGGTCACGCTGGACGCGGGCTTCCTCGGTGACGCCGGGTACCTCTACAGCCGCCGCGCCCAGCTCCGCTTGAGCAAGCTCGCGGACCTTGGCGGCGGCAGCAAACTCACGGCGCGCGTCGCCGTCGCGAAGACTGCGAGCGGCGACCTCGACGGCCTCGGACAGGACGATGGGCTCGATTCCGCGCGTCCGACGGTGGAGGCGCTTCTTGCCCTCGATACGCCGTTTCTTTCCTCGAAGCCGACGAAGATCTCGATCGGCGGCGAGTTCGGGACGGAAACAGTCGATGCGGCGGGTAATCCCGACGCGAAGAATTACGACAGCCGCCTGCTCGTGGCGGGCCTCTTCCTGCCCCTCACCGAGAAAATCGCGTTGCAGGGGAACCTCTGGACGGGCGAGAACCTCGACGGCTGGCTCGGCGGTATCGGGCAGGGCGTGAATACCACCCTCGGCACGTCCGTCGCCGCAAAGGGTGGATGGGCGCAGGTTGTCCTGAACCCCACGGCACGCTGGAACGTGAACCTCGGCTACGGCGTGGACGATCCCGATGACGCGGACCTGAATGCGGGGGGTCGCGCCAAGAACACCCGGCTCTTCTTCAACGCCTTCTACAAGCTGACCAAGACCGTGACCCTCGCGGCGGAATACTCCGTCATCAAGACTGATTACAAGGGCGCGGCGGACGCCACCGACAACCGCGTCCAGTTCACCACGCATTACCAGTTCTAGCAGCAACTGCGTGGAGACCGCTCCGTCGTGAGAAACGGGTCACTTTTCTCTTCCGATTTTCACGCGGGGCCTTAGTGTGGGCGATTCCGGCGGCTTTCGGGGCGGTTCCCGGGCTTGAACGGAGTTCTCTTTCACACCACAGTGCCTCCCATGTTCCGCAAAGAAATCAAGGTCCTCGACTGCACGATCCGCGACGGCGGGCTCATCAACAACTACCAGTTTTCCGAGAAGTTCGTGAAGGCCGTGTACGCGGCGATCTGCGACTCCGGCGTCGATATCATCGAGATGGGCAAGAAGCTCGTGGAGAGCGGCGAGTATCCCCGGAGCAAGTACGGCGAGTGGAACTACTGCGACGAGGAGGTCTTGAAGCGCGTCGTCGGCGGCTATCAGGGACGGACGCAGCCGAAGATCGCCGTGATGTTCGACATCGGGCGCATCGACATTGCGGGCCTTTCCGACAAGAAGGACAGCGTCGTGGACATGATCCGCACGGCCTGTTACGTCAAGCAGATCGACAAGGCGCTCGACGTGGTGAAGCGCTGCAAGGACAAGGGCTATGAGACGACCCTCAACATCATGGCCGTCTCCGCCGCCATCGAGACCGAGGTGATCGAGGCCCTCGAAGGCGTGGCCGCGACCCCAGAGGTGGACTACCTTTACCTCGTGGACAGCTACGGCGCGTTCTACTCCGAGCAGGTTACCCACTACATCAACCTTTACAAGAAGTACGTGCCGATCCAGAAGATGGGCTTCCACGGGCACAACAACATCCAGCTTGCCTACGCGAACACCCAGCAGTGCATCATCGACGGCATGAACCTGCTCGATACGACGATCAACGGCATGGGTCGCGGCGCCGGGAACTGCCCGACGGAGCTGCTCCTCGGATTCCTGCGCAATCCCAAGTATGACGTCCGCCCGATCTACGAGGTGATCCAGAACGAGTTCGTGCCGCTCCGCAAGGAAATGGAGTGGGGCTACAACGACATTTACGGTATCTCGGGCCTATTGAATCAACACCCGCGCGACGGAATGAAGTGGCGCGCCGACAAGGACAAGGCGGAGAACTGCTTCGACTTCTACGAGATCTGCACCAAGGCCGTCACGGGCGACTAGGGGTCTTTCCGGCTTCTCTCTGTAACGCACCGTTTTCTTCGCGAAACCTTCCCAGCCGCTCGGCCATCACGCGGCAGATGTTCTCCATGTTGTTCGGCTCGCCGGACTTCGGACGTTCGACGCCGTAAACGGTCAGGGGGAAGTTGAGGGGCTTCTGCACGTCCCAGATTCCTTCGTGATCCTCCGGCGGGAAGAGCTTTGCGGGATTGCCCACCGCCAACCAGTGGATCGGGACGGAGACGTTTTCCGGCAGCACGCTCTTCAGGTGCACAACGCCGCCGACGCTCACCTCCGAGCCGCTCTTCAGCACCGCGCCGTGGAAGACTGCTGCGCCCGTCGCGATGAAGACGCCGTCCTGCACCGTGCATCCGGCAAGGTGCGCGCAAGGGCCGACGAGGCAGTTCTTCCCGATGGAAACCGGGAAGCCCTCCGTGCCCCGGATCACCGCGTTTTCCAGCACGATGCAATTGTCGCCAATGGTGACGGAGCTATTTTCCGCAACGATCTGCGCGCCGAACATCACGCGCACGTTCTTGCCGAGGGTCACATCCCCGCACACGAGCGCGTTCGGTGCGACGAAGGCAGAGGCGTCGATGCGGGGCGAGCGGCCTGAATGTTCCAGAATCATGACGTTATTGTTTCCACGGGGAAGGTTGAGTCAAACAGGGAAGGAGACGAGTCCGTTCGCGGACGTCCCGTGCGGCTCCGGTTTCGCGTGTCATGCCGTGTTCCGATCCTTTCCGCCGCCGGGGCTTTAGTCTTGATCGCATGATGCGAACAATTGTAAGGTGAAAGTGAGTTTTCCTTCGTTAACCCCGCTGCGACCTTTCCCTCCCCATGAAACGGTTGTTCGTCTATCTGCCGCTGTACATTGTTTTTGCCTGCCTCTACTTCAACTTGGCCCAGCCCGACCCGCTGAAATACTACAACCGCGGGGCGTACGTGCGGTCGATTACGATCAAGGACCTTCCGGACGCCCGGAAGCTCCGCTTTTCACGCGACCTCACCCGCATGGCGCGTCTGGAGACTCACGAGGAAACGGAAGGGGACTACGTCCGCAAGAAATTCACCGCGGTGATCTACCTCTTGGACGGCGAAAAGCCCGTGGAATGCGCCCGCGTGGATCTCGGCGACGAGGACTGCTTCCAGTGGGGGAGCGACGACGACACGATTGTCAGCTATTCCCTCTACGGGGCCAAGGTCCGGCGGATTTCAAGCGGCGAGACCCTTGAGGTCCATTACGAAGGCCTCGAAAACTGGAGCGAGGACTACCGAGGGGTCGAACGCCTTGTGGATTTTGCGACGGCAAGCCCGTCATGGACGTATCTGATCCTCGGCGACCGGCTCCTGCGACGCGTGGAGAAGGAAGCCGCCAAGCCGGAGGATGACACCAATAGCTCCGGCAGCGACTGGGGTGCCGAACCTCCCGTGCGGCAGGATTACGAGGTTCTCGGCAAGCTGAAGGGCGGGGAGGGCCCGTCCGTTTTCGCCTATGACGAATCGGCGGTGTATGTTGCGGACAAGTACCACCCCACTTGTTACGCCCTGCCGTCCCACAAAGTCCTTTCCGAGGGCGATCGCGCAATTTTCGCCACGCAGGATCGCCAGCCTGCCTTCGTTTTCATCGAGGGTGTCACCACCACCTTTGTGGACGGGGTGACGGGCAAGGTGACCTTCGCGGACTATCCCTTCAACACGGACTACCTCTCCAATGAGGAACATGCCGTCATCCAGCCTGACGGACGGATCTGGACGGGCAGCTACGGCTCGCTCTCGACCGCCCTGCCGAAGGATCCTATGACGGACACCTTCCTTTTCGACCGCCCGGGCGAGACGATCCAACCCTCCAACGCCTTCATCAAGGCCATGGCGTTGGACGGAGACGGGCACACCCTGCGCCTTCTCTTCATCCCGGACGACTGCGTGATGGGCACGATCGACCTAGACGTGGCAAAGACGCAGCTCAAAAGCGGATTTGAGAGGATCGCGAATCGTCACCTTATGACTTCGTTTCTGGCGGCGCTCCCGGCCACGGCGCTCGTCTATTTCTTTGAAAAGCGCGTGCTGGCGGCTCTTGCGTGGTTCTTTGGCATCTTCCCGTGGCTTTTCCGCGAGCTGCCCTACCTTGTCCGCGAACGCCTGAGAGAGACGCTTCACGAGGCGTGCCGCACCGGGGACCTCCGCGCGGCGCGGAGGCTCTCTCGCCGGCCCCTCGGCGCAAGGCGCATGCGTGCTCGTAACGACGCTGGGCAGACACCGCTCATGGTGGCCGTCGGTACCGGGCATTCCGAGATCGCCCTTCTCCTCATCCGGCGCGGTGCGGACCTGAACGCGGCGGACCCGACCGGCATGACCGCCCTGCACCTTGCCTGCGCGGGCGCGAATCACGGGGAGGTCGCGAAGGCTCTTGTGGAGGGCGGCGCGGACCTTTCCGCGACATGGAAGGGCTGCGCTCGTCCTGCGCGTCTTGCCGCGGAGTCCGGCAATATTGCCGCGCTGGAGGCGATCGCGCAGAAGGCACCGGCCCTGCTCGGTCTTGCCGATTCCGACGGGGTGACGCCCGTTCTGGCCGCCGCCGACCACGGCAATGCGGATGCCTTCCGCCTTTGTGCGGAGGCGGCGCCGCAGTCGCTGAAAAATGCCCGCGCCGAGGACGGTGCCACGGCGGTGTTCGTCGCGGCGCACCACGGCATGGAGGACGCCCTTGCGATCGCCGCACGCCTCGCACCGGAAGCCTTCGCGATGGCCACGCGCGAGGGGTCCACCCCGGCGATGGCCGCCGCGCGAAAAGGTCTTTTGGCCTCTCTTGGCGTGATTGCGAAGGTGGCGCCGGAAACGCTCGGTCTCTGCGACGAAAAGGGCGTCACGCCCGCGCTTCTCGCGGCGCAGGAAGGCCATGCAGAGGCGCTGGCCCTCATCGCGTCCTATGCCCCGCAAAGTCTCGGCAAGGCGAGGACGACCGACAACGTGACACCCGCCTATGCCGCCGCGTTCCACGGGCACAACGCCTGCATGGAGATCGTCGCAAAAGCGGCGCCGCAATCTCTGCGCGTCAAAAACAAGGAGGGCTTCGCACCCGCAGCCGTCGCCGCGCAGAACGGTCACAGGGATGTGCTCGGGACGATTTTCGCCCACGATCCCGGCGCGTTTTTGGAACCGCCCACGCCCGCCTACGTCGCGGCGCAGTTTGGAAGGATGGACTGCATCCGGTTCCTCCTCGAAAAAGCCCCGGACTCCTTTGCCGTGGCGGACGAGACGGGCTCGCTACCCCTTCACGTGGCCGCCGTCACCGCCCGGGACGAGCTTTACCGCCTGATCGTGGAGAAGTTCCCGGAGATGAAGACGCAGCGCAACAACGCCGGGGCGGATCCGGAGTCGATCCTCGAAGAGGCTTTCGCCATCCGGCGCGCGGAGGAGGAGAAGAAGCAAGAGGCCCGCGCCCGGGCGGCCACACCCACATCGGGCTGCGGCATCGTCCTCTGGGGAATCGGATTCCGTCCGGACGGGGATATGCTCAAAAGCGCAATTGTCACCGCGGGTAAAGGGAACATGGCTGCGTGGCTCGTCCTCGGCAGCCTGCCGCATGTCCTCGACTCGATGGACGACACGCCGAGCGAGATCGAGGCCTTCATGCGCTATGACCGCATCGCAAAGAAGATGTGCTGGAAGTCCGTCACGCCGAAATACCAGTTCCTCGGTCTTGCGGACGGCAGGAAGCTGATTCTGGCCTTCCCGCCGCTCCCCTGAGGTGCCTCACTTTGCCTGCGTTCCGCCCGAGAGGCTGTCCGCGGCCATGACGAGGAAGACGTAGGCGGAAGTCGGCTCGCCCATGCAGTATTCTGTCTGCTGCCAGAGGTAGGGCCATTCGAGCAGTTCGATGTAGTCCGGTTTGATGAAGGAAGGGCCAGAGATGATTCCGCCCGGGATGTAAGAACGGTCCGCGCGGTTCATGCCGTAGGCCTCTGTGACGGACTTTGCCCCCACGCCGGAGACGAGCGATGCGTTGTTTGTGCCCGGATGGCGGCCAAGGAGGTAGTCCAACGCCCCAAAGACGCGCTCCGCCGGGAAGCGGGCGGGCAGGGCCTCGTGCAGGTAATACCCCGCAAAACCCTGCATCATCACTTCCCAGCTGATGCCCCAAACGTAGGGCTGTCCGTCCGGCTGCAGCGCAGGGCCGTCGGGCAGACCGTACGGATTGACGGCGCTCACACGGTCGAACTCGTCGGCCAGCTTCCCGAGGGCCGCGAGCATGCTTTCCCGGTAGGCGGGATCCTCCACCACCGCGAGGCTCCTTGCGCCGAGCCAGCCGGTGAAGATCATCTGGTTTTCCGCATCTTTCTCCGTGAGGGGAATTGCCTCCGCGAAGGTTTTGTCGCCGGTGGCAAGGTAAAGTTCCAGCGCCGGGCAGAGCCGGTCCGCCGAGGTGGCCGGGGCCTTCGCCCTTTCCCAAAGCTCCTTTGCGATTTGCAGACATTCCGCCGCGAGGTCGTCGTCATATCCGCGCAGAACCCGCGAGCAGGCGGCGAGAGTCCCGGCGACGAGAAGTTCGCGCGAGGGGTTGTCCTCGGTGAAGACCCAGCGGTCGTCCGCCGCGCCTTCGCAGCCGTAGGGAGGAAGGCTCAGGGTGGCAAAATCGGTGTTCTGACCGGTCGCCGAGGCTTTTTCGATCGCATGGAAGACGCTCAATGCGTCGTCGTCGTGAAAAATCTTGTTGTCGGTCAGGCTCCTGGCGTCCGCGATGGCGGCGTACTGGGCAAGGTCCGCATCCTGAATGCCCCGGTAGAGGCGTCCCATCGAGCGGTACCCGCCGACGATGGTGAGCAGACCGTGTTCGATCTGCTGGAGAATGTCGTTTTTGCCGTCCGGGGTGTGCAGCAGGACGAGGCGTTTTTCCTCGTCGATTGCCGTGTCGTCCATCTGCGGGTGGAATTTTTCATACGCCAGCGCCAGCAGATACACCGTCATCGCCTGCGACTCCACGCGCAGGTCGAAGTCCCCAGCGTCGTGCCAGCCGCCCTTGTCGAGTCCCGGAACATGTTCGCCGGGCTTGTAGATGCAATACGTGGAAGGGCCTTGGGCATATCCGTCAAAGTGATTGTGATCGACCGGCGCCATGATCGCGTCGTCCAGATGGCACTCCCCGTGCCACACGCGGTTGCCCTCCACCACGCGGGCGTGACACATCTGCACGGGCATGAAGGTGCCGACCGTGGTCTGCCAGACACTCTTCTTGTACACGTCCGGCTCGATGACAAAGGGTTCGCCGCGAACCTCTCCGTAGGAGAGCTGGTAAAGACCCGGAGTCGTCACTTCCGAAAAATCGAAGGAAAGGTAATGCCCGCGGTAATAGTCGCCCCATTCGCTTCCCGGGCCCTCGCACACTTTTTCCTGAGAGTTTCCATCAAGGCGGTAGAGGGCGAATCCCGGACGGGCCGAATCGTGTCTGTCCAGTTCCACGAGCGCCACCTTGGGACGGTTCGGGGCGTAGCCTGCCTGCGAGAACTGAAGGGTGGGCTTTTCGATCCAGCCGGGGAGAACGGAGGGCGTCACCAGCCATTCGAGGGCCCCCTTGGTGGTTCCTGCCGAGAGGGTTGCGATCGCCACAAACCAGCTGTTGGTGTCGGAGCCGCGCAGATCGACTAGGGCGATTCCGCCACCGCGCACGGCCTCGATCTTCAGGCGCTGTGAGGGACTTTCCGCCGCGAGGATGAGGGATCGGCCAAAGCCGTAGCAGACGATCCTGCCGGCGGGAGTTTCCATCGCCCGCGAGGAATCCGCCTGGGGCGGGAAGACCCCGCAGGCATCCCCGATCCTGTACGTCCTGCCAAGCAGGGCCCCCGGGAAGAATTCGATGCTGAAATCGACGCTGCCTTCCCATTGCGCCGGGATCGGCTCGGCCAGATCCACGATGATGCGGAAGGCGCTGCCCTCGGCCTTCACGCGCACCGTGTAGTCGAGCTTGAGGTCCGGATTGGTGACCGGGTTGAAGCCCGTCGCGCGCGTTGGGTCGGGATAGTGCATGGTGACGGATAGCTCGCCCAGTTCCTTGTCCGCCACGGGCGCGTCCACCTTCGGGAAGGAGGACCACTGGCTGCGCTGGTGGAAGCCCACATATCCGTTTGCCGCCACGCGCGCGCCGTTCTGTATGATGGTGACGCCCGACTGATGGCCCTCGGGGTAGAGGTCCTTGGCCAGCATGACGTTCAGCCCCTGCATTTCCAGGTAGCCCTGATCGTTGACGGTCAGGGTGTCTGTCGGCACGGTTGCGCAGAGCGGCGAGGACGCAATCAGTGACGCCGCGAAAAGAAACGGAAGGATGGGATGACGCATATTTTCAGAAGGGGTGCGGTTTACAATCGCCCAATCCCGTCCGGAATCAATCAGGGCGTGGCAAACGGTATGATTCTCGTGCCTGACGGACGGGCGGCATTCCTGCGAGCGGGGCACTTGACTGTTCGACCGTCTTCTGTCGACGCATCCGTTTACAGTGCTCCCGCGATGGGATAACATGATCCGCATACCTCCGTCCGATTCTATGAAACACACGCTCCTTTCCTCCTGCGCGCGTCTGGGAGGCGCGGCGATTCTCCTTTCGGTTTCCGTCGCGAGTGCGGCGGAAACAGTTGTCGTCGAGGCGGAAACTCCGGCCTCGCTCTATCCGCTCGCGCAGGTACGGCTGTTGCCCGGGAGCCCCTTTGCGGCGGCGGTGGAGGCGGACCGCGCCTACATTCTGGCGCTCGATCCGGATCGGCTTCTGGCGCCCTTCCGACGCGAGGCGGGCCTCCCGAAGAAGGCGGAAAGCTACGGGAACTGGGAGAGCGGCGGCCTCGACGGTCACACGGCGGGTCACTACCTTTCCGCACTCTCGCACCTGATCGCCTCCGGGGCCGACACACCGGACGGAGAACTCGCGCGGCGGTTGAAATACACCGTGTCCGAGATGGCGGAGTGCCAGAGGGCCTTCGGCGACGGGTACGTGGGCGGAGTTCCCGGAAGCCGGGAACTCTGGCGTCGGATCGCCTCCGGCGACGTGGCGGCCATCGACGAAAAGTGGGTGCCCTGGTACAACCTGCACAAGACCTTCGCGGGGCTGCGCGACGCGTGGCTGGAGACGGGGAGCGCGGAGGCGCGGGAAGTCCTTATGAAACTCGGCGACTGGTGCGTGACCGAGATTGCGAACCTTCCGGACGAACAAATGCAGCGGATGCTCGCGATGGAGCACGGCGGCATGAACGAGGTTCTGGCGGACCTGTACTCCATCACGGGCGACAAAAAGTACCTCGCCGCGGCGGAGAAGTTCCGCCACAGGGCGGTGCTCGATCCCCTCGTCGCGCACCGGGACGAACTGACGGGCAAGCACGCGAACACCCAAATTCCCAAGGTGATCGGTCTTGAGAGAATCGCGCTCCTGACCGGAAACGCCGCCGATGCCTCCGGCGCGGAGTTTTTCTGGGAGGACGTGGTGAACCTGCGCTCCGTGGCCTTCGGCGGAAACAGCGTTTCGGAACACTTCAACGACCCGAAGGATTTTTACGGGGTGCTCGTCCATCGCGAGGGACCGGAGACCTGCAACACCTACAATATGTTGCGGCTCACCGAGGAGCTGTTCACCGGCTCTCCGCAGGCGAAGTACGCGGATTATTATGAGAGGGCCCTTTACAACCACATTCTGTCCGCCATCGACACCTGTCACCCGGGTTTTGTGTACTTCACGCCCATTCGTCCCGAGCATTACAGGGTCTATTCCGTGCCGGAGAACAGCTTCTGGTGCTGCGTGGGAACGGGCATGGAAAATCCCGGTAAATACGGTGAATTCATCTACGCCCGCGCGAAGGGTGCCGTGTACGTGAACCTCTTTGTCGCCTCTCTTCTTAAGGACCGGGAATTGGGTCTTGAGCTGCGGCAGAAGACGAAGTTCCCGGACGAGGAGGCTAGTTCTCTCACCCTCTCGCTCGAAGAACCCGCCACTTTCTCCCTGTATGTCCGCCATCCGGGATGGGTGGAGAAGGGGGCCTTTGCGCTTTTCGTGAACGGCGAGGCGTTTGCACAGGACTCCGCGCCCGGCTCGTATGTTGAGATTCGCCGCCAGTGGAAAGACGGCGACCGCGTGGAAATCGCCCTGCCGATGAAGACGACGGTGGAGGGCCTGCCCGACGGTTCGCCCTGGTACGCGATTTTCCGGGGTCCGATCCTCCTCGGCGCCGAGAGCGGCACGCAGGATCAGGACGGGCTCTTCGCGGATGACACCCGCATGGCGCACGTGGCGGCGGGCCCGCTCGTCCCGCTCGGCGACGTCCCGGCCCTTCTTGCCAAGCCGGAGGAGATTCCCGCGCACGTCGCGCCCGATCCCGCCGCGGGGCCGATGCACTTCCGCTTGAGCGGCATCGTGACGAACGCGGAAAACGGCGTGGAGCTCAAACCCTTCTTCGAGATCCACGAGGAGCGTTACCAGATCTACTGGGAGGCGACGACGCCGGAGAAGATCGCCGCCGAAAAGGAGAAGCGCGCCGCAATGGAAAAAGCGCAGGCGGCCCGCGAGAAGGCGACGATCGACTTTGTGAGCCCCGGCGAGCAGCAGAGCGAGGTGGAGCATTTCTTCCGTGCCGAGAACACCGACAGCGGCCTGCACAACGCCCGGCACTGGCGCCACGGGGCGTTGATCGAATACGCTCTCGATCCGCGCGGGGAGCGGAACGTGCGCCTCTCAGTCACCTACAGCGGTGACGACGATGGCCGTACCTTCGACATCTTTGCGAACGGCGTCCTCGTCGCCACGCAGGCCCTCACCGCCGAAAAGCGCGGCGAGTTTGTCGAAAAGGAGTACGAGCTTCCCGCCGCCGTGTTCCAGAACGCGCCGCAAGGCCGCATCGTCGTCCGGTTCGTCGGCAGGGGGACTCTGGCGGGCGGGGTGTATGATGTGCGCCTCCTGAAGACGGACGCAGTCCGGTAATCCTTCCTACGCGGACTTTTCCCGGTAGCGCGGGCTCCGGATCGCCGCGTTGGCGTTCAGGGAAATGCCGGTCATGGATTCGGCGATCGGGCACTTGATGCGGAAGAGAAAGAAGAGCGGCGCCGGGACTTCCCAGAGCGTCTCGAAGCTCCCCTGACCCTTGCTGATGACAAGGTCCGCTTCGCGGAAGGCATCGACGAATTCCGGCGAGCAGGCGGGAAGATACGTTCCGGGAATGCCCGCTCCGTTGGGGAGAAGCGGGCCGAATTCGTCCAGCCCCGCCTCGCGCGCCTCCGCGAGTGTCGCATCGTTCATGATGGGGCGGCCCCGCACGGCGATCGTCACGTGTCCCTTCGGCAGACGCGCGAGGAGCAGGCGGTCGAAGACCGTCTCACCCGCGTTGTCGGCAAGGTAGAGGATCTTCCGCGCGCCTTCCGCCGCATCGCACAGTGCACGCGCCGATCCGTGGAGGGGTTCCGCGAGCGCCGCGCGAAGAACCGACTCAGCCTCTTTTTCCGAAAGATCGCTCTTCACGCCGAGGTCGATCACGTTTCCGGCGATCGCCATCTTCACCGCAGCCTCGAAAGGATCGGGCGCTTCGCCGACGAGCGTCTCCATCTCCGGCAGCAAACCGAGAGCCATCCGGGTGAAGCGGCGCTTCTCCACGGCGTAGGGGTCGTCCACTTTTGTCACAACGCGCAGCACCGCCTGAAGAGTGCCGCTCAAAACCGGGGTGGGCAGGGAGTAGTCGAGCTTCGCCGTCTCCTCAAGGATGCGGCGGATGCCCGCCTCGCGTACGGGGCCCTCGGGCACGAGCTTCGCAAGGGTGTTTGTCGCCTGACGGACGAGGCAGGGAATGCAGGTCACTCCCGTCTTCATTGCGCGGCGCCACCCTCCACGGCCATGAACTTCGCCTTCGCCTCCACGCACTTTTTGCCGTTCTGGAGGATCGTCGCCTCCAGCGTATAGAGCGGGTGGCGGTGATCGGTCAACTTGGCGGAGATTTCCATGGACTCGCCCCAGCGTACCTCGTCACGGAAGCGCAGCTCCATCTTCCCCGTGCGCGAGACGATGCCGTAACCGAAAAGCAGCTCCACCATCGCGCCGTCTAGGGCCGTGGCGAGGATTCCGCCGTGGACGATCCCGCGATAGCTCTCCTTGTCTGCGCCGCAGGTCCAGAACGCCTTCACCTGATTGCCCTCGATATGGTAGTCGATGCCGAGGCCGCCGCTTTCCGTCCCGCGCGAGGAAAAGCAGTTGGCATGTTCGCGTGCGTGCAGGGAGAGCCGGAGCGCCTCCGAGGGGGCGTCGGGCAGGGGAACAGGGTCCATGTTCGGGAATGCGGTCATGTGTGGGTGAAGGCTGTTCCGGGCGTATGCCCGAAACTGCCGTCCGGCAACACCATTTGCCCCGGCGCGGGATGTGGCAAGGGCAATCGTTCTTGTGTTGTCCCGCTAGAAGAGCGCGGTCTGGCCCGTCTCGCCCGCGATCTGGCGGAGCCACGACTCGTCCACCACGGCGATGCCGAGCTCGCGCGCCTTGTCGAGCTTGCTGCCCGCCTCCTCACCCGCGAGGACGAAGTCCGTCTTCCGGCTCACCGAGCCCGAGGTGCGTCCGCCCGCCTTTTCCACGAGCGCCTTCGCTTCCTCGCGCGAAAGGGTGGGGAGGGTTCCCGTGAGGACCACCGTTTTGCCCGAGAGCGGCAGCGCGGCGTTCGGTGCTTCCTCTGGCGGAGGCACGGGGGCAAGGCCGCATTCGCCAAGAAGCCGCCGCACGAGCGCCGCCTTGTCCATCCGGGCGAAGTAGGAGAGGATTGCCTGCGCGACCGTTTCCCCCACGCCGTTGACAGAAATGAGCGCCGTCTCGTCCGCTTTCGCCAGTGCCTCAAGCGAGCGGAAGCGCCTGGCGAGGTCCTTGGCCGTTTGCGAACCCACCTGAGGAATGCCGAGGGCGTTCACGATCCGCCAGAGTTCGCGCGTGCGGCTTTCGCCGATCGCCCGGAGGAGGTTCTCCGCGCTTTTCTCACCGAATTTGTCGAGGGCGACGAGGTCCTCCTTCTTTAGAAAATACAAATCCGCCGGGGTCTTCACGAGGCCCCTCTCCACGAGCTGCTGCACCACCGCCTCGCCGAGGCCCTCGATATCCATCGCACCGCGGCTGGCGTAGTGCTCGATCTCCCGGGCGATGCGCTCGGGGTGCGCCTCGTTCCTGAGGTACCAGCGCGCGTCCTCGCCCCGGCGCTCCGCATCGAGGCCCAGGCGCGCCACTTCCGCCGCGAAGTCGAAGGGGACGCTGCCTTCCGGGCGTTTTTCGAGGACCACGCTTACGACAGCGGGGATGATCTCCCCCGCCTTTTCGACGATCACGGTATCGCCCACGCGGATGTCCTTGCGGGCGATTTCGTCCTCGTTGTGCAGCGTGGCGCGTGCCACCACGCTGCCGGAGAGCAGGACCGGCTCCAGCTCCGCGACGGGCGTCAGCGCCCCGGTGCGCCCGATCTGGAGGGTGATGGAGTTGAGCCGTGTCAGGGCCTTCTCCGTCTCGTACTTGTAGGCCACGGCCCAGCGCGGGTGTTTTGACGTGGTGCCGAGTTTTTCCCGGGAGGGAATGTCGTCGAGCTTGATGACCGCGCCGTCGGTATCGAAGGGGAAATTTTTGCGCGCGACGTCAAGCTTCCCGATCATCTCCCACGCCTCGGTCATGCCGTCGGCCATCTGCGGCCAGCCCGCGGTAAGCCCCGGCAGGCCCCACTCGCGGATCTTCGCGTGCAATTCGCTCTGCGTGGCGAAGGTGACGCCCTCCACGTGACCGAGGCCGTAGAGGACAATCTTCATCTCGCGTTTGCCCGCTTCGGCGCTCTCTAGCAGCTTCAGCGTCCCGGCGGCAAGGTTCCGGGGGTTCATGTACGTCTCCTTCCCCGCCTCCTCCTGCGCGCGGTTGATGCGCTCGAATTCGGCTCTCTCGATGTACACCTCGCCCGTAAAGTCGATGGAGGAATCTTTCGGCAGGCCCGGCACCTCCTGCGGCAGATCCCGGATCGTCCGGACGTTCGCCGTCACAACGTCGCCCGTCACGCCGTCGCCGCGCGTGACCGCGCGCGTCAGCCTGCCGCCCTCGTAGGTCAGGCAGATCGCGCAGCCGTCGTACTTGGGCTCCACGCCGTAGCGCACCTTTTCCAGCCCGAGGGCCTTTTTCACGCGCTCGTCGAAGGTTGCGAGGTCGCCCTGACTGTAGGTTTTGTCGAGGCTGTACATCCTCTGGCGGTGCGTGAAGTGCTCGAAGCCCTCTGTCACGCCTTCGCCGACCTGCTGTGTGGGGGAGGGCGGGGCGGCCCTCCTTTCCGCAAGCGGAGCCTCGGCGGCCATTGCCGCCAAAAGGGGATAGTCCGCCTCCAGCTTCTTCAACTCCTCCATCAGACGATCGTATTCGCGGTCGCCGATCTCGGGGGCGGCCTTTTGAAAATACTGCTCGTCGTGGTGGTGGATGAGGGCCCGGAGAACCGAAATCCGCTCCTGAACGTCGCCTTCCTGCATGGAAAAGACTCTGGCACGCAAAACGCTGAAACGCCAGCCTGCCCGTTTGAGCAGGCGGTAGTTTTCACGCCGATTCCGGAAATCCCGTTGCGAAACAGATTGCCGTGCAGTTTTTGCCCGGATGCCGGGGAACATGTTTCCCCTTTCCGGCGGATAAGAAGAGGGAAAATTCTTCCCGCCCGGCGGGCGATTTTCCACAAGTATCAATCCTGCAACTAGTAGCGGAATTGGGTATCGTCCATGCTTCACATCCGCCGGGCGAAGAATCGCCAAACCATGGAAGGCAGGAAACAGTTTACGCGCTGGCAGGATCTCGCGGAGTCCATCCGCGAGGAGCTGCGCGAATGCGCCTGGCTCATGTCGCTCCTCGACAGGCAGCAGGAGGCGATCCTTTCCCGCGATCCGGCGGCTCTCGTGGCCGTGAACGAGTCGATTCAGGAGCAGTCCGTCGCCGTCAGCGCCTCGCGCGAGGCACGGCTGGAACTGACGCGTCTGGTCTGTGGGGGAACGATCCCCGAAGGTTTCTCGCTCCGGGCCCTCGTTCCGCAGATGCCCGAGGTGGTCCGTCCGCTTTTCGAGGCCCTTGCGCGCGAGGCGGAGGCCCTGCGCCGCCGCATCCGCCACCGCACCGAACAGAATCACCGCCTTCTCGAACGGGTTTCCGCTTCGACAATGGAACTCATCGACACCGCCCGCCCGGGCAGCGTGACGCGCACCTATGGCCGCGCGGGAAGCCGCCACTTCTCCTCGGGACTGACGGGCAGCATGATCCGAACGAGCGTGTAAACGGAGGAAGAAAGCATGTCGGGACTACTCGGAGACATCCTCACCAACTCTCAGGCGCTTCAGAACCGCTCGACGAGCCTTCGCGTCATCGGCACCAACATCGCCAATGTCAACAACACGTCGTACGCGCGGCAGACGGTCCAGACGAGCACGGTGTCCGGCCCCGGCGGAGTCTCCTACACATTCAGTCGCATCACGAGCACCCGCGATTCCATCCTCGACCGCCAGGTGACCGAGGAAACAAGCCAGACCGGCGCTGCGGACGCCCTCGCGAAGCTTTATGGCGACATCTACTCTCTTTCGAGCGAATCTCTGAACGGCAGCTACGGCGCCTCTCTCAAGACGGCGCAGACGGAGGGCTCGGGCATCACCGGCGGCCTCACCAGCTTTTTCAACGCATGGAGCGCCTACGCCGCCTCGCCCAAGGGAACGGGCAATGCGAACGCGGTCTATACCGCAGCACAGGAACTGGCCTCCCGACTCAACGAGGCGGACAAGGGCCTGACCGATCTCCAGAAGACCGAGAACGACAAGCTCGATTCCACTCTCAAGGAGGCGAACGATCTGCTTTCTTCCATCGCGCAGTACAACCGGCAGATCGTGACGATGGAGGCCCGCAATCCGGGCAGTTCCTCCGCCCTCAAGGACGAGCGTCAGGCGGCGATGGAAAATCTGGCGAAGATCGTCAATTATGATTCGCAGACGGAGTCCAACGGCACGGTGACGATCACCCTTGCCTCTGGTGACAGCGCCAATCCACAGACTCTCGTTTCCGGCTCAAACGCCGGCACCCTCTCCGTGGTGAAGAACGCACAGGGCGGCTACACGGGTCTTCAGGCTACTTATGGCAGCGCCACCCAGTCCTTCAAGGCCTCCGGCGGCAGTCTGAGCGTCCTCGATCCGAAAGTGACCAGCGCCGCCATCGAATCCGTCCGTAGCCAGCTCGACGCCATGGCGGGCCAGCTCATCGATGCCGTCAATTCCATCTACTACGCCACAAAGGATGGAGCCCTCGACACCCCTGTGGAGAATGCAAATACCCTTCTTGCCTCGATCGCGGATTACAACGAACAGATCGTGGCGATGGAGGCGGAAGAACCCGGCAGTTCCACGGCACTGCAGGCCGAACGTCAGACCGCGATGGATTCTCTTGCGAAAACCGTCAAGTTCGACTCGCAGGCCCAGGCCGACGGCTCGGTGACGATCACCCTTGCCACCGGTGACAGTGCCAATCCGCAGACTCTTGTCTCCGGCGCCACGGCTGGTACACTTGCCGCCAGAACGAACGCCGACGGCAGCTTCGCGGGTCTTGAGGCGACCTTTGGCGGCGCCACGAAGTCGCTTGATCTCAACGTGCTGAACACCTCCGTCACGAGCGGCTTCACCTTCTTCTCGGGAACCGACGCGGGCTCCATCGACCTCACTCTTTCCTCGTATTCGCAGCTCACCGCCGCTTCCGCCGACGACGCATCCGGCGGCAACAGCGTGGCGCTTGCGATGTCCAAGCTGGCCGAAAAGAGTTTTTCGACCGCATCGGGCGCGCTCATCAGCGGCACCTTGACGGAATCGGCAGCCACGATCGCCACCGACGCCGCCACCAATTACGCCTCGGCCAGCGAGGCGAGCAGCGCCCAGAGCGAGGTTCTCGACATGGTGAAGAACTCCCGCGACACCGCTACGGGCACCTCCACCGATGAGGAAATGAGCAATCTCATCCGCGAGCAGCACGCTTTTCAGGCAAGCGCCCGAATCCTTTCCACGCTCGACAATCTTCTCGACATCGTCACCACGCGCCTTGGCTCGTAACGCCCGGGTTGCCGTCTAATCTTTTCCGACTCCCTCACCTTCACCTTCCTCACACATGAGAATCTCCGACGCATCGACGGCCTATTCGCTCATCGGGCAGCTCCAGAACCTCAAGTCCCGTCAGTCCTCGCTGGAGGAGCAGCTTGTCACGGGCAAGAAGGTGACGAGCGTAGCCGACGACCCGGCGCTTGGCGGCACGCTTCTCAATTCTCAGGCGACGCGGGAGAGACTGGTCCAGTTTCATACCAACGCCACGATGGCCGACAACATGGCGCAGAGCGGAGTGGACACGCTCTCCTACATGAAGAAGGAGATCGACCTCTCCCTCAAGGTAGCCGAGTCCGCCCAGAATTCGACCGGGGATTCCGCCGCTCTGGCGAGCCAGATCGACAATATCGTGAGCGGTTTGCTCTCCGCCGCCAACACCTCCTACAATGGGGATTACCTTTTTGCCGGATCGAAGAGTTCCTCGGACACGGCGCCCTTCTCCTACGACGAAACCACACGCCAGTATGTTTACAACGGCTCAGGCGAGGGCCGGCAGATCGAGGTGGCAAGCGGAGTCACCGTTTCCCCCTTCACGAGCGACGATCAGAATCAACAGATCCTGAACGCGCTCAATTCCCTTTTGTCCCTCAAGAACGCGATCACTTCCGGGGATGCGGATGCAGTCGCCACCGCAGCCGATACCCTTCAGAGCGCGCAGGACGGCATCACCGAGGCTTCCAGCGACCTAGGCACCACGCAGTCTCGCCTGGATCTGATCGAGGCGCGCAACGCCAGCATTTACACGAACCTCGACAACGCAGAGGAAAGCGCCACCAACAGCGACGAGAACGAGGTGACGGTGAAACTTCTTGCCGCCCAGAACGCCTATTCCGCCTCGCTCCAGGGAACGGCGATGCTGCTGAGAACCTCCCTTCTCGACTATATGTAGAAAGACTTTCCGGTGCGGTGAAAAAGGAGATGCAGAAATGCATCTCCTTTTTTGTTAAATACTTAAATCATGTTGGCATGGTTGGCACGCGATAAGCTCATACACATGGGCAGGAAAAAAGATCCTCAAACAACATAAAGAACTTATGTCACACCTTCGCCAGACCCGAAGGGTGGCGAAAATGGGAGAAACAGAAAATGTCCGACGTATCGTTGACCTCAGGCATGAAGTCCGCCCTGCTTTCCTTGCAGAGCACCCAGAAACTCTATGACAAGACGCAGGAGCGTCTGACGAGCGGCCTCAAGGTCGCCAAACCCTCCGACGATCCAGCTGCCTATTACGCAGCCGCCACCCTTACCGACCGTGCGAGCGCCCTTGAGGGCCGTCTCGACAACATGGATCAGGCCGTCGAGGCGATTTCTGCCGCGGACAACGGTATTTCCTCGATGACGAGCGTTCTTTCCAGCATGACCGCCATCGTGGAAAGCGCGCTTTCCTCCAGCGCGGACGACACCGACACCCGCGCGGCCCTAGGCAAGAAGTTCAACGACCTTCTCCGTCAGCTTTCCACCATGGCCAACGACAGCGCCTATGGCGGCGTGAACCTCCTCGACGGACAGGACATCACGGTGCAGATGGGCGAGCACTACAATGATTCGACCTTCATCGTGAAGGGCTTCTACGTGGCCGGCGTGGAGCGCGACCCGGACAAGACGACTGGCGAGATCGACGGCCTTGTCACGAGCAACATTCCGACCGACTGGGGCACCACCGGCGCCGCCGCGGCGACCAATTACGCCTTTGCACTCAACATGGTGGAGAATCCGACTGCCGTTGTGGGCATCCAGAGCTACGGCATCACCACCGCCGCGAACACGGCTGGTGATGGTTGGGAGGTGGACTGGACCTCGACCACCAACTATCAGGCCGGCCTTTCGGAAGTTCTCAGCCAGATCGAGCAGGTGAAGGACGTTCTCGAAACCCGCAGCAAGCTGCTTTCCTTTGACCAGAGCACGATCACCCTGCGCCAGAGCTACACCGAGGAATTCGTGAACACCCTCCAGGAGGGCGCGGATTCGCTGACGCTGGCGGACCTGAACGAAGAATCCGCGAACCTGCTTTCGCTCGAAACGAGCCAGTCGCTGGCGGTTCAGGCGATGTCGCTCTCGAACCAGCAGATGCAGAGCGTGCTTCGCCTCCTTCAGTAGGCGGTTGACGCCTGTTTTCCCGCGAATGCGGACGCGAGAACGCGCCCGCCTTCGCCGTGTCCTGTCACCCAAGCGAAAACCGGCCCACGCGCCGAACAAAAGGTCGTCATGGAATCCCTCAGCCTTTCCAGGAGTTTCGAGCTTGTCGCGGAGAAATCCGCCCGTATGGCCGCAGCCGTCAACGCCGCGCTCGACCGTTACGAAAGCCTTCACGGAGATCTGTCCATCGAAGACGAGATCCGCGAGACCGAATCACTTCTGGCGACACTGCGCATGGGAGCCCTGACGGCAAGCAATCTGGCGGGGAGCGTTCCCGGACCCAACCTGGTACCGGTAATTTTATCCTCTTCCGTCGCCGAAGTGACAAACGCGCTTTTCAAATTCGCCGCGTCGTGCGAAGATCGTGAACGGACAATCCTTTGGAACGTGCTTTCACGGTCCTGATTTTGACCGATTCCCAATCGCGTACACGTGCGCATTTTTCCCATTCATCTTTACCCAAAGAGCAAAAAGTGCCGCTCAAGCTGAAACTCAAGCCCGGCGAACGGGTGCTCATCGCGGGTGCGCTCATCACCAACGGCGACGCTCCCACTCATTTTTACATCCAGAACAAGGTGCCACTCCTGCGCGAGAAGGACATCATGACCGAGAAGGACGCGAAGACCTACTGTGAAAAGGTCTATTTCGTCATCCAGCTCATGTATTTTTCGCCGCAGAACATCAAGGAGCTGCACCAGCTCTACTGGAAGTACGTGAAGGCCCTCGTCAAGGCCTCGCCCAGCATGATCGATCTCATTGGCAGGATCAGTGAAAATATCCTTGTCGAAAAATATTACGACGCCCTGAAGCTCACCAGGGAGTTGATCGAATACGAGCAGAAACTCATCAACCATGCCAAGGAATCCACTTAACGCTTACGAAAAGGTCCGCAAGCAGACCATCTCCGGTCGTGAGATCGAGGCGTCGGTGCTCGAAAAGGGCGCCATTCGCCTGCGTCGCTGTCAGGAGAACTGGACCGGCGCCAAGTTCGATCGCAACCTCGACGAGGCCCTGCGTTTCAACCAGCGCGTCTGGGACATTTTCAATTCCGACTGGCAGAGTCCGAAGAACACCCTGCCGAGGGAAATCCGTCAGGACCTGCTTTCGCTCAGCGTGTTCGTCCGGCGCAAGACACTCGACATCATGGCCTATCCGGAGTCGCGCAAGCTGGATGTGCTCATCCAGATCAACGAGAACCTTGCGAAGGGCCTGCGCGCCGGGATGACTTCCGATTCCGCCAGTGTCGTCGCCGAATAGCGGGTTCCGAGCGATGAGCATTGTTTCCCAGACCTGCAACACTAGGCTCTTCGGTCGGCACAAGGAGGCGCTCGACCTGCTTTCCGCAGGCAGGCTGAAGGATGCCCTTCTCATTCTTCTGGAGCTGGCCGACGCGGATAGCACCAATCATTTTGTTTGTCTGGACCTCGGCGAGGTCGTGCTGCGGCTTGGCATGGCCGATCAGGCGATCGTCGCCGCGCGCAGGGCTATCGAACTCGACAGCGCCGACAGCGACGGCTTCGTCCTTCTTGCCCGCGCCCTCGAAGCGAAGGGAGAAATCCGGGATGCTCTTGTGGCGATGGCGCGCGCCGTGGACATCCTGCGCGATCCTTACCGCAGTGCGGAGGATGTGGCTAAGGAGAAGCTCGTTGCGCCGCTGGTTCTCTCCAATCCGCCGCTGGCCTTCTGCGATTTCGAGATTCTGGGCAATGCGACAAACCTCGCGCTTGCCTCGACCTCTTCCGCGGCGGGGGTTTCCACCACGATCCGCGTTCTTCTTTCCGGAGCGTTGCCGGAGCCTCCCGCCGGGCAGGAGGAAATCGGCAAGGGAGAGCTCGATAAAACCCGTTTTTGCGCCTGCCTGCCGGAAAAACTGGCGTCGATCCCCGGTCTTTTCCCGCAGGAATCCTTTGCCTACAGCCTGTACCGGAAAATGAGCGCGGAAGGAAAGTGATGGACGAGCTCTTCCAGTTTGCTCTGGACCTGCACAAGGCCGGCAGGGTTGACGAGGCCGCGGGCCGTTATGCCGCATTTCTCGCCCTCAACCCGCGTCACGCGCACGCCCATTATCTCTACGGATGCATCTTCCTCGAAAAAGGGGATTTTGCCAAGGCTCTGCCTCATCTGGAGCGCGCGAAGACGCTTGTTCCATCCAAGGCGAGCTACCACACGGCGATCGGAACCCTTGGTATGCGACAGGCGGATTTCGCCCTCGCGGCGGCAGCATTCCGCGACGCAACCCGTTGCGCCGACGCCAAGGCGGATGCCTTCGAGGGTTTGGGACATGCACTCCTTCGCGGAGGCAATCCCGCTGAATCCACCAAAGTTTTCCGCAAGGCGATCCAGCGCTTCGGCACCACTTCGGGGTTTGTCGGCGGACTGACAGAGGCTGCCGTGGCCGCGCGCGATGCGGAGAGCCTGTCCTGGCTCGTGTCGCTCCTGCGCAAAATCGGCGGATCGCTAGGCCCCGTTGCCGACCAGATCGAATACCGCGCCTGCCTTTGCTCGAAAAATCCGATGGCCGCCTTCGAGTCGGCCAAAAAATGGCTGGAGCGCGCACCGGATTCGATTCCGGCGCTGCTCGCCTGCGCCGACGCCCTGCTGAAGGCGGACCTTCCGGAAAAGTGTCTTGAATACGTCTCCCGCGTGCTCGAACGCGAGCCGGAGAACCGCGACGCGGTCACTGTGGCCTTCGGGGCCTATTACAAGCTCAAGGCCTTTGCCATCGCGGCGCGCTTCGGCAGGATTGCCGTGCGCAACCATCCCGGCGACCGGGCCAATCTGTGCAACCTCGCCTATGCCCTGTACAAATCCTCCGAGCGCGCGGATCAGGACAATGTCGAACTGGCCTATCACTTCGTCAACCTGATCCCCAACATCGAAAAAGAGAAGCCGACCGCTTCCGTCCTTTCGTCAGTCCTGCTCAATATGCTGCGGATCCGGGAGGGTATGGACTGGTACGACAAGACGCTCGCCCTCGACCCGGACTGTCTTTCCACCGGATCGGGCAGGGCGTTTCATTACAACTATACATGGTACCGCAGCCGGGAGGACATCTTCCGGATGCACGAGGAGTGGGGCGGGGTGGTGCGGCGCAAGGTGGGCCCGGCAAAGACGGACTTCGCCAACGATCCCGACCCGGAGAAGCGTCTTCGCATCGGCTTCGTTTCGGCGGACTTCGTGAATCATCCCGTTTCCTTCTTCTTTTTCCCCCTTTTCAAGGATCTTCTCAAGGATCACGAGATCTGTATCTATTCCGCGCGCGAACCCTCCGAGGAGGACAACATGTCCAGCGCCTACAAGGAGAGGGCGACGCTGTTCCGCAACATCATGGGCCTTTCGGATACAGAGTTGCAGGCGACGGTGGTTGCCGACGGGGTGGACGTGCTCTTCGATCTTTCCGGTCACACGACGGGGCACCGTCTGACGGCGTTTGCCCGGCGCATGGCCCCGGTGCAGGTTTCATGGCTCGCCTATCCGAACACCACGGGACTGGATTCGATGGATTACCGCATTTCCGACGAAATCGTTGAGCCCTCTGGCGACGCGGACCGTTTTTCCACCGAGAAAATCGTGCGCCTCCCCGGTGGATTCCATCTGTACCGGCCCACCTACCGCATTCCCGATTCTGTCGCGCCGCTCCCGGCCCTCAAGAACGGCTTCATCACCTTCGGCAGCTTCAACAACCTCAAGAAGGCGGGGATGGAGACGTACGCTGCGTGGGCGGGCATCCTCAAGGCCGTTCCGGGGTCGCACCTGGCCATCAAGGACCGCAATCTCGACGCGCACTACAACGTGGAGCGGGTGAAGTCGATTCTGGCCTCGTACGGCGTCGATCCACGGCGCGTCACGATCAAGGGGATGCTGAAGAACAACTTCGATCACCTGAGCGGTTACAATATCATCGACATCGCCCTAGACTGCTTTCCCTACAATGGCACGACCACCACCTGCGAGGCGCTCCTCATGGGCTGCCCCGTGGTGACGGTGCTGGGCGACACACATGTTTCACGCGTGTCGGCCAGCATCCTGACGCACATCTCTCATCCCGAATGGATTGCCGCCGATGCGAATGAATATGTGAAAAAAGCGGTGGAACTATCTTCCGATCTCGAAAAACTGTCCGCAATCCGTTCCAATCTGCGCGAAGAGATGTATCGTTCTCCACTTTGCGACACCTCGCGCATGGTGCGCGAAATGACAGAGGCCATACGGACGATGTGGCGCAACTGGTGCGCCCGCCGTCCCGCGACGATTCCGCAGGAAGTCTGATTTTCAGAAAGGTCAAAACCATGTCCAGCGATTCCTCCTCCGATAATCCGGCACTCGCCCAGGCCGAGGCCAAGTATGTCGAGGCTCTGCGCCTGATCACCGCCGAGGGCGGCTCGCGCGATGTGGAAGGCGCCGTCCGCCTCTTTTCAGAGGCCGCCGACGCCGGTCACTCAAGGGCCCAGTGCAACATCGGTTACCTCTATTCCGAGGGTCTTGGCGTCCCGCGTGACATGGAGAAGGCCGTGAAGTACTTCACGCTTTCCGCCGAGCAGGGCGTCGTTCAGGCGCAGACCAACCTCGGCGTGTTCTACGAACGCGGCAAGGGTGTGCCCAAGGACCTGAAAAAAGCGGTGTACTGGTACGAGAAGGCCGCCGCGCAGAAGAATCCGGACGCCTGCTACAATCTGGGTCTCTTCTACTACACGGGCGACGTGGTCCCGCAGGATTACAAGCGCGCCGTGCAGCTCTTCCGCGTTGCATCGGACCAGTTCCACGCGGGGGCGTGCTACAGCCTCGGCCTTTGCTACAGTCTCGGCCACGGGGTGGACAAGGACGAGTCGATGGCCGTCTTCTGCTACAAGCTGGCCGCCGACAAGGGGCATTTGAGCGCCATTTTCAACCTCGGTCTGCACTTCTATTACGGACGCGGTGGGCTGGAGGTGGACAAGGCGGAGGCCCTCCTGCTCTTCGAGAAGGCGGCCAAGGCAGGGCATCCCAAGGCGAAGTCGGCCTACGAGAGCCTGCGCGCGGAGCTGGAGGGCAGGCCCGGCAACGGGACCCTCTGAGCTGTCACGCGAAGGTCGCGCGCAAGGAGCGTACGTAAGAAGGGCGTCCTGCGACGCCCTGCAAAACACTGCGCGTGGTTACGCCACGTCCAGATCGACGATCACTCTTTCCGCCGGCGAGGTGCCTCCAGGCGCGTAATGATCGAAGGCGATGCTGCCCTTGCCCGCCTTGACGGCCTTGAATCCCCACTGGATCGCGCCGGGCGTCCCGACCATTCCGGTGTTGGGAACGAGGGTCACCTCCGCCACCTGTGCATACACGCCGGAATTGTCCGGCACGCACTGCCAGCGGTAGCCCGTGGACGTGTTGTTCTCCTTCTGGAACCAGGCGGTGGAGCCGCCAACTTTCAGGTGATTGACGATGTTCTTCCCCGCGAGAAGCAGGGTTTCACTCTTCTTTTCCATCTTCATTACCTCCGGTTTGGGGTTATTCTGCGGAAAGAATCCACAATTCCGAGGGGCTATAATGAGACGAATTTAGCATTCGCTATTTTACGCGCAATCTCAAACGTTGTAAAAATTAGCTGTATCCGGGGTTGTTTCCGCCGTGTTCGCCCCTTGCTTTTCGCTGGAATGAGCCCTCGTGTCCGGGTAGGATGGACAAATGGACATCTTTCAACGCCCCGACGGTCGCTCCTTCAATGCTCTTCGCCCCGTCTCGATTACTCCCGGCATTGCTCCCAACGCCGCCGGATCGGCACTGTGCGCCTTTGGCAACACGCGCGTCATCTGCGCCGCCTCGTTGGAGCGCAAGGTGCCGCACTGGATGATCCAGCAGGGAGTCGCGGGCGGCTGGATGAGCGCGGAGTATTCCATGCTCCCGTATTCCACGCTGGACCGCAAGCAGCGCGATATCACGCGCGGCAAGCAGGACGGGCGCTCGGTGGAGATTCAGCGGCTCATCGGACGGTCGCTCCGCGCCGTGGTGGACCTCGAAAAGCTGCCGGGATACACTCTCTGGATCGACTGCGACGTTCTTCAGGCCGACGGCGGCACGCGCACGGCCTCCATCACGGGGGCGTACGTGGCGGCGCAGCTTGCGGTGCGCAAGCTCGTGGAAAAGGGCCTCATCGCGCAAAACCCCTTCCGCGAGGCGGTGGCGGCGGTGAGCGTGGGCATCGTGCAGGAAAACCTGCTTCTGGACCTTGCCTACACCGAGGACAGTGCCGCGAGCGTGGATGCGAACGTCGTCATGACCTCCTCGGGCCGCTTCGTGGAGTTCGGCTCCTCCGGCGAGGAGGCGACCTTCCCGCGCGAGATGCTGGGCAAGATGGCGGACCTTGCCTGGACGGGCATCGAGCAGCTTCTGCGCGCACAGGAGGCGGCTCTGGCGTAACGGTCGCCCGCGAGTCACTTCGAGAATCGTGAAAACGGTGGACGCAAGGCGGTCTTCCTGAGGATATCCACACCACTTTTCAGGCTTCCGATTTTCCTTTGAAGATTTGTAAAACGCTGCCTAGACTGGCCCTCACATTCATTTGCCGATGTCCCTCTCCACACCAGTTTTTGCGGGAGTGCTTACCGCGTTCATCCAATCGAACTTCGCCGGTCAGGTGATCGTCGTCCTGCTCATTGCCTTCAGCGTCGTTGCATGGACGGTCATGATCGGCAAGTACAAGGAGCTCCGCCGCATGCGCGAGGACAACATGCGCTACGAGCAGTATCTCGCAAACCTGCGCAGCCTTTCCGGCGCGGACCGCAACGTGCGCGGACCCTACGCGATGCTGACGCGCGACGCCCTCGACGCCCACGACATCGCCGTGCGCGGAAGAGTCTCGCCGGAAACCCGCATGGGTCAGGTGGAGAACGCGTTGCAAAGAGCGGTTGGCGAATGTGTGATTTTGTACGAGTCGAAGATGGTGCTTCTGGGTTCGATCGTGACGGGTGCGCCGTTCCTGGGCCTGCTCGGCACGGTGTGGGGCGTCATGGATTCCTTCGGGGCGATCTCGATGGAGAAGACGGCAACCCTCCAGATGCTGGCGCCGGGCGTGTCGGGGGCTCTCCTCACCACCGTCGCGGGCCTGTGCGTGGCGATCCCGGCGGTCTTCGGCTACAACTACCTGCTTTCGCAGAGCAAGCTGATGGTGACGGAGCTGGAAAACTACGCGAGCCTCCTTGCCGACCGCATCGAGCTGGAGGGCCGCTCCCTTTCCGAAGAAGCGCAATCCCGCAAGGAATAACCGGTCATGGCGCGCAATTTTCGCAGACACGACCGCATGAGTGCCATTTCGGGGATCGAAATCTCCCCGCTCATGGACCTTGCCTTCTCGATGCTCATCATCTTCATGATCAGCACGCCTCTTGTTGAGCAGTCGATCCAGATCGACCTTCCCGTGGAGTCCGCCAAGACGCAGAAGCCGCCGGAAGAGAAGACCGAAGTGATCGGTATCGGCGCGGACCGTGTGATCTACTGGGGCGATCGCGCGGTATCCAAGGAAGAGCTTGCGAATCTTCTCGGCGCGGCGGCGGCTCGTCCGGAGCAGCCGATCATCACCCTGCGCGCGGACAAGGCTCTCGACTACCAGAGTGTGATCGACGTCATCGACCTCATCGAACAGGCGGGCCTTGTGAAGCTGAACATCGACACTCAGGCTGGGGCGCCCGCAAAAGGCCGGAAAAAGTAATTTGCCCAAGTGATGCGATCGTCACAAGAGTTCCGGGGCGGCAGTTCGCTCAAGATCTCGCTCATCGGCCATCTGGCCGTTGTGGCGGCGGCGCTTTTGTGGTCGCTTGGCGCGTGGGCCTTCACGCCGAAGGAGCCGGAGGTTCACGTCTTCCAGCTTCAGGGGGTGCGCTCGCCGAACATGACGGGCTCGCGCAAGCCTCCAGCCGGGACGCAAACCGCCTCCTCGCAGAAGCTGGACCTCCCATCGCTGGATACGCGCAAGGCTCCGCCCGATGCCGAAAAGCCTGCACCGAAACCGGCGATAAAACCCGCCACCAAGCCGGTTACCAAGCCCAAGCCGCAGGCCAAGCCAATGAGCTACGCGCAGTTTCAGGCTCAGCAGAAGAAGCAGAAGTCCTCCACTCCCGTCTCTTCCACCAAGCCCGCGAAGAAGTCCGTGAACGTCCCCAGCATCAATGCCGACGCCATTGTCGGGGACATGAAGAGCAACCTTGCCGACACGGGCGAACCCCTCGCAGCCGGTTCGCCGGACGGCGTGGATGCGGACGGCTCCTACGGCGACCGCGTGCGTGCGTTGATCGACGCGAATTTCGACGAGCCGAGCCGCGTTCCGGGACAGGTTGAGGCGCATGTGCACTTCACGATCACCGCAACGGGCATCGTGACGGGTGTGTCGCTCGTCAAGAGTTCCGGCAGCGGCCCATTCGATAGCGCGGCGCTCGCGGCGGTGCGAGGTCTCGGTCAGATCGAGCCCCCGCCCGGCGGCAAAAACGTGAGCTACACGATTCCCTTTATCGCCACGCGCGATGCGGCGGAGTAGGCACGTGGAAGGTTCAATACGCGTCCACTAGCAAGCGCTTTTCCGCCCGGCGCGCCTTGAGCCATGCCGATGCGGATTCCGGAGTGCCCTCGCAGGCACCCTTTTCCACGGCGATGCGGGCGAGAGTCCCCTCCACCTCGCGCGCCATGAGGCGGCTCCCGCAGACGCAGAACGTCGCACCGCCCTCGAACCACCGCCAGACCTCGTCGCGGTTTTCCCACAACAGGTTCTGCACGTAGCGTTTTTCGGCGCCGTCGCGGCTCCAGGCGAGGGAAAGATGGGTGAGGAGCCCGGATTGTTCCCACGCGCGCAGTTCCTCGCGGTAATAGAAGTCCTCGCTTTCGTGCCGGTGGCCGTAGAAGAGCCAGTTGCGGCCCTTCGCTCCCGTCTTTTCACGATGCTGGAGGAAGGCCCGGAAAGGTGCGACACCCGTGCCGGGGCCCACCATGATCAGGTCCGTCTCCGGGGGTGGCAGGCGTAGAATCCCCTTTGCCGGGAAGACGTTCACGAGGCTTTTCCCGGGGGTGCAACGCTCGCAGAGGTAGCCGGAGACCACGCCCCTCACGACGCGCCCCGCAAGGGGATACTCCACGCAGGCGACGGCGATTTCCGCTGTGTCCGGACGCGCGAGCGGGGAATTCGCTAGGCTGTACAGGCGCGGGGCAAGCGGTGGCAGGAGCTTGGCCAGCAGCGCGGCATCCAGCTCCACCGACGGGTTTTCCGAGAATATCTCCCGAAGATGCCGTGATGCGGCGTACTCGGCAAACTGCGGCGCGGGCAGGGCTGCCTTCTCCTCCAGCGCCTTTCGCTCCGTGGGTGAAGAGGCGGAAAGCGCGGCGGCGGAAAGCAGGGCGGGGGTGGGCGCGATTTCAAAGGACAGGCGGCCTTGCAGGACCTCCGCTAGGGGCATCTCCACCGCCGAGCGCGGGGGGATCACCGGCGTGTTCCCGTCCAGCCGCGTGGCCTTCAAGAACGCCGCAACCGCCGCCGGGTCGTTCTCCGCCACGACGCCGATCGTCCCGCCGCATTCGACCGGGAAGGCGCCTGACAAACCGAGGGCGATGTGGATCGTCTGCTTCTCTGCGGAGGCGCTGCCGAGCGGACGGCGCTCTAGGAAAAGCGCGGGAAATGGATTCTTTGGACCGTATGCGGGCTTGTCGTCGGGTGGGTTCATCGGGTAATGATGAAAGGAGGCGTTGGCGCCGGTCCCGATTCCATCGTGACCAAACCGGACGCCGGCACAAGACAACTCAGGCAGAGACTGCCGCAGGAAAACACATGGAAGAATCGGGGGAACTGGTCCGCATCCACAAATTCATCGCCGACATGGGCGTATGCTCGCGCCGCGCGGCGGAGACGCTCATCCGCGAAGGCAAGGTGACCGTGAACGGCGTTCCGGCGGAGATCGGCCAGAAAGTCGATCCCAACACCCAGCGGGTGGTTGTGAACGGGAAGACCCTCAAGGCCTCGCAGATGCCGAAGGCCGTGACGCTCCTCATGAACAAACCGCGCGGGGTTGTGTGTACGAACGAAGATCCCTTCGGCGCGCGCACGGTATTCGACATCCTGCCGCCGGTGTATCAGGATCTGCGCCTTTTTTGCGCCGGACGGCTCGACAAGGACAGCGAGGGCATGCTCGTCCTGACAAGCGACGGCGACCTCGCGCAGAAGCTGATGCACCCCTCGCAGAACGTCATCAAACGCTACCGCGTCCTCCTCACCAAGCCCTTCGACCCCGACCACATCCGCGTTCTCCTGAACGGTGTGGAGGTGGAGGGCGAGACTCTTTCCGCCGAAAAAATCATCATTCTCAAAAAGACCCTCGCGCCAGGACGCGATCTGGAGGTGCACCTGCGCCACGGGCGCAAGCGCGAGATCCGCCGCATGATGGAATCCCTCGGTTACTTCGTGGAGCGTCTCGCGCGCTTCCAGATCGGGCGGCTCGTTCTGCGCGGCATCGGTCCTGGCCACGTCAAACCGCTTTCGCGGCGCGAGATCGGCCTCCTTTTCGGCGAGAAGGAATAATCTTTTCCAAGCCATTCAACCCATACTCTTCAAGCCATGACGACCATCATCGACGGCAATGCCATTGCAGGCCAGATCATCGAGGAACTCCGCGTGGAAGTGAGCGCGCTGCCCGAAAACGAGCGCCCCTGCATCCACCTTGTGCGCGTGGGGGAGGACCCGGCCTCGGTCTCCTACGTGAAAAAGAAGCAGGACACCGCCGCGAAGATCGGCATGAAGGGCCTCGTGACCGTCCTGCCGGAAGCCACCACACAGGCGGAACTCTTTGCGCTCCTTGCGAAGCTGAATGCCGATCCCTCGGTGCACGGCATCCTCGTGCAGGCGCCGCTTCCCAAACACATGAGCGAGCGGGAGACCTTCAATTTCATCTCGCCCAAGAAGGATGTGGACGGCCTGAACGCCGCCTCCGTCGGCAAGATTGTGCAGGATGACGAGTCCGGCTTTGCCTCGTGCACGCCTTCCGGCATCGTGGAGCTCTTGAAGCGCACGAACGTGAAAACGGCGGGCAAGCATGTCGTCGTCCTCGGGCGGAGCCTGCTTGTGGGCAAGCCCGCGGCGCTCCTCATGCTGCAGAAGGGACCCTTTGCCGACGCCACGGTGACGGTGTGCCACTCTCGCACACAGGACCTTCCCTCCGTCACGCGACAGGCGGACATCCTCATCGCCGCGATCGGCAAACCCCGCTTCGTGACGCGGAACATGGTGAAGGAGGGCGCTGTCGTCATTGATGTTGGCATCAACCGCATCGCCGACGCCTCTCGCAAGACCGGAACGCGCCTTGTGGGAGACGTGGACTACGACGAAGTGATGCCGATTGCCAGCGCCATCACTCCCGTCCCGGGCGGCGTCGGCCCCATGACCGTGGCCATGCTGATGAAAAACACCTTGAAAGCATGGAAAATCAGTAGATGCTAGAGTTCTCCCCGCCCCGTTGGTGAACAAAGCCCCCACCATACTTATTGTCGATGACCAGCCGGTCAACGTGCGCATCCTTCAGCGCAAGCTGGAAAAGGAGGGTATGCATGTGCAGACGGCGGGCAGCGGTCCGGAGGCGCTCGCCAAGGTGAACGAGGGCAAGCCCGACCTGATCCTGCTGGACGTTCTCATGCCGGAGATGGACGGGTTGGAAGTCTGCCGCCGCCTGCGCGCGATGCCGGACACCGGCGATATTCCTGTGATTTTCATCACGGCAAAGGACAGCCGCGAGAATAAGGTCGAGGGCCTGAACGCCGGCGGCGCGGACTACATCACCAAGCCCATCGACCTCGACGAAACCCTCGCGAGGGTGAACACCCAGCTCCGCATCCGCGAGAGCCACAAGAAGAATCTGGAACTGCTCGCCCGACTGGCCGACGCGCGGCAATCCGCCGCCGTGGGCGCCATCACGCAGGGCATCGCCCACAACCTGAACAATCTGATGGGCGTCGTCGTCGGGTATGTGGACCTGCTCAAGACCGCGCCGGACAATGCGGCCCTCGTCAAGCGCTCCAGCGACCTCATCGACAAGGCGGTCAAGCGCATGGTGAAGATCGTCCAGCAGCTTTCCTCCATCGCGACGGACGAAAAACCTCATTTCATCAACGTGCCGCTCGACGACTCCATCGAGAGCGCTATCCGCCGCTTTGTGGCGGATTACAAGGTGCCCGCGAGCGTTCATGTGGTGAATCCGAAGCCGGGCATGATGATCGAGACGAACATCGAGACCTTCGAGGATGTTCTGGGCCGCCTTTTCATCAACGCATGGGAGAGTTATGCGGAGAGCGCACCTGCCTCCCAGCGGGAGATCGAGATCGTCGTCACCCCGCCGGGCGAGGACGGCATTCTGCATCTTTCCGTGAACGACCGCGGGCAGGGGATCGACCCGGAGATCGAGGATCATGTCTTCGAGCCCTTCATTTCCGGCAAGACGGCGGTCGGACGCGGCATGGGCCTCACCGTGGCGCGGCACGGCATTCGCGTGATGGGTGGGGAGATCCGCCTTGAAAAGCGCGAGGGCGGTGGTGTGTCGGCCCACGTGACGCATCCCATCGCCCAGCCGCTGCGCATCGGGTAGTTTTGCCTCGCCCGTGCGTCGGGGGACTTTCAGAGTGAGCTCATGGACGACCCTGCACTCCTGGTCATCGACATTCAGAATGACTACTTCCCCGGCGGGGCCAACCCGCTCTACAAGGCGGGCGAAGCGGCGGCAAAGGCCTCGAAGCTGGCCGATTTCTTTCGCGGAAAGGGCTGGCCGGTTGTCTTCATCCAGCATTTCTCAAACCGCGCAGGTTCCAGATTCTTCGTCCCCGGCACGCCGGGCGTGGAGTTTGAAAAAGGCGTCCGTCCAAGGGTGGGGGAGAAAATCGTCCCCAAGCACTTCCCGAACGCCTTTCGCGAGACGGATTTGCAGGCGCATCTTCAGGGCCTCGGCGTCAAAAACCTCGTCGTCTGTGGCATGATGACGCACATGTGCGTGGATTCCACCGTTCGCGCCGCGAAGGACCTCGGCTACGAGGTGCGCGTGGCGGGCGACGCCTGCGCCACCTGCGATCTGGCCATCTGGGGCAAGTACGTGAATGCGGAACAAATTCACAAGAGCTTCCTCGCGGCGCTGGCGTATTTTTACGCGGGCGTGATCCTGACCGACGAGTTCATTGAAAAGAACCGGGGAACGGAGTAAAAGGAGTCTTTTCCACTGAATCTTTTTCACGATCATGACCAAGACAGCCTTCATCGGTGCGGGGAACATGGCGGGCGCCATCATCCGCGGAATGCTTGCCCACGGGGCCGATCCCAAATCCCTCGCCTGCACGAGCGCGGCGGACGGCACGGGTGAGAAGCTCGCGGCGTCCACGGGCATCGGCTTTTTCGCCGACTTCGAGTCGCTCCTTGAAAGCGACTCGTCGATCGACACCGTCGTCATGGCGGTCAAGCCCCAGCAGTTCGCTCAGATTCCCGCTTCCGCGGTGGAGCACACGCGCGGAAAGCTCGTCATTTCCATCATGGCGGGCGTCACGATCGCACGTCTTGCGGAGAAATTCCCCTTAGCGAAGAACATCGTCCGCGCGATGCCGAACACTCCCGGCCAGATCGGCGAGGGCGTCACTTGCTTCGCGCCGAGGACCCCGCTCTCCGAAGGCGACCTCGCCACGGTGCAGACGGTCCTGGGCTCAATGGGCCCTGCGATCCCGGTTGTGGAGAAGGACCTCGACGCGGTGACCGGGCTTTCCGGCAGCGGCCCGGCCTACGTCTTTGCCTTCATAGAGGCCCTGCGCGACGCGGGCGTTGCGGAAGGGCTTTCGCGTGAAATTTCGGAGGAGCTCGCCCTGCGCACGGTTCTCGGCGCAGCGAAACTTCTCGAAAAATCCGGCGAGACTCCCGAGGCGCTGCGTATCAAGGTGACAAGCCCCAAGGGCACCACTCTTGCCGCCCTCACGGTGATGCAGGAGATGGACTTTGCCGGGCTCGTCAAGAAGGCGGTTCACGCCGCGAAGGCCCGCAGCGAGGAACTGGCGAAGGGCGCGTAAATTGCGCCTTGCCTTGCACAGGGCGCGGTGTTTGTTCGAGGCAGTGAGCGAGTATTCCGACAAGTCCGTCCCGCCCTGTCCCTTTGAGAAAAAGCATCCGTCCTTCCTTGCGCTGGACGACTCTTTCTTCATGGCGCAGGCGTACAATCAGGCGATCGACGCCTGGAACGCGGGCGAGGTGCCGGTGGGCGCGGTGGTGGAATATGGCGGCGAGGTGATCGCCAAAGCGCGCAACAGCGTGGAGGAAATGGGCGATCCAACGGCCCATGCGGAAATTCTCGCCCTCTCCACGGCCTGCCGCGCCATTGGGGACTGGCGCCTGACGGGGGCCACCCTCTACGTCACCAAGGAGCCCTGCCCGATGTGTTCGGGGGCGCTTGTCATGAGCCGCATCACCCGCGTCGTGTATGCCGTGCCGGACCCCAAGATGGGGTGCCTTGGTGGAGCGACGGACGTGAACGCGCTTCCCGGTTCCTTCCACCGCGTGGAGGTGCAGGCGGGCGCAGTGATGGAGGAGGCCTGCCGCGAACTGATCCAGACGTTCTTCCGCATCCGCCGGAATGGACGCGGCGATTCGACCGCGTCGAACGGCTTGGATCAGTAATACACCATCAGCTTCTGACCGTCGTAAAAGCCTTCCTTCTGCTGACGGATTTTCTCGATGAGGCCGTCCGTGATGCGCTGGCCCTCGCCCGCCAGAAGCATGCCCGAGGGGCTGAAGATTCCCGCCGCGAGGACCATGCCGCTGCGCAGTTGTGCGAGAGTCACCTCGTGCGTGCCGCGAGCCGGGGCGCTCGTCCGCAGTGCTTTGATGAAGAGGCTGGCCGCAGCGGGATCGAAGGCGCTGCCGGAAAGGTGCAGGATCTCGTCCACCTTTTCCGTCCGGCCCAGAGGACTTTCCACAAACCAGACCGCCACGGCGAGGATTCGCGCCGGGACGGGAATCGCCTCGCCCTGAAGACCATCCGGACGGCCCGAACCGTCCCACCTTTCGCGGCAGGCGCGCACGGTGCGGCCCACGCTGTCGGAGGAATCGACAAATGAGGAGAGGATCTGACTGGAAATCGCAGCGTCCTCGATGACGCGGCGGTCGTTTTCCGAAAGGGACTGGGGCTGACGTCGGGCCCGTTCCAGTAAATCGCGGGCGAGGCCGACAAAACCCACGTTGTAGATGCGCGAGGCGATGCGCAGAACGTGCCGTTCCTCTGCGGAAAGGGTACCAAAATCGAGCATGCGGTCGCACAAGGCGGACACCTCGCGCGTTTCCTCGCCAAGGCGCGGCAGATACACCGAGACGATCCGCTGCGTCAAATCCAGCGACTGCTCGAAGGTGGCCTGCATCTTCGCATGGGCCTCCACGAGATTGTTTTTCTCGGTGGTCAGCTCGCGAATCTTCTGCTGGAGGAGGCTGTTGGTCTCGGAAAGCTGGGCGTTGAGACGCAGGGTCGATTCCTGAAGACGGCGGTTGGTCTCCAGCAGTTCGTGCCGTTGCGCCGCATTGCGGACTGTGGCCAGCAGTTCCTCCCGCAGCCACGGTTTGGCTACGAAGCGGAAGATCTCGCCCGAATTGATCGCGTCGATGACGGTCTTGAGGGTCAGGATTCCCGTAATCAGGATGCGAGAGGCCGTGGGCTGGATCTTTGCCGCCTCTTGAAGGAAATCGAGACCGTTCATCTCCGCCATGCGCTGGTCGGAGATGATTACCGAAAAAGGCTTGCCCTTGAGGATTTCCAGCGCCTCGCGCGGGGATTGAGTGGTGACGGACAGATACCCCTCGTGGCGAAGGGTCTCGGCAAGGGCGATGAGGATGATCTCGTCGTCATCGACGACGAGGATTCGTGTGGACTGGTTTTCCTGTGCGCTGGCCACGGGTTTGCCTGTCTTTTGCATTCGCGCCGGCGTCGGCGGACGCATCTTAACATACGCGCCTCCGCAGGCGGGACAATCACGATCTGACGGATTGGCGCCTGTTGCCTGCGTGCGACCTTATTTGTCCGCCGGGGCTGAAACCTGGGAGGGCGCCGCGGTTTCGGCCTTCGGGGCGGGGTAAGGATACTGGATGAGAACGTTTCCCGCCTCCGTGAAGAGAATCTGTGCCTTCACCTTGGATGTGGATCGCGCGGTGTCGCCCCGGGAGGGCATGAAGACCCATTGCGAGAGGGCTTCGACCAGCTTCTTTTCGTCGATGAAGCCGGTCGATTCCACGATCTTCACGTCGGTGACGATCGTGTCGGACGCAAGGGTGAATTCCGCAACCGCCTGCGCGGCGCCGCGGCCCGGACCCGGATGGGCGGGGCGTTTGACGCCGAACAATTCCGGCTGTCCCATCATGACCGAATCGGACAGGTTGATCGGACGGCTGTTGATGTAAAAGGGAATGGCGACCTTGAAAATGTGCGCCACGGCCACACCGTCGCGCGTGGCCGGTTCAAACCGCCAGAGCGGAACCACGTCCATCATCGCCTTGCTGAAGGCCGGGTCGCTCGACGCGTCGATCTTGATGTCGGAAGGAATGCCTTCCGCGGAGACGAGCATCGAGACGCAGACCTCGCCCTCCTTGCAGATGCGTTGCATGGAGGAGGGAAAGACGGGTTTGGGATAATAATAGAGCTTCGGTCGGGTTGTGAGAGGGACGGCTTGTGACGCCGTGGCGGGAGCCTGTGACGCCGCGGCAACGGGAGTCTCCGCCTTCGCGTTTTCTGCAGCCTTTGCCGGTTCGGATTTCTTCGAGCAGCCGGAAAGGGCAAGTGCGGCTGCCAACACCATCCATGAAGCCTTGATCATCGTTTTCCTGTAAGGAGTGAACTTTCCGCCGATTTTTCCCATGCTCGTTGAATTTGTCGATCTTTCTTGCAGTGACCGTGGATATGCGGTGCAGGGTGTTATGAGTTCCCAATGTCTGTCGGGTTCCATAATCACTGCTGCGCAACGAGAGCTGGTTTCAAAAGTCCTAGAGTGTGCCACAGCAGGCACTGATGAGAGGTGGGCATTGCTTCAAAGTAGCCTTTGTCTTGCAGGAAACCGGGCGGTGCGATACGTCCATCACATGGAAACCATCGCCCTGCCCGAAGTCTCCCAAATCACGGCAAGACAGGCCGAATGGACGGCCCTTTGGCACGCGGTGAGCCCCGCCGCGGTCGGCGAGGGATTTTTCCGCCTTGTTGCGGAGAATCACCTGCGGAACTTCAGCCTGTGGCATGAGGAGGATCTTGCCCGGCGCGACGATCTTGGCGCCGAGGCCGTCCGCAAGAGCAAGAGGGCCATCGATCGCTTCAATCAAGAACGCAACGACTTTGTCGAGCAGATGGACAAGGCGCTGGTCGAGCTTCTTCACCCGCGCGAGAACGTTCCCTTCAATTCCGAGACGCCCGGCATGATGATCGACCGGCTTTCCATCCTCGCCCTCAAAGCCTTCCACATGGCCGAACAGGCGGGGCGCGGCGACGCTTCCGAGGAGCACCGTGCCAAGTGCGCCTTCCGCCTTTCCGTCATCAACCGGCAGATCGCGGACCTTTCCGGGGCGTTGACGTCCCTTCTGGACGAGACGAGGGCCGGGACGCGCTCCTTCCGCGTGTACTTCCAGTTCAAGATGTACAACGATCCATCGACCAATCCTCAGCTCTATTCCCGCAAGGCGTAGAAAATACCCGTGAGCCGCACTGCATGCGGGATGCGGGTCGTTCGTCGGCGGGTGTGTTGCCCGCCGTGCAGGAAATACTGTAAAATCGCGTAAAAGTCCTCTATGGTGAGGGCCGTACACAGCTTTTTTCTTTCAGCGCAGGAATCAAAATGGCCAGAAAAAGCGAGGAGAATCCACGTTTCGGCACAAAGGAGCGGCGCAGACACATCGTCTGGGCGGTGGTGCTCTTGGTCGTGGGTCTTTTGTGGACCGCGGCCCTCTGGGATTACGACTGGCGGCAGAATCCGGCACTGCGCGACCCCGTTTCGGGCGTGAACAAGATTGGCGTGGTGGGCCTCTTCCTCGCGTCGAAGACCATGATGATCGTGGGCCGCGCCGCCTTCGTCTTCCCGTTCTTTCTCTTGTGGTTGTCGGGCATGTTGCTGGTGGGTCAATCCGGTAGGCTCATCACTGGGCGAGTCGTCGCGTGGGTTGGCATTCTCTTTTCGTTGCCCATCCTCTTCGATCTATGGACGAGTTACCAGCTTTCCATCCATCCGGAGTATTACGGCCCCTCAAACGAGGACTTCCACAGTTACTATTATTTCGGCTTTGGGGGCCTGAAGCACTTTAGCTACGGCGGGTGGATCGGCTACGCCCTTTACAGTGGCTTTTTCCACAAGGTGCTGGGGAGCCTCGGGAGCTTTGTCGTCTTCGGCGCACTGCTTTGCGTCACCACGGTTTTCGTCTTCTTCGACAATCTGGGTGTGATCGTGAAGCATTTGGCGATCGTCGCGTGGAAGGGGATTTTGAAGGGCTGGGAGGCCGCGAAGGCCGCATGGGCCCGCTTCATGGAGCACCTTGCCGAGCGCCGGGATCAAAAGCGGCAGGAGGCCCTGCGCCGCGAAGAAATCCGCCGCGCGATGCTGGAGGCCGCCGCCCAGAACGCCACGCGCATGGCCGAGGCGCAGGCAGAGGCTGAACCCGATCCGGAGCCCTCACCCGAGCCGCAGCCGGGGGAAGAGGCATCCGCCCCCGAAGCCCTCGAAAAGAGCGATGCCTTCGAGCCTTCCGACGAGCCCTCCTTCGGCAAAGAGACTCCTGAAGAGGAGCCGCCCGCGGGAGACGAGCCCGAAGCGGATCAGGGGAAGGCTGATGCGGAAAAGCCCGCCGAGCCGGAACCCGCTCCCGCGAAGGGTCTGCGCATCGTGAAGGAGGACCTTCCGAAAAAGGCCGCCTTCGCCCAGCCGCAGAAGAAGGGCGACTATGAATTTCCGACCCTCGACCTCCTCGCCGTGCCGCCGCCGCCGCCGCCTTCCGACGACGCGGATGTGCACCAGCAGGTGGCCGATCAGCTCGTGAAGACCCTTGCCGAATTCGGCGTCAAGGTGACGATGGGCGAGGTGCATCCCGGCCCGGTCATCACGCGCTACGATTTGTATCCGGCGGCGGGCGTGCGGGTGGAGAAGATCCAGAATCTCGACAAGAATCTGGCCCTGGCCCTCTGCGCGATGAGCGTCCGAATCTTAGCGCCGGTACCCGGCAAGGGCTGCGTGGGTGTCGAAATCCCGAACAAGAGCCCGCAGAGCGTCTTCATTCGCGACATTCTGGAAAGCGAGGACTGGGTGAAGTGCAAGGCGGAGATCCCGATCGCCCTCGGCAAGGAGGTCTCCGGCAAACCGCTCGTCGCGGACCTCACCAAGATGCCGCACATGCTGATCGCGGGCGCCACCGGCTCCGGCAAGACGGTGTGCATCAATTCGATCGTCGCGAGCCTCCTCTACAAGATGAGCCCGGACGATTTGCGATTTGTGATGGTGGATCCGAAGATCGTGGAAATGCAGGTGTACAACGCCCTGCCGCACATGCTGATCCCGGTGGTGACGGATCCGCGCAAGGTCCCCGGCGCGTTAAAATACCTGATCAACGAGATGGAGCGCCGCTACCGTCTCTTTGCGAGCGTGGGCGTGCGCAACATCGCGGGCTACAACGCCAAGCGGACCAAGGACAAGGAGGCCGAGAACAAGGCGAAGGAGCTGGACGCCTCCCTCTCGCCGGAGGAGCGCGCCGCCGCCGCCAAGGCCGCGGACATCTCCGTCCCGCGCGAACTGGACTTTGAAAACGGCGGCACCCCGCCGGAAAAGTTGCCCTACATCGTCTGCATCGTGGACGAGCTCGCGGACCTCATGATGGTGGCCCCGGCGGACGTGGAGACGGGCATAGCGCGCCTCGCCCAGCTCGCCCGCGCGGCGGGCATCCACCTCATCATCGCCACGCAGCGTCCGTCCGTGAACGTCATCACGGGCATCATCAAGGCGAACCTCCCCAGCCGCATCGCCTTCAAGGTGGCGAGCAAGGTGGACTCGCGCACGATTCTCGACTACGGCGGCGCGGACCAGCTCATCGGACGCGGCGACATGCTCTTCATGCCCCCGGGCATCGCGGAGCTCGTGCGCTCGCAGGGCGCCTTCGTCGCGGATGAGGAGATCAACGGCATCGTCGCCTTCGTGAACGAGCACAACGGCGAGCCTGAGTTCGACGAGCAGTTCCAACGTACCGTGGAGGAATCCGCCGGCGAAGAGGGTGAGGGTGGTGGAGAGGATGGCGACGACGCGGACGGCGACGCCCTGATCCCGGACGCCCTCGAAGTGATCCGCACTTCAAAACGCGCCTCCACGAGTATGCTCCAGCGCCGCCTGCGCATCGGCTACAACCGTGCCGCAAGGATCATGGAACTGCTCGAAGAACGCGGCTACGTAGGCCCGGAAAACGGCAGCATGCCGCGCGAGATCCTGCGCGATCTGGACACGGAGTAAGGGATTACTCCTTCGCGTCCTGCCCTGCTTTTTCGCCGCCGGGGGTCTCCTCGCGGAACTTCACCGCCCTAGCGACCGCTTTGGGGATTGGCGAGGTGAAGCGCAGCGGATGGCCGTCCCTCGGGTGGGGGAAGGCGATTTTCCAGGCATGGAGGGCGAGCCTTTCGCGGCCCGTGCCGCCGCCACCGTACTTGCGGTCGCCCACTATCGGGTGCCCCGCCTCGGCAAGGTGCACGCGGATCTGGTTCTTGCGACCCGTGAGAGGGAAGACTTCAAGGAGGGTGAAGGCTCCTTCCTCCTTCAGGACGCGCCAGTCTGTAACCGTCTCCTTGCCAATACGCGCATCCTTGGTCGAACAGACGTTCAGTTGCGCGTCCTCGGCAAGGAGGGACTCGATTCGGCCCGCTGGCTGCCCCATCCGGCCACGCACGAGGGCGAGGTAGGTCTTGCGCGTGTTTCCCGACCAGTCCTCGTGCAGCTTCTCGCGCATGGTCAGGCTCTTGGCAAAGACGAGGACGCCGCTCGTAAACTTGTCGAGCCGATGGACCGGAAAGAGCGTTTTGCGGGATTTGGCCTGACCCTTGCGGATGTACCGCTCCAGTATCTCCAGCGCGGAGGCGTCCCTTTCGAGCGGCGTCGGCACGGAGAGGAGCCCGGAGGGCTTGTCGATGACAAGCAGGTCCGCGTCCTCAAAGAGGATCGTGACGCCGCCGGGAAGGCGCCGGTTGCCGGAAGTGTTGTGCCGTTGCATGTGGACTCTGACGGCTCGTGCCGCCGTCTTTAGTTAACACCTTCCCTCAGCCCGGATAAATCCAAAAGAAGAACAGAGGGCTGTCGCAGAATGCCGGGCGTTCCGTTGTTTGGTCCGCATTTTCCCCGCACGTTCATTCTTCGTGAAGGAATGCTTAGGGGGACGGTGTAATATCATTTGGATACACATGCACCTTCATCTTTCCCTGCTTTCCCGCGCGCTTGCCGCGATTGCGTTCATCACCCCGTCTCTCGGCGCCGTTTCCATCGCACCGATCACAAGTGGTCCTTATCCACTGGGAAGCACGAATTTCGAGGCCTCGTCCCTTACGACCGCCGAAATGGAAAAGTGCCTCATCGGTTCTTACTCCACGACAGCCGACATCTACATTTCCGACGTCCTTTTGCATCGATCGGATTGTCCGGAAATCACCCTCGATTTGCCCAACAACTCCTCCGCCTTCGGTCGTCATGCCGGCAAAAGGGTGAATTACGTCGCCTACATCCTGTATCCTACGACGGATGACAATCCGCGTCCCGACTATGTCTTCCCCTACACAAACACCGGCGACAGTACCTTTCCGCACATGCAGCGCGCGGGCGAGGCGCCCATCCTGCGCGATAAAAACGTCCGCTATCCGCTGATCGTGTTTTCGCACGGCTACACCGCGCACGGGCTCTGGGACCTCGCCCACATGAAGGTTCTGGCCAGTCAGGGCTTCATCGTGGCGGTCCTGCAACACGGAGACGGAAGAAACTATTTCCAGGCGTGTATGTACGAACGTCCGCTGGCCATCATGCGCTTTCTGGATTATCTCCTCGCGCATCCGGTATTCGGCCCGGCGATCGATCGCGAGCGCATCGGCATGTCCGGCTCCTCGCTCGGCGGCTATACGACGCTTGCTGTGGTCGGCGGAGGATGCTTCGGCAGTTCCCTCGTGCCGACGGACAAGCGTTTTCGCGCGGCGTTCGGCCATGTGCCGCTCGTGGGCGGCAGCGGCAGCGTGCGCCCCTTCGGGACGGATTATTCGGCGCTTGCGAACGTCAAATGCCCCTTTTTTGCCGTTTATGCGGAAAAGGATACGAGCGTGCCCAAAGTCACTGTTGAGGCGGCGCTCCCCAAATTGCAGGGCCAGACTGCGGCGGTGCTTTTCGCCGGAGAGCAGCATCTCCTCAGCAGTGCGGGATATGTCGAGGCGCAGACGTACGAAGCCCTCTACTTCAAGGCGTGGCTCTGCGACGACGAGGAGGCGATGGCGCTTTTGTACGGCACGATGAACATCGAAGGCGGAGTGACGGACACGCGCACTTACCAGAAGCTGATTCCTCTGCCGGAGCCGGACGAGAAGGCATCACTTGGCAACTGTCCGGGAACACTGCGCCTGCGCATCCTGCCGCAGCAAGCGGGGATAAGGGCAGTCTTTCCGATGGCGACAAGCGGTGTGTATCGCTACGACATCCTTGGGTCCACCGATCTCAAAAACTGGCAGTGCCTACGCTCAAATTCCCTCGAAATCGCCCCTCCCGCCGGTCTGTACACTCCGGCGCTTGGTTCGGGCTTTCGCTGGAGAGTGGTGGAAGTGCCGCAAACCATCAACGGCCTGAATGAACCGCTCTTTCTGCGCCTGAGGGTGAGCCAGTAGCGGCTTGCCGGAGGACCGGTTCGTGCAAACACGGGGCACACGAGATTTATAAATGGCGGAGAGAGAGGGATTTGAACCCCCGGTACCCTTGCGGGCACACCTGATTTCGAGTCAGGCGCATTCGGCCGCTCTGCCATCTCTCCAAACCAAAGTCGTGACGCTAGCGGATCGGGACGCACCCCGTCAAGACCGCTGCTTCCTGTAAATGGAAATTGCTGCGCCTCACCGCGTTCGGGTCGGCGGACTTCCGCAAGAGCGCTACTTCGCCGCCGGGGTATCGGCCTTCGGCGCCGGCTGCGTCGCGGGGTCCGACGCCATGAAGAGCAGCAGCATCGACCAGAACCACTGGATGAGGTTGGAAAGCGGCAGTTGCAGCGCCGTCGGCAGCATGTAAACGAGCGTCACCGCCGGGATCCACACGGCCCAGTTCGCCACGATGACCGGCACGAGGTAAAGCTGATACCAGCCCTTGGGCGCGATAGGCGTGCCAGCGGGGATCTCGCCGAAGCGCCGCGCCACGTAGCGCATCCAGAGGATGATCGTAATGTCACCCACCGTGGGGGAATAGAGGAACTGGTCCACGAACACCTTGGCGAAGACCGTCCAGAAGCCCGTGCCGTCGCCCCACACCACAGCCTGAAGCCAGTAGAACAAATTGATTTCAAGACCCTTGTAGGCCCAGTAGGGGACAAGCCACGCCATGCGCCCGGGGACCGTGGCCCTCGCCTTGGGGACGAGGAGGTACTGCGTGGCAAGCGGCAATACCGCCGCGAAGAGCGCCATCGAGCACATCGGGTAGAGAAGCCCGTACTTCTGCCGCAGCGACAGGATCGAGAGCGCCACGTCGTACACGAAGCCGCCCCGATAGTACCCCCACACTAGGAGCGCGCCGATCGTCCAGATCCCGACAGCCGGAATCCAGTTCGCCTTCACCGCCCTCCAGAACAATGTCACTCCGCGCCTGAGCATGTTTGTCAAAATTCCCGGCATCGTGGAGGAAACCGGGACGCCTGCAAAGGCATTTGTGTGAGATTCCGCTCCCGTTACGCGCTCGCAATGGAAAACAAAACCCCGGCGTCACGGGACGCCGGGGTCTTGTGAAGCGGAAGGAGGAACCGTTTTACGCCGAGCCGATCACCGCACCCGTCGCTAGAACGAGGGCGCCGCCCACGATGACCTGAATCACCGAGCGCAGGAAGGGAGTCTCCATGTAGCGCGTGCGGATCCACGCGATGACGAAGAGTTCCACCGCCACGACGAAGGACGCGATGCCGGTCGCCATGAGGAAGGCGTTCGACCACGAATCCGGGATGAGGTAGGGGATGGTGTGACCCAGGCCGCCGAGGGTGGTCATCAGGCCACAGACCACGCCGCGCAGCCACGGCGACCCGCGCCCGGAAATCTTGCCGTCGTCGGCCATCGCCTCCGAAATTCCCATGCTGATGCCCGCGCCGAGCGATGCGGCCAGGCCCACAAGGAAGGTCTCGTGATTGCTCTGCGTGGCGAAGGCCGCGGCAAAGAGCGGGGCGAGGGTGGAGACCGAGCCGTCGATGAGCCCCGTCAAACCGGGCTGAACGTACTGGAGGACGAAAATGCGGTGCTGGACGAGCTGCTCCTCGGTCCGCTTGTCGCCGCCGAGGTGCTCGGTTTCCAGCTCCAGCGCGCGGGCCTCGTGGTGCTTTTCCACCTCGGCCAGCTTCACGAAGAGTTCGCGCACCGACACGTCGGCGGACTGCGCGGCGGCCTTTTCGTAAAACATGACCGTCTGCATCTCCATCACCGCAACCTCCTGCCGCATCTTGTCGAGCGTCAGGCGCTTGGTGAGCCACACGGGACGGCGTTTCAAAAAACCCGAGACATCCTCGCGCCGGATGGGGGGCAAATGTTCGCCGAACTTCTCCTTGTAAAGGTGATAGAGACTGTCGCGGTGGGCGCGCTCCTCCTCGGCCATGTCCTCGAAGATCCTCGTGGAGGAGGGGAAGTTTTCGCGGCACTTGTCCGCAAAGGTCTGGTAGATGCGGGAATCCTCTTCCTCGCTTGTGATGGCAAGGGCCAGGACTTCGCGTTCGGTGAGCTCGCTTAACGTGGGCATGAGCTCAATATGAGGCTTTTGCTTGCAAAAGGCAACGGACGGGATCCCGTCGTGCGGGAATTTTCCCGCCCTCGGGTTTCAGGAAGCCGTGGCGTCAGGGGATGGCGCGGGACGTTCCCGCAGGCCACAGAAGGCAAAGAAATCGGCGAGGAGTTTGCCGAATTCATCCTTCGCGAGGCGTTCCGGCGGCGTGATGAAGACCACGCGGCGCGTCTTGCGGCAGGCCGTCTGTGTGGAAATCCCGGCCTTGTATTCGGCGTGGCATGCTGCGCTTTCCGCCTTCAGGTCGCTGTCCGGCTCCAGCGAAAAGTAGATCTGCGGGTACTCGGTGCGGATGGAGCGCAGTGCGGATTCCACATGGCCGCGCCGAGTTGTGACAAGGCGGTCGCAGTTCTCCCCCTCGCGGAAATGCGTGGCGGCAAGCCCCGGCGCGACGACGATCCAGCGCACGTCGGGCCGTGCGGCGCGCAGGGCTGGCATCCACTGCGCCGCAATGGACGCAAGGGCGGGATCGGAAGGCAGGCGCAGGCAGAAGGGCTGGCGGCGGGGAAGTTCCGCGAGCCCCATCGCCTTCAGGCTCTCCGCGAGGTAACTGCGGTGCGCCTCAAGGTTCAGCGAGGCCGCGCCCGAGCGGGCGTGAAAACTGTTCCAGCGGCGGTGCGCCCACATCCAGTCCGCGCAGGCATCCTCGTTTTCCCGCAGAATCTTTTCAAGGCACAGACTCGTGCGCGCGGTGATGTCGGCGGCGGAGCCGTCGCTTTCGATGGGGATCACGTCGATTCTCGCCCGCAGGAAACCGGTGCGGATGGGATGGACGAGGTTGCAGGACAGGTGCAGCTTGCTCGCGAGGATACCGGGAAGATCCGTCGCGGAACAGACCCTGCCGAAGGAGAGAATCAGCGCGCCCGCCGTCAGCGCGTTTTGGTCGAAGAGAATGCCCACGCTCTGCCCCGCGGCCAGTTCCTTGCGCAAGCCCAGAAGGCCGTCCCTGCGGGAGATCAGTTTCATCCCCCAATGCTGCCGCGCGCGCAGAACAAGACGGTCCGCCGGGCGGAAATCGAGCGGGCGGTACACGGTCGTGACGTGTGTCACGTCCTTGTCGAGCGCGGGTAGTACGGCCAGCGCCTCCATCATGGCACAGTGCGGCGTGGCGAAAATCGTGGGATGGTCCTTCGTTGCCGCGCGGAAGCGGTCCGCTGCTCCGGGTGCGAGGGAAAAGCGCCGACGCACCGCTGCGTTACCGATATGCGGCAAAACGAGGGGGATCGTGAACATCTCGAACATGCCAAGGACGCTTGCGAACGCCATTTTGCGGTGCCACGCGGCGTCCTTTTCCGGAAAGGCGAGGGCGAGGTTGCGGATCGCGGTGTTGCGCCGGTTGGTGAAGAACCAGGTGGCCAGTCCCAGTGTCCGGCAAAGAAGCCACGCAAGAGGTGGCAGAATCCGCGCAAGCAGTCTCTCGGCGAGGCTGTCGGGTCGATCGGCGACATTGGCCTGATTGGCGCTGTTCATTGGAGAATGTCCTCGTAAAGACGATAGTTCGCGTCCGACATGGCCTCGATGGAGAGTTCCCCGGCAACGAGACCCCGAGCGAACCGTCCCATCGCCGAGGCGCGGGATGAGTCAGAAAGCAGCGAGATGGTCAGACGGGCAAGAGCATGAACGTCGCCCGGATCGAAGAGAAAACCGCTCTCTCCGTCGCGGACCACCTCGGGAATCCCGCCCGCCTTCGACGCGACAACCGGGATGCCGCAGGCCCCCGCCTGAAGGATCACCACGCCGAGGCCTTCCATTTCCGCCGGATGTACGAGGAGGTCGCAGGCAGGCATGATGCGGGCCATGTCGGCACGGAAACCCGGCAGAAGAACCCGGTCACCGAAGGCGGCGGCTTTTTCGTGGATCTCGTCAAACAGGGGCCCTTTGCCCGCAAGAAGAAAGCGCGTGCGAGGACAGGCGGTCAGAATTTCCGGGATGGCGGCGAGAAGGGTTGCGTGTCCCTTGCGCCGAATGAACTGCGCGGCCATGAGCACCGTCTTCTCGTCGGTGGCGATACCGAATTCGCGCTCTAGGATCGTGCGGTCTGTCGAGGGCGCGAAGGTGGTGGTATCCACCCCGTCGCGGATACAGACGAGTTTTTCTTGCGGCACACCCTCCGAGGCCAGAACGCGGCAGATTTTTTCGGAAATGCCGACAACCTTCGTGGCGGGACGGTAGCGGAGGGCGGCAAGCCAGCGGGCTTCGGGATTATCCACACGCCGGGTGATGACAAGTGGCACATGTGCGCGCCACGCCGCGAGAACGCCCCAGAGGTCCGCCCCCCGGCGGCTGTGCACGTGCACGAGGTCTGGCTTTTTCTCCCGGATCAGCCGACGCAGGCTGAAATAGGTGCCGATACCCGCGTCCCCACGGAAGGGAATGGGCAGGACATCCAGCCCCTGCCGCGCGGCTTCGGCGGCGACTTCGCTCTTCTCCGGACAGGCGAGAAAATGGGCGCCCCGGCAGCCGAGCGTGCGGAGCAGGTGGATGACCTGATAGGGCCCCCCGTAAACGTGCGTTCCTCCCTCGATGTGCAGTACTTTCATGTCTTGGAGTTTCGGAGGTGCGCTGTAAGAGACTGGAAGACGGCATCAACCCCGATGCGGCGCATGCAGGTGAAGTCGTTTCCGCAGGTGGGATGTCGGTGGCAGGGCGAGCAGGGCATTTTTTCGTAGAGAATCGTTCCGGGGAGGGGGGTGGTGTCCGTATAGCCGCAGGTGGAGCCGAAGAGGACGACCGTCGGCGTTTTGAGGGCCAGGGCCATGTGCGAGAGCCCGGTATCGACGCCCACCGCCGCGCTGGCGCGGGTGAGGAGGCCCATCTTGTCCGCGATGTTCGAGGTTTTCCCGGCCACGACGCGCACGGCACTCCCCGCGCCGGACGCCTGTGCAATCGCCTGTGCCGCCGCCTCGTCGGCAGGCCCGCCGAGGATCCAGACGCCGCGCCCGGTTTCCTTCACGATCCGCGCGGCAAGCTCCGCCCAGCGCTCGGCAAACCAGTGCTTCTGCGGACGGGTGGTAAAGGGAAAGAGGAAGACGGGTGCGGGAAGGCCGTCGGGAATCGCCTCCGTTGCCGCGGCAAGTGCCTCCGCCGTCGGGGCGACGCACATGGAAAAGGGCTCCTTGTCTTCCGGCGCGAGGTATTCCGTGAGGGCCCGGTATTCGTTGCACATGCGTCCCGTCGGGTTTCCCTCCGCCTTCACGACCTCGTTCATCAAAAACTGCGCGCCCTCGTGCGAGCGCAGGCCCACCCGGCGCTTTGCCCCGCTCGTCCACGCCCAGAGGGCGCTCCGCAAAAGGCCCTGCGCGTCGATTGCAAGATCCGGATGAAGATCCCGAATCTTCCCCCGGACGGCCCGCACTTCGCGCCAGAATTGCAGGTAGTGACGTTCCGCAAGTAGCTTTTTCCACCGGCGGCGGGGGATCACGATCAAGCTCGTCAGCTCTGTGCATCCCGCCAACACTTCGCCGCCCATGTCCTCGGTGAGCCAGTGGATCCGCGCTTGCGGCCATTTGCGGCGAAGCGGCGGCAGGATGGCGCTCGACATCACCACATCCCCGATCGCGGAAAGGCGCACTATCAGAATGTCTTTCATGGGCGCGTACATACTGGGGGATTCAATGAACCAAGAAAAGGATTATGTCCTTGCGGGTTTGCGTTTTCAGTCCACGCGCGCATACTGCCCCGTCGATGAAACGAGCCGCCTGCCTTCTCCTTGCCGCAGCCCTCGCGGGAGGATTCTGCGCGGGCTGCTCCTCGGTCACCAAGGTCTCCGCAAGGCCGAAGATGGCGGCTCTTGCCACCGATACCGACGGGAACCCCCTTCTTTTTCCGACTCCGGGAAAGGCGAAGACTCCTGCTGTGAAGACTCCGGCGGAGAATCCCGCTCCCGGCGGCGGGAACAATTGACGTGATTTTTCCTCAAGACGGACGCAACCCGTCCGACGTATGAGGTTCTATGGATCCGGTGGCAGCGGCATTGTTTCTCGTGCAAGGGCAGAATCAGGTCGATTCGTGCCACCTGAACGCATCCCTCCTCAGAAAGGAGCACGCTGTGCAAAACGAACTCGTCAACATGCTCGCCGAGCAGACTCCGGTCGATCCCGGGGACGGCACCGGCCAGTATTTGAACCTCATCGCGTAGAGCGGTTCTCCCTGTGGAGCAATTCCCCGGGAAGGGGAATTCGCAAACCTCGCAGGCTGCGACTCTTTTGCCTTGGACTGGAATGCGGGCGGCTCTAGCGTCTCCTCCCCATACGGATGAACGCTCACCCTTTTCTGGACCAGTCTTTCGAGATCAAATGGACGACACTCGGCGCGGAAAACATTGCGCCGGACGTGCGCGAGGCGATGGCGCAGGCGGATGCCGCGCTGGAGACGATCCGCAGGGGCGGGGGCGCGGGCGGTTACGAGGGCGTCTTCACGGCCTTCGAGGACGCTGTGGAGCTTCTCTCCTCGCCCTGGAGCAAGGTGAACCATCTGGAGGAGGTGTGCGACTCCCCCTCGCTGCGCGAGGCGTACAACTCCGTCCTGCCGGAGGTGAGCGCGTTTTTTGCGAAGATCTCTCTCGACCCGCGCTTGTGGCAGAGCGTGCGCGCGGCCTCGCAGGGCGCGGACATCGCCACTCTGGATCCCGTCCGCAGCCGCCATGTGGAGGAGACGGTGAAGGACTTTCTCGATTCCGGCGCGGAACTTCCGCCGGAGAAGAAGGAGCGCCTCGCCGCGGTGCAGAGCGAGTTATCCGCCCTCACGCAAAAGTATTCCGAGAACGTCCTGGATTCCACGAACGCCTTCGAGCTCGTCGTGACGGACCCCGCCCGGCTTTCGGGCCTGCCCTCCCACGCTCGCGAGGCCGCGCGTCAGGCTGCCCGCAAAAAAGGGCACGGGAGCGACGAGGCGCCCGCGTGGCTCTTTTCCCTCCAGTTCCCGAGCTACGGACCAGTGATGCAGTATGCCGACGACGACACTCTGCGTCGCGAGCTGTACGAGGCTTTTGCCGCCATCGGCAAGAAGGTCCCGCATGACAACACGGAGCTGATTTGGAAGATTCTTGCCCTGCGTCACGAGAAGGCGCGGCTTCTCGGCAAGGCGAACTTTGCCGACGTCACCACGGCTCGGCGCATGGCCAAGAGCGGGCGCGCGGCGCTCGCCTTCGTCGAGGATATGCACGATCGGGTCGCGAGCGCCTTCCGCGAGGAATGCCGCGAGCTTGAGGAATTCAAGGCGGAGACCCTCAAGACGAAGGTGGAGCCGCTGGAACCGTGGGAGAGCACCTACTGGATGGAGAAGCTCCGCAAGGTGCGCTACGATTTTGACGAGGAGGCGCTGCGTCCCTATTTCCCGCTCTCGGGCGTTCTGGAGGGGATGTTCCGGCTCTTCGGCGGCCTTTACGGCATCCGCATTGCGGAGCGGGTGGGGGAGAAGAAGAAGCCCGAGGTCTGGCACCCGGACGTGCGCTTCTTCGACGTGTACAACACTTCAGACGGCGCGTGGATCGGCAGCTTTTATTCGGACTGGTACCCGCGCGCCTCCAAGCGGAGCGGGGCGTGGATGGATTCGCTTCGCACGGGCCGTGCGAAGGCTTCAGGCGGACACGAGCCGCACCTTGGCCTCATTTGCGGGAACCTGACCGAGCCGCAGGCGGAGAGGCCCGCGCTCCTCACCCACCGCGAGGCGGAGACGGTCTTCCACGAATTCGGGCACCTCTTGCACCACATTCTGGGCGACGTTCCGGTGCGCTCGCTTTCCGGAACGTCCGTCGCGTGGGACTTTGTGGAGCTTCCCTCGCAGATCGCGGAGAACTGGACCTGGGAGCGGACGAGCCTCGACCTCTTTGCCCGGCACTGGCAGACCGGGGAGGCGATTCCGCAGGAGATTTTTGACAAGATGGTGGCCGCCCGGCGCTTCGGCGCGGCGAGGGCCTCCATGCGGCAGCTTTCCTTCGGCAAGCTCGATCTGGAGCTGCACTTGAATTATGAGAAATACCGTGGCCGAGACCTCGACGAAGTGACTGCCGAGATTCAGAAGGGGTATCTGGCGCCGACAAAGTCGCCCATTCCCTCCAACGTCCGCAGCTTCTCACACCTTTTCTCCAGCTCCACGGGCTATGCCGCCGGGTATTATTCCTACAAGTGGGCCGAGGTTCTGGAGGCGGACGCCTTCACGCGCTTCCTTAAGGAGGGTGTCCTGAATGCGGCCACCGGCGCCGATTTCCGCGCGAAGGTGCTGAGTCAGGGGAACGCCCGCCCAGCGGAGGAACTCTTCCGCGACTTCATGGGGCGCGATCCCGACCCCGAGGCCCTTCTGGTCCGCGAAGGGATCGTGAAAAAGTAGCTATTTGTAACCCGTTCCCGACACGACCATGCCCGTCTCCCGTTCCGTTCCCGCCGCCGTCCTGAACGTGCCCCGTGCGCCCGCCTACGTCGTCCTCATGGACGGGGTGGAGACGAACTGCCGTGTGCTTGGCGGTATCCAGAAACGCACGGGCTGTCGTGTGCTGCTGGCCCTCAAGGCGTTCTCCCTGCCCGCCGCCTTTCCGGTCGTCCGCCGGTACCTCGCGGGCGTGTGTGCCAGCGGCGCGAACGAGGCGCGCATGGGTCGCGAAGACTTCGGCAGGGAGGTGCAGACGTACTGCCCCGCCTTCACGGAAGGGAACTTTCCCGAGGTGCTGAAAAACTCGGACAAGATCGTCTTCAACTCGCTCGCCCAGTGGGCAAGGTTCAGGGACCGCGTCGCCCGGGCAGATCATCCCGTCAGCGTCGGACTGCGCGTGAATCCCGGGCATTCGGAGGTGGAGAACCCTTTGTACGATCCCTGCCGCGCGGGTTCGCGCTTCGGCATCCTTGCGACGGATCTTGAGGACGTGGATCTTTCCGGCGTCGGGGGGCTGCACTTCCATGCTCTTTGCGAACAGGGCGCGGACGTTTTCGCGCGGGTGCTGGCGTCTTTTGAGGAACGCTTCGGCAAATACCTGCCGGGGATGCAGTGGGTCAACTTCGGCGGCGGGCACCACATCACCAAGCCCGGTTACGACATGGAGCTTCTCTGCCGGACGCTCGAAGGTTTTTTTGCGCGCCACCCGGGAATCCAGATGTATCTCGAACCCGGCGAGGCCGTGGTGTACGACGCGGGCGTCTTCGTCGCGGAGGTCGTCGATGTGGTGAAAAACGGCGTGGAGATCGCGATCCTTGACGCCTCCGCCGAGACGCACACCCCGGACGTCCTCGCCATGCCCTACCGTCCGCCGCTCTTTGGCAGCGGCCTCCCCGGCGAGAAGGCACACACCTACCGTTTGGGCGGCTCCTCGTGCCTTGCGGGCGACTTTTTTGGCGAGTATTCCTTTGACAAACCGCTCAAACCGGGCGACCGCCTTGCCTTCACCGACATGGCGCTCTATTCCTTCGTCAAGAACACCACTTTTAACGGAGTGAACCTGCCGAGCCTCTACACGCATTCGCGCGAGCACGGGCTGGAACTGATCCGCCACTTCGGCTATGCTGACTTCCGAAACCGTCTGGCAGGGGAGGGAGCATGAATAACGCACGGGAGCAAAGTGGCGGAGTCCTCAACTTTCACGGCGATGACGTGGCACCCTCGGCCCCGGCTGCGGCGCGCTTCCATGTGATCCCGGTGCCGTATGAAAAGACGGTCTCCTACGGGCACGGCACGGCGGCGGGGCCGGCGGCAATCCTGAGGGCCTCGGCGCAATTGGAGGTGTTCGACGGCAAATCTTCTCCCGCGGAGGACGGCATTTTTACGGCGGCACCGGTGGATGTGTCCGGGAACGCGGAACAGGCGCTCGCCAACATCCGCGCGGCGGTGGCGCGCTCGCTCGAAAACCCGAAAGCGATCCCGATCGTTCTCGGCGGAGAGCATACGATTTCCTCTGCCGTTGTGGCGGCGGTGGCGGAGAAGCACGGACGGATCGGCGTCGTCCACTTCGACGCGCACTGCGACCTGCGGGATACCTACGACGGCACCAAGTGGAGCCACGCCTGCGTCATGCGCCGCATCCACGAGGCGGGCATCCCTCTCTTCCAGATCGGCACCAGGAGCTACTGCAAAGAAGAGTGCGACTATCGCGCGGAGAACGGCATCGGCTTCATCGACGCGGAAAAATTGGCGCGCGTTGGCGTGGAGGCCGTGATGCTCCCTGCGAATTTTCCCGAGAAAATCTTCATCAGTTTCGACATCGACGCCTTGGACAGCGCCGTCATGCCCGCGACCGGCACGCCGTGCCCCGGCGGGCTTTCCTACTGGGACGCGCTGCGCCTTGTGGAGAAGTTCACGCTCTCGCACAAGTGTGTGGGGTGTGACCTCGTCGAATTTGCGCCGATCCCGAATCTCCATTTCTGCGACTTTGCCGCGGCGCAGCTTGCCTACGGGCTCATGGGATGTATTTCTAGAGGGCGATGAACCCCTCCTCATCGCCCAAGAACATCTACATGTACGGGATGGTCTGCTACTCGACCATCCATCGCCTTGCCGGGGCCTTCCCGAAGCTGGACACCTACGGCGAGATCGCGGAAAGCCACTATCTGCCCGGCGGCGAGGCCGGGAATTCCGCGGTTATCCTGAAAAAATTCGGCCACGCCGTGAAGCTGGAGGGCCCGCTCCTCGGCACGCGCACGCAGGCCCCCGTGAAGGCGTTTTACGAAGGAATCGGCGTCGATGTCTCGGGCATGGGATACGATCCCTCCTTCCCGGGCGTCGAGGACCTTGTGATCGTGGCGGAGCACTCGCGCACGGTTTTCGGCGGATATGCGAATTACTTTACGATTCCCACGGAGCGCTGGCAGGCCCCGGACGAGGCTGCGATCGCGGCGGCGGACATCGTGGGGCTCGACCCGTTTTTCAAGAAAGAGTCCGAGGCCGTTGCGCGCCTTTGCGTGAAGCACGCCGTCCCGTATGTGACGATCGACTGCGCTCCGGAGAGTTTTATGGCGGAGAACGCGGCGGGGCTCGTCATCTCCAACGAATACATCCAGAACCACCACGCGGGCGAGGATGTGGAGGCGCTCCTGCGGCGCTACACCTCCCGTGCGAAGGGCCTGGTCGTCTTCACCTTCGGCGGGCGCGACATTTTGTTTGCGCGCGGCTCGTCGGCAATCGGCCACTTCGCCCCGTACAAGGTAAAGGTGGTGAGCACCCTCGGCGCGGGGGACACCTTCCGCGCGGGGATCATGCTCGGCATCCTCGCGAGCGGCGGCGACCGGGAGATCGTGAAATTCGGCGCGGCCACGGCGGCCTGCGTCTGCACGAAATTCCCCATCGGTCTCAATCCGCCGGAAAAAGAGGAGATCGCCGCCCTCATGGCCTCGCGCGCGGACGAGTAGGGTTCCGCTCCCTTTTTGCAAAAAACGCGCTTGCCATGCACCGCGTGGCGGGGCGTAGGATGCGTGGATGCGAGCCGTGGTCCAAAGAGTGAAGGAGGCTTCCGTGAGCGTCGATGGCGAGGTCGTCGGCAAAATCGGCAAAGGGCTCCTCGTCTTCATCGGCATTCAGGAGGGGGATTCCATCGAGGACGTGCAATGGATGGGCCGGAAGATTCCGGGATTACGCATCTTCGAGGACGGGCACGGACGCATGAACGAGAGCGTGCTGGACGTGGACGGCGGCATTCTGGCCATCAGCCAGTTCACCTTGTTCGCGGACGTTCGCAAGGGGACGCGGCCCTCCTTCAACAACGCGGCAAAGCCCGAGCCCGCGAAGCGCCTCTACGAGGCGCTGATCGACGATCTTGAGGGGATTCTCTCCAAGCCGGTGCAGAAGGGCGTCTTTGGTGCGGACATGACGATCCCCGCCGTGAACGACGGCCCGGTGACGATCGTCCTCGATTCCCGCTTGGGATAGGGAAACGTACCGGTTCTTGTTCTTGTAATCAGAGTAATCTGCGAAATCTGCGGTAAAAATTCTTCTTCCGGGTTTTCCTCGTCGGTCCTGTTTCCGGTGCGTGTGCGTTTCCCCGCAAAGTGACGCCATTATTGCGCAGAATGTGTCGTGGGAGCGTCGGTGGTACCGGGCTTGCTTCATGAGGGACGCTGCGGTCCGGAATCCTGCTGCTTCTGGACTGTTTTTGAACCCGTACTGCTGTACTGCATATGAAGCTAGAGACAATTCTCAAATTGCCTCCCGTGTTGCTGTTGGCCTGCGCCACGTTGCCCGCGGGGGCCTATGCCCAGGAGGCCGTTCAAGCCTCCGCACCCTCGTATCAGGACTTCATGGCGTCCTCCGCGGCGCCGATGTTCGCCCTGAACAACCTCTGGATCCTCATCGCCACGGCGCTGATCTTCATCATGCACCTTGGCTTTGCGACGATCGAAATCGGCCTCACGCAGAGCAAGAACACGGTGAACATTCTGTTCAAGAACGTGTTCGTCGTCTGCATGGGCGTGTTCGTCTATGCCCTGTGGGGATACAACGCGATGTATCCGGGGCAGGGCTGGCTCATCCCGGGCGTGCTGGCGATCGGCGGGCCGATCCCGGACCATTTTTCTTCCGCGACGGACATCGCGCTCAAGATGACTCCGGCGGGCGGAAGCGGCCTCACCTTCTGGACCAACTTCATCTTCCAAGCGCTCTTTGCGGCCACTGCCTCCACAATCGTTTCCGGCGCGGTGGCGGAGCGTGTGCGCCTGTCCTCCTTCATGGTGTACGCCACGGTCCTGTCGATGGTCCTCTACCCGATTGCGGGCGGCTGGGGATGGGGCGGCGGCTGGATGAATTCCGGCCTCGAAAGCGTTTTTGGCAAACCCTTCCACGACTTCGCCGGTTCCACCTTCGTCCACGCTTTCGGCGGATGGGCGTCGCTCGCAGCGGTGCTGGTGCTGGGGCCGCGCCTTGGCAAATTCACGGCGGACGGTCGCATCAAACCCATCCTCGGGCACAGCATGCCGATGGTGCTTGTCGGCGGCTTCCTGCTCTTTTTCGGCTGGTTCGGCTTCAACGGCGGCTCTGTCATGAGCGCCGATCCGCAGACGGTTTCCCGCGTCGTTGTGACGACCGCCCTGGCGGGCTTCTGCGGGGGCCTGACGAGCATCATCGCCGCGTGGCGCATCCTGCGCAAGCCCGACCTTTCCATGAGCGTCAACGGCATGCTGGCGGGGCTTGTGGGCATCACGGCGGGTGCTGACGTCACGGGTGTCTGGGGCGCCTGCGCAGTGGGTGGAATAGCGGGTGTGCTCGTCGTTCTTGCCGTCATTTTCTTCGACAGGATTCAGGTTGACGATCCGGTGGGCGCGATTTCGGTGCACGGCGTCTGCGGAGTCTGGGGCACTCTAGCCGTGGGCATCTTCGGCGACGGGAGTTTTCTCACCCAGCTTGTGGGCGTTGTCGCCGTGTCGGTCTTTGCTTTCTGCGGATCCTTCGCCACGGCCTGGCTCGTCAACAAGGCGATGGGTTATCGTGTGAGCCGCGAGGAGGAGCGCACGGGTCTCGACGTCGGCGAGCACGGGCAGGTTGCTTATCCGGATTTCCAGGAGGCCGGGCCCTCGCTGTAATCGGCTTCACCACACTTTGCGGGAATGCGGCGCACGTCTGCCGCATCTCTTTTATACCGAAATTAATACGAATATATGAAGCCCGCGCTTGTTTTTTCACCTGCGATTGGGTTTTATTCTCACTGAACTCACTACCATACAATTCCCATGAAACTCATCAAAGCCATCATCAAGCCGTTCAAACTTGAGGAAGTGAAGGAGGCGCTCGCCGAGGTCGGCATCGAGGGCATGACTGTCACCGAAGTCAAGGGCTTCGGGCGGCAGAAGGGCCACACTGAGATTTACCGCGGCAGCGAGTACACGGTTGATTTTCTCCCGAAGGTGCTGATCGACATCGCAGTGACCGATGACATGGTCGCCAAGACGATCGATGCGATCCGCAATTCGGCCAAGACCGGCAAGATCGGCGATGGCAAGATTTTCGTCATTCCGATGGATGAGGCCATCCGCATCCGCACGGACGAAAAGGGCGACAGCGCCATCTAGCCGGACACGGTGTTGGGAAGGCTCCGACGTTCGCCACGTCCTCATTTCCGCGGAGGTTCGCCTCCGCGGTTTTTTGTACGCATCAAGGTCAGTGAAAACTGAGGAGAAAGGCCGCCGCCGAACGGTCAGATCAGGGCGCCGGGCTCCTCGGTTTTCATCTGGTTGATGAGGCGCTCGTTGAATTCCTTGGCGCTGTCGTGCCCGATGAGTTTCAGCGCCTGAACCATCGAGGCCACCTCCACGAGCCGTGCAAGGTCGCGCCCCGGCTTCACGGAAAAACGAATGTGGGGTACCTGGATGCCGAGGATTTCGAAATTGTCGCTCTCCAGTCCTGTGCGCTCCTCCTCGTCGGTCTCCTTCCATGCCGTGAACGTGATGACGAGATTGATGTTCTTGTCGGTGCGTACGGACCGGATGCCGAAGAGTTCCGCGATGTTGATGATGCCCAGACCCCGGCATTCCATGTAGCCGCGGTTGATCTCGTTGCTCGTACCCACCAGATCTTTTTCGTTGATGAGCTTGATGTTCACCTTGTCGTCGGCGACGAGGCTGTAACCGCGCTCCACAAGGGCCAGCGCGCACTCGCTCTTGCCCACTCCGCTGTCCCCCCGGATGAGGACGCCGATGCCCTTGACATCCATGAGGGTGCCGTGTTCGGAGACGCGGGGGGCAAACATGTTTTCCAGCAGCAGGGTGGAGGCGGCCAGAAAGTCGCGCGTCGAGAGAGTGGTGCGGATGAGGGGAATGTCGTTTTCGTTCGCCGCCTCGATCATCGGCTGCGTGGGTTGCAGGCCGCGTGTCACGATCATACAGGGGATGTGCCGCTGGGCGATTTCCGTCAGCACCTTGTACTGCTTGTCCTCCTTGGTGTCGCGCAGGTACGCGATCTCGCCCGCGCCGAAGACCTGCACTCTCTTGGTGGCAAAACTCTTGTAATACCCCGTCAGGGCAAGCGCGGGGCGGTTGATCGACTTGTCGCGCACAATGTTCTTCATTCCGCGCTCGCCGGCGACGACGCTCATCTTGAGGGAATCGCGACCGGCGTTGAGGAATTCGAGAACCGTGATGTTGTCGATGATCTTTGGGCGGGGGCGGAGTGGCATCGCGGAATGGGGTTGAGCGGGATTCTGGCTTCCGCCTTATCGCTTTACAAGAATTATGGGCCGGGCAAGGCTGCGGCGTGCCTCGTCGCAGATTTCCTCGCGTGCCTTGGCTTCCGTGGCGGGGAAGAGTCCCTTGCGGCGCTCGATCGCGCTCAGGCAATGAAAAAGGTTGTCCTCCGATTGCGTGAACTTCATCGAAAAGGCGACGCTTGGGACTTCGAGCGAGGTGTCGGTGCCCTGCGAACCTTCTTCGATCCTCCATCCGGCAGGCGGAACGAGGATCACGCTTGTCCTGCAGCTGAGCGCGTATTCCTGCTCAAGGGGGATGCGTCGCACGAGCTGGTCGCCGGGCAGGGTCACCTGTTCGAGATCCCAGGTGAGGGGAACGCGGCCAACGAGCTTACCTTCCACGAGCGAGAATGCTTTCACGGTGAACTCGTAGGCAAGGGTCACTTCCGCATCCGGGTCGTCGAGGTTTTCCGCCTGAACCGACCGGACGGAGAAAAGTCCGTCCGTCCGCGTGCCCCGCGAGAGCACGACGGGATACTCCCGGGGCGTCTTCCCGCGCAGAACGTTGCGGACGTATCCCGCCCACAGACCCGACAAGACCACTTTTTCGCTCACGAGGGCGGTGCCGTCCTCCGCAACCGTCACCTTTCGGTCGATTGTGATGAGCGAGGTGTCCGGCGGGTTCGCGGGCACATTCACGATGCGAGGGTTTTCCTCGTCGATAATGAAGCAGGGACTGCCTTCCAGACCCAGTGGTTCAAAGCGTTCCGAAAGTTCCTTGTCGGTCGCGTCGATGAAAATGCCGCCCCGGTACTCCGGCAGATACACGATCATGTGATTGAACTGGAAAGTGTCGGGAATGGAGAGGTTCACGTTCTTCTCCGTATCGACGAGGGCCAGATACGCCTTCACCTTTGCGGCGCGGAGCATCTGCATGAGGAGAAAGCTGTGGTCCTTGCAGTCGCCGTAGCGGTTGGAAAGGATCGTCTCGCACTTGTTGGGGATCATGGCCCTCACGCCGAAGAGCAGCCCCTGATACGTGAGCGATTCGCGCACAAAACCCGTGATCATGCGCACGGCCTCGTCCTCGGTGAAGGTGTCGCCGAGAATCTCCTTCACCTTCTCCGCGGCGATTTCCGACGGGGCGTAGAGGTCGCCCACGGTTTTGAGATACTCCGCGCATTCATCGGCCCATGTGCGTCCAGCGATCCCCAGCCACACACAGGGCGCGTACGTCGTATCCGGAGGCATGGCGGAAAACAGGGTTGCCGGTTCGGGGGTCTTCGCGTAACGGAAAACCAGGCCCGGTGCGTCCGGAAGGGCCTCCACGCCGTTGGCCGTTGTGACGGTTACCTTGCCGGTGGCGCCGCGCAATCCCGCGAAGGAAAGCAGGGTGGGGACGTCCCCGGAAAGACGGCAGATCTGGAAGAGCATGTTGTCCTGCGGCCCCAGTGTTTCGTAGGTGACGACGTATTCCACCGTGCAGCCGACCGTCATGGAGGGCACGGGCATGTGCAGCTCCTTCTTTTGGCTCATTAGCGTGTCGTTGGTGGAGTTCGTGATGTAGTAGTTGGCCAGATCGCCCTTGGCGATCTTCGCTCCGGAGGGATCGAACACTTCGAGACGGTTGACGAAAATGCGTTCAAAGAGCGGATCGAAGGGCAGGGTGATCTCGTTCCGCTGGCGGATGGCGTTCACACTCGTCATGCGGATCCTGCCGTAGCGAGTGGTCCGGAGGCATTTGCCCGGCTCGAAGTAATACATCACTCCGCGATACTCGTTATACGCGCCGAAACCGTCATCGAAACCAGAGGGGGCCTCCGTTTTGAGGGCGTCGAAACCCTCGGGCAGTGCAACGGGTTCGACGGGAGTGCGGAAGAGCGAGGTGTCCGCCTTGCCGAGGCGTGCGTTGATCGCGTCCACGATTTCGAGGACATTGCGGTTATTCGGCATCTTCGCGAGGCTCTTCATCGCGCTCTCCCGAGCCTTCTCGAAGAGATTTTCGCTGTAATAGACGACGGCCTCCAGATAGTCACCCTCCGGGTTGCCGGTCGCGGCGATGTTCCGGGCGACGCGGTGCGCTTTTTCATACTGGCCGGCGTCCGAATACAGGGAGACGATGGATTGGGCCAGTTGTCCGTTTTCGCCGAAGCGGGAGACGACCATGTCGATCGTCTTGTCGGCCTTGTCCCCGTTGCCGGATTCCACGCACGCCTTGGCGAGGTAGAGCTGGATCATCGGGTCACCGTTCTTTTCCGCAAGGCTCTCCACCTCGTTCAGGCGTTTGCCGATCTCCCTGATTTTGCAAAGGTAGGAAAAGTAGGCGTTGAGACAGGGCGAAGAGTTGTCGCCCATTTCGAAAACGGCGCGGTTGAACTGGGCGAGGGCCTCTTCCTTTTTGTCCTGCTCGCCCAGGGCGTAGGCTCGCCGCCAGACGATCCCGCTCGATTTCGGAAATTTGACTAGGAGAGATTCTCCCTCGACGACGGTTTCCTCGTACTTCCGGGCGGTGATCAGGCTATCGACATAGAATTCCGCAAGAGCCAGATCGTCGGGCCGTACGGCGCAGGCTGCCCGGATGAAGGCGACAGCCTCCTCGGGACGGCTGCGGTCCAGATAGCTGCGACCGATGTAGGCGAGGATGTCGCCGGAATTCTTGCGGAGCGAATTGCGCTCCGTCCATGTGGGCTGTATGCCGGACTTCTTTTCTACGGAAGAGACATACTTGTACATCTCTGTCGCGCCCCATTCCGCTTTTTTGCCGTTCTGGGTCGGCGTGAGGGAAATCAGGCCGACAAGTCCGCCCTCGATTTGAGCGACATCCACGTTGAGGCTGACGGAGTCGTTTGTCTCCGGATTCCGGGAAACGTAATGACTCCATTTGATTCCGTGAACTTCGTCGTCCGGCTGGCGCAGGACGTTTGCCGATGGGTAGGCGATGTCGAAGTTGCGGAAGAGCGCATACACGCAGGCGGAATCGTCGGGCTTGAGGTTCCCCAGATCCACGCAGTAAAGGATCGACACACAATTGCGACCGGCCACAAAGACTCGGTCGTAATTCTGGTTTTGCTCGAAGCTGCCGAGCTGGGCCGGAATCTCCCACTTGATGCCGACACGTTGGACAACGGTTGTCTTGAAGCGGGCGCCGGTCTCCGTTTTCAGGGCGGCGTCGCCTGAACCTCCGGGGGCGGTCGTCTCGCAAGAAGCGGCGAAAAGACAGAGGACAAAAAGCCAGAGGTACGCAGGAATCGGGAGCAATCGGCGCATGTCGGAATCATGCTTGCCGCAACAGCGCCGCGTCAAGATGCAACGGCGGTAAGACTACCCGTTCGTCTTGGTGGAGATTCCACCTTCCACTTTCTTGTCCCCGGCGAGAGCCTGTTTCGTCTTCTCGATGAATTTCTCCTTCGATCCGTCCTCGGAGTCGCCGTAGTTGAGGTGCTCTTCACCGCCGTTTGCCCACTCGCAGAGAAACCACGTCGTCTTCTCCATCAGATTATCGAATTCCCACGCAAAGAAGCGGAACTGCGTCCCGTTTGAAAGAAGAAGGGAATACTTCGATTCGGGTGTCTCTTTCGGCTCCGGGAAGGTGACGAGCCATCCCTTCCAGTCTTTCCCCAAGTCGATCACCTCAACGGTGATTCCATCCGTCTCGACTATCGCTGTTCCAACATCCTCGTTGACCATGCCGATGAACCAGCGCAGAACCTCGACGCCGCGCTTGTGGAGGTCCGCATCGAACATTTCATGACGATCGCCGAGCCAGAGGGAAGGCATGACCTTGTGTTCGATAAGGTAGAGCCCGTCGTGGCGGAGCGACGCTTTTTCTTCGTCGGAAAGGGGCTTTGGGGCCGGTTTTTCACCCTCGGTCTGTTCGGATGGGGCGGCTTGCGGGGCTGGAGACGGAGCGGGAGGATTTGCCGGGGATGTGGGGAATTCCTCGGCATGGCAGACGAATGGAACAAGGCAGAGGGCCAGAGCGAGGACGGTGGGTTTGATCATGAGGCGACATTCTTGATGTGATGCCCGGCAAAGGCAATGCAGATGGTTATGCATTCCGTGCCAAGCGGTCTCCGGCGGGGAGGCGCGAGTGGGTCAATTTGTCGCGCAACGCGGTTGGCTTTATAAACGACGTTCGACAACCTATTGATGAACAGCGAAATGAAAGCAATCGCGTCACGCCTGTTTTGGCGCGGCAAATGCAGGGAGGTGAGGCATGAACATCGACTTCAACCGCTTTACCGAGAAGGCCGCCGCCGCCGTGACGGAGGCCCGCCAGATCGCGCGCCGCCGTAACCACCAGCAGGTGACCGGCCTCCATCTCCTTGGGGCGCTCGCCTCGCAGGAAGGCGGCATCGTGCCCGCAATTTTCCAGAAGACCGGCGTGCAGCAGTCCGCCGTGGAGCTGGCGCTCGGGAGGGAACTCGACCGCATCCCGTCCGTGACGGGCAGCCCGCAGGCGGCGGATTCCATGTACATCGCGCCGGAAGTGGAGGAAGCCTTCACTGCCGCCGAGGATGCCGCGCAGCGCCTGAAGGACGAATACATCTCCGCCGAGCATCTGCTGCTGGGCCTTGTCGCCTCCACGAGGAGCCCCGTCCTTGCTAATCTCTTCAAGAGTTTCGGCATTACTAGGGATAAGATTCTTGGTGCCCTGAAGGACGTGCGCGGCAACCAGCGCGTCACCTCGCAGACGCCGGAGGACACGTACCAGGCGCTGGAAAAGTACGGCATTGACCTCGTGGCGCAGGCCCGGCGTGGCAAGTTGGACCCCGTGATTGGGCGCGACGGCGAGATCCGCCGCGTCGTCCGCATCCTTTCCCGCAAGACGAAGAACAACCCTGTGCTGATCGGCGACCCCGGTGTCGGCAAGACGGCGATTGTCGAGGGCCTCGCGCAGCGCATCGTGCGCGGCGACGTGCCGGAGGGACTCAAGGACCGCACGATCTTCTCGCTCGACCTCGGCAGCCTTCTCGCGGGAGCCAAATACCGCGGCGAGTTCGAGGAACGCCTCAAGGCGGTGCTTGCTGAGGTGAAGAACTCCGAGGGCCGCATCATCCTTTTCATCGACGAGCTGCACACGATCGTGGGTGCGGGCAAGGCCGAGGGCGCGATCGACGCCGGCAACATGCTCAAGCCCATGCTCGCGCGCGGCGAGTTGCATTGCATCGGCGCAACGACGCTCGACGAATACCGCAAGAACATCGAAAAGGACAAGGCTCTGGAACGCCGTTTCCAGACGGTCCTCGTCGATCAGCCGAGCGTGGAGGATAGTATCTCCATCCTGCGGGGCCTCCGCGAGCGCTTTGAGCTGCACCACAACGTGCGCATCACGGACAACGCGCTCGTGAACGCCGTGATCCTTTCCAACCGCTACATCACGAACCGGTTCCTGCCGGACAAGGCGATTGATCTCGTGGACGAGGCCTGCGCGAAGATTCGCACGGAGATCGACACGATGCCGACGGAGCTCGACGAACTGACGCGGCGCATCATGCAGCTGGAAATCGAGGAGATGGCTCTTTCCAAGGAGACCGACGAGGCGAGCAAGCAGCGCCTTGCGGAGCTTAAGAAGGAGCTCGCCGAACTGAAAGCCAAGGCCGACGCCTACCGCGCGCGCTGGCAGGCCGAGAAGGCCGAGCTGGGCCGCGAAAAGGAACTGCGCCAGAAGATCGACGCCGCGAAACTGGAGATGGAGCAGGCGGAGCGCCGCTATGATTTGAACAAGGCCGCCGAGATTCGCCACGGTCGCCTCCCGGCTCTCGAAAAGGACCTCGCCGCCCTCAAGAAGGCCGAAGAATCCTCCGGTTCGTCGCGCCTGCTTCGGCAGGAGGTCACGGCGGACGAGATCGCGGACATCATTTCCAAGTGGACGGGTATCCCCGTTTCCAAGCTCCTGCAGGGCGAGCGCGACAAGCTTCTCAGCCTAGACAAAGTGCTCCACGAGCGGGTGATCGGGCAGGACGAGGCCGTGCAGCTTGTGGCGGACGCCATCCTGCGCGCCCGGGCTGACATCAAGGACCCGCGCCGCCCCGTCGGCAGCTTCCTCTTCCTCGGCCCCACGGGCGTCGGCAAGACCGAGCTCGCGCGCACCCTCGCGGCCACGCTCTTCGACAGCGAGGACAACATGGTGCGCCTCGACATGAGCGAGTATATGGAGAAGCACACGGTCTCTCGCCTGATCGGCGCGCCTCCGGGCTACGTGGGCTTTGACGAGGGCGGCCAGCTGACCGAGGCCGTGCGCCGCAAGCCGTACAGCGTCGTCCTCTTCGACGAGATCGAGAAGGCGCATCCCGACGTCTTCAACGTGCTCCTCCAGATCCTCGACGACGGGCGCGTCACCGACTCGCAGGGTCACGTCGTGGACTTCAAGAACACGGTCATCATCATGACGAGCAACATCGGCAGCCGGTATCTCACCGAGGCTGCGGAGAGCGCAAATGGCGAGATTCCGGACAGCGTCCGCGAGGCTGTGCTGGCGGAGCTGCGCCGCGCCGTGCGCCCCGAGTTCCTTAACCGCATCGACGACGTGGTGCTCTTCAAGCCGCTTTCGCTGGAGGAAATCACGAAAATCGTCGATCTGATCCTCGCGAGCATCAACGCCCGCCTCGCCGAGCGCCGCATCACCGTCACCATGACGGACAAGGCTAGGGAATGGGCGGCGGACAAGGGCTTCGATCCCGTTTACGGAGCAAGGCCCCTCAAACGCTTCCTCCAGAAGCAGGTGGAAAACCGCCTCGCAAGAGCGATCATCGCCGGCGACCTCAAAGAAGGCCAGACCGTCACCTTCGACGTGGACAAGAAGAGTGGGGAACTGGGGATGAAGACGTTTTAAACGCGAAGGTCATCTAGAGCTGGTTTCAAAAGTCACGGCGCGTGTCGCAACAGCAATTTGCGCCTCCAGCAAGACGGCATCGCTAACCCTTCTGCGGAATATCAACACTGGCAAAGCCAAAATATGGCGGAGAGGGGGGGATTCGAACCCCCGGTAGCAGGCGATACCCACTACAACGGTTTAGCAAACCGCCGCTATCGGCCACTCAGCCACCTCTCCCTGTCACGCTTGGCGACAGATTCCCCTTTTCAGGGGAAAGCGCAAGTAAACCAGCCCGGGGAATTCCTGCAAGGAAAAAGACCGGTCGGGTGTTCATCGAAATGAAAAGAGGCCGTCCTGCACGTCGACGCGCCGTGGCGAGTCTGCAAATGCGGCTCTCATCGGAAAGCGGGGGGCTTCTTGGCGATAACCAGCCTTTCCGACTTGGAGAATCCCGATTCACCGCGTCTCAAGGCCGGTTATTTCGTCCGAACCCCCTTCCCGCCTCCCCGTCACGCTTGTTTGCAGACGCTTCCCGGTCGAAAGGATTGCCACGAACCGTGGTGATGCCGTTTCCTCCGGGCTTTCGCACGGTCAGTTGAAATGCAGTAATCATCCCGGCAAGAAGGTGTTGGTGAAGTTTCCCGGGCTCCGGTGATCCTCACTTTTTGCGTCCCACAAAATACCACTTGCCCATCGCCGAGCGATCCACAACGGGGTCGAACGCCTCGCGCGCGAGGGCGCGGATTTCCCGCTTGTGGGAGAGCCAGTTGAAGTAGGTCGCCTTCTCCCTCTCGATCATTTCCGCAAGCGCGTCCAGCTTCAGCCACGCGCGGTGCAGGAGCTTGACGTGGCAGCAGGCGTGGACGAAGCGCAGGAAGGGCGTGTCGCAGGGCTCGACAAAGAGAACAATGCCCCCCGGTGCAAGGATTCGCACCATCTCTGCGAGGCATTTTGAAAGGTCCGCCGGCAATTCCGGCAGGTGGTGCAGGCCGCCCTGCACGATGACAAGGTCCATCGAGCCGTCCGCAAAGCGAAGGTCGCGGCAGTCGCCCACGTACAGCTTCGCCCGTCCCCGGTACCGGCCAAGAAGCTCCGGGGAAAGGTCCACGCCCGACACGTCCTCGAAGCCCAGAGCCTCCAGCGCGGCGAGGTTCCCGCCACGGCCCGAGAAAAGGTCCGCCACGCGCAGGTGCCGCGGCAGATCCGCGACGCCCAAGCCCTTCAGGCGGCGTAAAAACTTCGCCTTTTCTTCTTCGGGCGTCTCGAAACGGTTGTATGCCGCCTCCCATTCCGCGTCGCAGCAGGCAAGCCCCTCGGTCCAGTAGGTGAGATTCTCGTGACGAGGCATCCTCAGACCTTTTTTTTCAGCCGGGTCAGCACGTGCAGATTGCGCCCAAAAATCCAGTTGGCCCACCAGGGATAGAGGACGAGGCGGTCGTACCAAAGATCGATCGTCAGTCCCGCCGCCGCAATGTTGCCGCGCCACTCGCCGCTGTTCCAGTAACAATAGGGGAGCGACACCCCGTAGCGGGCGTTGTGCACCCTGTCCATGAAGCGCAGCGTTTCCCTCGCGGCAAAGCCGTCCCGCAGGTGATCCTTGATGACGAGGCTTCCAGAGGAAACTCGCGCCGCCTCACGTAGCAGCGCCTCCGGTTCCGCCGCGTGGTGGATCACATCCACCAAGAGGCAGCAGTCGTACGCGCCGTCTGGCGCGTCGATATGCACGCCGTCAAAGGCCCTCACGGGAATCGCGGTTCCCGGTCGGACGAGCGTGTCGATGCCCTCGATCGTCAGATTCGGCTTCCGCTTGAGAATCGCGGCGGCCATCGCCCCGTCGCCGGAGCCGATGTCCAGAACCCGTCCGCTCGTGGGCAGCAAAGGCGCCAGCATCTCCGCAAGCACCCTCACGCGACGCGTCTTGACGCTCTTTTCGTGGACAAGCTCGATCGGGTTCATGGGTATTCCGGAGTGCGCCTCATGCCGAGGAGGCTGAAGAAGAAACTGGCGAGCATCGTCTGGAAGCCGAGCGCCGCCAGCGTGACTCCGGGCACGACAAATTTCATTGCCGAAGCATAGTCGAGCGGACCGAAGTCCGCGCCAATCCAGCGCCGCAAAACAACGCCGATGAGCGCCAGTCCGGACAAGGTTCCCGCGCAGCCTAGGAGCAGGCCGCGCTCCAGCGTCGCGATCTTGAGGAAGAAGGACGCCTTGCGGTCCATCGGAAGCATGCCCTCGCCGATGGCGAAGATCTTGGTCAGCGCCCCGAAGAGCAGGGCTTGGTACCCCATGAGGACGCAGAGGCTCGCCACGAGGAGGGTGTGCGCCCCCATGCGGACCCCGAAGAAGGGACTCCCGGAAAGAACGACAAAGTAAAAGAAGGCGCCGAGGCCCCAGAGGGTGAGACCGGGCATCACATACAGGCGCCGCGGGCAGTAAAGGAGAAAGAAGCGCAGCGTCCGCCAGCCGTCGCGGAAGGTGCGCAGGTGCGGCTTGTGCGCCTTGCGACCGTCGGGATGCAGGGTGATCGGCACCTCGTCGATCCGCATCCCCATGAGAGCCGCCTTGATCATCATCTCGGTGGCGAACTCCATGCCCGTGCAGCGCAGGGCGAGGCGTTTGTACGCGGCCACGGAAAAACCGCGCAGCCCGCAGTACACGTCGTGAATCGCGCCGCCGAACCAGTGGCGCACCATCATCGTGAACATCGGGTTCCCCCAGTAGCGGTGGAGGAGGGGCATCGCGCCCTTGAGAATCGTTCCGCCGCCGGAGGGAAGCCGGCAGCCCTGCGCCACATCCGCACCGGCGCGGAGTTTTTCCACGAATTTGGGCACTTCGGAAAAGTCGTAGCTGTCGTCCGCATCGCCCATGATGACGTAGCGCCCCGACGCGGCGCGGATGCCGCCCATGAGCGCATTGCCGTAACCCTTCTGCGTCACGTGGATCACCCTTGCGCCGTGGGCGAGGGCGATGGCCACAGAGTCGTCGGTCGAGCCGTTGTCCGCCACGATCACTTCGCCTGTGATTCCCGCCTTCTCCATCGCGCCGCGCGCCTTGTCCACGCAGGGGGCAAGGGTGTCCGCCTCGTTCAGGCAGGGCATGACAACGGAGACCTCGATTCCGGCGTCCTGTGTGTTGGGGGTGGTTGTCATCGAAGGATTACTTCAGCAATCTCCGCGCCGTATGCGCCCTTGCGGCTGTGACGAGCCCCGTCACGAGGACGAGGCCCGGCAACGCCGCCACGGGCAGAATGTAGCGCGTCTCCGCGCCGAAAGCCACCGCGTGCATCGCCGAGAGAATGGCGAAGCGGCTCGCAAAGGCTGCGATTGCAAGGATCAACAACGCACCCGCCAGCATGGTTTCAGTGTCGGACCCGCGTTTGCGAAGAGAGAGGGCGAGAATGGCCAGAAGCGGCAGGGCGAGAATCGTCCCCGCCCAGGTGACGATCGAGGAAACCCGGGCGCACAAATCCTTGGCGAAACGCCGCGCGGGAGTGGCCGCTGTGTTCCAGACGGCTTGATTCTCCTTCGAGAGGGTTGTCCGTCGCAGGGCTGCGCGGTCGAAGATCGTGCCGTCGGCCTTTCCGTCCTCCGGGTAGAGGAATTCGGGCCGGGGGTTTGCGAGGATCTTCCAGTAGGCGAGAGCCCCCTCCGGCAGGTAGGGGAGCCAGAGGCTCATGCGGGGGTCGATGAAGCTCGCGCGAACCTTCGTCGAGGGATAGACGCCCGCTTCCCGCGCCTTTTCCAGCTCCCCGGCGCATTGAGCGTAATAGCGGTCCAGTTCTGCCGCGTCGTTCCATTCATGCTGGTACCACGGGGCCAAACGCAGGCCCCAGAAGAAGAAAACGCCGTAGTCGCCCATCACTGGATGCGCGCCCTTCGCGGCCATCGGGGCGTATTCGGCCAAGACGGGGCCCTCAAGGGCGTCCTTCATCAGGGCAAAGGAAGGACTGGCCGCATAGGCTTTCGCCCGGGCGTCGGCGGGCACAGGGTGATAGGGCTCCGGGCTGGCAGGGTCGATGGCGAGAAGCTCGTCATACAGGGCCGTGAAGCCTTCGCACTGAAAGTTGCTCGCCTCGAAAAGCCCCATCGGCCCCGTGCGGTTGAGACCCGAGAAGGTGAGGGTGACGGCCAGCATGATCGCGATCGCGGGCAGAAGAACCATTGAGGCCGCCTTGTCCGCCTTCTTGAAGGAAAGGCCCTCGGAATGGTCGAGAAAAAGAAGCAGAAGCGCAAAGACGACCAAAAGGACGATGACGAGCACGTGTTCGGGCCGTGTGTTCCAGACGAGCGCCCCGGAAAGGCCGATCGCCGCACTGGCCGGCAAACGTCCCCCGCCGGAAGGCAGAGCATGCAGGAGGCTGCCGAAGAAAAGAAGGAAGAAGGGCGCATACGCGGCGTCCTGATAGGCGAAGGAGAAAGCCGGGAGCGTCAGGGGATTGAAGAGAAAAATCGCAAAGGCGAGGCAGGCGCTCCACACCGGCAGGCGCAGGCGGGGCAGTGCGCTCGCCACCGCCGCGCAGCCGCCCGCGTAGGCCAGCTCCATCCAGACTCGCAGCGGAATCCCGAAGAGACGCCCCGCCGCGATGAAGAGCGGGTAGCCCGGCTGGCGATCGTAGGAATGGGCGTCGAAGGCGCTGACCCAGTAGCCCTTGAGGGCACTTAGCATGTAGCCGGTCGCATCGTAGGGCGTGGCCACGATCTCGTCCGCACCGACCATCCAGAGCTTGAGAATCGTCGCAAGGACCGCGAATGAGGCGAAGGGGTGTTTGCGGAAAGGTCCTGCCAGAAGAACGAGAACGAAAGGCGCGGCGATTGCCGTGACTAGCGAGATTCCCGCCGCAGGAAGACGCACGAGGCGGTTGTAGCCGGGGAGGGCCAGGGTTCCGTCTTTTCCCACCCGGACGGGCTTGCCGTCGAGGAAAACCGTTTTGATGGAGGCGCTCCCGCGTTCGGAGGCGAGTTTTAGGGACATTCCGGCAAAATTCCCGGCGGGAATCCGCAGGGTGCCGTGCCGGTTTTCAGCACGGCTTTCCGGCAGCGGAGGAGCGTGGCGCACGAAGGATTCCACGGCGAAGTTCTCGCGCCAGGTGTCGATGTCGATGCTCTCCCCGTTCACGGAAAGGCGCATCCGCCCGGTCCACTGGTGGCGCGAATAGACGATTTTGAGCTCTCCGCCCTCCGCTTCAAAACGGAGGCTGCGCGCCGTGCCCGTCCCGTAGGAAACAAGGGCCTTGTCGCTGGTGCCCATCGGGGAATCCACCACCTGCCAGCCCTCGTCGCGGAGAACCGCCTCCCACGGCAGGGGTTTGCCGTCGATGGCGATCGACTGGATCCACACCTGCGCATCCCAGCTTTTTTCGTTCTTTTCACCCGTGGCCGTGACCGTCACCTTCCACTTCTGCGACAGGCCCTCGTATTCGATCGGGAAAGTGGCGATTTCCTCCGTGTCGTCCTCGTCGGCGGGGACGAGGTGCAGCTTCTCCGCTCCCATGGCGTCATAGCTCACTTCCAGCGAATGGATCGCCTTCGCGAACGCTCCCGTCCAGAAAACGAGCGAGAGAACGAACACCACTGCCGCGACGCCCATGGCGAGCACCTGCGCGGCGCAGCCGTGCGGGAGTCGGGGTAGATCGCGTGCGTGCGGCAAAGGCATGACAACTTTATCTAATAACAGGGGTTTTCCTGCGAGGTAACAGTAGAACGCACGCGAATGCAATCCGCCCCTCCAGTCATCGAAGCCCGCGCCCTCTCCAAGAGTTACCGCATTTGGAACAGCGAGCGGGCACGGCTGCGGTCACCGCTTCTTCGTCTGTGCGCGCTCCTGTCGCCGACGCGGGGGTTGCGTTCGGCCCTCCTGCGGCGCGAGCGGGGCCTGTGGCGCGACTTCGCGGCGATTTCGAACCTCGATCTTTCCATCCGGCGTGGTGAATGTGTCGGCATCGTGGGCCGGAACGGCTCGGGCAAAAGCACGCTCCTTCAGCTTATCTGCGGCATCCTGCAACCGACGCGAGGGAGCGTGCATGTGGCAGGGCGTGTGGCGGCTCTTCTGGAACTTGGCTCGGGCTTCAATCCGGAGTTCACGGGGCGCGAGAACGTGGTCCTGAACGCGTCGATCCTCGGGCTCTCGAAGGACGAGGTGGAGGCACGTTTTGAGGAAATCGCCGCCTTTGCGGACATCGGGGACTTCATCGAGCAGCCGGTCCGCACGTATTCGAGCGGCATGATGCTGCGCCTTGCTTTCGCGGTGCAGGTGCTGGTGGACCCCGACCTTCTGATCGTGGACGAGGCCCTCTCGGTCGGCGACGAGCCTTTTCAGCGCAAGTGCTTCGCCCGGATGGAGGCATTGCGTCAGAAGGGGGCCACGGTGCTCTTTGTCTCGCACGACATGACGCCCGTACTCAACCTCTGCGACCGAGCGATCCTGCTCCACAAGGGGCGACTGGTCCTAGACGGAGCGCCCGCGCGCGTGGCGTCGGTCTATCAGCGCTTCAACCACGCGCCCGCCGACCGGGCCGAGGCGCTTTTGGCGGAGCTTTGTGCGGAGAGGGAGAGCGCCGCGCCGGTGAAGGCGAACGCGTCCTCGGGAGGCCTCGAAGAGGTACACCCGGAGCATTTCGATCCCTCCCTTTCCCCGGAAAGTACACTGGTGTACGACTCCCTTGGCGCAAAAATCGCCGACATACGCCTCGTTGACGAGGAGGGTCGCCGCGTGAACCACCTTCGTCGGCGTGGTTTCTACACCTACCGCTATAGAGTAGATTTCGAGCGCGAGGTGAAGGGGGCGAATTTCGCGATGCTCGTCAAGAGTCTGATGGGGGTGGAGCTCGGCGGCGCGCGGACCCTTCCCGCATACAAACCCATCGCGAGCGTCCCTGCGGGGAGTCACTACGAGGTCTCCTTCCGCTTCCAGTGCCTGCTCACTCAGGGCTGCTACGCGATGAACGCGGGCGTGGAGGCGGAGATTGACGGTAAACCCGGTTACGCGACGCGCGTCATCGATGCTTTGCTTTTCAAGGTCCTGCCCGAGCAGAATGCCCTGCCCACCGTCACGGTCGATTTCCTCGTGGAACCGTCCTTCCGAAGGATGGACCGGATGACGTAGCCGCCTGACGAACGGTGCTGATGGAACAAGACATGCGTCAGACATGCGATTTGATGGGAAAAGAATCAAGCTACGGCAAAAACGTGCCGATACTTGCATCAAATGATTCTCCCATGAACATCCCGTCACTGAATTCCGTTTCTCCGACATATGCCGGCAAACTTACCGGCGCGAACAGGATGAAAAGCCGAGCCGATGAGGAATCCTGCGCCTACTCCGGTTATTTTGAGGGTCTCCAAACCAAGTTCCCGGATCTCAATCTTTCCGCAGGGGAATCCTCCGGCGGATCGACGGGGTCGGGCGTTCGGGGAAACGTTCTAGTTTCTCCCAAACTTCTCGACAAAGCCGCACGCGACCCAGCGGTTGCAGCCCAGCTCGAAAAGAATCTGAGCGGGATTCCCGACGCGGAAAAGTGGATCCAGAACCAATGCGCCGCGCGCGGCATGGAACTTGTCGCGGGCGGTGTTTCCGTTGATGAGGACGGCAACATGTCCTCATGGTCGGTTGTGACCACCGCAGGAGGTTCCGACAAGAGCGAAAATCTTTCCGATGACGAGGAGGATGAAAAACGCCTTGAGGAAAAGCGCAGGGAACAGAAAGTGGAAGAGAAGTCTGCGGAAGAGACGGAGAGCCGCGCGTCACTTTCCGCATCGTACAACGAGTATGACGGAGCGTACGGGGAACTGGTCTCCACTAGGCAGGTTCCTTGGTCGCTGGAGATCTACGCCTGAGGTCCTCCTCACTTCGGCCAGTGCCGATGTTCGCTAAGGCGCCGCCGGGGTGGGGGACAGATACTTGTTTTCCCATGCCTTCAGCACCTCGCGCGCGATGGGGCCCGAGGTCGATCCTCCGAAAAGATTCTCCCCGGGATCAAGGCCCTCGATCATCACCGTCACGGCAATGCGGGGGTCGTAACTCGGCGCGAAGCAGGTGAACCACGCGATGGTTGATTCGCGTCCGGAAATGTAGATTTGCGCCGTGCCCGTCTTGCCGGCGATTGGCATGTTCACTTTCCGTTGGGCAAGGATGCCCGTGCCCTGCGTGACGCAGAGTCGCATCCCGTCCATGAGGGAGGCGTATTGCGAGTCGGTGAGGGGGAGCGGCTCGCCGCCGAGGTCGCGCGGATGCGCCGGATCAACTTTTAACAAGGTGGGGTGCGTGATCGTTCGGCGCCGGGCGAGCGAGGCCGTGTACGTGCAGAGCTGGAGCGGGGTCACAAGCAGGTATCCCTGCCCGATGGAGGCGTTCGCCGTGTCGCCTGTGAACCAGCCCTCGCCGAAGCGGCGCTTTTTGTAATCGGCGTCGGGCACGACGCTGCGGCTCGTCTCGCCGGGAAGCTCGATTCCCGTCGGCTTGTCGAAGCCGTACATCCGAGCTGTGTCCGCGATGGCGTCGATGCCGGTCTGGACGCCGAGGGTATAGAAGAAGACGTTGTTGCTCTCCGCGATGGCGTGGCGAACGTCCAAGAGGCCGTGGTCGGTCTTGTCGTCGTTGTGGAAGCGGCGCCCGCCGATTGTGAGGTAGCCGGGGCAGTTGATCTGCATCGTCTCCGTCAACGTCCCGGCTCGGTAGGCGGCGGTGGCCGTCACCATCTTGAAGGTGGAACCCGGCGGATAAAGCCCCTGCGTGGCGCGGTTGATCCATGCGCCGCGGTCGCGGATATCGTTGTACACTTTCGTCGGGATGAAGGGGGTGAGGTCGTTCAGGTCGTAGGCGGGCTCGCTTGCAAGGGCGAGGATCTCCCCCGTTTTGATGTCCATCACCACCACGGCACCCGTGTGGCTGCCGAGGGCTTTTTCCGCCGCCAGTTGCAGGTCCGCGTCGAGACTCGTAACGATGTCGCTCCCCTTCACCGGGCGGCGGAAATCGACCCTTTTGTGCTGGAAGCCGCTCGGATCGACCACCCAGATTTCCCCGCCAGGATCACCCTGAAGAATGTCGTCGAATTGCAGTTCCAGCCCCGTGCGGCCCGCCTTGCCCTTTTTCTTGAAGGTGCGCAGGTCCTCGTTGCCGATCGCGGCGGAGGCATCGTAGGTATCGTCGCTACTCACCACAAAGCCCAGCGTGTGCGCCGCCATGCGTCCGTAGGGGTAGTAACGCGCGCTCTCGGTCAGGATCTGCACCGGGCTGTCCACCGGGAGCTGTTCGATGAGGCGGGCGTATTCCTCCTGAGGGATGTCGTCCTTCAGCGTGAAGGGCAGGAGCAGGTCGCGGCTGAAGTGGCGCTCGATGTCGCGCGAGCTGACCACATCGTGCCGTCCGGTGATGACGTTCACCTTGTCCATGTAGCGCTGCACCACCGCCTGACGGGACTCGATCTCCACATCGTCGCTCTTCATGACGATTCCGCTCTCGCGATAGTCGCGCACCCGTTCCAAGTACTCCCTGCGAAATTCCTTGCGAAGCTCGTTCAAATACACGACGGCAGAAAAGAGCGGACGGTTGCCCACCAGGAGCCGTCCGTCGCGGTCGCGGATGTCGCCGCGCGGGCCGGGGATCAGGATGCGCCGGTAGTTCTGGCGCTGCTGCTGCTCCATCATCCCAGAGTAGTCGAGAATCTGCACCTTGAAGAGCCCGGCCAGCAGGATGAGAAACAGCACGATGAACACCCCCGCCACGACGAACATGCGCGGACGGATGGCAACAAAGGAATCGGGGTCGTTGTCCTGGGGTCGGGCCATCGCTGAGAGCCATTAAACCAAAAAACCGGCGTGGGGCAGCACAGAATCGGAGAGGAATGGGTAAGAAGGATTTTTAACCGCAGATTACGCAGATATCCAGAGGAAGAATTTTATCCACCGATGAGAAGGGATGAAACAGGGATTACAGAAACCGGACTCTTCCTTTTTCTATCTGTGTAAATCCCTTTTGATCTGTGGATAAAAAACTTTGGAGTCTTGTTTTCTGAATCTGCGTATATCTGCGGTTAAAAATTCCGGTTTTTCTTTCACTCTTGTGAATTTTCCAGTTGTTTGCGAAGGGCCTCCAGTTCCTCCCAGCGGGCGAATTTTTTCTCTGTGGCTGCCTCGATTTCGTGCAACCGGGCGTTGAGGGCGGGTACTTCGTCCGCGTTCTGCTGGTAGGTGGCGGGTTCGGCCAGCTTTGCGGCGAGGGTGGCGCTCTCCTTTTCGAGGGTCTCGATCTCGCCGGGAATCGCCTCCAGCTCCCATTTTTCGCGGTTCAGGAATTTGCGCGGCTTTTCCGCCTTCTGTTTGCCTTTGACGGAAGCGGTTTTCTCCAATGTCGGCGCGGAAGCCGATTTCGCGGCGAGGGCGGCAAGGGCGTCGCTGCAGCCGCCGACAAGGCACTCCACGTTCCCCGAGCCGTCGAGGGCGTAGATCTCCGTCACCACGTTGTCGAGAAAGGCGCGGTCGTGGCTGACGAGCAGAAGCGTGCCCTCGTAGGAGGCGATCAGCTCTTCCAGCAGTTCCAACGTCTCCAGATCGAGGTCGTTCGTCGGCTCGTCCATCACGAGGAGATTGAACTTTTTCGCGAAGAGCTTCGCCAGCATCAGTCGGCTTTTCTCTCCGCCCGAGAGCATCGAGACGGGGCTCCGCGCCCGTTCCGGAGGGAAAAGGAAGTCCTGAAGATAGCTCATGACGTGCTTCTTTTTCCCGAAGACCTCGATGGTGTCGCGTCCTTCCGCGAGGGCCTCCTGCACGGTCTGGTCCTCCTTCAGAATCTCGCGAGTCTGGTCGAAGTAGGCGATTTCCAGGCCTGTGCCCGGCTCCACGGTGCCGGAATCCGGCTTCAAGAGGCCGAGAAGGAGCTTCACAAGGGTGCTCTTGCCCGAACCGTTCGGCCCCACGATGCCGATGCGGTCCCCGCGTTCCACAACGTCTGAAAAATCGCGTACGAGAGGGCGACCCTCCCACGAATAATTGAGATTTTCCACCGCGATGACCTTCACGCCACCCCGCGAGGCGCTCTCGATCCGCAGGCGGGCAGTGCCTTCCTTTTCGCGACGGGCGCGGCGTTCCTCGCGCATTTTCAGGAGCGCGCGGACACGGCCTTCGTTGCGGGTGCGGCGGGCCTTCACGCCACGGCGCAGCCACGCCTCCTCCTGTGCCAGCTTCTTGTCGAAGACGGCTGCGTTGCGTTCCTCGGCCTCAAGCCATTCCTCCTTTCGGGCGAGATAGGTCGCGTAATCGCAGTCCCACGCCGTGAGATGCGCCCGGTCTAGGTCGAGGATGCGGGTGGCCACATTCTGGAGGAAGGCCCGGTCGTGCGTGACAAAGAGGATCGCCCCCTTGAAGGAAAGAAGCGCCTTTTCGAGAATCGCGATGGAGACGATGTCGAGGTGGTTTGTCGGCTCGTCGAGCAGGAGCAGCTCCGGCTCCGTCACCAGCGCCCTAGCGAGGAAGACGCGCCGCTTGGTGCCCGCGGACATGGAATTGAAGACCTCGCGCGGTTTGAGACCGAGGCTTTCTAGGACGCGCTCCGCCCTGTGCGAGGCATCCCATTCCGGAACGCCGGTACCCAAAAGAGGCTCCGTCACAAGGTCGAGGGCCGTGCCGGGACGTGAGTCGGGTATTTCCTGTTGAAGGATGCCGATGCGCTCCGGCGACGGACGGCCCACCTCGCCGGAATCGGGCTTCACCAGTCCCGACGCGATACGCAAAATCGTGCTCTTGCCTGCGCCGTTGCGGCCCACGATGCAGGCACGTTCGCCCTCGCCGATGACGAAGGAGACATCCAGAAGCAGCTTCGGTCCGCCGAAGCCAAGTTCCACTTTGCGGAAGGAGATGGGCACGCGTCATCATAGAGTGGCGCGGGCGGCGTCAACAAGACTACTTTTTTTCCGCCGCGGGAGGATTCTCGGCCCCCTGCGCGGGGATGTTCTCGGTCTTTCGCAGGATTTCGATGAAGGCTTGCGGACCGCCGCGCACGTATCCCACCACTCGGTCCAGTTCACGACCATCTGGCGCGAGGACCACAAAGGTCGGAAAACCGTTCACGCGATATTTGTTCTTGAGGAAGTAATTGCGCTCCTGAACCTCGCGCGAAAGCTGGGTCCGTGAGGGAAAGTCCGCGACGAGCACCACAAGGTTCTTGTCCGCATAGGCCTTGAACTCGTCCTTAGTGAGGACGTCCTTCTCCATCACCTGACACCAGTAGCACCAGTCCGAGCCGGAAAAGTCGATGAGGACTCTCTTGTGCTCGGCGGCGGCCTTTGCGAGGACTTCGTCAAAAGAAGGCTCCGCCCCGGCTGCCGCGGCGAATGATTGAGAAAACGGAGCAAGGAAAAGAAGAAGAGAGAGAATCGAGCGTTTGAATGTCATCGGAGTTACAAGTTTGCCGGTTTTCCAGCAAACGTTGGAGCCGCCCCGGGGGCAAGTATTCCGTCCCTTTTCCCGAGGCGGGCTACCCTCCGAGGATTGTCAGCGCCTGCTGCGCCATGCGACTTGCCCCGCCTAGGCAGTTGATTGCCAGCCCCTGCGAAGTCTTCAGCGAGAGGGCGTTGGCCGATTCCTCGTTGATGTCGCACGCGACGAGCTTCTCCGAACCATCGTCGAGCACTGTCTGAAGGTTCTCTGTGAACTTCTGCCTCATGACGATCACGGCGCGGTCCGCAGCCAGTAGCGTCGATTCCGCCCGCAGGTTCACGTCGAATTTCTGCAGATCGGCCTCCAGCGAAGTGAGCAGCTTCTGATAGTTGTCGTCGCCCCAGTCGATCTCGTGACTATCGCCGTTCACGCCCGCGCTCTTGATGCCCACGAATGATTCGCCGTTGCGGTCGAAGGTGAGGGCGTAGGTCTCATACTGCATCGAGGTGACGCCAAAGGAATCCGTGGCGATGTAACCCCGGCTGATGCCCGAGGCTTCCACCTCGCCGTTGGCGTCGGGATTGCCGGCGGCGGCGGAGATGTTCACGCCCTCCAGCGTTACCGAGGAGGAACCGTCGCGGTTCAGGCGGACGGTGCTCGAATCGTTGTTGTACAGGAGGTTGATCCCACCGAAAGCGGAGTCCTTGGTCGTGTCGCGGATCTGGCCGATGAGGACGTTGAATTCCTGGCCCAGCTGACGCCGCGTGTCGGCATTGGAATTGGCGAGCGCGTCGTCAACCAATCCCTTCATCTGGATGATGTAGTTCTGGATGCTGGAAATGCCGTTGTCCGCGCTGGAGATGAGCGAGGCGGATTCGTTCATGCCGTCGAGACGCAGCTCCAAAGAGTCCGACGCCCATTCCAGATTCTTCGAGGCGTAATAGGCCGCAGGGTTGTCCGCCGCGCGAATGACCTTCTTTTCGGCGGTCAGACGATCGGTTGTCCGGTTCAACTGTTTGTTCATCCTCTCCAGCACGAGGAGGTTTTTCCTCACGGACGCGGTAAGATGGATTTCGCTCATTTCTTTGCCCTCGGTTTCGCCTCCCGGATTCTTCCGGAATGATTGGCCGACAGGACACAATTCGGATTTGACGGGTGAACTTTAGAAAAAAGCGTACGTAAAACTACGTATTCCACGTGGACGCCGTAGTGCCCGACGCCATCATACTTGTTGCCCCCGCGACGCCGGCGTGCTGGATTTTTCCTAATGAAGGATGCAGGCAAAGCGAAACGCCCCGTTTTCTCCCGGAGGACGAACTGGGATCTGGGTGAAAATGTGCTGGCGTCGGCCTGCCGCGCGGCCCGCGAATCGAACAAAAAACTCATCGACCTCACCATCTCCAACCCCACACGCTCTGGATTCGACTACAGCGCCTTCGATCCCTCGCATGATTTCGCCTCTCTGGAAAACCTCCATTACAATCCCGATCCCCTCGGCCTGCCCGTTGCGCGCAAGGCGGTGCGGGACCTGTATGCGCAGGCGGGCGTCCCCGTGCCGGGAAACCGCCTGATGCTCTGCGCCAGCACGTCGGAGGCGTACAGCCATCTCTTTCGCCTTCTCTGCAACAACGGGGACGCGCTTCTCGCGCCTGTGCCGAGTTACCCGCTCTTCCAGTTTCTCGCGGACGTGTGCGATGTGACCCTCATGCCGTATCGCCTCCATTTGGAGACTGACGGATGGAGGATCGACCGGAAGAGTCTCCTCGCGGCTCTTTCCGCAAAGGCAAGGGCGATCATCGTCGTGAGTCCGAACAATCCGACGGGTTCCTATCTGGACGCAGGCGATGCCGATTTTCTCTGTCGCACGGCACAGGAGAGGGGGCTGGCCCTCATCTGCGACGAAGTATTTGCCGATTATCCGATCGCCCCGCGCGCCTCGGCGGTACGCACCCTCGCTGGGCGGGAGGGACCCTTGTCCTTCGTCCTTGGCGGGCTTTCCAAGCTCCTTGCCATGCCGCAGATGAAGCTCGCATGGATCCTCACGCAGGGCACGGATGCCGAGGAGGCCTGCCGCAGGCTGGAGATGATCGCCGACACGTTTTTGTCCGTGAACGCACCGGTGCAGAACGCACTGCCTCTCTGGATGCCGCGCCGCGAAATCATTCAGGGGCAGGTGGCACGGCGCATCGCCGCGAACATGGAGTTCCTGCGCGCGGAACTCGCAGGCAAGCCGGGTCTGACTGTTCCACCGGTGGAGGGCGGGTGGTACGGGCTTGTCGCGATGGAAGGGATTGCCGACGAGGACGGTTTCGCCCTCAGCCTTCTGGAGGAGCGGGGTGTCGTCATCCATCCGGGTTACTACTACGACCTCGGGGATGACGCCTTTGCCGTGCTAAGTCTCCTGACTCCGGAGGACCTTTGGAAAGATGGCGTGCGTGCCCTCGCCGAGCACCACGCTCTCGTCAGCGTTCTTTAGCTTGTAACTGAAAAAGTCCCGGCGAGCACCGGGCCTTTTTCAACCGCATGCTCTACTTTGTATCTGCCGCACAAATGACTTTTGAACCACCCGCCTAGGATGGATTGACGCCTCATTATTCAAACGCATTCATGTGGGCATGAAACGGTTGGCCCGCCTCTGCCTCGCATTCCATGCCCTGATTGCCCCGCTGCCCACTTGTTGCGCGGCACTGTCCCTGACTGCAGACACGCTCGACGACATGCTGACGGACTGTGCCCGTCGCGGGATCTTCAACGGCGTGTGCCTGCTCGCCGAGGGCGATACGGTCCTCTACGCCAAGGCTTTCGGAGTTGCCGACATCGCCGGGCAGAAGCCGCTGACTCCGGACACGGTCTTTGAACTCGCCTCCGTCACCAAGCCGTTCACAGCCACGGCCATTCTCTGCCTTGCACGCGAGGGCAGGCTGAAGCTCTCCGATGAAGTGGGCCATTACATTCCCGACTGGCCTTACCCGGGCATCACGCTGCGGCACCTCATGACGCATACCTCGGGCCTGCCGGACATCCACGCCATCCTTGGCGACTGGAACGGCCCCGCCCCGGCGAACAATGCCGACCTCATCGCCCGGATCATCGAACGCCGCCCCCCGGTCCAGTTTCCGGCGGGCATGGGCTGGAATTATTCGAACACCGGCTACGCGGTGCTGGCCATCGTCATCGAAAAAGCGTCCGGCACGAGCTATGCCGATTACCTGCAAACGCACATTTTCACCCCGACGGGCATGACTCATTCGGGTGTTGGCCCGCAGTTGCCCGAAGGCGCGGCGGAAGGCGCCTTGCTCACCCGGCGCGGTTACGAACGCTGGTGGATCGACCGCAACCTCGCGGGCATCGTGGGCGATGGCGGCGTGTATTCGACGGCGGGCGACCTTCACCGCTTCGCGCAGGCATGGTTTTCGGGCAAACTGACGGGCGAACTGACCGCCGACGCACTGACGCCGCTCGGCGCGGACAAGGGGCCGATTCTCTACAACGGCGTGGGGCAGGGCCTCGGATGGAACGTCAAGTATGAGGGGCCGGTCGACGCGGGACCCGACGCGGCGTTCCACACGGGCAACTTTGGCGGCTTCCGCGTCCTCTTCTGGCGCGACCTGCGGCGGAACCGCACGCTGATCCTTCTCGACAACCGCAACGACGGCCTCGACGAAATTTCCGCAGCGGCGCAGGCGATTTTGGACAACAAGCCTTGGCAAGCACCCGGCCGGTCGATCGCCGATGCGATGCTGCAAGAAATGAAGTCCCGCGGCATCGACGGCGCGCTGTCTTTGTATGCAACCCTCAAGGCCGAAAACGCGCCCGGCTACCGCTTTGGCGAACGCGAGCTGAACACCCTCGGCTACATCCTCCTTTACGACAACGCCGTGGATGAGGCGATCCAGGTCTTTGAACTCAACACCCGGGAATGCCCTGCCTCGTTCAACGCCTTCGACAGTCTCGCGGAAGCATATGTGAAAAAGGGCGACACCGCCGCCGCCATCCGCGCCTACGAGACGGCCCTGCGACTCAACCCCGGGTACACGCAGGGCGTCGAGGCCCTCAAGGCGCTCAGGGCACGGCAGGAGTCCGGGGCGGCGAATCAATAACTGCCGGATGGGCGCTTGCCATAGACATCCTGTGTCGAAAAAATCCAAAGGGATGCGGAATTTTCGGACAATTCTGAAGCGAGGACGTGCGCGTTGGAACTGGCGAAGGGGCGGGGCAGGGTGAGCGATGAGCATTTTTCGGTGGACGGGACGCTGGTCGAGGCGTGGGCGAGCGCTGCGCGGAACACGAGGCGGCGGGCGACCAGATGGACGAGCTGACAGTTCGGGACTTCAACGTGAAGACGGTGGGGGCGGATAGGGGATATCACACGAAGGCATTTGTGAAGGAGTGCCGGGAGCGGGACACCGCACCGCACGTGGCGCGGGTGAAGGGCCGAAAGACGCCCGGCCTCGACGGGCGGACGGCGCGGAGCCGTGCGTATCAGGTGAGTCTGCGCAAGAGGGTCGAAGAACCCTTCGGCTGGGCGAAGGCGTTCGGGAACTTCCGAAAGAGCCGGTGGATCGGGGCGGAGAAGACGCACTTTGTGGCGCAGTTTGTGGGCAGCGTGTGGAACCGGACCCGGATGGCGAATCTGTCGCTTGCAGAGGCAAATTTGCCGCTACGCCCCGCGGCGGCGTAAGCCGCAAAGGCCCCGCCCTGTCCAAAGGCCTCGAAAAGGAGGCAAATCGGGCCAAAAACGCTAAAGAACGCACCATTTCGACGGAAAATAGAGTCGTCAAGCGCTCGAGATTTGAGAAACTGGTGCCATAATTCCAGCCGAATGAATCTTTTTCAACGGACTGTTAAGGTCGCAAATCTCAATTTCCTCCGGCAAAGTGGGCCGGAAATCCGGATATCGGCCTCAGTAGCGCTTTCCTGAACGCGGGAAACTCGCATGCTTCCTGATTGCATGGCTGAAAGCTTTCGTTACTCTTTGCCCAAGTGGAAGGAAGATCCGGAGAAAACGAATTTCCAAAGCCCGATGGCAGCATCGCATGGGGCTTGGTTTCCCTCATCGCCGCCGCCATCGGGTTCGGGACGATCATTCTCTCTTTCTTCAGGATGGAGTTCGACAAGGCCTACTATCAGGTTCCCGCGATCTGCGCGGTGATTCTGGGGCTTGCGTCGGTGTCGCTTCTCGGGTTCCGTTCGGCACGGCGGCAGTCCGAGGCGGAACGCAGGTTGCAAAACGCGATGATCCGCCAGAAAGCGGTGACGGACAACATCCCGGGCGTCCTCTTCCAATGGCGCATGCGTCCTGACGGCAGCGCGGGGTTCATTTATTGCAGCAGCCGTTCGCAGGAGTTGTTCGGTTTCAGCGCGGAGGACGCTCTTGCCGACTGGCGCCGCATCCGTATCCATCAGGGCGACGTGACGCGCTGGGCCGAGAGTTTGCGCAAGTGTTCCCTGTCCATGCAGGACTGGTCCTTCGAGGGGCGCATCCTTATGCCTGGTGGGGAGACGAAGTGGTGGCGCGGAATGGCCAAACCCGTGAAAACTCCGGCGGGCGACATCGTTTTCAACGGCCTGATGCTGGACATCACCGGCTTCAAGGATGCCGAGCGCGAGATCAAGGAGACGCGCCGCAACGCCGAGAGGCTGGGGGCGGAAATCCTGATGGTGAACCAGTCCCTGAACGAGACGAACGCCGTCCTGCAAAAGATCAATTCGCAGAAAAACGAGATTCTGGGCATCGCCGCGCACGATTTGAAGAACCCGCTCGGCGGGGTGGTGGGCTTTGCCGGATCGCTCCGCGTGTGCCTTGACGAGGAAAAACTGGAACCCTTCCGCGCCGAGATGATCGACATGGCCGAGTCCATCGAGCAATCCGCGCGGCACATGCTGGACATCATCAACGGACTGTTGAACGCCTCGGCGCTGGAAGACGGAACTGTTTCGCTCGACATCAGCGACTGCGAGATGGACCCGCTCGTCCGGAATGTGCTTTCCCTCAACGAACCCGCCGCCAAGCGCAAGGACATCGCCCTGCGTTTCGAGTCGGAGCCGGGATGCACCGTCCCGGGCGACATCCAGCGTCTTCAGGAGCTCGTGGACAACATCGTGAGCAATGCGGTAAAATACTCGCCGCCCGGCACCACGGTTTCGATACGCCTCTCCCATTCATCGCCGGGCACGGTGCAGCTCTCCGTGCGCGATCAGGGACCGGGCCTGACCGGGGACGACATGCAGAAGCTCTTCGGCAAGTTCCAGAAGTTGAGCACGCGGCCCACCGGTGGCGAATCCTCCACGGGGCTGGGCCTCGCCATCGCCAAGAGCATCGCCGAACTGCACAAGGGACGCATTTGGGCGGAGAGCACGCCCGGCAAGGGCGCCACATTTTTTGTCGATCTGCCTGCAAAACAGGGAGACGGCGCCGCGGCATGAAGGGTGGAGCCTCAGTTGCCCCCTTCGCCCCGCCTTCCGGCGGACGAAGCGACATCCTTTTCATCGCAGGGGAGCATTCCGGCGACCAGCACGCCGCACGCCTTGTCGCGGAAATCCGCAAGCGCAGGCCGGAGCTGGCGATCCACGCGCTGGGCGGGGAGGAGATGCGTGCGGCAGGGGCGGAACTTCTCTTTGACCTCACACGCTTCAGTGTCGTCGGCATCGCGGAGGTGCTGAAGTATCTTTCCGTTTTCACGGCGCTTTTGGCACGCACGCAGGAATGGATCGCCGCGCACCGGCCCAAGGTGGTGTGTTTTGTCGATTACCCCGGCTTCAACCTCCGGCTGGCGCAGCGGCTCTTCGACGCGGGCCTTGCCCGCAAGGCGGGAGGGCATGTCGCGCTTTACTACTATATCAGTCCGCAGATCTGGGCCTGGAAAAAGGGGCGCCGCTTCACGATGGCGCGCCTTCTCGATTCTCTCGCGGTCATTTTTCCATTCGAGGTTTCCTGCTATGCCGACACGGGCCTTCCCGTGCATTTCACGGGGCATCCCTTTGTGACGCACGGCGCTTCTTCGCATCTTGTTTACGACCCGATGGGTCCGGTTCTTCTCCTTCCGGGCAGCCGCGCCCAGCCGATCGGACGCATCTATCCTGTCATGCTCGCAGGCTTTGCGCGGTACCGGGAAACACACCCCGGCGAGAAGGCGCTCACGCTGTATCCCGACGAGCGGATCAAGGCACTTTTGCTCCGCATCCTGACGCGGTTCCCCGGGCTTGAGGGCGCGGTGGAGCTGCGACCCGCGGTAGAGGGCGCTGGGGCAAAGGCGTGCCTCTTGAGCAGCGGTACGATGTCGCTTTCCTCGGCCCTTGCGGGAATCCCCGGAGCCATCTGTTACCGGGCGCATCCACTGACGTACTGGTTCGGGAGGATGGTGGTCAAAATCCCGCACCTAGGCATCGCAAACCTGCTTCTGCCGGATTCGCCTCCCTATCCCGAATATCTGCAGGGAGCCGCACGTCCCGGAGCACTGGCCCGCGAGATCGATCTTTCCACGAGCGATCCCGCGCGCTCTCTTGCATCCGCAAAGGCGGCGGCGGATTTGCGGCGCATCCTCTCGGCGGATCAGTCGCACGACCTTGCGGGCTGGCTTCTATCCGCTCCGGGGCTTTGACAGACGGCTACAGCATCCCGCCGGCGGCCAGAATTCCGCAGCCGGAGCGCGACTCGACGGGCTGGGCAAGCTCTTTGGAGAGCCAGGCGCGAGCGCGATACAAACGCGTTTCCACGCCGCGTTCGGAACATCCAATGACCTCGGCGATCTCCCGGTAGGAGAGTTCCTGATAGTAGTAAAGAAGCAGCGTCGTCGCCAGATCGTGCGGCATGGCGGCGATGGCGTCCTTGAGCTCGGAAATCGACTCGCGCCGTGCGAGTGCCGCGGCTGGGTTGTCCTCCTCGCGCATGGTGCCCTGCTGGGGGGCGTTCGTCGCCTCACATGCCTCGTCCCAGGCCATGTCCTCGGGATGGCGCTTGCGCCAGCGATGGTAATTGCGACAGAGATTGGCGGCGATCCGGAAGATCCACGGGGAAAAACGCATATCCCCGCGGAAACGCGCGCGTGCCTCGTACAGGCGAACAAAGGTTTCCTGCGTCAGTTCCGCAGCGGCCTCGCGGTTTTGGACATAGCGGTAGATGAACCCCAGCAAAGGGGATTCCCACTTGTCCATGAGACTGCAAAGGGCGTTCCGGTCACCGTCGGCAACGCGCATCATCAGAAGCGCGTCGCTGTCTGTTTCATGCTCCTGCATGAGTTTCGGGAGTTGCCTTGGGAGTTGTTGGATGCGAATCGGCGCTTTCCATGAGCGAGAGATATTCCTTCTTCTGCTCGGGGGTAAGAACGCGCAGAGTGAGCTCCACAAGCTGGCGCGAAGTAGCGACAGAATCCTCGCGGAGGCTGTCGCGCTTCTGCAGCAGGTCGTAGAGCGCCATGAAATCGATCGCGTCGTCAGAGAGACGCTGATCCTCAAAAGTCTGATAGGAGTCCTGTACGCGGGAAAGTTCCGTGTACAGGGTCATGAGATGGTCCTTGTATTCCTCGTGAAGGGCGACAAGTTCCGAAAACTGCGCACGGGAGAGATTGAAGCGGGTCTTCATCCAGGCGAGCATTTCCACGACGGACTGCTCTTTGCCGGTTGCACTTGCGTTTTCCGCAGCGACGTGTGCCACGGGGTCGATCATCATGAAGTAATTGCGGCTCATCAGCTCCGCACGATGTTCCGCCCTTCCGATGAAGAAGATGGATGCGGCGCACACAAGCAGTGCGGCGGCGCAGGAACAAATCGCGGCGGGAAGCTGGTTTTGCGAGATCCACGAGAGAATCCTGCCAAAGAAACCCAAGCCGGCTTTCTGGGATTCCAGAAGGTCGATTCTGCGAAGCACCTGTTTCTTCAGCGACGGATCCGCAGGAACGCACACGTGCCAGTCGGCAAGGCGTTTTTCGATACCTGTCCTGTTCTCTTCGGAATCTTTCATGGGCATGTGCACTTTCTATCCAGTCATCGGTTATTACACCGGATATTCTCCAACCACTTCAAAATAATTGAGCAGACAGAGAAGAAACCTCTTCGCGGGTTCGTTTTCAAGACAGCATGTAGGCCACTTCGAACATCTGGTTCCGTCGCGAGAACGTGGATTTGCGGATGGATGACAAGGTTTTGGAAGTGAGCTGTATTGAAAGAAATCCGGCGAACTTCCCAAACGCTGTCAGCCGCCGCATAGACCGTTCGTAGCAGAAATCAAAGTTTTTCGAGGTGGCCTGAATGACAGTGGTTGAACAAAGTCCCGGTGTGCGCCACTAGCGTGCTGTGTCGCCTTCCTGCAAGAAGGTTCCAGACGGGTTGTGCTGTGGAGCCGTGTCCGTGCGAATGTCGCTGAAAACGTCAAGGAACGCAATCCGGAGGGAAGCAGATCTTTGCATCAAGAACGGCGCCGCCATTGCGGACAGACGTCAATATTGCCGGTTGCGTTGCGCGCCGGGGCTTATTCATTTGCCGGGAAATACGTTCTCCCATGATCCCGCCCATCGGTCTGCCAATTCTTGTGGTGCTCTCCTGAGTGGTGTCCCGCAAGAATCCATTTCAAGGGCGTTTCCCGTAGCATTCGCCGTGGGCCATTCCCGTAAAGCCCCTACGTGCTTGGAATACCCATACCAGAGGCTCCCCTTCAATATGCATCGGGAACCCTCACATGAAAAAACGAAACTTTGACGAGCCGGACAACAATTGGATGCAACTGGTGAAGGGATGTGATCCCGCCCGGTGTAGGTCCCAGTGAAGGGCGATGGGACAGTGTCCCGGACCCGAACACGCAACCTCGAATTACTTGCACGCCATGAAAAACAGAATGATCCAGAACGGCCTCCGGATTCTCGCGGCACTGGCCCTGACCGCATTTTCAACCTCTTCGCTCAGCGCGGCACCCAACGCTTCCGCCTATCAGCAGCCCAAGGTGGTCTCGATGGAAACCCCGCGTTATCCCAGCGAAATGATCGCGCAGGGGATTCACGAGGGAAGCGCCACGATCATTGTGGAGCTGGACAATGCCGGCACCATGACCGACTGGCTGGCCATTTCTACCACAAGGAAGGAGTTTGTGGAAGCCATTGGAGCCGTCATCAATACCTGGAAGTTCGCTCCGGCGCTCAGGGACGGCAAGCCCGTTCCATCCGGAATGCAGTTTTCCTTCAATTTCCACAGCAACGGTTACGTTTCCTACAACGGAGTCGGGCTCTACCTCAGTTTCTTCAACGGGCTATTCAATCCCGTTGAGAAGCCGCTGGTTGCGAACATTTCGCAGCTCGACCGCATGCCTCTGCCGCTCAGTGTGGCGCAGCCCTTCATCGATTCCGCGATCCCGGTCGGTTCGCGCAGCGGCGAGCTTACCCTCTGCTTCTTCATCGACCAGAACGGCAACGTCCGCATGCCGGTTCTTCTTGAGTGCAAGGGTGACATCCGTCTGGCCTACGCGGCATACGACGCGGTTCTCAAGTGGAAGTTCGAGATTCCTCGCGTGAAGGGTCTCCCGGTCATGGTCCGTGCCCAGCAGAAGTTCGTCTTTAGCGAACCCGCCGAGAGCGCGCCGAAGGCCGGAAAATAGGTTTTGGCACAGAGAATCCCAAAGGGGGATGATTGGGAAACGTCGCGCGGCGGCCATCTGGGCCGCCGCGCTTATTTTTCATTTTAAGAAACCTGTTGGACCGTTCCGGAGGGGAGGATGTCCCGGAAACGTTCCGGAAGGGGTGGATCCGCACTCAGAAGTCGAGCACCACGTGGTCGCCCTCGGCGGGAACGGAAACATCCCAGCGAAGATTCTTGCGGATGAGGTCGGCCTGGTTTTGCGAAGCGTTCCCCTCGCCGTGGACGAGGAAGGTGCGGGTGGGCGCCCGGTTGAAGCCGAGGAGCCATGCGAGGATTTCCTCGTAGTCGGCGTGACCGGAAAAGCCCTCGATGCGTTCCAGATGGGCGAGAACCGGCACATCCTCGCCGAACATGCGCAGCGACTCCTTCCCGTCCACGAGCGACCGTCCGCGCGTGCCCTCGGCCTGATAGCCGATGATGAGGATGGTGTTTTCCGCCCGCGGCAAGCGTTCGTAGAGGTGGTGTAGGATGCGTCCGCCCGCCATCATGCCCGAGGAGGAGATGATGATCGCGCGCTTTTTCACGTCGTTGATCTTCTGCGAATCCTCCTTGGTCACGGCAAGGTTCAGGTTACGCGGACGGAAGAGGTCGATGCCGTGCAGATACTGCTTGCGGCAGGTGAGGTTGAGGTCGCCGATCGACCTTTTGTGTAACGAGAGGGCCTCCACCGCCATCGGGGAGTCGAGAAAGATCGCCACGTCGCTTGGAATACGCCCGTCCTCCTGCATTTCCCGCAGGACGTACAGGAGCATCTGCGCGCGCCCCACCGCAAAGGCTGGCACGAGGATCACCCCTCCGCGCTCCAGCCCCTCGTTGATCGCCCGGGCGATGTGCTCCACCGGGTCGCACGCCTCGTGCAGGCGGTCGCCGTAGGTGGATTCAAGGACCAGATAATCCACGTTGTAGGGCTGCGCGGGCGGGCGCAGGAGCGTGTCGGTGGGCCGTCCCACGTCGCCGGAAAACACGATCTTCTTTTCCACCCGGCTCTGCGTCGTCTTGAGGTCCAGGAATGACGCGCCGAGGATGTGCCCCACGTCTCGGAATTTTCCGCGCACGCCCGTCACCGGCTCGAAGTGAGTGCCGTAGGAGACCGGCTGGAAATGGTTCATCACCCTCTCCGCGTCGCGCCGCGTGAAGAGTGGCTCGGCAGGATGGTGCTTGGAGTAGCCGCGTTTGTTGGCCCAGCGCGCCTCCTCCTCCTGCAGGTGCGCCGTGTCCATGAGGAGGATCTGCGCGAGCTGCGCCGTGGCTTCGGTGCAGTGGATCGGCCCCGTGAAGCCTTCTTTCACAAGGCGTGGCAGATAGCCGATGTGATCGACGTGCGCGTGCGTCAGCATCACCGCGTCGATCGAGGAGGGCGCGACCGGGAATGGATCCCAGTTCTTGAGGCGCAGTTCCTTGCGGCCTTGAAAGAGACCGCAATCGACAAGGAGCTGCTTGCCTCGTGTTTCAAGCAGATGCCGCGAGCCCGTCACCGTGCCCGCCGCGCCTAGGAATGTGAGTCGTGTCATGGGGTATCTTTTTTACAACGGCTGTCTGTGGGGAAAAACTAACCCGTGACGGTGTCGAAACCGTATTCTTCCAGCATTCTTTTCACCGTGGAGGGCAGGGACTCGCCGGGGGCGGCCTGCGAAGAGCAGGACACATAACCCGCCGCCCGCACCGCCGTGACGCGGATGTGTTGCTCGTCGAGCCAGGCTTGGAGAACATCCAGAGCGTCCAGCCAGTCGGAAAGGGAGTGGGCGGACTCGTCACTGTAGGCGATCAACTCGCGCAGGGCCCGGCTTTCGCCCCCGCCGAGCATCGCCGCCAAACGGCTGAGCTGCGAGGGGGATTTTGAAGCGTGGAAGACGCTTCTTGTGTCGGCGTCCCCGGGACCTGTGGAGACCAGCCGGGTGAGCGCCAGCTCCCACTGGGCCGCCGCGGCACGGCTGCCGCCTGAGCGCGTTTGGGCCAGCTCGTGGATTTCCAGGGCGTCCATGGGCGCAAGCGTAAGAAACTTCAAGGGAAGGGCAAGCCGGTCCGTCCTCGCATGACGCGACAATGCTGGCGTTTGTGCGGAAATTCCTCTTAGCTTTTCCTCCGTGTTGTCCCTCAAGAGAATCCTTCCGCCCCTCCTGATTGGGGTGTTTTGTCTCATGGCAGCCTGTGCGGCTCAAACCGGGAATCCTCCAACCCCGGCACTGACTCGTGTTTCGCACACGCTCGCCGCACCCACTCCTCCCTCTGCATCCCTCCCGCAAAAGGTGCTTCCGGGGATCGACGTGCTGGCCCAGCGCGACTTTTCCGCCCTTCGCGGCAAGCGGGTGGGACTTCTCACCAACCAAGCGGGCGTGAATAGCCGGGGCGTCCCGACAATCGACATCTTGAAGAGTGCCCGCAACGTGAACCTCGTGGCGCTCTTTGCTCCGGAGCACGGCCTGTACGGCGACGCGAAGGCGAACGATTCCGTTGCCGACCGGATCGACGCCCGCACCCAGCTTCCCGTGTATTCCCTCTACGGCAAGACGCGCCGTCCGACGGCGGCGATGCTCGACCGGATCGACGTTCTGGTGATCGATCTTCAGGATCTCGGCGTGCGCTCCTACACCTTCATCAGCGCGATGCGCTACGTGATGGAGGAATGTTTCCGCGCGGGCAAGGAGGTCATGATCCTCGACCGTCCCAATCCGCTCGGCGGACTGAAGGTGGACGGCCCGATGATGGACGATGCATTGATGAGCTACGTAGGCGCCTACCGCGTGCCTTACGTCTTCGGACTGACGATCGGCGAACTGGCCCTGATGGCGAAGGGCACGCCCGGGTGGCTCGACGTTCCGGAGAACGTCCGCAAGGCGGGCAAACTCACTGTGATCCCCATGTCTGGATGGAGGCGCTCCATGCGCTGGCCCGACACGGGCCTCGTCTGGAAGCCCACGAGTCCCGCGATTCAGGACTGGAACGCCGCCGTGGGGTATTCCATGACGGGACTCGGCTGCATGATGGGCGGGTTCTCGCATGGTATCGGCTCCGAGTATCCCTTCCGCACGCTGCGCTACCCGGGGAAGATGCCGGAGGAGGTTCTGACGGCCCTGCGCGCGGAAAAAATTCCCGGTCTCGATTTCCGCATCATGTCGCTTGTCCAGAACGGCAAGACGATTCGCGGGGTGTACGTTTCGGTGAGCGACTGGAACGCCTTCCGGCCCACGGAGATCAGTTTCCACCTCATGCACATCGCCGCGCAGTGGAACCGCGAGGCGGGCAAGGGAAATCCCTTTGCGAAGGCCTCTGCGGACGATGCCCTTCTCTTCAACAAACACACCGGCTCGCAGGCGCTCTGGGATGCGCTCGTCCGGCATGGGGAAGCTGCGGACGTGGGCGGCATGGTCGATTCATGGGCCCGCGACGACCGCATTTTTCAGGACCGCAGCCGCAAATTCTGGCTCTACAAATAGAGGGCTTTCGGCGCTATCGGATTCTGAACTCGATCAGGTTCCGGTAGAGGCGCACATTGCGGTACAGGAGCACCGCCAGAATCGTTCCGACAATTCCGAAGGCGGCGTCCACGGCGCTGCATTCGCGCCAAGGGAGGAATGATTGCACGACCTCGATGCCGACGGAGATCGCCGTGCCGATCATAATCACGGTCCACGGCTTGAGAAAACGGATCAAAAGCGTCGCGATCAGGCCGATGTAGAGCAGATGCCCCGCCTTGTCTAGGTGCGGGATGGAGCCAAGCTCGGAAGACGGCATCCGGATGACCGTCAGCAAGAAAACGGTCAGGGTGACGACAAGTGGCCAGAACCAGTCTGGACTGATGCGGATTTTGTGAAGATTCATGAAAGGTTGGGCGGCGTGTGCCAAGCTTACATAGAAGCAGGAGTGCGCGTCCGGATCAAACCGCATCCGCAATCAAGAAAAAACCCGTCGCCCGGTTCCCGCTTCTTGTGCGGACGGGTAGGGTTTCAAAATGAGAGATTTTCCATCCCGATTCCCGGGCGAGATTCTCCAGTTCCTCCCGGGTAAAATGATGCGCCACGTAACCGGGGCTGTTCGGGAGCGGCGGCGCCTGAAAGGATCCCTTCTCTAGACCCAGCCGCGCACCTTCCTCGTAACGGACCCGGTAAAGGGGATGATTCCAGTCCTGCAAAAAGTCCATGACGATAAGCAGAGTGCCTTTCGCGGCGGAGGCTCTGGCTGTCCGCAGGGCGGCAAGGTGCTGCGCGCTCCGGTCCAGACAGGTGAAGAACGCTTTGGCGAGAATGACGGCGAACTTTCTCGCGTCCGGCGGTGGCAGACAGGCGTCGCGGCAAAGGAATTCCGCGCGGGGCTCGCCTGCGAATTTCAGCGAGGCGGCTGCGATGGACGGCGCATTCACATCTAGGCCCCGGTAGAGGCCCTTCTCTGCAAGCGCCAGTTCCGCCGCGCCGCCTTCCGGCCCGCAGCCGAATTCGAGCAGGCTCTCCGCGTTCTTCAACAGGCTCCGCGCGTGCGAGGGCAGGGCAAGAGTGCCCGGAATTTCTCCCGGGGCCATTGTTTCCCATTCCCGCCCCTCCTCGCGCATGAGGACAGGCAATCAGGACAGACACAGCCCGGCAAGCGTGGTTATTTGCCCGCTTCCGCAATCGGTGCGGGCGGCTGCGGTGTTGCGCCTGTGCCGGAAGGTTGTGTCGTTTTGACGGGATCGGCGCCGCCGCCCCCGGCTCCCGCAGGCGGATTCACTTTTTTCGACACCCAGTCCGCAATCCGGTCGAGCACGTTTTCGGAGAGGTTGCTGACGATGCGCATGGTCTTGCGGCAGTTGACGCCGATGAGAAAGCCTAGGAGCGGAATCGACCACGTCCTCGTCGAGGGCTCCATCGAATCCATGATGCCGTTCCACACCATCATCACGATCACCACCGTCAGAATGGGCGCATGGATGAATTTGGCGTGACAGGGCCATTCCTCCTCCACGGAGTATTCATTGTTCCGCAACTTGTCGCAGATGACAAAAATCAGCGTGGTGAGAAGGCCGAAGAGCGTCCAGAAGACGGATTCCGCGATGAGCCCGGACGGATTCATCCAGAAAAGAGTGTAGCCGTAGGGAGTCCTTAAGTTATCGACGCTCACTTCCTGAGCCAGCCGCAGGCTCTGGAGCTGGCGGAGTTTCTTCAGAAGAGTGGAAAACTGTGCCTTGTCTTCGTCGGTCAGCTTTGAATACACGTCGCTGCGCGCCTGTTCCACGTTGTCGATGAGAGTGGTGAGAATCAGCCCGAAATCGCCCACTTCCTGCGGCTCCTCCTTCGCCGAGGCAACGGCGACCGGATAGGGCAGGAGCTTTTCCGACAGGGTGAAATAACGGCAGTTGACGGGAATCTCTCCGCCGCGAACCCTGTTGATGACGGAAGCAATATTGCCGAGATCGTCCGGCAGCGACGCCGCCAGTTCGTCGATGCGGGCATTGCGCTCCTCCATCGCCTTGAGGTGTGGGGCCGCCGTGGTGCTCCCCACGTGCCAGTTGATGTCCTCCTCCGAACCCACGGTGGCGTGTCCCACCGCATCCAGATGGACGAGACGCGCGCCGACCTCCCCGGTTTCCGCAGCCGGATAGAATTTGTGCAGTCCGATGTACAACAGGGCGAGTAGCACCGTCACCACCATGAGGGTGACGACGTACTTCTTCCCGCGCTCCACTTCAGGCTTGATCACCTTTGCTGGTTTTTCCGGTTCCGTTGACATGCATAACGCATACAAGATTATCACAGTATCGTGCAATACCGTAATTGAATATCACGGAAGGCCCATCAGTCCCGTATGCGGATTCGGGATTATTCCTGCGCGGAAGCCGGCTGCTTGACTGAGAGCATGCCGCAGGCAAGGGTGGAATTGTCGAAAGGATCGACGAGGATTACGCTGCCTGTCTGCCGGTTGCGCTCATAGGCGTCGTAGTGAATGGGCTTTGCGGTGCGAAGTTGCACGCGGCCAATGTCGTTCAGCGCCAGTTCCGGCACGGCCTCCGTCTTGTGGAGGGTGTTCACGTCCACCTTGTATCGCAGGGACTTCACCACGGCCTGAACCTCGCGCGTTGTGTGGCGTAAGATCACGCGGTCGCCCGCGCGAAGGGGACGTTTGTCGGAAAACCAGCAGAGGATCGCGTCGAGATCCTGACCTTCGGTTGGCTGATTGTGCGGCTTGGCGAGGAGGTCGCCGCGGGAAACGTCCACGTCGTCCGTCAACGTCATGACGACGGAGAGCGGCGGAAATGCCTCGGTAACCGTCTTGTCGCCACAGAAAATCGCTCCGATCCGCGTCTTCTTTCCGCCAGGGAGTATCACCACCTCGTCCCCGGGGCGGAAGACGCCGCCCGCGATCTGCCCCGCGTACCCGCGGAAGTCGTGGAAGGCACCGTCGTCGTGGGGGCGGATCACCGTCTGCACGGGGAAGCGGGCGTTCACCATGTCGAGATCGCCGCCGACATACGTGTTTTCAAGATGGTAGAGGAGGGACGGGCCCTCGTACCACGGCATGTTTGCGGAGCGCGTCGCCACGTTGTCGCCGTAAAGGGCGCTTACGGGGATGAAGGTGATGCTGGCGGTGGCAAGGCGCGAGGCGAAGGCGCGGAACTCGCCACATACTTCCTCGAAGCGTTTCCGCGACCAGTCCACAAGGTCCATCTTGTTCACACAGAGGACCATGCTTTTAATACCGAGAAGCGAGGAAAGGAAGGCGTGGCGCCGGGTCTGCTCGCTGATACCGCTTCGCGCATCGACGAGCAGGAGGGCCAGGTTCGCTGTGGAGGCGCCCGTCACCATGTTGCGCGTGTACTGGACGTGGCCCGGGGTGTCCGCAATGATGAATTTCCGTCGTGGCGTCGCAAAGTAGCGGTAGGCGACGTCGATCGTGATTCCCTGTTCGCGCTCCGCCCGCAGCCCGTCGGTCAGGAGCGAGAGGTCGATCCCGCTCCCGCCCTTCAAGAGGCTCGCGCGCTCCAGTGCGGAAAGCTGGTCCTCGAAGATGGCCTTGCAGTCGTACAAAAGCCGCCCGATGAGCGTCGATTTGCCGTCGTCAACGCTTCCCGCCGTCGTGAAGCGCAGTAGCCCCATGTCGCGCGCCGCGTCCATCAAAAATATCCCTCCTTCTTGCGGTCTTCCATGCTGGTGTCGCTCCGCAGGTCGTCGGCGCGGCCTCCTCGTTCGGTCGTTCTTGCGGCGGCGGTTTCCGCCAGGATAGCGTCGATGGTGGCAGCGGTGCTTTGCACGGCTCCGGTGATCGGGGCGTCGCCCATCGTGCGGAAGCGGACGGTGCGGCGCGTCACGACCTCGCCGGGGCGCGGCTGTACGCTCTGGCAGAGCCCGAGGATCACGCCGCCGCGCACCACCGTGTCCCGCTCGTGAGCGAAGTAAAGGGAAGGCAGGGCGATTTCCTCGCGCTTGATGTAGCTCCAGATGTCGAGTTCCGTCCAGTTGGAAAGGGGAAAAATGCGGAAGTGCTCGCCCGGGGCCATGCGGCCACTATAGAGGTTCCAGAGTTCCGGACGCTGGTTCTTCGGGTCCCACTGGCCGAATTCGTCGCGGTGGGAGAAGAATCGTTCCTTGGCGCGCGCCTTTTCCTCGTCGCGCCGGGCTCCGCCGAAGGCCGCGTCAAAGCCCCACTTGGCGAGGGCGTCCAGAAGAGTCACACTTTGGAGCCGGTTGCGGCTGGCGTTCGCCCCCGTTTCCTCGCGCACGCGACCGGTGCGGATACTCTCCTCCACGCTGGCGACGAAGAGGCGCAGACCGAGCCTTTGCACCATCTCGTCGCGGTATTCCAGCGTCTCGGGAAAGTTGTGCCCGGTATCCACATGCAGGAGCGGGAAGGGAGGCTTTTCCGGCCAGAAGGCCTTGCAGGCAAGGTGGGTGAGGACAATCGAATCCTTCCCGCCGGAAAAGAGCAGGACGGGCCGCTGGAACTGCGCCGCGCCCTCTCGCAGAACGTAAATCGCCTCTGCCTCAAGCAGGTCGAGCTGGCTTAAATGATAGTCGGGCATGGTGGGGCGGGGCACGTATTCAAACGGAGGCACCGGTAAAATGGTTTCAGGGGCCGTGGACGCGGCTAGTTGGGCCTGCGCTCGGCAATCGTTTTCTTCAGGAAGTCCCAGCGGTCGAGGAATCGTTGCATGTGCGGCTTGCCCGCCGCCAGCTCCGCCTCAACGAGGGCGCGCACGGCGTCCTGCTCGGCCTGATACGCCTTGTCGTCCATCAGGCCCGCGAAGTGCGCCATCCGCGCCCACAAGAGGTGCGTCGTCAGCGCGTCGAATTCGTTGTAATGCACGATGTTGGCAAGGCGGCCCTGCAACCAGAGCTGCCACACGTTGTCGCCATGGACGTCGATCTTGCCCGGGATGCCGGAGAGGGTCGCGATCTCGTCAAGACGCGGCATGGCGTTCCAACGGCCCAGAATCGCCGCAAGGTCCACGCTACCCTCGCCCTGCGCGAAGTAATCGACGCCCATCCAAGGCTTTTCCGGCCTCTCCGCAAAGCCGTGACTGTCGAGACCGTGGATGATGGACCGCTGCACGATGATCGGGATGTCCGCGCTGTTGGAATTGTAGCCGACTAGTTGCGGATGACTCCCGCCGACTGCGCGCAAAAAAGCTTCCAGAATGCGCTTCTCCGTCCACGAGGCATCCGTCGGATCGGCGGGCAGGCTCACGAGTTTGAGTTCCGGGACTCCCTTTCTGCCCATCTCGCGATACACCCCGCAGATCGAGACGATCCGGCAGAGTACCGTCTTGACGTAGGGACGCGGCTTTTCCGGCGTTGCGCCCGCGTCGGCCCATAGGGCGTTGAAGCTCGCCTCGTAACTGAAAGGAGGGTTGTCCTCGATGCCGTGGAGGAGTTCGCCCGTCAAAGGATCGGGAACCCATTCCACGTCAAAGGAAAACACCTTGTCCGCAATCGTCCGGAACATGGGGCGATTCTTTCATCGCGAAGGGGAAAACTCAAGCCGCGCGGTGAAGAACTGCGAAAAGGCCGCGCCCGGCGGCATCCCCTAAAACGAGACGGAGAGGCCCAGTTCCCACAGGATCGAATCGCCGGACTTGAGACTCAGGCCCTCCCCATCGCTCGCGCGCAGGGAGTTCATGTGAAGATAGCGGCAGTTGGCATAGGCGCTGATATCCGTCAGCGGAATCTTCGCGCGGACGCCGACGATTGCCTGGTATCCCGGCAGGGTGCTGCGCTCGCTGAACTTGACCTGATCCTTATTCACCAGCTCGAAATCGCCCTTGAAGTCCATCCAGCCCAGCCCGGCGCCGACGCCGATGTACGGGGTGATGACCGGGATTCCCGGCAGCTCCACAAAACCGTTCACAAAGAGATTCGTGCTCTTGAGTTCGCCGACGCCATAATCCGCACCCGTGACGGCACCCACGTCGTTCTTGAGGAACATGCTCTCGGCCTCCACTCGCAGGATCGAGAACTTGTAGCCGAGGCCCAAGCTGTAGGCGGCGCTGGCGTCCATCGCCACGTGGAAGGATGACGAGCCGCCGAGGTCGTCCGGCTTGGCATACATGGCCGAGGCGCGCACATACATGTCCGCCGAAAGCTGCTGTGCGGCGGAAAAGAGAAGGACAGGGAGGAGAAGGAGAATCCGGTTTTTCATGCGGGTGTGGTTCTGGTTCTTGTCGCTCACCCGACATCGGCGCCGGGTAGATAATTAATACTTGATGCCGATTTATCTGCAAGGCGAAACGGAGGGATCCGTGATTCGACTTCTTCGAGGCGGCGCTCGCCCTTGACCGGGGTTTGCCTGCTGTGGCATCCTCCATCAATGCCCCAGGAACACGATGCCCCCGATGCGGGAACAACGGCGATTGTCCGCCCCCTTGCGCCCGTAAAGGGGACGGTGAACGCCGACACGATTCTGGACGGCTTTCTCGCCTACGTGCAGGGCAAGGGGTTGGAGCTCTATCCGGCGCAGGAGGAGGCGATTCTTGAGATCCTCGCCGGGCACAACGTGATCCTCAAGACACCAACGGGCTCGGGCAAGAGCCTCGTGGCGGCGGCGATGCATTACCGCAGTCTCTGCATGGGGCGGCGCTCCTATTACACATGCCCGATCAAGGCCCTCGTCAACGAGAAGTTTCTGGCCCTCTGCCGCGACTTCGGGCCGGAGAACGTCGGCATGTCCACGGGCGACGCCACGGTGAATGCGGGGGCGCCGATCGTCTGCTGCACGGCTGAGGTTCTGGCGAACGTCGCCCTGCGGGACGGCGAGCGCGCAGCCGTGGACGACGTCATCATGGACGAGTTCCATTACTATAGCGACCGCGAGCGCGGCGTGGCGTGGCAGGTACCGCTCCTCACGCTGCCGCACGCGCGCTTTCTCCTCATCTCCGCCACGCTCGGAGACACGGAGTTTTTCGAGAAAAAGCTGACGGAGCTGACCGGGGAACCTACTGTTTCCGTCTGGACGGCGGAGAGGCCGGTGCCCCTCGAATTCAGTTACAGCGAGGAGGCGCTGGAGGAGATCGTGCAGGACCTCGCCGCGCAGGGACGCCTGCCCGCGTATCTCGTGCACTTCACGCAGGCGAGCGCCACGGTGACGGCGCAGAACCTTTTGAGCCTCAACCTCTGCTCGGGCGAGGAAAAGGAGATGCTGGCGGCGGCTCTTGCAAAGGTGAAATTCTCCAGCCCCTTCGGCAAGGACGTGAAAAAGTTCCTGCGCGCCGGGATCGGCCTGCACCATGCCGGGATGCTCCCGAAGTACCGCATTCTCGTGGAGAAACTAGCACAGGCGAACCTCCTCAAAGTGATCTGCGGGACGGACACCCTCGGCGTGGGCGTGAACGTGCCGATCCGCACCGTCCTGTTTACGGCATTGGCCAAGTACGACGGCGAGAAGTCGCGCATTCTACCGGTGCGGGACTTTCACCAGATCGCGGGCAGGGCGGGGCGGCGCGGCTTCGATAATATCGGCTACGTGATCGCGCAGGCACCCGAGCACGTGATCGAGAACCGCAAGATCGAAAAGAAGATCGCCGAGAACCCAAAGAAGGCCGGCAAACTCCACCGCGCTCAGCCGGAAAAGGGCGCGATTATCTGGGACGAGAAAACGTACCAGCGCCTGCGAGAGTCGCCGCCGGAGCCGCTCGTCAGCTCCTTCGCCGTCAGTCACGGGATGCTTTTGAACGTCCTTGGCCGCCCGGAAAACGGCTGCCACGCGATGAAGAAACTCATCGACGACTGTCACGACACGGACGCCGCCAAACGCGCTCATCGCCGCCGCGCCATGCAGCTTTTCCGCTCGCTCGTGGAACGCCACATCGTGGAAATCCTGCCGAAGGAAAAGCGCGTAAAAAGCCCCCTGCGCGTGAATGTGGACCTGCAGGACGACTTTTCGCTCAACCAGCAGCTCTCGCTGTTCCTCGTCGATACCGTGGCGCGGCTGGACCGGGAGAACCCGGAATACGCCCGGATGGTTCTGGCCCTGGCCGAAGCGGTGTTGGAGAACCCGCAGGCGATCCTCTACGCGCAGGTGAACAAGCTCAAGGAGCAGATGGTTGCGGAGCTCAAGGCACAGGGAGTGGAATACGAGGAACGCATGGAAAAGCTCCAGAACGTAGAGCATCCCAAACCCTATCGCGACTGGATCTACAACGTCTTCAACGAATTCGCCGCAACGCACCCGTGGGTGGGCAAGGACAACATTCTGCCTAAGTCGATCGGCCTGGAGATGTTCGAGAGGTATGCGAGTTTTGCGGATTACGTACGCCTCTACAAACTGGAGCGCGCAGAGGGCTTGCTCCTGCGCCATCTTTCCGGCGTGTACAAGACCCTCACGCAGACCGTGCCGGACTCCTTCTGGAACGACGAGATCCGCGAGATGATCCTCTTCTTTGAAAACCTCGTGCGCGGGACGGACTCCAGTCTCCTCGACGAGTGGGAGAAGATTCGCAATCCCGATTATGAGGCGGCGGAACCTGCAGACACTCCAGCGCCGCGTCCGCACGACATCACGCGCGACCGTAAAGAGCTGGAGCGCACGGTGCGTGCGGCGATCTTCCGCGTGCTGCGCCCGCTCTCACAGGGCAGTTATGCGGACGCTTCCGAAGAGCTTGCGCTACTTGCGGGCCGTCCCGAAGGGGATGCCGCGCCGCCGCCGCTCGCCGGGGCCGATCCCGCCACGCTCAACGAGGGCAGGGGCCCCTTCCAGTGGCACCACATCGCCCTCGAAAAAGCCTTCGAACCCTACTGGGACGGGCACGAATCCCTGCGTCTCGACCCCGCCGCGCGCGCTGCCGCCAACACGCTCTTTTCCGACGAGACCAGCGAGCCGGGGTTGCGGGTGGAGCAAATCCTCTTCGACACGGACGAGGCCACCGGGTGGAGCCTTGTCTTCCATCTGGACCTCACGACCAGTCGCGAGGCGGGTGAACCGAGGCTTTTCCTGCGCGAGGTCGTTACCGTTGCAGAATGAAAAAGGCGCCCCGGGAGTCCGGAGCGCCTTGAAAGAGTCGTTGCCTATGGAGGTCACTCGCCCGGAACGCGGATGCCGAGGAAGCCGCTGCGGCCCCGGAAATTGATCCAGAGACGGTTGCTGGCGTCCTTGCGGATCAGGGAGGCGGCCTGCGCGGGGTCCTTCACCGGGGTACCGTTGATCTCAAGGATCTGCATGCCGGGAACCATGACGGGCGCGAAGGCGGAATCGGTCTCCACGTTTGTCACCACCACGCCTTCGCGGGAGTCGAGATTGAATTTGCGGGCCAGTTCCTCGTTCACGGCCTGAACCGACACGCCAGGGAGGAGCCTCACACTGCCGTCGGCAGCCGTCATCGCACCAGAGAGACTGGAAAGGGTTACGTCGGCGTCGGCGGTTTTCCCGTCGCGCACATAGGTGAGCTTGATGACGCTGCCGGGGCGTTTCTGCACGATGTAAATGCGCAGGTCGCCTTCGCCCGAGACAGGGCGTCCGTCCACGGCGGTGATCACGTCGCCGCGCTTGAGACCCGCCTTGGCTGCCGGGGAGTCCGGCACCACGTTTTCAACGAGCGAGCCGCGCGTCCCCTCCACACCAAAGGATTCGGCGAGCGTCGGGTCGAGGTTCCGGATCGTCACGCCGAGATACCCGCGCTCCACCTTGCCGCCGCCGAGCAGGTTCGAGGCAATGTTTGTTGCGAGGTTCGAGGGAATCGCAAAGCCGATGCCGATGCTGCCGCCGGTGCGGGAAAGAATCGCCGTGTTGATGCCGACGAGGCGCCCCTGGGCATCGACGAGTGCGCCGCCGGAATTGCCCGGATTGATCGGGGCGTCGGTCTGGATGAAGTCCTCGTAACCGCGGTCGCCGAGAATCCCAAGGTGCGAACGTCCCACCGCCGAAACGATACCCATCGTCACGGTTTGGGAAAGGCCCATGGGATTGCCCACGGCGAACACCACGTCGCCCACCTGAAGGTTGTCGCTATCGGCGATGGCGATGGCGGGAAGGTTCTTCGCGTCGATGCGGATGAGAGCCACGTCGGTCTGCGGATCGCGGCCCACGAGCTTGGCGGGCATTTCGCGTCCGTCAGGTAGAGTCACGGTGATTTCGTCCGCAGCCTCGCCCGACTGGTCGCACACCACATGGTTGTTCGTCAGAATCAGGCCGTCGGCGCTCACAATGACGCCGGAACCCATTCCGTTGGGCACGCGGCGCTGCTCGCTCTGGGCACCCTGCTGCGGTGCTGCGCCTTCCTCGCTCTCGTCGGGTGAGGGCAGGCCGTAGTAACGACGCAGGAATTCCTGCATCGGGTCGGCCCCTCCACGATTCTTCATCACGCGGACGACCGTGGAGGTCGCCACCGTGACGACCGAGGGCGTCACCTTGGAGAGCACGGGCGCGTAGCTCGTAAACAGGTGGGAATTCGAGCGGTCGATCGGCGTGCGATCCACCTGAAAGCCCTCGATCGGAGTGGCGATGGCTGCGGTCGGGGCCGAAACAGCCTCCGCCTTCCGGGTTGAATTTTCGGCGCAGAGGGTCAGCGACCCCGCCACGACCGCGAACAGAATGGCGATGCTGAGTTTTCGCATGGTTTGTTTTCTGGAACGACAAGCGCCGTTCCCCTGCGTTCCATCTTCCATGGCCTCAAGCGCCGTTTTCGGCGGTATCGACACCCAGTGGCGTCTAATAGCCCTTGATCTTGAAGAGACTCGTCACCGACTGGTGGTTGCAGATGCGGATGATCGCCTCGGCAAGCAGTTCGGCGACGCTCAAAACCGTGATCGGCAAGCCGTGCGGGTCGATGGGAGTGGAGTCCGTCGTGATGAGTTCGTCCAAAAAGCCCTCGGAAAGGCGTTCGTAGCCCTTTTCGTTGAGCACGGCGTGAGTCACGCAGGCCCGCACGGTGCGCGCGCCGTTCTCGCGGCAGAGTTTGGCGGCGGCCTGAAGGGTTCCCGCGGATTCGGTGAGGTCGTCCACGAGCAGAACGCTCTTGCCCGCGACCTCGCCCACAAGATTCATTGCCTCCACATGGGTGGCGTCCGTCCGGCGCTTGGCGACAAAGCCGAAGCTCGTGCCGAGAAGGTCCGCGTATGTGGCCGCCATCTTGAGGCCGCCAACGTCCGGAGAAATGACCACCATATCCTTCAAGTTGAACTTGGAAAGGTAGCCGTAGAAGACGCTGGAGGCGTAGAGGTGGTCCACGGGAATGTCGAAAAAGCCCTGAATCTGCGGCGCGTGCAGATCCATCGTCAGGACGCGGTTGGCGCCCGCGGTGACAAGCAGGTTCGCCACGAGCTTGGCCGTGATCGGCACGCGGGGCTGGTCCTTGCGGTCCTGCCGGGCATACCCGTAGAAGGGTAGCACCGCCGTGATGCGCTGGGCGGAGGCGCGGCGCGCGGCGTCGATCATGATGAGAAGCTCGACGAGGTTGTCGTTGGCCGGCGGGCAGGTCGGATTGATGATGAAAAGGTCGCTGCCGCGCACGTTCTCGTTGATCTTGACAAAGATCTCCCCGTCCGGGAATCGCTTGACGGTTGTCTGGCACAATTCCGTGCCGATGTACTCGCTGATCCCCTTGGCAAGCTGCGGATTCGCGCTGCCCGAGATGATCTTCATTTCGCCGATTTGCGTCATTTGATGGAGGGTTGAAAGGATACTTCTCTGCGGCTTTGCGCAAAATGTAAAGCCGAGTCTTTTATTCAGAAGGCGTTCCCGGGTTGTCCGGAGAGGGTGCGTCCGTTTCGCCGAGAAGTTGTTTGAGCTTTGGGAGCAGGGCGGGGAGCTGGGCCATCGCGGCCTCGGCCTTGCGCACCTCGAAGAGCGATCTCGCGGGAGTACCGGTCACCTTGGCGCCCTTGGGGATGTCCTTGGCCACACCCGACTGCCCGCCCACGAAGGCAAAGTCACCGATCGTGAGATGCCCAGCGGAGGCGGACTGGCCCCACATGACCACGTAGTCGCCGATCGTGGTGGAACCGGAGAGCCCCACCATCGAGCAGATGATGCAGCGCCGTCCGATGATGCAGTTGTGGCCGACCTGCACGAGGTTGTCGATTTTGGTGCCCTCGCCGACGCGCGTCTGGCCGAAGCGCGCCCGGTCGATCGTCGTGTTCGCACCGATCTCCACATTGTCCTCTATGACGACGATGCCCACCTGCGGGATCTTGTAATGGACGACATCCGGCAGTTTGCCCACCTGAAGGTAACCGAAGCCGTCCGCGCCGATCACCGTGCCGGGGTGGAGGTGGACGCGGTTTCCCACACGGCAAAGGTCCGCGACGACAACGTTCTGGAAGAGGTGACAATCCTCGCCCACAATGGCGCCGCGTCCGAGCTTCACCCCGGCCTCCAGCACCGTCCGTGCGCCGACGCACGCGCCTTCGCCCACGTAGGTGAGAGCGCCGATGCTTGCGGATGGGTCCACCTTCGCGCCTTTTTCGATCACTGCCGAGGGATGAACCCCGGGAGCGAACGCCGGGCGCTGAATCTTCTCGATCAGCTCCGCTACCTTCGAGACGGCCAGCGCCGGGTTCTCGACGACCATGTAAAGCTGTCCGGGTTTTGGCGACCGATTCAGGGTTTTTGGCACAAAGACAAGCGAGGCGTTGCATCCTTCAAGCTGGGCTGCGGCCTTCACACCGCTGGCAAAAGTGGCCTCGCCTTCGCCCGCGTCCTCCAGCGACTGCACGCCGCAAATATCCGGGTGCGCGTCGCCGCGAAGTTCCGCTCCGGGAAAGAGCGCAAGGATGTCATCAAAACCGATGAGTGGGGACATGCCCCCGAACGCTAGCAGAGGACGCCCGTCGAGTCACACGCATAATGAACCGCCCGGCGGAGCCGGTTCTGATGACGGCATTATAATCCCAACTAGAGTTCCATTGGCAGTAATTGTCAGATCACACGTTCTCCACGATTGACCTTTATCGCATCAACGATCGCCTTGGCGTCTTTCGAAATTCCAGAGGTCTCCGTGTATGTCATTTTGAGAACATACGAAAGATCTATGTGAAAATTTTCGGAATATGATTGTCCGTATATATCCGCGTAGTGGATTTGCCCGCTGAAGCAGTGATTGTGTTTCTCAGCCGAGAGTTCCTCTTCATCAGCGATCGGCACCGAAAACAAGCAATTTGGTCCCACCAGTGACAATCCCGTTTCCAAAAACCCCGTTTGTTCCATTAGCCCGGATTTACATGCTTCATCAAGGATGACTGAGACGTTTATCGCCTGAGATGCGCCGATATTTTTGATTTCTGCGTGGTAAAATGGAAAATCAGATCGGACATCAAAAAGAATGACGGGGCGATTCCGGCGCTGTTCACATTCACGTGCAAATTCCAGCGAACGATACGCAGCATTTGTCTGCCTTGTGCCAATAACGACAAGCACGACCGTAGCAACAACATAAACAAAGGTCAGGACTGATAACACAAATCCTTGGTTTTGATTGAGATAAGCTATCATAATCGTAATGTCTTTCTAGTTGATCAATTACCGAGAGGGTAAACTCACTCGATCTCCAGCAGCACCGGGCAGTGGTCGCTGCCGGTCACTTCCCGAAGGATCGCCGTGTTTTTGACCCTCGGCAGCAGCGCCGCCGAGACGAGGAAGTAGTCGATTCTCCATCCAACGTTGCGTTCGCGGGCCTGCGCGCGGTAGCTCCACCATGAATAGTGCCCGGTTTCGCCGGGGTGAAAATGGCGGAAGGTATCGACAAATCCCGCCGCAACGAAGTTGGAAAAACCCTCGCGTTCCTCGATGGTGAAGCCCGCGCTGCGGGTGTTCTCCTTTGGCCGGGCAATGTCGATCTCCTCGTGCGCCACATTCAGGTCCCCGCAGAAGATCACGGGCTTTTTCTCTTCAAGTTTCTTGAGGTAGGCGAGAAAGAGCCGATCCCACTCGTCGTGCCGGTAGGCGAGGCGCGAGAGGTCGTCCTTGGAATTGGGCGTATAGACGTTCACGAAGAAGAAATCCGGGTATTCGCAGGTGAGGATGCGGCCCTCGTTGTCATGGGCTGGGTTATTCATCCCCTTCGCAACCGAGATCGGTTGCGTCTTCGAGAGGACGAGCGTGCCCGAATACCCTTTCTTCTCCGCCGGGTTCCAGTAGGCGCGATATCCCTGCGGGGGAAAGTCGAGCCCCTCAACCTGTTCGGGCAGCGCCTTCACCTCCTGGAACGCATAGGCGTCCGCGTCGCATTCTCGCAGGAATTCCGCTAGCCCCTTGCCAAGCGCCGAGCGAACACCGTTCACGTTCCATGAGACGAGTTTCATGCCCGCAGCATACGAGAGATGTTCCCGCTTGTGAAGCAAAGGCGGTAATTGGGTACATTCACAAATTAGCACAAGCATTCCGTTGCGGGAAACCGGGCTGTGAAAGCATGATCCCGGGTAGTTTCACCAAACCCCAACATGAAAAAGCTAGCGTGCTCCTCCGTGCTTGCGCTTCTTCTTGCCTCCCCCTCGGCAAGGGCTGCGGATGTTCCAACGATCATCGAGGCTGAGACGGCAACTCTCGGCGCCGATTTTTCCATAGGTACCGACGGATCGGTAACCTACATCACCTGCAGTGACACGATATCCGGTTATGCCCCCACAAAGACTGCGGCCATGGCCAGCAAGAGCATTACGCTCCCGCTCGCCAACACGACGTACGAGCTTTACGCAAGGGTGTATGCCCCCTCCGCGTCCGCAGACAGCTTTTTCTACGGCGCGGGCTTCGGAACCGGCAACGTGAACCAGAGCTGGACTTGGGTTTCCATCGACAACCTCGGCACACAGGGATTCACCGCCTCGGGTGATACCGTGACGAACGGCGGCACCGCCGGAACCAACGTCTGGAAGTGGGTCAAAATTTCCGGCATGTATTACGGAGCGATCTATCTTGCCTGCCCTTCGTGGACCACTACGCGTAGCTTCACCTTCGCGGCGAGGGAAGGGGGCCTGCGGATCGACAAGTTCGCCCTGTGCCCGATCGGGTCCACCTTTACCGTGAACCAGCTCGACAACGGTCTTTCCGGAACGCGCGTCACGCTTCCCGCCGACGTTCCCACGGGGCCCGCACTCGCTTCGGGCAAGAGCAAGTTCCTTGGCTGCGTGTATTCAGAGGACCCCGACCAGAATGTATATTTCACGGATTACTGGAATCAGGTGATTCCGGGCAATGCGGGCAAGTGGGGCAGCGTGGAGGCCTCGCGCGACTCCATGAACTGGGGGCTATTGGACGATTGCTACAACTTTGCAAAGGGCAACGGCTATCCCTTCATGTTCCACGTCCTCGTGTGGGGCTCGCAGCAGCCGAACTGGATCACCAACCTTTCCGCAAGTGATCAGCTCGACGAGATCAAGGAATGGTTTCAGGCCGTGGCCAGTCGTTATCCAGGAATCGACATTCTTCAGGTGGTGAACGAGCCCTTGAGCGCGCCGCCCGCCTACAAGGCGGCCCTCGGAGGCGACGGTTCCACGGGCTGGGACTGGGTCATCACAGCCTTCACGCTTGCTCGCCAGTACTTTCCGAATACCCCGCTCATGATCAACGATTACAACATCATTAGCGATGTTTCGCGCGCGAACACATATGTCACGATCATCAACCTTCTCAAGGATCGCGGATTAATCGACACGATCGGCATACAGGGGCACGGCTTCTCCTATGCTTATGCGTCCACGGACACCATCAAGACATGCCTCAAGAAGCTGACCGACACGGGTCTGCCCGTCTATGTGACGGAGATGGACGTGAACGGCATCACCGACGAGTACCAGCTTTCCGAATTCCAGCGGGTGTTCCCGATCTTCTGGGAGGACCCGGGCGTGGCCGGTGTCACGATGTGGGGCTACCGCGTCGGCCTCTGGCGGTCGGACTTCGGATGCTTCCTCGTGGACTGGAACGGACAGGAGCGCCCGGCCTTTGAATGGCTGCGCCACTACGTGCAGAGCCACGAGAACTGGCTCGGCTACGACGTGACGGACAACTGGGCCGACACGGGAAGCTGGCTGGGCCGCGTCTATGTGGGCTTCAACCCGTGGATCTACGTGGCTGATGGGTCCACATGGGTCTATTTCCTGACGCAGGAGGCAGGCACCGGCGCCTGGGCCTACGTTTCCAGCCCGATCGCGCGCAATGTCATGGCGACGAACGACTCCACCTGGCTCGGCTACACGGTTACCGACGGCTGGGTGGACACGGGCGCATGGCTGGGTGACGTGTACGTGGGTTACTCCCCGTGGATTCTGACCGAAAAGCTCGGCTGGATGTATCTCTTCACGGACACATACACCGCTGCCGGCGCGTGGGTCTGGATGCAGAAGTAATCAGCCTTGTTCCGCTTTCAAGGGGCGCTCCGCAGAGGAGCGCCCCTTTTCATGCCCGCGCGAAGCCGGAAAACAAACTGATGACTGGCCTTTGCGTCTTGGGAGCGTAAAATGCAGCGCATCATCATGCCCTACGAAGTCATCATCGGACTCGAAGTCCACGTGCAGCTCAAGACAAAGGCCAAGGCTTTCTGCCCGGCTCCCTACGTTTATGGCGAGGAGCCGAACACCCTATGCGACCCCGTCGTGCTGGCCCTTCCGGGAACCTTGCCCGTCATCAACAAGAAAGCCATCGACCTCATGATCAAGATGGGTCTGATGTTCGGATGTGACATCGCGGCGGAGTGCAAGTGGGACCGTAAAAACTACTGGTATCCGGACTCGCCGAAGAATTACCAGATTTCTCAGTACGACCAGCCCCTCTGCAAGGGCGGCGCGGTGGAGATCGAGCTTCCCGGAGCCTCGCGCAGCGTGATGGGCGAGCACAAGAAGATGGAGCTCACCCGCATCCATCTTGAGGAGGACCCCGCCAAGCTGAACCATAACGGCAACTTTTCTTACATCGACGACAACCGCACCGGTGCGAGTCTCGCGGAGATCGTGACCGAGCCTGTCTTCCGCTCCGGCGACGAGGCGGCGGCGTTCCTCAACGCCCTGCGCATGGCCCTCTCCCAGCAGGGGATTTCCGACTGCGACATGGAGAAGGGCCAGATGCGCTGCGATGCGAACGTCTCCGTCCGCAAACTTGGCGAGACAACGCTCAACACCCGCACCGAGTCCAAGAACCTGAACAGCGCCTCCGCCGTCAAAGCGTGCATCGAGTGGGAGTCGAAGCGGCAGATCGCCCTGTACGAGGCGGGCCGCGGCGCCGAGATCGTGCAGGAGACGCGCCGCTGGGACGCGGAGCAGGGCTACGGCTATACGATGCGCAGCAAGGAAGATAGCCAGGATTACCGCTACTTCCCCGATCCCGACCTTATGCCGGTGCGCGTCGATCAGGCGTGGAAGGACGAGATCCGCGCCACGATCGGTGAACTTCCCTTTGACCGCCAGCGCCGCTATATGGAAGCGCTCGGCCTTCCCTACACGGCTGCGAGCGCCCTGATTGGCGACCCGGAGCTCTGCGCCTACTTCGAGCAGGCCGCACGCCTATGCGGCAAGCCGCAGGAAGTTGCGAACTATGTGGTGAATGACCTGCTCCGTGAACTTGCCGCCGCGGGCGAGGAAGGGCAGGGGCCCCTGCCTTTGGCACAGTGCCGCCTGACCCCGACACGCCTCGCCCAGCTCGTAAAGCTTACGGCGGAGGGCGTCATCACCAAGCAGGTGGCGCACGAGGTGTTTGTCGAATCCTTCAAAACGGGCGGAGACCCCCTTGCCATCGTCGATCAGAAGGGTCTGCGCGCGCAGAACGACACGGGCGAACTGGAGAAGCTGGCCCGCGCCGCCCTCGCCGCCGATCCCGCCGCCGTCGCCAAGGTGAAGGGCGGCAACGACAAGGCGATCAACGCCCTCAAGGGGCCGATCATGAAGGCCACGCGCGGCAAGGCCGACCCGAAGGCGATCGACGAACTGCTCCGCCGACTGATCGCGGAAATATAATCACCTTCCTTCGAGCCTTTTGGCGATCAGTTCGCAGGCCTGCGCATAGGTGCAGTCGTCCGGGAAGGAAATTCCTAGGACCGCCATGAGGAGCAACTGCTCCTCCGAAACGGGCAGCCGGGGAGTATCGTCGCGCGGCTCCACAATGCCGCCGTGTGCTGAGCGTGCCGCGCTGCCGAAGCGCAGCCGCGCCTCCCTGCACAGGTTTTCGGGCATCACGTCCAGAATGGCGTGAACCAGATCGCGCCGGTCCGTTTCGGTGACGGTCTGGTCGTGCAAGACGTTTTTGACGAGAGCCTTCAGATACTTCAGTGCCGGCAGCTCCTTCTCCTGAGCCGCTTCCAACCAGTCGCCCAGAAGCTGAATCTCCTCGTCGGTAAGGCGTCCGTCCGCAGAAACCGCCCTCAGAAGTGTCAGCAATTCCCGCGCCGTTCCATGCGTCAACTGATCCGCCGTGAGCCTGACATTCCCCGTCGTCATCGCCCGTCCCGCACCCTTATCTTACGTACGTTCTTCGTGTCTGTCAAAAAACGCAGAACGACGGTGAGGAGCACCTCAGGCCACGCATGAATGGCCCGTGGATTCCGCCGCTCTGCCGGACTCGTCCATCCGTCCCGACGTAGCAGCGGAAAGTGGGAGAAAACGTTCTTTTTCGCCGCGCATTTCCTCGGGAGCCTCCACGGGAAGCTCCATCTCGTAGGAGAATTCCCAACCCGGTGCCAGATCGCTCCCGTACACGGCCTCGATCACGTCCTTGAGCCGCTGCATGGCGCGCCATTTAGTCGGCAGGGGGGTGAAAAACCGGAAGCGCCGCGTCGTTTCGACGTCAAAGCTCGTCCGCGACTGCCGCTTGCGGCGGTAGTGGACGGTGCCTTCGATCACGGCGCCGGAGGGATAGAGTAGGGCGCGCTCGCTCATTACCCCACTATATCGGCATTGACGAATATCTCCAAAGAATCGGACAAAAATCAGTCAAAACACCCCGTCTGCGGCGTCTTTTGACCGTTTGTAATCAGCCGGCTCGACCATGGGATAAGATAGGATAAATTGAAGTTGTCGTGAGAATTTCGGAAAATCTCCCTCGTTCCCTCAAATTCGATAGATCCTTTTTCATCCGCAACTTCGCCGCATGGCTCACCTTCTGCGTGATCATGATGGTCTTGAACGTGATGCTGCACGATCGTCCGATGGATGAGGAGCTCAAGAGCGACATGCGGTTCTTCTTCTGCTGCATGCTGGGGACGCATCTGCTGCGTATGTTCATCCAAAGCGCGGGGGAAACCGCATCGTGGCGCAGTGTGTATGTGCATGCCTTTCTCGTGGGAATTCCGGTCTGTTCGCTGCTCATGACCGTTTTATCGCTGGAGCTTTTCGCCTTCTTCCAACTGAAGTCGGTGGATCAGCGTTTCGAGCTTCCCCGGGCGTTTTTCGGCCTCTGGTTCTTCAAGGCCGTGCTCTTCGGCGGCTGGGCGGGTGTATATGTTTCCAGCCTTGCCGTGAAACGATCCAACAAGGCGGAAGTGAGCCGACTGGAGGCGGAAAAGGCGTTGCGCGAGGCGGAACTGCGTGTTCTCAAGGCGCAGATCAATCCGCACTTCCTCTTCAACAGTCTAAACACGATCCGCGCCCTAGTGAACGAGCACCCCGACCGGGCGCAGGAGGCCGTGCTGCATCTTTCCCTGCTTTTACGCGCGGCGCTTCAATCGGAGAGCATGCTCCGCCCGCTGCGGGAGGAACTCGGCACAGTGCGGCATTATCTGGAGCTTGAAAAACTCCGCTTCGAGGAACGCCTGAGCGTCCACATCAACATCCCGGCGGGCATGATGGACGTGCCCGTTCCCACGATGCTCGTCCAGATTCTTGCGGAAAACGCGGTCAAACACGGCATCGCAACGATGGTGAACGGCGGACTTCTTTCGATCACGGGCTTCATCGACGGCGACACCTGCTCGATCGTGGTGGCCAATCCCGGCACTCTCAAGGGTGCCGCCGGTGGCAATGGGCTAGGGCTCCTGAACGCACGCACGCGCCTCGACCGCCTTGTCGGTCCATCTTCCTCAATTGAACTCGCCGAAAAGGACGGTATTGTCACAGCGACGATCCAGATGCCCTATAGGAGAATCACCGTATGATCCGAACGCTCATCGTTGACGACGAAAGGCTTGCGCGCGTTGAACTACGCCGGTTGCTCGATGCCTTCCCCGAAATTCAGGTGGTGGGGGAGGCCGCTCATGTCACCGAGGCGGCGGAGGCGATCCGTGCTCTCAATCCCGACCTTGTTTTCCTCGACGTGCAGATGCCGGGGGGAACGGGCTTCGACCTGCTTGAGAAGATGGAAGGCGCCCTGCCGGAAGTGGTCTTCGTCACCGCCTTTGACGAACATGCGCTCCGCGCCTTCGAATTCAACGCTCTTGATTACCTCCTCAAGCCCATCGATCCGGCACGTCTGGCGGAGGCCGTTCAACGGGCTAAGGATGGCATCGTCTCCCGCAGGGACGAGGAGGAGAAGAATCCCGCCCCGCCCACGAGCAAGCTCAGCGCCGAAGACCGCGTTTTCCTGCGCGACGGCGACCGCTGCTGGCTCCTGCCGCTGCGCGAGATCGTGCTTGTGGAGAGCGACGGCAACTATTCCATCGTGCGCTTCGCCGGAAATTCCGCGATGCTGCCGCGCTCACTCTCGTCACTGGAGGAGCGGATGGACCCCACGATCTTTTTCCGCGCGAACCGATCCCAGCTCATCAACATCCACAAGGTGAAGAAAGTGGACCTCTGGTTCAGTGGAAGCCTCAAGGTGACGATGGAGGGGGATCTTGCCGTGGAGCTGTCCCGCAGGCAGGCCGCCACCTTCCGCGATCGCCTGAGTCTCTGACGAACCCCGCTACTTCGAATACCTAGCGGCGAGGGCGTTGATTTCCGCCAGTTCCTCCGCCGAGAAATTCGTGTTCTTCACAGCGCCGAGGTTGTCGTCGATCTGCGACAGTCGGCTCGCCCCGATGATGACGCTTGTCACGGCGGAATCCTTCAAGACCCAAGCGAGGGCCATCTGCGCTAGGCTCTGGCCACGTTTTTCGGCGACGGCAGCCAGACTTTTCAGAACGCTGACATGGTTTTCCGTCAGGTCGCGCATGGAAAGAAAACGACCGTCGCGCACGGCGCGGGAATCCGCGGGGACACCCTCCAGATACCGGCCCGAAAGCAGGCCTTGCGCAAGCGGGCTGAAGGCGACAAAGCCCAGTCCGGTCTCCGTCAGGGTGGAAAGGAGCCCGTCCGCCTCGATCCGGCGATCCAGAATGTTGTAGCGGCCCTGATGGACGAGCGGACGAATCCCCATCTCTCTCAGGATTGCCACGGCCCGACGTGTCTGGGCCGCGTTGTAGTTGGAAAGTCCCACGTAGAGGGCCTTGCCGCTCTGCACGGCGCTTGCCAGAGCTCCCATCGTTTCTTCAAGAGGCGTGTTCGGATCCGGTCTGTGGTGATAGAACACATCCACGTATTCCAGCCCCATGCGGCGAAGACTCTGGTCGAGGCTGGCGAGAAGGTATTTGCGGCTGCCGCCGTCCCCGTACGGGCCCTCCCACATGCCATATCCCGCCTTGGTGGCAACCGTCAGCTCGTCGCGCAACGCGCGAAGGTCCGAGGCGAGAATTCCACCAAAGGTGCGTTCCGCCTCGCCGGGAGGCGGACCGTAGTTATTCGCCAGATCGAAATGAACGATTCCGCGATCGAAGGCACCAAGGACAATCTCGCGAGCCTTCTCCGGATCGGCAGACCCGCCAAAGTTGTGCCACAGTCCCAGCGAGATTCTGGGCAGACGCAGCCCACTTGCACCACACGGGACAAACAGGGAGGAATTCGAATATCGGGAGTCGGAGGGGATAAAGGACATGGGGAAAGACTACGGCTCGTCGAACTTGCGTTCAAACAGCTTCTCCATCTCCTTGAGCATATCCTGACCGCCCTCACCAAGGGTGGTGAAGCGCAGTTTGGAACCCTGTCCCGCCGCCAGCATCATCAGGCCCATGATGCTTTTTCCGTTCACCTGCTCGTCGTCCTTCTCCACATACAGCTCCGCCGGGAAGCGGTTGGCGATCCTCACGATCATCGCCGCCGGGCGCGCGTGAATCCCCATCCTGTTTTTTACGATCAGCTCGACGGAAATCTGCGAGCCCTGGGAAGTGCTGTCTGTCGTTGACATCTGGCTAAACGGAAAGAGTTCCTCAACCCTGGTGCGATGCAAAGCTCTGAAAAAAAACTCTCCTCATGTCAAGAAACGGCGGAGGAAGAGAATCAATAATACTTGATGTAGGCCTTCTGCCGCAGCCGCTGAATCCAGACCTGCTGCGCCTGACGGGAAAGTTCGCCTGCGATATTGTCCTCGATCTGTTCCCGCACGTCTGCGAGCGGCTGCACGCCTTCGGGGCGACGATCCTCCACAAAAAGGATGTAGATCTGTTTGCCGATGGTGAGGGCCTTGCTGTGCTCGCCCGTCGGGATTGAAAAGGCCATGTCCGCGAGGGCGGAGTTCAAATCCTTGCGGGTGATCCAGCCCCAGTCGCCACCGCGGCTGCGGCGCGAGTCCTGGCTGTACAGGCGCGCCACGTCGGCGAAAGGCTTGCCCGAATCCAGGTCCGTCAGAATGGTATCCACCTGCTGGCGCATGAGATCGGGGGACTCGTCGCCGATGGGCTTGAGCATGATCAAGCGCAGGTGGATGGATTCCTCGCGGAAAAACTCCTGCTGGTGATCGCGGTAGTAGCTGGTGATCTTCTCCGGGGAGACCGACGACATGCTCTTGCGCTGGTTGCTGCGCATGGCGCTCACGATGAACTTGTCGCGCAAGTCCTGTTTGAATTCGCGCGTATTCATGCCGAGGGCCTGAAGATACTTGTGGAAAGCCGTGCGGTCGTTGTTGAAGTCCTCGATGAGGATACGCTCGTATTCGGCGGAAACGATGTTGTTCGGGAAATTGTATTTCTTTTCGCCGAATTCCTTCACGATCAAATACTGGTCGATCAGGTTCTGGACCGTGTCCAGATAGAGCTGGGACATCTTGCGGTCGAAGTCCTCCATCGATTTGGACTCCTGCTCCACGCGGGGAGCCAGTTGAAGTACCTCGCCGCGCACCTCCTCCAGCGTGATGATATGATCTTCCACGACAGCCGCAGCCCCCTGGACGATGGGCAGGGTCCAAACCTTGTGGACGGTCTGGGCAGGGACGGTGGACGCGGAAAGGAGCAGGGCCGCGATGGCCGTGAAAGGGGCAATGTGCTTCATGAACCTGTGGAGTGTCTTCTCAGAAACGAGACAATTTCACGCAACCTTAAAGCAGTTGATGGGGCGGTCAAGCGGGGAAAGCGATTTCCGATCTTGAGGTAATCGCCCCTGCGTCCGGTTGCGCGGACGCAGCGAAGGATGTCGCCCTCGGTTTCGACAAGCACGATTCCGGCCTGTTCCGCCAGCGTGCGAATCCTTGTCACCATCGCGAGGGTTTCCACCTGTGGCGGCAGTTTCCCAAAGCGGTCGCGCATCGCTTCGACAACCGAATCGACCTCGGTGGGGGACGCGCACATGGCCAGTTCCCGGTAAAAACGGATGCGTAGTTCTGCCTCGCCCACGTAGGAGGGCGGAATGTAGGCTGCGAGTGCGCCCTTGGGCAATGCGCGCGCCCCTGTGTCCTCGCCCTCGCAGACGAAGTCGAGATGAACGTTCGCCCTCACTAGGGCCGCTCCCTTCTCGCCCTTGAGGCGCGAGATGCTCTGGCGCAGAAGTTGGCAGTATAGATCGAAACCCACGCCCGCGATGTGGCCGGACTGCTTCGCCCCGATGAGGTTCCCTGCGCCGCGCAGTTCTAGGTCGCGCATGGCGATGCGGTAGCCCGCGCCGAGGCTGCGGTACTGCTTGAGGGCCGCGAGCCTCCGACGGGCCGGGTCCAGCATCCGGGCGTGGTGGTGCAAAAGCAGGTACGCGTAGGCCTGCCGCTTGAAGCGTCCCACGCGTCCGCGAAGCTGATAAAGCTGTGCGAGGCCGAAGCGGTCCGCGCCCTCGATCAGGATCGTGTTGCAGTTGGGGATGTCCAGGCCGCTCTCGATAATCGTCGTGCAGACGAGTACGTCGTAATCGCCCGCGACGAACTTAGTCATCACCTTCTCCAGCATCCCCTCATCCATCTGTCCGTGACCGACGCCGATCCGGAGATTCGGCAGCATCTCGTGCAATCTTTCCGCCACGGCGTCGATCGTCTGCACGCGGTTGTGCAGGTAGAAAACCTGTCCGCCGCGCTCCACCTCGCGGGAAATTGCCTCCTTCACGATATCGTGGCTGTACTGCTTGACGATCGTCTGGATCGGCAGGCGGTCCACGGGCGCGGTCTCGATGACGGAGAGGGCGCGCGCCCCCATCAGGGCGAGGTACAGGGTGCGCGGAATGGGCGTGGCGCTCATGGTGAGAACGTCCACCTGCGCGCTCATCGCCTTGATGCGCTCCTTGTGGCGGACGCCGAAGCGGTGCTCCTCGTCCACGACGAGCAAGCCCAGGTCCTTAAACACCACGTCGGCACCGAGAAGCCGGTGGGTGCCGATCACGATGTCCACTCTTCCTGCGGCAAGATCCGCCACAATCTTGTCCTGCTCCGGGCCGGTGCGGAAGCGGCTGAGCATCTCGATCGTCACCGGGAACTCGGCAAAGCGCTCGCGGAAGGTGTTGAAGTGCTGCTGTGCCAAAACAGTTGTCGGCGCAAGGACGGCAACTTGCTTGCGGCTCATCACGGCCTTGAACGCGGCGCGCAGGGCCACCTCGGTCTTGCCGAAGCCCACGTCGCCGCAGATGAGCCTGTCCATCACGCGGGGGGATTCCATGTCCGCCTTGGTCTCGGCGATAGCTTTTGCCTGATCGGGCGTCTCCTGCCACGGGAAGGTCTTTTCAAACACTTCCTGAAGGCGGTCGTCCTTTTCGAAGGCGAAGCCGACGCCGGTCTCGCGCACAGCCTGCATGCGGAGAAGCTCCGCCGCGAAGTCGAGCGTGGCTCTTTCCGCCGCCGCGCGTGCCTTCTCCCATCCGCCGCTCCCCACCTTGCCGAGCTTGGGGGACTTCTTCGTGAGGCCAACGTAGCGCGTGAGGAGATGCGACTCATGGAGCGGCAGGTGGAGGATGAGTCCGTCCGCGAATTCTAGGGAGATCACCTCCTCCTCGCCGGAAACGCCCTGCATCCTAGAGAGGCCGCGGTACAGGCAGATGCCGTGGGAGAGGTGCACGAGGGGATCCCCCGGCGCCAGTTCAGAGAAATCGAGCGCCTGATCGACCTGCGTGCGACGCGGCAGGAGCCTGCGGCGAAGTCCCGCCGGACGAGGCTTCACCGTGCCGAAAACCTCTGCCACGGGGACCAGAGCCACGCCCTTGGTTCCGCCAAGCGGTTTCCACGGCATTCCGGAAAGGCGGAAGCCTCGGCGCAGACTACCAGGGAGGAACTCGGGCGCGGCGTCCTTCCAGTCGGGGACCTGCGCAGCAAGGGTTTTGAGGCGCTCCGCCTCGCCCTCGTTCTGCGGAACAAAAAGGATCCGCCAGCCCTCGCGCCGCCATGCGGCCAGCTCCCGCATCATGACGCGGCGGGCGGTTTCCTCTGCCGCGACGCGGTCGATGCCGAGGACGCCCTCAGGAGTGGCAGGCAGGTGATCCGCTGTGGCCTCCGCGCGGATCTCAATCCGTTTGGCCGGGGAGCTGAAGAGCGTGTCTTTTTCCGCCAACGTGGAAAGACCGTACCATTCGTCCGATTGGGCGCGCTCCGTGAATAGATCTTCGAAGGTTGCCTTGCCCCGGCCCCGCTCGAAGGCGTTGAAGGCGTCCGGGAACTGGGCGGCCAGTTCCTCGGGCTCCTCAAAGAACCAGCTCGCGGACTTGCCTAGGTAGCCGAGAATGTTGCGCGCGTCCGCCCTTTTCGAGGCGGAAGCGTGCATCGGCGCGATCGTGGCGGACTCAAGAACGGAGGTCGTCCGCTGGCTAGTGGGATCGAAGGCGCGCACGCTTTCCACCTCGTCGCCGAAGAAGTCGATGCGGACGGGAGCGGGCGCGTTGAAGGGATAGACGTCGAGGATTCCGCCACGCAGGGCGTACTGGCCGGGCGTCTCGCAAAGGGGCTCGTGATCGTAGCCCATTTCACTGCCGAATTTCTCGGCGAGCAGGGCGGGGGCGATGCGCTGCCCCCTCTTGATCGTCACTTCGTCCCGGACAAGACTTTCCACAGCCTCCACGGGGGAAAGGAGCCCACCGGGTGTGGTGAACACGGCGAGCGAACCGCCCGATTTCTCCCGTGCGGCGAGACGGGCCAGCGTGTCCAGCCGATCGCAGCGGATGTCGAAAGCCCGGGCGTCGTCACCGGATTCGTCATCAGGCGGCAGAAGCAGGGTTTCAAGTTTTCCGCTTCCGAAGGCGGCATCGAAAAACTTTAGTGTTTCCGCCCACGCCTCGGCCTCGCCGCTCTTGCGGCAAACGACGATCGCCAGTTCCGGCGCGCCGGGGCGGGAAAGGAACGCCTGCAACACCGCGGGCACAGCCGGCCCCGCCACGCCCGAGACGAGGGTGGCCCTACCCGGCGCGTTCAGAATGCACTCGCGCATGAAACGGAAACGGTCCACGCGGAACTGAATGGCTCCGTGAGGAAAATGAAGGAAGCACTCTTGTCCTCCACCGGCTCCGCGGCAAGCAGGAACGGTTCTTTATACAAGTGGAAACTGCTTGTCATCAAGGCACAACGTTCTTTACTTCACACCCGGGCATGGCAGAATGCACAAGGCCCGCCTTGCGAGCGCGAGAAAGCGCCCTGCCGCACCTTCCGATACAAAATGGATCTTCTTCACTCATACTGGCGGATGGAATATGTCACGTCCCCCGCCGACGGCGACAAGGGGCACAAAAACCCCTTTGCCGAACTGCCGCTTCAGGGGGACGACAAGGCTGCGATGATCCTTCACCGCGGAAAGCTCTGCTATCTGGTTCTGAACCGATTTCCCTACAACCCGGGGCATATCCTGTCCGTCCCCTACAGACAGGTGGCCGAGCTGGACGACATGACCGGCGAAGAGCGCGCGGAATTGTTCGAGCTGGCGGTGCTCGCCAAGAAGGCGGCCACGCGCGAGATGCATCCCGACGGGTTCAACATCGGCCTCAACCTGGGATCGGCTTCGGGTGCTGGGATCCCGACCCACCTGCACCTGCACATCGTCCCGCGCTGGAGGGGCGACAACAATTTCATGAGCGTGATCGGAAATTCGAGGGTGCTTTCCGAGGCGCTGGAAAAAACTTGGGAGAAACTTTCCGCAGCCTGCCGAGACATCGCCAAAAATGACTGAGCGAATCGTACATTTCGACAGCCCGCGCGCCCTCTCGCTTGTCCACTGCGGACGCGAGGAGAACATCACCCTTGCCGAACAGAAGCTGGGGGTGAAGCTCGTTGCGCGCGACGATTGGCTTTCCATCGCGGGCGGCGATGCGGAGGTGGCGCTTGCGGAGTCCTTCTTCGAGGCGTTACAGCGGGGACGCGGGCAGGGGCTTGACATCCGGCAGATGGACTTTGAAAACATGCTGCGCGACGTGTCGGAAGGCCGGGTCAGCGAGCTTCTGGAGATGTACGGCAAGAACGCCGTCTCCTTCCATTTCAAGAAGAAGAGCATCGTCCCGAAGACGATCGGGCAGAAGAATTACGCCCAGGCGATTCGCACTCACGACGTGGTTTTCGGCATCGGCCCGGCAGGTACGGGCAAGACATATCTTGCCGTGGCGAGCGCCCTCGACGCCCTGATGAAGGGCGAGGTGGACCGCCTTGTCCTCACGCGCCCGGCTGTGGAGGCGGGCGAGGCTCTCGGCTACCTGCCGGGAGACCTTGAGGAAAAGATCCAGCCCTACCTGCGCCCGCTGTACGACTCGATGTTCGACATGCTCGGCCACGACCACGCCAAGAGCCTCATGGAGAAGGAATCGGTGGAGATTGCCCCTCTGGCCTATATGCGCGGACGGACGCTCCCCCACAGTTTTGTCATCCTCGACGAGGCACAGAACACCACGCCCGAGCAAATGATGATGTTTCTCACGCGCCTTGGAGAGGGTAGTCGGATGGTCATCACCGGCGACATCACGCAGATCGACCTGCCGCGCCACAAATACTCTGGCCTCAAGGAGGCGATCGACGTCCTCGAAGGCGTGCCGGGGGTGGCCTTCCATTACTTCGACACGGCGGACGTGGTGCGACATCCCCTCGTGGCCCGCATCATCGAGGCCTACCAGCATTACATGGACGCCACCGGCGCCCACCAGCGCCGCGAAAGTTCGACGAGATAACCGATGGTCCTGCCCGGAACAAGAAATCCGACTCCGTCCTCGCCACTGCGACGCCGCATGACGGGTGAGGCACGCATGCGCCTGTTTTCAGGGAAACTCCTGCCCTTTGTCCTGCTGTTTATCGTCTTCACGGTTCTCGTTATCGAGATCTGCTTTGCCGGTCTTTCCCCCGCGGGGCCGCAGGTGGTTCTCAATCAGACGTCCCGGGCCCGCATCATCGCGGAAATCCCTTTTTCCTACGTCAGCGAGATCGAGACCGAGCGCACCCGCGCGGAGATCCGCAAGCGGACCCCGCCCGTGTACCGTCTGGATCAGGCGCCGATGGTCAACTTCCGCAAATGGGTCCTTTCGATGGATTCGGCCCTGGCTAAGTATCTTGCGGCTCCCGGGGTGGGGCAGGCGATATCCGAAGGTCCGCAGAAGGGAATTTTGCATGTGACCGGAGAGGAAATGGACTCCTTTTTGCGCGAACTGCCCGGCGGAAACCGCTACAATCTAAGTGGCGAGGATCTGGCAGTGCTCGCCAACACCCTTGGTAGCGACGAAAGACGCGGCTCCCTAGAGGAGGGGTTGAAGGTTCTGGCCGACCTGTACCGTCAGGGCGTGTACGGCGAAAACCAGATACCCGTGCAACCCGACGGCAGCCTTTCTTACATGAAGATCGCCGACAACTCGGGTCGCGGCATCGTCGATGCGGATGTGCTTTCGCGCGAGGAGGCGCTTTCTGACCTCAAGATCAACATCGGCGCAATCGACGTTCCGCGCGAGGCGTACGTGGCGCTCTTCCGCGTCATGCGCGCAGGGCTTGAGCCAAATCTCATCTTCGATCAGAAGCGAACAGGCGAGATCATCGACGAGGCGCTTTCCCGCATGCAGAAACGTTTCATCCATGTGCGTCTGGGCGATACGATCATCGAACCAGGCATGCGGGTGGGGGAAATGCAGTTCGAGCAGCTTCAGGCCTATCGCAAGGCCCTGCGCGAGAGCGAGAAGAGCCTTATTGTCGATTCCCAGTTTCTCGACAGGGCGATTCTGGCCGGGGCCGTGATGCTTGCCGTTGCCGTGTTTATACGAATGCGCCGCAAGGGTAACGAGGGGGAGAACCTGCTCGACCTTTCCATGGCTGCCATCGCCATCCTTGCGAATTTGGCAATCATCCGCGCGCTTCTTGGTGTCTCGGAAGGGACATTGGCGCAGACATTGCCCACGCTGGCGACCATCCTTCCATGGATTGCGCCGGTGGCCCTTGGCCCGATCCTGATCGCGGTTCTCATGGGGCCGGGCGCCGGGGCGCTCATCGCCTGTGTGATCGCCGCGATGAATTCCCTCATGCAGGGAGGATCCTTCGCCGTGGCCATCGCGTCGCTTCTGGCTGGCCTCGCGGGTGTGTTCGCTTGCCGCGTCGTCCAGGTGCGCACGCGGATCGTCCGCGCGGGCATGGCAAGCGGCGTGACGCTCGCGGCGCTGGCGATGCTCCTCTTGCTGCGCGACGGATCGGGCGGCTTGCGGGAGATCGGCTGGCTTGCGGTGGCGATGCTGGCGAACGGCTTTTTGAGCGGTGTCGTGGCGGTGGGGCTCATTCCGCTCTTCGAGCATCTCTTTCACAAGACGACCGATATCACACTGCTGGAACTGACGGATTTCAACCATCCGCTTCTGCGGCGCCTTCAGGTGGCCGCGCCGGGCAGCTACCACCACAGCCTGATGGTGGCCAATCTGGCTGAAAACGCAGCCCTGAGTGTCGGGGCGAACGCACTGGCCTGCCGCGCGGCGTCGCTCTATCACGACATCGGCAAGATCATCAAACCCGAGTATTTCATCGAAAACCAGCGCGAGGGCAACCCGCACATGGAACGCAATCCCTCCATGAGCGCCCTCATCATCAAGGCCCACGTGAAGGAGGGCGTGGTTCTTTCCCGCCAGTACGGCCTGCCGAAAATCGTGACGGATGTGATCCTCCAGCACCACGGCACGAGCCTCATCCAGTATTTCTACTTCATGGCCCTCCAGCGCCAGCAGGATGCCAACGCCCTCATCGAGGCGCAGGGCGAGGGTTCGGAGCTCGACGAGGTGGCGCAGAGCAACTACCGATACGAGGGGCCCAAGCCGCAGACGCTGGAAAGCGCCATCGTCATGCTGGCCGATGCCACCGAAGCCGCCAGCCGCAGTCTGAAAAAGGTAACGCCGCAGTCCATCGAGGACTTTGTCACCAGAATCGTGCAAGGGCGCATCGAGGACGGACAGCTCGACGAGGCGCCGATCACCATGCGGCAGATCACCCTCATCAAGGAAAGTTTTGTCTTCACCCTCCTCAACATGCTGCATTCCCGCATCGAGTATCCGAAGGGTGAGCCTCTCAAAAAGCAGGTCACAAAGGTGAACGTCACCCCTGCGGAAGCCGCCGCAAATCCCGCCGGCGAGGCCGCTTTCTCACTGCCACAGCCTCCCGCCGTGGTAGAGGGTATGACAAACACCCCGGAAAAGATTGTGATTGAGGAGAAAAACGGGACGATCGACGGACGTGAAGCGTAGAATTTCTGTCAACAACCTACGAGAGGGGCTTTTTTTCCGCGCGTCGGAGGTGCGGGCGCTCTTCCACCACCTCGACTCATCGATGGCTCCCGATGCAGTGCCTCCGGGGGAACTTTCCATCGCCCTCGTGGGTCGCGACGAAATCATCCGCATGCACGAGCAGTTTTTGGGCGACCCCACAGTGACCGACGTCATCACCTTCCCCGGCGATCCCGACGAGGATCTGGCTGGAGAGATCTGCGTCTGCGCGGACTTTGCCCTGGAACAGGCGCCGCGCTTCTCGCAGGACTTTTCCTCGGAACTGGCTCTCTATCTGGCTCACGGCTGGCTGCATCTGGCCGGGTACGACGACATCGCCGAGGAGGACCGCCCGAAGATGCGCGAGGGCGAGAAACGGGCGATGGAATCGCTGCGAAATGCGGGATTGATCCCGCATTTCTCCCTCGCCTCCGATTGATTTCGGAGATACTTCATTGGCCCGTATCTATTTAGCCCCATGAAGAACCCCCGCACTTCCCCGTTCTTCGGCAAGGCGCTGCTTGCGGCGGCGCTCCTGGCCGTTCCCGTTTTCTCCAGCCCCGCGCAGATGGCCCGCCCGGAGGATTCCGTGGCCCAGCACAAGGCCGAGGTGCAGAAGCTCTCGCAGGAGCAGGCCGACCTGCAGAAGAAGCTGGACGAGGCCTCTTCGCAGATTCAGGAGGCGAAGGCCGCCAAGGAACGGGCGTCCATCACGGTCGTTTCCACAATTGTGATCTGCGGCGTTCTGATGGGCGGGGTTCTCGTGTACTTCCTTGGCGCGAGGGCGAAGACGCAGCGCGAGCTACGCAACCTGAACGAGGCGCTGGCAAAGGCCGGAAGCGAGATCGCGGACCTCAAGAAGAAGGGGAAGTAATCCGCTTCCTTCGCCCGAAACCTCTGAGCGGAAAACATCAGCGGCCTTTGCCGAAGAGCATCACATAGACCGTGTCAAACATGATGCTGAGGTCGAGGGTGAAGCTGTAGTAGCGCACGTAGAAGAGGTCGTAACGCAGCTTCACCTGCGTGTCCTCAAGACTGGCGCCGTACTGGTAGTTGATCTGAGCCCAACCGGTGATGCCCGGTTTCACCAAGTGCCGGAAATGATAATAGGGGATGATGCGCTCGTAATCGTCCACGAGTTTGTCCCATTCCGCGCGCGGTCCTATGAGACTCATGTCGCCTCGCAGAACATTGAAGAGCTGCGGCAGTTCGTCGAGGCGGCTCTTGCGCAGAAACCCGCCGATGCGCGTGATGCGGGAATCCTTCTCCGCCGTATAGGCAGGGCCCTTCTCGGAGCCCACCGTCATGCTCCGGAACTTGTAGAGAGTGAACTTCCTCTCATTGAGGCCCACGCGCGTCTGCCTGAAAATGGCAGGGCCGCGGCTGTCCAGCTTCACCGCGAGGGCGATGAGCCCCAGAAGAGGTGAAAGAAGAAGAAGCGCGGCGCCCGAGATGGTGACATCGTACATCCGCTTCAGTCGGGTGTAATTCTCGCTTTGGCTCAGGGCGAAACCTTCGTTCAACGCCCACTGCGAAGAGAGGGTGGAAAGGGGGACCACCTGCCATTCACGCGCGTAAAACGCCTCCAGCGTATAGACGGGCAGAGTATTGAAGTTGATCACCACCAAGCGGTTGAGAAGGCGGGGGGAGAGGTTTTCGGGCTTGTCTGCGATGATGACCGCCTCCAGCTCCTCACCAAGGCGCACCACCGCCTCCTCGATCGTAGCACCGGTCATGTTCCTGCTGTTTTCCTCCGAGGCGGCGTCGATCAGCGCGGTTTTCGAGGCGGCGAAATAGGCGTCGAAATTCGCCTTTTTGATCCGCATCCAGTTGGTGATGCGGTCGCGTGCGACTCCGTCACCGATGATGACGACGGACTTCTTCCGGGAGTGACGGCGGATGAAACGGATGCGGAAGTAACGCAGGACAATCGAGAAAGCAGGAGCCACTGCCAGTGTTGCGACGACCGGCATGCGGCTGGTCATGTAAACCTTCTCGAAAACGAAGAAAATGGTGACGATTGAAACGGTTACAGCCGTCATCCATCCGAGGACATTTTCACTGATGAAACGGGCGGATTCGATCGTCACGCGGCGTTTGTACCCGCCGACAATCGCCGTCGAGGCAATGAACGGGACGGTGATGATCATCAGCACCCAGATGCGAAAACCTGACAGTCCTGTTTTCCCGACCAGACCAAGCGCCGAGATGTAGGCGATCAGAATCAAGGCCAGATCAAGGAGGACCAGAAAAGAAACCACGCTGCTTTGTCTCTTGCGAAACGACAGGCGCGGATTGCACGAATCCATTTCGTGTTTGATCAAACGAGTGGAGAAGAGTTCTGCGATATTATTGCTATTCAATAATGAACTCATGCGCCATTTAGATTAATATCGCGCGGTCAATAACCTGATGTTAACAGACGGTGCGACTTCATTGTCATCGATTTGTGCAATCTCGCTCCTGTTTCACATGGAGCCGTCAGGACGAAAAACTACACCCTGCTATTATACATCATCCCCCTGACTGTTCAACTCTTATCAAGAAATCGGCACAGATTTACGGCCACCTCTAACAACACCGGATTTCGCCGCTTCTTTTGAGTAGTCACGTTTGTTTTCGAG
>LVBV01000004.1 GCA_001604565.1 Puniceicoccales bacterium Verruco_01 | reverse complement strand
GCCGCCCCTCCGCAGGCAATCTCAACCCGCCACCTTCCCCGACTTTTTCAGCGGAGTGTTACTTCCTCAGCCTAACTCAGATTCACCGCATCCGTGTCGATCACGTCTTCGATATCCTTGTCGAAGGGGAAGTGGTTTCTTAGGTCGATCAGCTTGGGCATGCTCCTTGTTACGCTGGGCATGAAGTACCAGAGCTGGTAGCGGTAAAAGTCCTTCATCTTTTCGATGGGCGCGGGGGACGGGCCGCGGATTTCGACCTCGCTGCCGAGGGCTTCCGCCGCCTTCTTTGCCCACTCTTTTGTGAAGAAGTCGAGCTTCTCGGGATTGCGGCCCCGGAAGAGGTGGTGGACGACGTGGCGGTAGGGCGGGTAGTTGAACTCGCGGCGGCTCTCCAGCTCGTCGTCGGCAAAGCCGGTAAAATCCTGCGCCCTTGCATACTGGATCGGGCCGGAATACGGAAGGAATGTCTGCACGACCACCTCCCCCGCCCGCTCACCACGGCCCGCGCGGCCCGAGACCTGCACGAGGAGCTGGAAGGTCCGCTCGTTCGCACGGAAGTCCGGCAAATGCAGCGAGATATCCGCGTCGACCAGACCGACGAGGGTCACATTCGGGAAGTCGAGGCCCTTGGCGATCATCTGCGTGCCGACGAGAACGTCGATCTTCCCCACCCGGAAATCCGCGAGGATCGACCGGAAGAGGTTCTTCTTCTGCATCGTGTCCGCATCGATGCGGACGATTTTGGCGGTCGGCAGGAACGCCTTGGCGATCTCCTCGATCCGCTGGGTGCCGCTCCCGCGCCATTTGATGCCGGGCGAGTGACACTTGGGGCAGCGCTCCGGTGCACGCGTCTCAAACCCGCAGAGGTGGCAGCGCAAAATGCCCTCGGCCTTGTGGTGGATGAGCGTCACCGAGCAATGGTCGCAGGTGGCCAGGTACCCGCAATCCGGGCAAAGCAAACTCGTGTTGTAGCCGCGCCGGTTGAGGAAAAGGATCGTCTGCTCCTTCTTTTCGAGGCGGTCCTTCATCTTGTCGATCAAGAGGCGCGAAAAAATCTGCCCGCCCTGCCCGCGCCGCACCTCGTGGGTCATGTCCACGACGAACATGAGCGGGAGCTGCCGGTCGTCGATGCGCTTGGTGATGAGGTTCAGCGTGTATTTGCCCGCCTTCGCGTTATAGAGCGATTCCATGCTCGGCGTCGCGCTCCCCAATATGCAGAGGGCGCTGCAGAGGCTGGCGCGGTACACCGCCACGTCGCGCCCGTGGTAGCGCGGGACCTCCTCCTGCTTGTAGGCGGGCTCGTGCTCCTCGTCCACGACGATGAGGCGAAGGTTCGGGATCGGCGCAAACACGGCGCTGCGGGCTCCGACGACGACGCGCGCCTGCCCCGAGGCCAGCGCATGCCAAGCGTCGTAACGCTCGCCCTCCGACAAATGACTATGCCAGACGACGCACTTGACCCCGCTCGCATCCAGCCGCGCGCGGAGCCGCCCCACCGTCTGCGGGGCCAGGGCCACCTCCGGAACGAGCAGCATCGCCCCGCCGCCCTCGTCGAGGACCTTCTTTAACACCTGCAAATACACCTCCGTCTTGCCGGAGCCGGTGACCCCGTGGAGAAGGTGCGTGCGGAAAGTCTTTGCGTCGAGGCTCGCCTTGAGGCTCGTAACGGCGGCGGCTTGTTCCTCGTTGAGGGTATGCGCCTGGCTCTCAACGTATTCCGCACCGGAAAGCTCGTCATCATACGCGCCGCGCTCCACCGCGCCGTGCGTCTCCTCCACAATCCCCTTCTTGACGAGGGCATCCACACAGGACGCGGAAAGATGCAGCCGCTCCAGCATCTCGTTCTTCTGGACGGACTTGCCCTCTGGCTGCGCCGCGAGGAAGCGGACCACGAGGGCCTGCGCCTTCGCCTTCTTTTCAAGAGTCTCCTCCTCCTCGCCCGTCAGCTTGCGGGCCAAACGCAGATGCTTTAAAATCTTCTGCGTCATCCCCTTGCGGACGGAACCCGGGATCATCGTCTCCAGCACCGCGTCGAGGCTGGCCGCATAGTAGCCCGTCATCCAGCGCGCGAGCTTCACGAGGTCCTCCGTCAGCACCGGGAAGGGCTGCTCGCTCGCGGCGACGAATCTCAGCTTGGAAAGCGCAATCTCCGGCGCGACGCCCCTCTCCATCACGATGGCAAGCTCGTGACGGTTCAGGATCGGCACGCGGAGCAAACTCCCCACCACCACCTTCCCCGCAAGAGCGTCCGGCACGCGGTAATCGAGGTCGCGCCCCACCCCGGAAAGCGGGTGCACGCGAACGACAAGCGCATCCTTTTCCGGGAAAAAACTGTCCTGAACTGCCTCCATGATTCGAGCCTTGTCACGCGCCGGGGCGCATGGTCAAATGATGCAGGATTTCCCGGGAGAGTGAACACCGAATCGCGCGACGCCTCCGCGGAATGCGAGGGGTGTGGGCGGCTCCCCACAATGATGACGGGCACGGCCTCCAGAAGTGACGAAGTGATGGCGAAGGTGCGCGAGCGCTTCCGCGACTTCCTCGTGCAGAAGAACCTGCGCATGACCAACCAGCGCACGGCCATTCTCGACGCGGCTTTTTCCATGCAGAGGCACTGGATCGCCGAGCAATTGCTGGACGTCGCGCGGAAGATCGACCGCAGCGTCTCGCGCGCGACGGTGTACCGCAGCATTCCGCTGCTTGTGGAGGGCGGGTTTTTACGCGAGGTGGATGTGGGACGCGACCACAAATTCTACGTGGCCGACGCCGGAAACGCCGCCAACCACGTGCAGGTCGTGTGCGTGGATTGCGACCGCATCTTCGAGGTGGACGCCCCCTTCATGGGCTGGTATGCGCAAAGCGTGGCGGACAAGGTGGGACTGGCGGCGGAGTCCATCCGCTTGCAGGTTGTGGCCCGCTGCGGCGGCAGGTTGCACTGCGAGGGCTGCAAATGCGAACAGTGCGCCCCCGGCGCGAAGGAGGCTTCACCCCGTGCCTGAGAGCGCCCCGAAGTTGAAGGACCACGCGCTGGAGCTAGCGATCCTTGAGGGAGTCCTCGCCCGCGATCCGGAGGACGCACACCTTCTCGGCACGTTGGCCACCCTGTACACGGAGCTCGGCCTGATTGAAAAAGGACTGGAACTTGACTTCCGCCACGTGGCGCTGACGCCGGAGGACGCGGGGGCGCGCTACGACCTCGCATGCTCGCTCTCCCTCTCCGGGAGGCTGGACGAAGCCTTCGCGGAGCTGGAAAAGGCGCTGTCCCTCGGCTTTGCGAACACCGCGTGGATGAGCGAGGACCCCGATCTTGCCGCCGTGCGGGCCGATCCCCGGTGGGCGGAATTCACCGCGCAGCACCAGATCGAGACAGCCCTGTAGCCGCTTGCGGGCATTTCCCGGAACGATGCGGAAAGGCGCCTGTCCTCAAAATGTCTCGCCGATTCGAACCTTTGCGTTACTTTTTCTGTCAAAGTATTCCGGTAGCGTCTCATTCATGAATAAAGCCCTGCTCGCAGTCCTCTCCGGATTCTGTCTTCTCCTTTCCGCCTGCCAAACGCCGCCGGACCCGACGGAAATGCCCTCCGAGACGGCCAGCGGCCAGCTTTCCGCCCGGCGCGTGCTGGGTCTTTCCACCTTCGGGCGGATCGACGCGGAGGATGTTCACGGCGCGATCCTCCATCCCCGGCGCTTTGCGGCGCTGCGCGAGGGGGCGCTCGTCTTGACGATCCAGTCCGGTCTGGAAGGGCCGGAAAAACCTTTCATCGCGGCGATGTCGCGGTACTGTGCGGCCATCCCCTTCTCTGGAGTGCCGAGCACCCTGTACACCCTCCTGCGCCTGACACCGGAGGACCTGAACTACAATTACGACGACCTCGGCACCGGCGGAAGCAACGTGACGGGCCAGTGGTCCGTGATGAGCGACAAGGGCGCGGGCGGAGTTCGCACGCGCCTGGACCTCGCCCTGCGTTCCGCCGCCAAGGACTGCGGCGCGGAAACGATCCTCGTCGTCTGGAACACACGGGGCGCGCGCGGCATGCCGGACTTCCGCGCGGTGGCGATCGACGTGAAGAGCGGACGCTGGGAGGCGCTCTCCCCCTACGCGAAGGGTGGCACCCTGGAAGGAAAGCCCGCGCCGAAGACCGAGGAAGAACGCACAGAGGCGTTCCGCGCCCTCGCGGCCATGCTCTTCGCTGCGTCCCGTCCGTAATCCGGCCTTGAGCGCGGACCGTCCCGGTGCGATAATCCGTGGAGCATGGCCACGACGCGGGATTTCAAGGCACAGGTGTTTGAACCTCTTTCCGGCAGGGAGCCGCTCTCGGCCCTGCAGGAGGAAATCCTTGCCCTCAAAAGGGAACGCAACGCTGTCATCCTCGCCCACAACTATCAAGTGGAGCCGATCCAGCGGATCGCGGATTTTTTGGGCGATTCCCTCGGCCTCTCCTATCAGGCGGCGGAGGCGAAGGCGGATGTGATCCTCTTCTGTGGCGTGCACTTCATGGCGGAGACGGCCAAGATCCTCTCTCCGCAGAAGACCGTCATTTTGCCGGACATGGAGGCGGGCTGTTCTCTTGCGGATTCCTGCCCGGCAGAGAAACTGCGCGCCTACAAGGAGAAGAACCCGAACCTCTACGTCGTCGCCTACATCAACTGTTCCGCCGCGGTGAAGGCGCTCTCGGATGTCATCTGCACGAGCGGCAACGCGCACAAGATCGTCACGAAGGTGCCGGAGGACCGCGAAATTCTCTTCGTCCCGGATCAGAACCTCGGCAGCTGGGTGATGAAACAGTCGGGCCGGCAGATGCGCCTCTGGCCGGGGAGCTGCTATGTGCACGTCCTCTTTTCCGCACAGACGCTCGCGCGGCTCAAGAAGGAATTCCCCGGCGCGCCGGTCGTGGCGCACCCGGAATGCACCGCCCCGGTGCGCGACATGGCGGACCTGGTCTGCTCGACGGAGAAGATGATCTCCTTCTGCCGCGAGACGAGTGCCGACACGATCATCGTCGCGACGGAGACGGGCATGATCCACCGTCTTCAGAGCGAGGTGCCGGGCAAGCGCTTCGTCGCGGGCCCCACGGCCACCTGCGCCTGCAACGACTGCCGCTTCATGAAGCTGAACACCCTCGAAAAGGTGCGCGACGCCCTGAAGAACCTATCCCCGCGCATCGAGCTGCCCGCAGACACGATCGAAAAGGCCGCTCCTCCCATCCGCCGGATGCTGGAATGGTCGCGGTAGGAGCCTTTCACGCCCCGGTCTTGGGTGCGGCGATGTCGCATTCGGCGCACATCCAGCGCAGGATTTCCTCCCCGAAAATTGCCCCGGCGGCTCCATCCGCCTCCGTCAGTTCCCCGAGCGGCAGGCTGAGAAGTCGCAGGGCCTCGACGCGTCGGGGCCCGGAAAGGCCCGCAAGCCACGCCTCCTTTGCGGGCAGGCCCTCGCCTCGCGCGAAAAGATAAAACGCCTTGAAGAGCGCCGGTCCCGGCGCGGCGCCGCCGTCGAGAGAGTCGAGGAGCTTTTCCGTGATCGCGAAAAGGTCGGTGGTCGTTTCCATGGCGGGGGCGTTCGCCGCGACGAAGGCGGCCCATTTCGACGCCGCCGCAAGGAGCGGATAACCCGCGCCGATCCCCGCGCGCCGTTTGAGAAGCGAATACTCCGACAAAAACATCCCGCCGCCCTGTCGCACGCCCGCGACGATCGCCGCGTTGTCGAAAAGGTCCGGCCTCGCGCCGGAAGAGAGCCCCTTCGCGGGACGGCTCATGACGTGCAGATGCCCCTTGTCCGGTGTGAGGAACAAGAGACGGTCGAAGCCTCCCGCGGAAGGCTCCACGCCAAGAACGATTCCCGCCGCACTGAGGACGGCTCCGGCCATGCGTCAGGGCTCCTTTCCTTCCTCGGGCAGGCTCTCCGCCTTTTTCGGCAGCCACTCCGGCATCACCGCGCCGCCGGAAATGATCGCCTTCATGCCGTCGGCAACGGGCATGTCGAGAAGGATGACCTCCTCCTTCGGGACCAAAAGCAGGAAGCCGCTCGTCGGGTTCGGCGTGGTGGGAAGAAACACGTTGAGGAGATAGGACGAGGTCTTTTCCTGAATCTCGCCCTTGGCGTCGCCCGTCAGAAAACCGATCGCGTACACCCCCTTGCGCGGGTATTCGATGAGAACCGTGGTGTTGAAGATGGCCTTGTTGCTCTTGGCCACGGTGTCCACAATCTGCCGCACCGTCACATACACCGAACGCACGAGCGGCACCGAGCTCATGAATTTCTCGAACCACGCGACAAAGAACCGTCCGAAGATCTTGCGGGAAAACCAGCCAAAGAGAGTGATCATCACCACCACGATGCAGGCCGAGACGACCGTGAGCAGATAGCTCATCCACGGGTACCGCACGAAGGTGGCATCGTCCACGTAGAAGAAGAAAAGCTTGCTGAAGGGTCTGCCGAGGACGGACAAAAGGAAGTTGATGACGAACACCGTCACCCCCACCGGCGCCAGCAGGATGAGCCCCGAAAGAAAGTTACTGCGGAGATGCTTGAATTTCACAGCCGACATGCTGACGCGCCCCCGACCTCTTGCAAGCGCCAACGGAGGAAAGGCGGTCAGTCCTCCTCTTCCGCCTTCTCCTCTCTGCCGTAGTAGCGCGCCCGGAACTGAACCACGATGCCGAGCACCGCGACGAAGAGCGCGATCGCGGCAAAGGGGGCGCTGACCCCGGTGAAAAGCTCCATCGGCCCCCGTGCGCCCGAAACAAAATCCAGAAGGTTCACCCCGCCAATAAAGAACGCAGCGCCGTACACCATGCGGAAGGCTCCGGTGACCGCCGTGGAAACGATGATCGTGGGCTCCATGAGGAGGAAGACGACAACGCCCGCCAGTGCCGCGACGCCGCAGCGAATGAATAACGTGTACTCCGCCGGAAAGGCCGCCGCCAGCGGCACCGAAAGGACAAAACCCGCAAAAACCGCCGTCATCGCGACGCCAAGGCGGTACAGGACCCAGCCTAGAATCAGGCCAAGGATCAGCCCGGCCACGCTCGCCCCGACGAGCCACGCCGCGGAATCGGGCTTGAGTTGCAGTGAAACCGCCGCCGCGGCGAGGCCGAAGGCGAAGGCCATCAGGATCTTCACCGTGATGGTGAAAAGGCGCAGTCCGAAGAAGCAGTCCACAAGGCCCCAGAGGGCGATCGCAAGGTGCAGTACTGGCGCCGTAAGCGCGGGAATGTCCTTCAACGCGGTCGTGACCCGGATCTGATGCAGCTCCATTTCGCTCATGGGAGGCCTTTGCCAAGGGTTTGGGGACGGTTTTCAGCTTGTCAGTCCGAGGAGATCGGGCAACCGGAAAATAGTTCCGGGAGAAAATTCAGCGAAAAGAGAAACGAATCCGTCAAGCAACTGGACCACAACATGTTGCGATTCATGTTTTACAAACTGGCACAACCTCTGCTTGAACGCGGGGCATGGACGGCGGCATGTTCACAGGCACGAATTACCAGCTCGCGAGCAAGATGCTGGATTACACGACCCTGCGCCAGAAGGCTCTCGCAAGCAATCTGGCGAACCTGAACGTGCCCGGCTACAAGCGCGTAGATGTGTCGAGCGACTTCCAGACGGAGCTCTCCAAGGCCGTGAGCTCCGGCAACATGCAGAATTTGCAGGCCCTGACGCCGAAGCTGGCGGTCGACCCCACCGCCTCCACGACGCGCAGCGACGGCAACAACGTGGAGATGGACCGCGAGATGATGGAGATGAACAAGACCTCCACCGATTACGAATACCTCGTGCGGTACATGAACTACAACTACCAGATGACGCGCAGCGCCATCACGAGCCAGGGCTCCTAACCCTTTACAATAAAACGTCATGGACCTCATTCCCGGACTTTCTTCCACTGCCAGCGCCCTCGATGCGGAGCGCCTGCGCATGAATGTCGTGGCGGAAAATATTGCCAACGCCTTCACGACCAAGGACGCGAACGGGCAGCCCTACCAGCGCAAGATCGTCGCCTTCGAGTCGGTTCTTTCCGGCGAGACGCAGGCCGGTTCCTCGCAGACGACCCTCTCCAGCGTGAACGTGCGCGGAGTGATGAACGACACAACGCCCGGCAAGATGGTTTACAATCCCGGCCACCCCGACGCGGACAAGGACGGCATGGTTCTCATGCCGAACGTGGACATGTCGCGCGAGATGGTGGACCTGATCGTTTCCTCCCGCGCCTACGAGGCCAACGCACAGGCCGCGCGCATCGCCCGCGGCATGGCGAAGACCGCGCTCACCATCGGCAACAAGAGCTAACCTTTCATAGGACAAGATCATGGCACTTCTCGACGCAATCTCCGGTTTTGGCGGCGGCAACCTCTTCGGCATGGGCAAGGCGGGCGGCGGTTCTCAGCTGGACAAGGTCAAGGACATGCAGAAGGCGATCGACTCGATGTCGCCGAAAAATGTGGCCACCGTCAGCAGCGGACTCCAGAAGGACATGATCTCCGGGGCCACGGGCCTAGACTCCAACCGCAGCGTCTTTGCGGAGATTTCAGGCGGCGGTGCGGACAGCTTCGTCAGCACCCTCTCGAACCTCGTGGACAGCGTGGACGCCAAGGCCAAGGCCGCAGAGCAGGCGAACACCGACATCATGACCGGCAAGAGCGACAACATCCACCAGGCCATGATCTCCATGCAGGAGGCGTCCATCTCCTTCGACCTTCTCGTGCAGGTGCGCAACAAGCTCGTCGATTCCTACAAGGAACTCTCGCGCATCTCGGTCTAATCTTTTCTAAACCAACACTTTTCCTCCGAACCGGAAACGCATGAACGCCTTTGCCAAGCAGATCCTCAAGTTCTGGAACGAACTGGGCGTGAACCAGCGCGTCTCGCTTATTCTTGCCACCGTCCTTGTGGTGGCCGCAATGGCCGCGATGCTTGTCTGGTCGGGCCGTCCGCAGCTGGTGCTCCTCTACGGCGGCATGGACGGCAAGGACATGTCCGACGTGGCGCACGCCCTGGAGGAACAGGCCGTCAGCTACGAGATCCGCAACGGCAACTCCATCTACGTCCCCAAGGACAGCGTGTACAAGGTGCGCATGGAGCTGGCCAGCAAGGGCGTGCCCTCCGGCGGCAGCATCGGCTACGAAATTTTCGACCGCACCGGCTTCGGCGTCAGCGACTTCGTCCAGCGGACGAACTACACGCGCGCCATTCAGGGCGAACTCCAGCGCACCATCACGCAGCTGCGCGGCGTGCGCACGGCGAGGGTCATGATCGTCCTGCCGCAGAACCGCCTCACCGTGAGCGAGAAGCCGGTGAAGGCCACGGCGTCCGTCATGGTGGATACCGGCGGCAAGCAGCTGGAGCAGGAGGCGGTGAACTCCATCCGGTTCCTCGTGGCCAACAGCGTGGAGGGCCTCGACGCGAACGACGTGGTGGTGGTGGACGCCGCAGGACGGGAACTGACCGCGGATCTGGCGCAGGACGCCACGGTGGGCGCGGCCTCCGGCCAGTTCAAGTTCCGTAAGAAAATGGAGGATTACTTTACCGGCAAGGTGGAGACGATGCTGGCGCGCGTCGTCGGCCCCCAGAACGTGGTGGCGCGCGTCTCCGTCGATGTGGACAATCAGGCGAGCACCCTCGTCGAGGACAAGTACGACCCGAACGGACAGGTGGTCCGCAGCCAGACACAGTCCGACGAGATCGACCGCAACAGCGAGACCAAGGGCACTACCCCCGCCCCCGGAGCCGCGGCGAACGCCAATCCTGGGCAGCAGGGCGCGGACGCAGCCCCCGTCGTGGCCGGAGAGCCTCCCCGCAGCACTTCCGAACAGTCTCGCAAGAACAAGAGCGTCAATTACGAGATCAATCACAGCCGCGTGGAGACGGTGAAGAGCCCCGGCGGCATCAGCCGCGTCACAGCCGCGGTGTTCGTGGCCCGGCGCTACAACACCGCCGCCGACGGCACCGAGACGCCCGCCCCGCGCTCTCCCGAGGAGCTGGAACAGCTCCGCACGATGGTCGTCCGCGCGATCGGCGTGGACGAGGGTGCGGATCCCGCCACGCGCTTTGTCACCCTGACCGAGGCGGACTTCGCCCCGGTGGAAAACCCCGCCGAGGCCATGAAGCCCGACACGGTGCAGCAGCTCCTTTACTGGTTCGATCTTTCCAAGAGCTTCATCGCGGTGGGTTTTGCGGCGGTGCTCTTCCTCATCTTCTTGCGCCTGCTCAAGAAGCATAAGCCCGAGCCCTACTCCATCGAAATCATGGACGAACAGGTCAGCGATTCCGCCAAGGGCCCGGAGGCGGCTCCCCGCCTGACTCCCGAACTTTTGAACGAACTCATCCGCGAAAAGCCCGAAAACGTCTCGACAGCGCTGCGCAATTGGGCGCTCGAAGCCGGACAGAACAAGAAATAGCTCCCAGCGGAGAACACGCATATGCCGGACAACATCGCCATCGAGAAGATCGGTTACGACAGTCTCACCAAGGTCCAGAAACTGGCGCTCTTCATGGTCGTCATCGGACCGGAGGTGTCGTCGGAGCTTCTCAAGGGGTTCGAGGATTCGGAAATCGAATCCATCTGCCGCGAGATCAGCAATTTCACGATTGTGGACGAGGAAACCCAGCGCAAGGTGGTGGAAGAATTTTCCGACATCATCTCGACGAGTCTGGGCTCGATCCTCGGCGGCGCCAAATTCGCGCAGCGCACCCTGGAGCTGGCCAAGGGCGACTACAAGGCGGCGAACCTTCTTTCCCGCATCGCCCCGGTCGGCAACTCGATGGAGGTGATTCAGGAAATCTCCGACATGGAGCCGCGGCAGATCCACAACCTGATCCGCAGCGAGCAGCCGCAGACGATCGCCTTTGTCACCAGTCACTTAAGTCAGGAGAAGGCGGCCTCGCTCATCACGATGCTCACCCCGGACGTGGGCGAGGAAGTCGTGGAGCGCATCGGCGCGATGGAGTACACGAGCCTCGAACACGTGGGCCGCGTCGTCGGGTGCCTGAAGAAGCACTTCGACACCAAGCACAAGCCGACGATGCACTCCTCCGGCGGCGTCCGGAGCGTGGCGGACCTTCTCAACCTCATGGACAAGGAGACGAGCAAGACGCTCCTAGTCAAACTGGAGGAGCGCAATCCGCAGCTCGGCATGCAGATCCGCCGCAAGATGTTCAGCTTCGAGGATCTCGTCCGTCTAGAAATCGCGGACCTGCAGCGCGTCACGCGCGAGCTGGAGATGTCGGACCTTGTCATCGCCCTCAAGAGCTCGAACGCCACCCTGCAGGAGAAGATCCTCAAGAGCGTCTCCAAGCGCGCGAGCGAGTCGATCAAGGAGGAGATGGAAATGCTCGGGCCGGTCCGCCTCAAGGAGGTGGAGGCCGCGCAGGACCGCATCATCCAGGTCGTCCGCAAGCTGGAAGAAGAGGGCGAGATCACCCTGGACAACGGCGGCGAAAACAAGCTCATGTAGCGCCCCTTGGCGGATCCCATCACCATGGAAACAGCTTCAGGCAACACGGTTCTGCACCTAAAAAAGCCCCTCAAGGGCCTTCGTGTGACGTACTTCGGGCCGGAAAAGGTCCGCGAGGAGGACGCCGCCGCGCGCGAAAGCGCCGCCTACGAGAAAGGCCGCCGCGACGCCGAGGAAGCCACGCGCCGCCAGATCGTGCAGGCCCGCGCGGAGATGAAGCAATTGCAGGATCAGGTGCTGAAAAGCCTTCAGGACAAATACGCACAGCTGGCAAGCGAGCTCGACAGCGCGCTGCCGGACTTGGTGCTGGCGATCGTGAACAAGGTCTGGAACGGGCTCACGCTCCGCCGCGAGGACATTCTCCGCTCCATCGACGCGGCGCTCGCGGAGGTGGGGAGCGATGTCAAGGGCCTGCACCTGCGTCTGGCCCCGGCGGACGCCGCCCTTTTGCAGGAAAAAGAAGCCTTCCAGCAGCGCTATCCAGACCTCACCCTTTCGACCGACGCGCAGCTCAAGAGCGGCGACGTCGTCGTGGAAAGCCGCTTCGGCATCGTGGACAGCAGAGTTGCCACCCGCCTTTCCAAGGTGGAGGGCGAAATCAGAAAGGCCCATCAGTAATGGTCAGCCGCCTGTCAGAAAACCTCGACTGGATGCGCCGCCGCGTGGAAGCCGTGAAAGCGGCGGAAAAGATCGGTCACGTGCGTCAGGTGACGGGCCTCGTCGTGGAAAGTGAGGGCCCGGAGGTGTCGCTCGGCGATCTGTGCGAGATCGCCTGCGAGAACGGTCGCGGCGCGATGGCGGAAGTCGTGGGCTTCCGCGACAACCGGGTTCTGCTCATGCCGATGGAGGTCCTGCGGGACATCCATCCCGGCTGTGAGGTGCGTGCCGCGGAGGGTCATTCCGCCGTGCCGCACGGCCCGGGCCTTGTGGGGCGGGTGATCGACGGCCTAGGCCGCCCGATCGACGGCAAGGGACCGATCCGCGCCGATTCCATCGCCGGAGGCCTTTCCCGACCGGCGCCGAACCCGATGCTGCGCACCCCGATTCACGAGGGCTTTTCCACGGGAGTGCGCTCGATCGACACGTTCACGCCTCTGGGCACCGGCCAGAGAGTGGGCATCTTCGCCGGTTCGGGCGTCGGCAAATCGACACTCCTGGGCATGATCGCGCGCGGCGCGGACAGCGATGTGAACGTCCTCTCGCTCGTGGGCGAACGCGGACGCGAACTGCGCGAGTTCATCGAGAACGACCTAGGGCCGGAGGGCATGAAGAAGTCGATCGTGGTGGTCTCCACCTCCGACCAGCCCGCTCCGATCCGCCTGCGCGCGGCGATGCTTGCCACCGCCATTGCGGAGAATTATCGCGACGACGGGAAAAAGGCGCTCCTGATGATGGACTCCCTCACCCGCTTCTGCATGGCCCAGCGCGAGATCGGCCTAGCCATCGGCGAACCCCCGACCTCCCGCGGCTATACGCCGAGCGTCTTCGCCATCCTGCCGCGTCTCCTTGAACGCACCGGCATGGGCGACAAGGGTTCCATCACGGCGATCTATACGGTGCTCGTGGAGGGCGACGACATGAACGAGCCGGTGGCGGACGCGGTGCGAGGCATTCTGGACGGCCACATCGTCCTTTCCCGAGCCCTCGCGCAGGCCAACCACTACCCGGCAGTGGACGTTCTCCAGAGTGTGAGCCGACTTTCCCGCAGCGTCTGCGACAACCGCCAGCTGGAGCTCACCTCCGCCGCGCGCGACCTCATGGCGCTCTATCGCAAGAACGAGGATTTGATCAACATCGGCGCGTACCCGAAGGGGACAAACCCGCGCCTGGACAGGGCCATCGACCGCAACGAACCCATCACGCGGTTCCTCCGGCAGAACGCAGGGGAACTGTTCAAGCGCAAGGAAAGCTTCGCGATGCTCGCGAAGGCACTCGAAGCGTAAACAACACCCCAACCGCAGAGGCATCATGAAAAAGTTCGTCTTCCCGTTGCAGGCCATTCTCACCCTGCGCGAACTCAAGCAGGAACAGGCGCTGGAAACCTACGCGAAGAGCGTGCAGGACTGCGCCGCCAAACGAGCCGAAATGCTGACGGCGGCCCGCCGCGCCGACTCGCTAGAACAACTGCTCGGACAGGACGGGGGCACCCCCTACTCCGCCTCCATGCGCGCCGCGTACCTGCGCGCGCTGGACGCCTCGCGCGAAGAGGTTTCCCGACGCGAGAAAATTCTTGCCGACGCCGAGAAGGCCAAGGACAAAAACCTTGCCGAATATCTCGACCGCAAGAAGAAAAGGGAGATATTGGAGAATCTCCGCGAAAAGAAGACCCGCGAACACCTTGCCGAAGCCTACCGGCGCGAGGAAATCGAGATCGAGGATCTCGTCATCTCCCGCAGAGGCACGGCAAGGATTGCCTCATAACCAATGTTTTCCAAACCCCTGATGCGCAATCTGGTGCAGGTGACGGCGGCGGTGATCGTCTTCACCCTCACCTTTTTTCTGCTCTTTCTGCGGAGCCGGAGTGGTTTCGTCGCAGCACTGCCGCCGCCCGCACCCGCGGCACCAAGCCCGGATCAGGCGCAGAGGATTGCCGCCGCGAGCTACGTGTACTGGAATTTCCACTCCACCGAGATCGACAAGATGATCCGCGATCTCGCAGCGGAGCGCGAGGCCCTGAGGGCCAAGGAGGCCGATCTCGCCGCCGAGGAGGCTCGCGTGAAGAGCGAGAAGGCCGAGAACGAGCGCCTGAAGGAGGAAATCACCCGCAGTCGCAAGGAGCTTTCGGACTTCATCATCCGCATTCAGGCGGGCGAGGCGGAGCGCATCCAGAAGGAAGTGGTGATCCTGAACAATCTCGATCCCGCCAGCATCGTGGCGGTGCTGAACGAAAAGGACGACCGCGACGTGGTGCGGCTCCTCGCCCAGATGAAGCCGGACGCCGTGGCCGCGATCCTCGAAGCCATGATGGCGCAGACCCCGCAGGCGGACAAACCCACTCCGCAGAAACATGCGGCGAACCTGCTCGACCTGCTCCGCCGCTACCGCGCGGACGGGGCGAAATGACAGCCTGCTGAAAAAGAGGGCTCTCCGGTATTTCTCCCCTCTATTTCCCACGAACAGGCACGGGAAAAGCTGATACGGTGAATGGACCGGTGCGGAGAAAATTTCCGCCGCGTTCCGTCTTTCATGGACGACGACCTCATTCAGAAAAGCCCGGCAACGGCACTGGAAAGCCTGCGCGACTGCTACTACGGCAGTCGTGGCGCTTCACAGGACGGCGCGCCCTTCCTCGTCCCCGTCGGAGGGGAAAGGAGCGGTTCGCAGGACGGAGCCCTCGCACGGTACTACGACCTTGCCCGTCATCTATCCGAGGACTATCAGGCCGGCGGCGCCGTGAGAAAAGCCGACACCCCGAAGAACGCCCCCGCAAACCAGATGCCCGCCGCCGCGACCTGCCCGTCCGCCGCAGAAAGCCCCGCGCCGTCACCCTCGACGCTCTTCCACTCCAGCCGCCAGCTCTTTTCGCTGATCGAAGGCGCCGGGGCGGAAAATGTTTCCGCACAGCGCCTCGTCCCTACGCCCTCGGGCAGGGAGAACGCGGGACCTCTGGCTGGAATGGCTCTGCATGATGCTACATCACAGAAAGTTACAGGAACAGCAACCCGTTTCGGCACAATCCATGCTTTGAACGCCGACGACATGACCGCCAAGAACGAAAACACCCCGATCCGCATCCTCTCCACGACGAGTGGACTTGTCGGTAGCATTCGCTTCACGGGCGGGTCCGGCACGGGGAATTCCCCTTCGGGACACGGCGATTCCGACCCGCGGCGCGACGAGCGCACCTCTACGGCGGGAGCGATGTCGGTCGCCACCGGCGAGGGTTCCGCGGCAATCGTCAGTCCCGGGAAACTCCCGACGGGCCCGATGCAGGAAATTTCCGAAACACTCCTCGCCGCCATGGAGAACATGAAGCGCGAAGGGGAAGCGAGCGCCACCATCCCGGTCGCCCTCTCGGACGGATCGACGCTGGAACTGCGCCTGCGCTGGAAGGGCGGACGCGTGACAGCCTCCTTCGGCGCAGGGGCGGAGGAATTCCGCGGCGAGATCGAAAACGGCTGGGGCAGTCTCTCGCGGCGCGCGGGGAACCTCGGCATGACCTTGGAGCCCCCGGTTTTCGACGGATCGGCAAAGGACGCAATCCCATCATTTTACGCATAGGAGGCAGACATGTACGTATCGGACGCAAGCAAATCGACCGCCGTGGCCAACACGGCTGATTCGGGCAGTTCCGCCAAAAAGTCCACCATGGGCTACAAGGACTTCCTGAACCTCCTCACGGTGCAGCTTCAGAATCAGGATCCCTTCAACCCGATGAACGACACCGACTTCATCGCGCAGATGGCCAATTTCTCGCAGTTGGAGGAAGTGCACAACCTTTCGAGCAACTTCTCCACCTTCAGCGCCCGCCAGCAGCAGCTTTCCTCGCAGGAGTTCCTCGGCAAGACCGTCACGGTGGAGCCCGAGGGCGCCTCCGCCGTCAGCGGAACGGTCTCCGCCGTCTCGCTCGGGAGCGACGGCGCGATCTACGTCACCATCAACGGCAACAAGTACGAGGCATCGGCCATCACGAGCGTCGCCCCGTCGGCCTAAAACAAGGATTTTCCCATGTCGCTTTCCTATTGCATGCAGTCCGGCGTAAGCGCCCTCCAGAGCTATTCGAGGGGGCTTGAAGTCATCGGCAACAATGTCTCAAACGCCAACACCACAGGTTTCAAGAAGGCACGTGCCGAATACGCGGACAGTTTTTACAACAACTATCTCTCGCCCGCCTCCGCCACCGGCAAAACCTCGCAGGTGGGCTCGGGCACGAGCGTCGGCGTCAATACCTGTTTCGGCACCGAGGAGGCCACCTACACCGGCCAGAACGGGGACTTGGCGATCAACGGCAACGGATTCTTCCGGGTGACGGACCCCTCCGGCGGGAAAAGCTATTACACCCGTTGCGGCAGCTTCACCCGCGATCCGAACGGCTATCTCATCTCCAGCGAAGGCTACCGGCTACAAGGTTCCGGGACGCTGGCGGGCAGCGACTTCATCGTGCCGGAAAAGGCGACCAATCCCACATCGGGCCAGAGTGAGACCGTGTCGAGCTGGAGCTTCTCCTCCACCACGGGCAAGCTCACCCTGCGCTTTGCCGACGGCACGGAGCTGGCGGCGGGACAGGTGCAGCTTTCCAATTTCGCCAATCCGCAGGGACTGGCGAGCCAGGGCGGCAACCTCTACGCAGAAACCGCCAAGTCAGGCAGCCGGACGGAATTTTCTCCAGCGGAAAGCGCCGTCGCCACGGTCACGCCGCAGTATCTGGAGCAGTCGAATGTGGACCTCACGGGAGAACTCTCCAATATGATCGTGACTCAGCGCGGCTTTCAGGCGGGCTCGCGCATCATCACGACGACCGACCAGCTCCTTCAGGAGGCAATCAAGCTCAAGGGCTAGGGATTCGCTAACCTTCAACCGACAGGAAACGGCAGAACATGGCCAAGGAACCAGAACCAGTCGAGGATCTTCCATCCCCCAAGGAGGCAACGCCTCCGTCGCCCTCCTCGGGCAAGGGCGGCATCATCACCGCAGTCGCCACGGTGGCGGCCATTCCGCTCGTCATGATCGTGACGTGGGAATTCTACATGATGCCGAGCCTCAAGCGCTTGGCGAAGGAACAGGCCTCGCCCGCCCCCGCGGCGGAAGTGGCCGAGGCACTCGCACCCGAAGCAAAACCCGAAGCCGCACCCAAGGCCGAAGCGCCTGGCGAGGGCTCCACCTACGAGTTGAAGGACGTGGTGGCCAACCTTTCCGGCGCGATGCGCTCGCGCTACATCAAAGTGAGCTTCACGCTGGAGGGAAAGGCGAAGAACTTCCCCGAACTCATGAAGACGAACGAGGCAAAGATTCGCGACGCAACCCTCGCGGTACTCTCGGATCTCACGATCCAGGACCTTGAGGAGCCCGGCGTGAAGAACGTGGTGCGCGGCAACATCCTGCAAGCGCTCAATCAGGCGCTGCGCGGAAGTGTCGTCGATCAGTTGTATTTTTCCGAATTCGTGGTCCAGTAAAACGGAAAGACCTTCTCTCATATGGCGGACGAACCCAAAGGCAGGGACGGGGAGGATCTGAACGAGATCCTCAGCCAGAGCGACATCGACGCTTTGATGAGCGAGGCGATGAGCGCCCAGCAGGACGTGATCTACTCGTACGACGGTCGCCGCATGGAGGCCAACGAGAAGATCCACGTCGAGACCTACGACTTCCGCAACCCCGTCTTTCTGACCGAGAACGAACTGCGGCAGGTGCGCATCCGGCACGAGCAGTTCATCCACTATCTCGGCGCGCGGCTTTCGCTGTTTCTAAGGATGGACTTCGGGCTCAAGATGAGCCAGCTCTACACCGTCCCCTACAAGCGCTTCACCGAGAGTATCCCGAACCCGACGCACATCACGCTCTTCCGCGTGGAGCAGCTCTCGGGCGTCGGCATTCTGGATGTCAATCCGCGTCTTGCGATGACCATCGTGGACCGGCTCCTCGGCGGCAAGGGGCATTCCGTGCGCGACGAGCGGTATCTCACGGAGATCGAAATCGCCCTCATCGAGGACGTGATCTACCTGATCCTTGAGGAATACTGCCGCCAGTGGGAGGACACGCGCGAACTCAACGCCTCCATCATCGGACGCGAGAACAACGGACGCTTCCTCCAGACGAGCCCGCACGACGCGATCATGCTGGTCCTGACGATGGAGGCGACGCTCGGCGACTGTTCCGAGGCGATGCAGATCGCGCTGCCCTACTACACGATCGAGCCGGTCATCCGCAAGATGCAGGAGAACGCCAAGAGGTTCAACAGCACGAGCGGCGAAAAGCAGGAACCGCGCTGGATGCCCTCCTATAACGACATCAACGTGCCGCTGCGCGCGGAATGGCGGGCTTTTTCCGCCACGGTGCGCGACGTTTTGGCCATCCGCCCCGGCGATGTGATCCTCCTGCCTTCCGACATCACTCAGGAGACGGTTGTGTGCCTGGCCGACACGGACCGCTTCAAGGGCGAGGTGGGCCTCGACGGCGACCACGTGGTGGTGAAGATCAACGAGGTGGTGCACAACGAACTTAGTGTGAAGGAGAAGACAAAATGAGTGTTCTGGACTCCAAGAATCTGGATGTGGTCCTCGACGTGCGCGTGCAGGTCACGGTACAACTGGGCAGTTGCGAACTGCCGATGCGCGAGATCTTCGAACTGACTCCCGGCAGCGTCCTGCAGCTCAAGCAGCACGCCAAGGACCCCGTCGGCCTCTACGTCAACGGACGCCTCATCGCCTACGGCGAGGTGGTGGTCGTGGAGGACAACTTCGGCATCAAGATCACCGAGCTTGTCGGCGGCGACAAGAAATAGCATGCGGCGCCTCTCCCACTTTTCCCGGGTTTTCGCGGCGGTACTGGCCTTGTCGTTCTGCGCCGGTCCGCTCCGCGCGATCGACAAGCCCTTAAGCAACGACACGATCCTCACGCCTTCCGCAAGCGCCGCGAAGGCCGGTGCGGATGCCTCCGCAGGCAAGGCACAGGGCGGCATGACGGGCCCGGCGCTCCTCTGCGTGACGGCGATCATCGCGCTGGGTGCCTACTGGATGCTCCGCCGCGCAAAGAACAACCTTTCGGGCAAGCTCGGGCAATCCGCCAAGGGCGCCATCGACATCTGCCGCGTGCGCAGCCTCGGCGGCAAGCAGCAGTATCTGGCGGTCGTTCAGGTGGAGGGCAAGCGCCTGCTTCTGGGCATCGGGCCGGGCTTCATGACCAAGCTGGCCGACCTCGAACCGGAGGATTTTTCCATTCCCTTCGAGCGCAAGACCCCTCCCGTGACGCCAACCCCGGAGCCTCCGGAAGCCCCCACCTACCCCTTCAGCAACCTCATCACCCGCATCAACGAGAGCATTTCCCGCAAGGACGACGGGCGGACAGGCAAATGAGAATTCTTCCAAGGGGCATCTGGGCGGTTCTCGCCATCGCGCTCGCCGTGTTTTTCCTGCCGGCGGAGGTTTCCGCGCAGGCGACGGGCGGCAACGCGGGGGTAAACCTCAACATCGACTTCAACACGGGCCAGCAGGGCGACGATTATTCGGTTGCGATCCAGCTCCTCGTGGTAATGACGCTGCTGAGCCTCGCGCCGAGCATCATCATGCTCATGACCTGTTTCACGAGGATCGTGATCGTCCTGGGCTTCGTGGGCAGGGCCCTCGGAACCACGGGCGTGCCGAGCAACCAGATCATCGTCGGCATCTCGCTCTTCCTCACCTTCTTCATCATGGGCCCCACCTGGAACAAGATCCACGACGAGGCCCTCGTCCCCTATCAGGAGCATTCGATCACCTCAGCCGAGGCTTTCAACATCGCCTCGGGCCACATGCGGAGCTTCATGGTCCGGCAGACGAGCCAGAACGACATCGAGTTTTTCCTGGGTCTTGCGGACATGGGGCCGACGAGCGTGGGCGATCTGCCGATGCGGGTGGTGATCCCCTCCTTCATCCTCTCGGAGCTGCGCCGCGCCTTCGAGATGGGCTTCCTCATCTTCGTCCCCTTCCTCATCATCGACTTCATCGTGGCGAGCACACTCATGAGCATGGGCATGATGATGATGCCGCCGGTCGTGATCTCCCTGCCCTTCAAGATATTGCTCTTCGTCCTCGTGGACGGATGGACGCTTGTCGTGAAGAGCCTTGTCTTGAGTTTCAATATGTGACCGCGTCGCAGACGGGGTGTCCCGCGTCTTGCAGGCAAAGCCTCCTCCTGTTTCACTGTCGCGCATGGATTTCAAGGACTACTACGCGATACTGGGAGTGCCCCGTTCGGCCACCAAGGACGAGATCCACAAGGCCTTCCGCAAGCTCGCGCGCCAGTATCACCCGGACGTGGCCAAGGACAAGGTCACCGCAGACGCCAAGTTCAAGGAGATCAACGAGGCGCACGAGGTGCTCTCCGACGCGGAGAAGCGCCGCCAGTACGACGAATTGCAAGCCGGCTGGAAGGAACGCGCCGCCCGGCCCGAACCGTCGGCACAATGGCGCAACTGGGCGTCCGACGAATCGGACGCGGAGGCAAAGTCCTACAAGTTCGACGGCACGGGCTTTTCGGACTTTTTCGAGGAATTCTTCGGTTCCGGCGGCATGTATTCGGGCCCGGGCAAAAAGCGTCCGGCAGCCGATCCCTTCACCTTCGCGCGCGATGAAACGCGCCGCGGCAAGACCACGCAGCGGGGCTTTTCCGTGCGCGGGGCGGACGTGGAGGGCGACATCGCCGTCACGCTGGAGGAGGTCTTCAACGGTTCCGTGCGCGAGGTAACCATGCGCCGCACCCGCCGTAGCGGTCTGGAGGAGAAGGACACCTTCAAGGTGCGCATTCCTCCCGGTGTGCGCGAGGGCCAGCGCCTGCGTGTTCCCGGCAAGGGCGACCCCGGCATGGGCAGCGGCGAGTCGGGCGACCTGTTCCTCAACATCCGCTACGCGCTGCACCCGCAGTTCCGCGTGCAGGACGACGACCTCATCTACGAACTGGAACTGGCTCCGTGGGAGGCGGTGCTCGGCACGGTCGTCCGCGTGCCGACACCCGACGGCGGCGTGACCGTGCGCGTGCCCGAGGGCGCCCATGCGGGAACGCAGGTGCGCGTGCGCGGGCACGGCCTGCCGCTCTCGGGCGGCCAGAGGGGCGACCTTCTCCTGCCGGTGGTGATCGACGTTCCGGAAAATGCGGACGAGCGTCAGAAGGCGCTCTGGCAGGAGCTGGCCAACCTCTCGGGCTTCAATCCCCGCAGCTAGAGCCCGCGTCTCGCTGGCACCGGATACTCCCGCGCGCGATCCAGCATGCGGATTCTTCGCGCGGGTACAAAAAAAGAGCGGAGCCCTGCGGCCCCGCCCTTTGAAAACGTTTCCGGGAGAAACTATTTCCCGAAGAGATACTTCTTGCTGCCGGTGCCCTTCTTGGGGGTGTCCTTGCCGCGACCTTCCAGATCCGCGTCGAGATCCTTGAGCATCTGGTCAAGGGAGGCATTGGGCTTCACACCGCCGGAATAGCCGTCGAGGACGGTGGCGGTGATGAACATGATGAGGTTGCTCTTGCTGTCGGTGTTCGTGTCGGAACGGAACATGTAGCCGAGAACCGGGATGCTGCCAAGGAGCGGCACGCGCGTGGATCCCTGTGTGTTGTGCAGGGCATCGAGGCCGCCGATGGCAAGGGTGTTGCCGCTGGCGACGATCGCCTGGCCGGTGTAGTCGCGGGAGCTCGTGATCGGAACCTGGCTGGCGCCGATCGTCTGGTAACCGAGCAGGTCCGAGACGTTGATCATGATGTTCAGTTCCACGTCGTTGCCGTCGAGGATGCGGGGGAGCAGGCTCACCGTGGTGCCGATCGGGATGAATTCCGTTTCGTTGGTGTTCGTGCTGCTGCCGCCGCCGCTCGTGGAGGAGCTGCCGGACTGGAAGGGCTGCTGGGTGACGTTGCGCAGGACCACCTGCCGGTTGTTCACGCTCACCTGCGTCGGGTGCTGGAGGGACCGGCTCTTGGAGTCGGACTGGATCGCACGCAGGGTGGAGAAGAGTTCCGGACCGGTGAGGATCGCGTGGTCGAGCTGGCTGGTGAAGAGGTAAGTACCCACCTTGTCGCTGGTAGAGGAGCCCGAAGTGGGCGTCTCGGCGGCGGTGGAAGTGGAATGCACCGAATCCTTGTTCGTCAGGCCGAGTTTGTAGCCGTCGCCGCCGAGGGACTTGCTCCAGTCGAGGCCGTAAGTGGAGGTTGGGTCGTCGCTCACCTCAATGAAGCGCGTTTCCAGCTTCACGAGCTTGCGCGGCTGGTCGATGGTGTTCAAATACGTCTCGATCCAGTGGTGGTGTTCCTTGGTGGCGATGATGAAGAGCGAGTTCTGGTCCGGGTCGGCGATGATGCGGCCCTTGAGGGCGGATTCCTTGGCCTGCGGGACCATGTTGAGGCGCGAAGCCAGTTCTGAACTCGGGACGCCGGAAAGGAGCATCGCGGCGGGATTGATCTGCTGGGTGGCCTCCTTCTCGTTGAGGGCGAGGTTGGACGGGTCGAGTTCAAGCAGGGCCTTGATGTCGGTGATGACCTTGCTGATGTCGCTCGTAAAAGCGACGCTGTTCACCGGCTGCGGCAGGGCGCTGGAGGTGTCGCGCGAGACGCTCTTGTCGAGCTGCTGCTGGTTCACATTCACTTCGTTGATGTGAATGTACTTCATCTTGTACACCTTCGGGAAGAGCTTGGATTTCTCCTCCTTGATCGGCGAGAAATGCCACAGGCCGTTCTCGTAGATCGGGACGTACCCGTAGGTCTGCGCCACAAGAAGCAGCGCCTGATACGGGTTCCCCTTGATGGTCATGTCCACGGCTGCGGCGTCCTTGGGCTTGGGCAGGCCGATGTAGGCCATGTCGGAAGCTTCGCAGAGGGTGCGGAGAACATCGTCGAGCGGGGCCGCCTGGAATCTCATGGTGAGATCCGGCAGCGCGAGAAGACGCTGAACCTCCTGTTCCTCAGCGCGCGAAGGGTTGAATTGTGCACTGACAGGAAGCGCGCCGAGCGCGATCAGAGCCAGCAGGGCTAGGAGTTTGCGGGGATTCATACGGGTAGGTTTAGCGGGCTAGTGGAATGACGATATCGCGGGTGTCCAGACCGATCGAGACCTTGAAGACTATGCGGTCAAGGGTGACCGAGGTGGCCCTGATGATACCTTTGTTCAACTCGAAATCCTGGGGAGGAAGGTTCGTTCCTTCGCTGACGGTATAGGCGCCAAGAAGGATCGTCACACTTCCGCTGTTTGCATTTTTCATGTGCGACACGATTCCCCGGACGGGAAGTGCGTACAACTTTTCCTTAACTTTTGCAAATGCTGTTTCCTTGGCAAGTGCGGCGCTGTCGGTCTTGTCCTTCGTCTGGGTGTTCAACGTCTTGAAACCGACGGGATCGGGCACCTCGAAGGGGTTGCGGATTTCGAGCGGAACCTGAACGGAGGCTCCCGCGGGAAGCGCAAACACCGCCGCAAGCAGGATGGCAGGGATGATTTTCATGTCGGGAAAAAGGTTCGGCTACTGGCTGAGAATGGTCTGATCCAGATTCGGGAAGAGAATCCGCGTCTGGAGATTCACGTAGTCGCCGGAAGGGGTGAAGGAAATGCTCTCGATTCTCGCAAAGGGGAAGGCGTCCTCCATCTTGCCCATCCACACCAGAGAATCGCGGAAGGTGGAAAGGATCGTAATGGAGTATTGGTGCATGGAAACCTTCTCCACCGTGGTGCCCTGACGGCCCTTCATCGCGCGAATCTCGGTCTTCTGCTCCTGGATCGGGATGCGCAGGGCCTCGGACTCGCTGCCCACGCGCTGGTTGATGGAGCCGATCTCCTTCATGCTCTGAAGGGTTGCGCCGTTGTCGCGCATGAAACGGGTGACGTCCGAATTACCGAACTGGGCCATGAGTTGGATGTTCTTGGAGGAGCGGCTGCTTTCCGAGGAGCGCAACTGGATGCGGGCGTCGTCCAGAGTCTCGCGGGCCACGTTCACGCGGCCCATCTGCTTGAGTGCGACATTCCCGATCAGCACCAGAAGGCCGAGGAAAATCGCGATGCCGAAAAGGTAGTCTTTCATCGTGGAAAATCTCCGGATTGTTATTTCTGGGCTGCGGGGGTGGTACCGGGCATCGCGCGGTCAAAACGGCGCATGATGCGGAACTTCGCTTTGCACACCGTGGCGCCCACGGCCTGGTTCTGTTCGATGGAGGAGGCACCGAAGCCCTTTTCCTGCATAAAGTTGGTAATTTCGCGGAAGTACTGGGCCGAGGTGTTGCGGTCGCTGTTGATCGCGATCGTCAAATCCACGGTGTTCTCCTCGCTATTCTGGGTGATAATGAGCTGGGAGAGGCGCACGTCGGGCGAAAGCCGCGTGAAGAAATCCACGAGGACCTCCTGCATCGGAATGCTCTGCGAGCGCCAATCGGCCAGCCACAGCATGTGATCTTGGGCGTTGATTGTCTGGCGGACTTTCGAGAGGTTGGCGTTCACCTCCTCGATCTTCCATCCGAGCCACACGCCCCAGCCGGCGTAACCTGCGGCAAGCAGGACGCAGAGGATGAGGAGGCCGTAATAGAAGTGCATGACCACCTTGTACTGGGGCGGCAGATAAGCCCTGTTACCGGTGACCTTGGCGTTGCTTCGTAGATCGTATGCTGCTGGCATTGAAATGTCTCCTGCTAGTCCTGGATGAGCGAATAGAAGACGCGGTTCTGGGGCGTCTCGATTTTGCCGATGGGCTGCTTAAGGTTGAGGGCGGGCCGCAGTTCGCGGAGGCGCTGCTCCCATCCGAGGTATTCCTGCTCGACGAGCTGGTCCACGCAGAGCAGGACGTCACCGTCCTTGGGAAGGATCTGCTCGATCAAATTCCGCATCCTCTTCACTTCGACGGCGCTGGCCACCGGGTTTTCGCTGCGGTTGCGGAGCATCATCCACTCGTGGTCGGCCTTGGGGTCCACCTCAAGATACAGGACTGAATTACCAGAGATGATGAGCGTGTTGCAGGGAAGAATGCCCTTGTACGCGTCGGCGAGGTAAGCGAATATGCTGCCGATGGAGTGCTGGAGGCGCACGCACTGGAGGCCCGCCTGTTCGAGAATTCTCTCGATACCGGCCACCACCGTCTGCTCGTAGGAGAAGACGATGGAACACTCGCGCGCGGGATGCTGCACCACCGAATAGGCGTGTCCGGCCTCGAAATCGTCGCCGATCACCCGCTGGGGATTCTCCTTGAGGGAGGACCAGAGGTTCTCGCTTTTCTTGACGGTGAAGCTCTTCACCGCGTTGAAGCCAAAGTTGTAGGCCACCACGGCGGGCAGACCCGGGTTCTCCTTGGCGATGTTGCCGAGGATCCGGAGCAGGTCGTTGTCCGAGGAACCCTCTCGGTTGATGGAGCCCACCATTTCAACGTGGACCGAGCCGCCGAAGTGATACTTGGCCAGCTTGACGACGTTCGGGTAAATCACGATGCCAAGGAGCCTCTGGTGGGCGAAACGGACCCTGATCGGGGCGGTCATGTCGAATGCATCGGGCCGGAAGGCACGCATCGTCGCCAGGTTCAGCAGCTGTTTCAGGGATTGATCGTCTTTGAGACTCATGATCTCGGGATGGGTGATCTTTTCGGGGTATTGGAAAGGGCTAGGTACGGCGCAGTCTCAGGCATTCCTCGACGCTCGTCGCGCCGGAGAGGGCCTTGCGCAGGCCGACGCGGAGCATCGGCTCGTACTGGTTGGCCACGGCAAGATTGAAGAGCTTCGCACTGTCGGCGCCGTTGATGATCACGTCGCGCATCGCGTCATTCACGGGAGCCATTTCCATGATGGCCACGCGTCCGCGGTAACCGGTGGAGAAGCACTCCGCACAGCCGCGCTTGTAAAAGCTCTTGTGCGGGATGGCATCGGAACCGCTCTCGTAGAAGCCCTCCTGACGGTAGATGTCCTCAATCTCCGGGGTCATCACGTCCTCCTTGCGGCAGCGGCACAGGCGACGCACGAGGCGCTGGGCGTGCAGCAGGATGAGCGAGTCCGCGAGCATGTAGCTCTGAACGCCCATCGCGAGCAGACGCCCGATCGCTCGGATGGAGTCCAGCGAGTGGAGCGTCGTCAGAATCAAGTGGCCCGTGAGGGCAGCCTCGGCAGCGGTGACGGCGGTCTCCTTGTCGCGGATTTCGCCCACCATGATAATGTCCGGGTCGGCGCGCAGAATGCGGCGTAGAACACTTAAGAAAGTGAGGTCCTGATTCGGGTCCACCTGCGTCTGGTTCAGGCCCTCCATCTCGTACTCGATCGGGTCCTCGATCGTCTGGATGTTGACGTTGCCCTTGTTGACGGCCTGCATCGCCGCGTACAGGGTGGTCGATTTGCCGGACCCGGTGGGGCCAGTGACGACGATCATACCCTGCGGCATGTTGATCGCGTTCTGGAAGATCTTGAGCTGTTTGGTGGGCAGACCCATGTCTTCCAGCGACCGAATGTTCGAACCCTTGTCGAGGATTCGGATGGTGATCTTCTGGAACTTCTTGCGCCACGGAATGGCGGAGACGCGCGCATCGATGATGCGGCCCGCAAACTTGACCGAAAAACGACCGTCCTGCGCGTCGTTGTTGTTCAGGGTCATGTTGCAGTGGTTCTTGATGATCGCCACCACCGGCATCAGGATCTTGATCGGTCCCGAGTAAATCGTGGTGAGCTCGCCGTCGATGCGGGTGCGGAAGCGCGCCTGCTCGCGGTACTGCTCGATATGAATGTCCGAGGCGCGGCCCGTGATGGAGTTGAAAAGGAGCCATTCGAGCAGTTCCTCCGGGGAGGTGTTCGTGCTCTTGGGGTTGATGAGGCGGGCGGCCTCCTCGTTGATCGTGATGTCGGCGTTGAACTGACGCAGCGCCCGCTCCTCGGCGCCCTCGTCCTCCACCACACTCGTCATCAGCGTGCCGGTGTTCTCGAAGCGCTCCAGACGCATCAGGATGTCGTTCGCGCGGGCCTGCACGCGGACGAGTTCCTTGTCGAGCTTCAGGCGGTTGACGAGCTGGTCCTCGGCCTCGAAGTCGTCCAGACGGGCGACCGCCACATAAAATTCCTTCTCGGTCTCTAGGAAGCAGAGCACCTTGTAGCGATCCACGAGATTGCGCGGGATGCGCTCGTACAGGCGCGGGGAGATATCCATGTCGCGGATGTCCGTGAGCGGGGCGCCACGGGCAAGGAAGTCGATGGCCGCCGTGTAACCGCCCGGCATCGTGAGAGTCCCCTCGTCGATGGATTCCTGAAGGAAGGTGCGGTCCTCCTGGCTCATGGGCAAAGCCGTGAGCATCCACTTCATGACCGGGATAACGCGGCTGTCCTCGTCGAACTCCTCAAGACTCTTGCGCAGATCCGCCACGCTCTGGCTTTCCTCGCGGTACAGGCGCGGGCGCACCTCGCGCTCGGAAAGGAAACGCAGGGTGTTCTGCAGGAAGGCGTGGTACATCTTGGGCGTCAGCCACACCATCGGGCAGGCATCGGGGTCGATGCCCCAGCAGTTGCGTGAAGGCGGGCAGCAGTGCCCCATGAGAAGAAGCGGACCCACCTGCCCCACCGGGACACAGGGCCACTGGTTCACCGGCAGGCTGACGAGATCGTCCATCGACAGGCGTCGGTAATCCTTGGATTGCAGCTCCAAGAGCTTCCAGAAAGTGACCAGAGCATCCCCGTTGATTTCGCGCGTGACCGTCGGATACGGGAGAATCCCGTGGGCCGATCGCATGTACTGTATGGCCGCCGCGGGATTCTGGCCGATCGTCACCACGAACGACACGCTTTGCTCGAACGTCTCTGTCTGGTCGCTTTCCGAGCAGGTCAGCAGATCCGCATACTGGATCGTCTGAATGCAGCTGTCGTCGATGTGGGCCATGGGAAAGTGCCTAACTGCCGATCAGGACGATTTCGGCCTGCCGGTTGAGGCGGATGAAGTTGAAGCTCTTGGAAATGTTGGGGCTGGAAACGCTGATCTTGAGCTCGATGCCGCGTTTCTTCACGTGGCGCGTGACGGCGACGAGGAAGTTGAGACCGGTCGAGTCGATCATCTGGGCCGCCGTCAGATCCAAGTGCAGACGTTTCCAGAGGGGATTTCCGGTCTCGTTCTGGTTCAGGACGTCGAGCACCTTTTGTCGTACTTCCTGCACGTTCGTACTGAGGATATTTCCGCCGATAACCAAGGTGATCTCCTCACCTGCACCGGCCACGGACACCTGAGGGATTGATGCGTTCATTTTTTCTGAATCATGACGAAGCCACAGGCCCCGCGATTACGCGATCGGGAAACGACGGGAATCATGTGGTAAAATTTTTGTGATGAATGGCAAGTCAAATCAGCGAGAACTCTGCAAACACGGTCGCATTTCTGCGCTCGGTCCAGACGCGATCGGGAAAGTTGCGAATGAGGACAAGGCCGCTGTGCCGCTCCTTTTCCATGTCCGGCTCCGCCGCCGTCAGGAAGTCGTCGTCATAGCCCTGCCCGGGGTCGCGAGCCATGATGCGGAGCAGCTTGAGCTTCGGCGAGTAATGGACGTGGAAATCCGCCGCCTTCTCCGGATCGCCCCCGCATCCGTGGAGGGTTGCGTTGATCACAGCCTCGCGCGCGGTGAGGAGAATCGAGTAGAGTTTTTCGTCCAGGATGTCGGGGATGGCGTACTGGATGCTTCGGGCCCAGCCGTCCTCCACCGCGTCGATCTGCTGGTAGGTGTCGCCTGGATAGCTGTCGGCGAGAATGGGGAAGAAGGCATCCTCCCCGCAGTCCGCCATGCACAGGCGCATCACCATCACATCGTCGTCGGCTTCGGCAAGGATTTCATCACGCTCGGCGTCTGACGCAAAGTGCAACCGGCAGGCGAGAGCCAGCGGCGAAATGCGCTGCGCCCTCGCGAAGTCCTCCAGTCCATCACTATAACAAAGAAGCGACGCTCCCTTCGCGCCGTCGATCCGCGTGACGCAGGTCTCGGGGTCGTCATACAGGCCCAAGGGGCAGTTGCCCATGCCGATGAAGCTCGTGCGCGCCTCCGGCAGGGTGAGGACGGGGGTCGGCAGACCGTTGTTGTGGCATACCATCGTCTCGCGCGTGCCGTCCACCTCGATGAAGAGGGCGCAGACGGAGGCCTCCGGCGCCTGATCGGCGGAATCGCCAAGGTCGCGGTCGTTCCACTTGGAAAGGAGGAAGCGGTTGATCTCGTTCACCATGGACTGGCTGGAGAGACCCGCTCGCGCCATACCGTGCACCGCGCCGTGGAAGAAAGCGGAAATGTAGGCGGCGTCCAGATTGTGCCCCGCCACGTCCGCCATGATAAGAAGTTCTCCCCCACCCTCGCGGGGAAAGGAGGAGACGAAGTCGCCGCCGGCCTGATGCACGGGCCGGGAATAGAAACCCACCCAGGGAATGTCGCGGATGCCGGTGATCCGCAGCATGTAGCTCTGGACCACGCCCACCTGGAGAACCGCCTTCTCGGCGCTGGCTCGGCGGCGGGAAACGCGCGTCTGTTTCACCGCGTGCGTCAGCGCCTGACGCAGGATGTCCATCTGCACGGGCTTCTTCAGGATGTCCGCCGCGCCCTCGCGGATCATCGCGGAAACATCCTCGTGGCTCGCGTAGCCCGTATTCACGATGATGGCCAGGTCCGCGTCGAAGTGTTTGAGCCAGCGGAGCAGTTCCAGTCCGTTTCGCCCCGGCATCTTGTAGTCGGTAAGGACGCACTGGAAGGCCCGGGTTCCACGACGGGTCAGGATGCCCTCCGCCGTGTCCACATCGGAAGCTGTCGTCACCTCGTAGCCGAGTGTCGACACCACTGCCTTGAGCATGTCGAGCAGGTCCTCCTCGTCGTCGATGATCAGGACGCTGTCAACGGGCCTGCTGACACGCTGGCTCTGGCGGCCGTCGGAAGTCAGATACATGGAGATAAAAAAGGGGATGGGTCGGAAACCGTGAAAACCAAACGGGGATCCTTGAAAAAGGATAGACGGAAGGCGTCGCTTTCTCAAGGATATGATGGTTCTAGATTGGTCACGCTTACAATCTTACGGAAGATTGGAAAGGAAAATAAGGTCTTGCACCTAGTTGGCTCTGTATTATTCTAAGTAAACCCCAAATCATCGTGTGAGTGCCTTTTCCCAATCCGCATGAGTCCCTCCCCTGCGGAACGCCTCACATCCCCAGCCCATCGGCAACCATCTCATCCAGAAGGATAAAGTCATGGCAGCAAGTGAGAAGCAAACCCCGTTGCAGAAAAAAATCCTCCTCTTCAAGCAGGATGCGACTCTGCGAAAGCTCCTGAGTCTGCTCTTCACCGGCCAGGGATGCTCCCTAAGCACGTTCCGCAGTCTGGACGAGGTACTCGCGGCTCTGGATGGCAACTCCTTCGATCTTGCGGTGTGCGATCTGGCGGGCGGCCTTGAGGACAAGCTCGCTTGGGTGAAGGCGATCAAGGCGAAGGCGCCGACTCTTCCCATCGTGGTGGTTTCTTCGCGTCTGGACCTGCGCACGGCGGTGGAGGCGATGCGTCTAGGTGTAGCGGACAGCCAGTACGACGACCTCGACATCAAGGAATTTTCCGCAACCGTTGCCGGGCTCCTCGGCGTCCCCAAGGACACGTTCCTCGCGGGTGACGAACTGGCGAGCCTTTCGCGCATCTTCGGCGCGGCGCACACCCCGGTGGAGTACAAACCGCGTCCGCGCAACGAATCGCTCGTCGGCGGCGTTTCCGGCACGGCGGAGGCGGAGGGCTTCCGCAAGGAGGCCGAGGCCGTCCTCAAGAAGATTCAGGACGAAGGCGCCTCGCTCAAGAACCGCGAGGCGGAAATCGCCCGCAAGCTGCGCGAAATCGACAACGCGAAGGAACTCTGGGAGACGCAGAAGGCCGAGATGGCCCAGATGCAGAAGCAGGCGAACGACCGCATCCTAGCCCTGCGCGAGGAGCAGAACGCCCTGACCGGCACACAGACCGCCCTCACCGAAAAAATCGCCAAGCTTTCGCTGGAGAACAAGAATCTTTCCCAGCAGCGCGACAGCCTGCAAGGCCGTTCCGAGCGCCTGAAGAGCGAGGTGGACGCCCTTGCCAAGACCCTCGAGGAGCTGGAAGGCCGCCAGAAGAAGGCGCAGAAGTCCCTTGAGGAGCTCGAAGCGCAGGCGAAACTCGTCGCCGACGAGCGCAAAAAGCATCAGGAGGACCTCGCCCGCATGAAGAGCGAGGAACAACTCTGCGAGATCAAACTTTCCGAGGCGACCGAACAGATCAAAAAACAGCGCAAGGACCTCGAAAACGAAACCAAGACCCGCGCGCAGGCACTCGTCACCCGCGAGGCGGAGCTGGCGGAACTTCAAGCCCAGCTCGTCGCCCGCGAGAAGGAAGTGGTGGAGGCCGAAAAGAAGAAGGCCGACATCGACAAGGCTCTCGCCCAGTTGAACCGCGAGCGCCAGATCGCCGAGGCCGAGAAGATGGAGCTTCTCGAAGGCACCTCGAAGTTCCAGAAGGAACGCGCCGCATGGCAGGAAAGCGTGAAGGCATTCGAGCAGGCAAAGGCGAAGACCGAGGCCGAACTCGAAGAGGCCACCGCTTCCATGAAGGCCGAGCGGGAGAAATTCGACCGCATCAAGGCCCAGTTCGAGGCCGACCGACACAGCGCCCTTTCCGAGCTCAAGGAGCAGACCCGCCTCATCGCCGACGAAAGCGCCAAGCTCGCCGCCGCCCGTCAGGCCTTCCTGAAGGAACAGGCGCAAATGCGCGAGAGCTTCGAGGCCGACGCCGCCGTGCAAAAGCACGAGCTGGCCGAGGAGAAGAAGATGATCGAGGAGGAGGAACTGCGCCTCCAGAAAGCCTCGAAGGATCTCGAAAGCGACAAGGCCCTGCTGGACACCCAGCGCGAGGAACAATCCGCTCGCGAAACGGCCCTCGCAAAGAACGAGGAGGAATTCGCCGCCCGCGGCGCCATCCTCGCCCAGGAGGAGAAAAAGACCGCCGACGCCGCCCGCGAACTGGAGCGCAAGAGCGCCGATTTTGAAAAACAGCGCCGCGACATGGAGAAGGAATTCTCCGACCGCGAGAGCGCCCTCTTGGCACGTCAGGGGGAACTCGACAAGAAAGGCGAGATCCTCTCCGTGCAGGAGATGGAGATCGCCGGACGTGAGAAGCTGCTGGCCGACTTCGACAAGCGCCGCGAAGCCAGCGAGAAGGCGGTGCAGGCCGCCGCGCAGGAGCGCGCCCTGCTGGAGGCAGAAAGAGCGGAGTTCGAATCCCACGTGGCCGAACTCGAAAAGAAGAAGGCCGCCTTGGCAGAGGAACGCGAGATTTTTGCCGCCGAGGTCGCCGCCGAGAAGAAGCAGGTGGAAGAAGCGCGCGCCGCCATCGCCGCAGAACAGCAGAAGATGGCGCAGGCCCGCACCCAGCTTGAGGAGGACCGCCACGCCGCCCTTGCCGACCTCAAGGCGCAGAACCGCAAGTTTGCCGAACAGGCGGAACGGCTGGAGACCGAGCGGATGGAGTTCGAACTTCGCCGCAAGAACGAGACGGGCCAGTGGGAGGAACAGGTTCGCATCGAAAAGGCGGAGCTGGACAGCCAGAAGGCCACCCTTGCCAAGAAGCAGTCCGAAATCGACGAGGGCTTCAAGCGCTTCGAGAGCCAGAAGGTTCTCTTCGAGGCTCAGGCCGAGGAATTTTCCGCGCGTGAAAAGACGCTGACCGAGAAAGAAAAGCAACTTTCAGGCGAGCTCGACAAGTTCGCAGAGGAAAAGACGCGTCTGGAGGAACGCGCTGCCAAGATCAACCAGCAGGTGAGCGATTTCTCGCGCCAGCGCCGAGAGATGGAGGCGGGTCTCATCGACCGCGAGACAAGCCTCGCCGCCCGCGAGAAGGGCCTCGGCGAGCGCGAGAAGGCGCTCCAGAACCTCGCGAAGGAAGTGGCTGAGGGCCAGCACAAGCTGGAAGCCATCGAAAAACGCGGCAACGAGGTGCACGACCAGATGGTGGCCGTGGAGAAGAAACGGCAGGAAATCGCCGAGGAACTGGCTAAGATCAAGGCCGAGTCCGACAAGCTGGAACAGCGCCGCGAACTTTTCAACAAGGCGTGCAGCGATTTCGAGAACGAGCGCGAGAAGAAGATCATGGCGATCGACGCCGAGAAGGATCTCGTGCGCCGCAACTCGCAGGAATTCGACGCCAAGGTTCTCGCCTTCGAGAAGGAGCGCCGCGAACTGGACGGCAGGCTCGAAACCTACAAGCAGGACCGCCTGCATTTCGATTCCGAGGTGAAGGCCTTCGAGGTCCGCCGCAAGGAACAGGAAAAGGAGCTCTGGAAGATGCGCGGCGACATCGAAACCGAGCGTGCCGAGCTGGACAAGGAACGCCTTGCCGTGGAAGCCGAACGCAAGGAGATTCAGGAATCCTCGCTCCGAGCGATGGATGCCGAAAAGAAACTCCGCGAGGAGCAGGCGGTGCTGCGCCGCCAGAAGCTGGAACACCTGAAGAAGGCGCAGGAACTGGCCGAGGAAAGCGATCAGGTGGCACAGAGCCACGCGCGTCTGGCCAAGGAACAGCGCGATATCGAGGCCTTGAAGGCCGAGGCCGACAAGATCTTCGACTCCAAGAAGGATGCGCTGCGCAGGGAGATGATTGCCGAGGTGGAGGCCGCACTGGACCTCAAGCGCCAGAAGGTGGAGGAATTGCTCGCCGAAGCGGAGGCCGCCAAGAAGGAAGTCGCCCAGCAGCAGAAGAAGCTGATCGAGGATTCCCGCGCCCTTCTGGAGCGCGAAGAGACCCTTTCGCAGCTAGAGGACCGCGTGCGTTCCGGCGATTCCCGCCCCGCGCAGACACCGGGTGACTCCGCCAAGCGCGGCATCGCCGGATAGTCCGCCTCCGTGTGCCTGTGTCCCCTGCGAACCTCCCTTCGGGCGAGGAATGGCTATCTGCACGCTTGCTGCGGCGCGCTCCCACGCTAGAGTGACGGATTTCCACAGAAAAAAGACACACATGGCAGAACCTCTCACCAGCCGCCAGAGGGCGCAGATGCGCTCCCTTGCGATGAACCTCGAACCCGCCGTCCTAATCGGACGACAGGGCGCCACCGACAACGCAGTGAAGGAGATCCAGATGGCGCTCCTGCGCACGGAGCTGGTCAAGGTGCGTGTGAACGCGGAAGACCGCGCCGCCCGCGCCGCGCTGATGGAGGAGATCGCCGTGAAAACCGACTCCGTCCTCTGCGGGGCCACCGGCGCCTCCGCCCTCTACTATCGGCCCAGCGACAAGCACCTGATCAAACTCGTCTGAGAAGAAGAAGTCTCCAAATTGTCTATCCACAGATTACGCAGATTTTCGCAGATTACTGAATCGAGCCCGTTCATTTTGGGTAATCTGCGTAAATCCTGTTTCAATCTGTGGATAATAAATCCGGAGTTTTGTTTTTAGAATCTGCGTTTATCTGCGGTTAAAGAATTTGGTTCTCTTTTCTGCGGATCGTATCCATGAAAAATCCCCTGCCCGCACCGCTTGTGCCCGGTCTGCCGCCGACGGCCCTCGCGCCGATGCAGGACATCACCTTCGCGCCGTTCATGAAGCTCGTGGCGGAGTGCGGTGCGCCGGATTACCTCTTCACGGCGTTTTATCGCGTCCACGAACATTCGCGCTTGGACGACTCGATCCGGGAATGCATCGAAGGAAACGAGAGCGGCAGACCGATCTTCGCGCAGCTCATCGGCGAGGATCCGGATCACCTCGCCCGAGCCGTGGGGGAGCTGAAGGGTCTGCCCATCGCGGGAATCGATCTCAACCTCGGCTGCCCGGCGCCCAAGGTGTACAAGAAGAACGTCGGCGGCGGACTTTTGCGCGACCCGGTCCGCATCGGCGAGATCCTCGCGCGTCTGCGTGCGGAAATCCCCGGTCTCTTCTCCGTCAAGATGCGCTTCGGCTTCGAGGACGACCGGCATTTCGAGATCATTCTGGACCTGCTAGAGGCGAACTCGGTGGACCTTGTGAGCCTGCACGCTCGCACCGTCCGGCAGCTCTACCGGGGCAGGCCCGACTACACTTATATCAAGCGGGCCGTGGAACGCCTCCCCTGCCCCGTGCTGGCCAATGGCGACATCACGAGCGCCGACAAGGCGGCGGAGGTCCTTGCGCTCACAGGCGCCCACGGCGTCATGATCGGGCGCACCGCGGTGCGGAACCCCTGGATCTTCCGCCAGTGCCGGGAGAAGTTCTCCGGCACGAACGTCTTTGCCCCCACATTCGGCGACGTGCGCCATTACGTGGACCGGCTCTGGGAAGCGACGGGGGAGCCCGGCCTCGCGGACAAGCACCACATTCCCCGGATGAAGAAGCTCCTCAACTTCATCGGCCTCGGTGTCGATCCGGAGGGGGCTTTTCTGCGCAATATGCGCACGGCGCAGACGGCGGCGGAGCTTTTCGCCGTGTGCGACGCCTTCCTGACGGCGAAGGGCCGTTCGTCGGTCCCCTTCGCCACCGAGCCGCACGCGAACCTCCTCGCCCGGCCCAATCACGAGGGCCCGGAAGGTTGCGCAGGGTAAGCCGTCGCCCGAACATGTCGTATTCCTCCCCGCGAGACCTTGAAAACGGCTCTTTGCTCCGACGAGTTTATTCCCATTCTCGCAAAGAGCCGTCCAGACAAAGACACAAGATAGATGCGTCCCTCCCTTTTCAGGATAGGCGTGCGAAGCCAGCCGTAAGGGCGGAGCCCTTATGCGACTCCGGAGGAGTCGCGGGTGCAGGGCGTTCCGCCCTGCCTGCCGAAGCTTTCGGTGACGAGTTTGGAGAGGGCCTTGTCCGTGTCGGTGACGAATTCGGCCCCGAGGGGGAAATTCGTGCGGTCGGTGTTCCGCGAAACGATGGCTAGGGCGTGCCCCATGTCCTTGAAGAGGGCCTCACACAGGGCGCGGATCGACTGATCCTTCTCCGCGGACTTTTCCACGAGCGCCGTGCAGGCCGCGTCGTCAAAGACGATTTCGATGCCGTTCTCCACCTTGAAACGGGCCTCGTAGGCACGGATATCGGCGCGGAGAACCCCCTCCTGAAGGTGCTTGTTTTCCAGAATCAGTGCCTTGAGGGCCTTCTGCGGCGCGGCGATCGTGCTGGTCGTCACCTCGAAGCTCTTGATGGCGGTGGAGGGAAGCTCGAACTTGAAGTCGCGGAAGACCTTCTCGAAGACGGTCATGAGGCCGCGCGCTCCGGTGCCTTCGCGATGGGCGCGCCGGGCGATCTCCATCACGGCCTCGGGCGTCATGGCAAAGTCGATTCCGTAGCCCTTGAAGTCCAGCCGGTACTGATCGAGAAGGCTGCCCTCCGAGGTCGTCAGGATCTTCGCTAAGTCCTCCACGCCAAGGGCCTCGCACGCCACGCGCACGGGGAGTCGCCCGATGAACTCCGGCTCGAAGCCGTATTTCACAAAGTCCGGCGTCTCCACATGGGCGAGGTAGCGGGAAAGGTCCTCGGCCTCATCGCGATCCCCCCGCTCCGCACCAAAGCCCACGGCGGCGCTCTCCACGCGCTTCTTGACAGATTCGGCCAGCCGGTCGAAGGCGCCGGAGACGATGAAGAGGATGTGCCGCGTGCTCATCGAGCGTCGCCTGGGCCTGCCGCCGCGCCCCATGTCCATCATGGCCTGCATCTGGCTCATCATGTCGGTGGGGGAAAAGAGGTTCACCTCCGCCTCCTCCATGAGCTTCAAGAGATTGATCTGCACACCGCGGCCCGACACGTCGCGTCCCTGCATGCCTTGCGCGGAGGCGATCTTGTCGATCTCGTCGATGTACACGATGCCGTATTCCGCAAGGTCCGTATTGCCGCCCGCCAGTTTGTTCAGGTCGCGCACCAAATCCTCCACGTCCGCGCCGACGTAGCCGGTCTCGGAAAACTTCGTCGCGTCGGCCTTCACGAAGGGCACTCCGATGAGCCGCGCGATGCAGCGCATGAGATACGTTTTGCCGCTGCCGGTGGGGCCAAGGAGGATGACGTTCTGTTTCTGGTAATCCTTCGAGGCCGCCTTCGGATCCTCCAGACACTGGCGGACATGATTATAATGATCGCATACCGCGACGGAGAGGACCTTCTTGGCCTCGTCCTGCCCGATGACAAAGCGGGACAGATAATCGCGGATCTCCCTCGGTTTAAGATTGAAGGTGCGGATTTTCTCAAGCACGGCCCCCTGATCGTCCTGTGCGGGGGCATCTTCCACCCCGGAAACGGCTCCGGAGGCCGCGCCAGGGCCTTCCGGACGGGGGACGCCCATGCCGCTGCGACGCAGGGCCTCGTCCAAACGTTTCTGAATGTCGTCGAAAGGGTTTAGTGGTTCTTTTTCACTCATTTATCGAAAAAAATGGAGATCAACGGCTTGACTCTTCCGCAAGCGAAGGATAACAACAGTTTCAGTGGTCATTGTAAGGCCTCGTAACCGTCTTTACAACAAATTGGGTATGCCAGCGAACCTGACCAAACGAGATATCGTACTTAGCATCTACTACAAGACCGGATTTCCCCAAAAGGAGGTTCGCGATGTAGTGCAGCTTACGCTGGACACCATCGCCGGTGCCCTTGTTCAGGGGCATAATGTGGAACTGCGCAACTTCGGTGTCTTCGAGGTGCAGAAGCGCAAGAGCCGCGTCGGACGCAACCCGAACAAGCCCGAGAAGGAAGTCACCATTCCCGAACGGGCCGTGATCAAGTTCAAGTCCGGCAAGGAACTCAAGGCGCGCATCAAGAAGATCGACCTCAAGAAGCTGGGTGATTCCAAGGGATAGCCCCTGATCTCGTCTTTTGTTCCCAAGTGGAAGACCTCCTCTCCCGCGTTGGTTTTTTGTGTCCGCGGGCGATGAAACGGGCGGAGTGATCCACGGGTTCCTTTCGGTGCCGATTCCCGTATGGTTCCGTCTTTGGGGCTATGCTGGTTGCGCCGCTGGCAGATCGGTTTCACAAAGGAGTGGCTTGCAGAAAGCCGCATCAATCTTTGTAATCCCTCCTCAACGCAGGCGATGAAAGTTCTATTGCTATCCAATGAGTATCCTCCGCATGTGTACGGGGGTGCCGGTGTTCACGTGGACAACCTGAGCCGCGAGCTCGCGAAACTCGCGTCGGTGGAAGTGCGTTGCTTCGGCGAGCAGGACGTGAAGACGGGCAATCTCGTTGCCAAGGGCTTCGGTCTGGACAAGAACGATTTCCACTGCCCTGAAAACCTTGCGAGCGTCTTCGGCGCGGCAAGGCGCTGCGTCGATTTCAACGCCGCCGGAATGGATGCGGACGTGGTGCACTGCCACACCTGGTACACGCACCTAGGCGGCATCATGGCGAAGCTCGCCTACGGCATCCCGCTGGTCATCACGGTGCACTCGCTGGAGCCCCTGCGCCCATGGAAGCGCGAACAGATCGGCGGCGGCTACGAGTTCTCCACTTGGGTTGAGAAAACCGCGATGGAAATGGCCGACGCGATCGTCGCCGTCTCCAGCGGGACCAAAAACGACATCCTGCGCTACTTCAAGGTCGATCCCGCGAAGATCCACACGATCTACAACGGCATCAACCCGGACGAATTCAAAAAGGTGGAATCCACCGCGGTGCTGGAGAAGTACGGCATCGACCCGAAAAAACCCTACGTCCTCTTCGTGGGCCGCATCACGCGCCAGAAGGGCATCATCTACCTTACCCGCGCGATCAAGTACATGAACCCGGGCTTTCAGGTGGTGCTCGTGGCCGGTGCGCCGGACACCCCGGAGATCGCCGCCGAGATGAAGGACGTGATCGACAGCGTGAAGAAGACACGCGAGGGCGTCTTCTGGGTGGATGCGGTGGTGAACAAGAAAGACCTTGTGGAATTCTACTCGCACGCGGCGGTGTTCTGCTGCCCGTCGATCTACGAGCCCTTCGGCATCATCAATCTTGAGGCGATGGCCTGCGAGGTGCCGGTGGTGGCGAGCGACGTGGGCGGCATTCCGGAGGTTGTGGTGCACAACCAGACGGGCTTCCTCGTGCCGGTCTCGCGCCAGAACGAGAGCCCCTTCCTGCCCGTGGCGCCGGAAACGTACGCAAAGGACCTCGCCTACCAGATCAACCGCCTGATGGAAAACCCCGTCAAGCGCGAGCGGTTCGGCAAGGAGGGCCGCCTGCGGGCCGTGGAACAGTTCTCCTGGTCCAGCATCGCGCGGCAGACGGCGGACCTCTACAAGAGCCTGATCCCCGCAGGGAAGTAGCAGGGCCGCTACTGGCAACTCCCTTCCCTACCCGCGACTCCGGCGCATACGGACGCGCTCCAGCATGTCGACAATCTGCTCGCGAAGCGTTTCAAGCCGCAGCGGCTTGGTGAGGTAGGCGTCCACGCCTGCGGAAAACGCGGCGTCGCGATCGCTGCTCATGGCGCCAGCCGTCAGGGCGATGATGATGGGCTGCTCGTCGTGCCGGATGGAACTGCGGATGGCCAGTGTCGCCTGAATGCCGTCCATCGCGGGCATCTGCACGTCCATGAGGATGATGTCGTAGTGGTTGGCGTGCTCCAGACTCACCGCCTCCTGTCCGTTCCAGGCAAGGTCCGGCTTGATGCCGAGCCTCGCCAGGAGCAGCACCGCCACGCGCTGGTTCACGGCGTTGTCCTCGGCAAGCAGCAGACGCAGGTGCGACATGTCCGCCGTGGTGTCCTCGGGGACGAGGTGCGCTGCGGGCTCCACTGCGGAGGGCGATGTCTGGGGGACGGATTCGCCGGAAAGCAGGTCCTGAGTCGAGCGAAGCTCCGCCAGATGTCGGTTGCAGCGCCAGGGTTTGGTGAGGCGTCGCACGATGGCCGGATGCTCCACGCTCTGGAGCGGCTGGCGGTACACCAGAACCGGGACGGAGCGCAGCTTTTTTGAAATCGAATCGGCAAGGCGCAGGAGCGCGGAAGCATCGGCGGGACAGTCCGCCACCACCAGATCGAACTCCGCTCCTTTCCCGACGGCGTCCGCCGCCTCCGCGAGACCGAGCGCCGTCACGACAAAGCCCCTGTGGGAAAGGAATTCCGCGATCTGGGCCCGCCGGCTTTGGCAGTTGTCGGCCAGAAGCAGCCGGTGGGCGGCCTCCTCCACCGGAGTGCTTTTCGACATTTCGCCAGCACCGGAAAGCGGGATGAAAAGCTGGAAGACGGAGCCGCGCCCCACCTCGCTCTTCACCTCCATGGCACCGCCCATGCGCTCGACGAGGCGCTTGCTGATGGCAAGGCCCAGACCCGTGCCACCATAGACGCGGGTGTTCGAGGCATCCAGCTGGGAAAAGGCCTTGAAGAGCTTGTCCATCCGCCGGGGATCCATTCCGATGCCCGTGTCCCGCACGGAAAAGAAAAGGTCCCAGCGCCCGTCCTCGCGGGGCCGCGCCCAGGAACGGATTTCCACCTCGCCCTTTTCGGTGAATTTGAGGGCGTTGGAGCAAAGGTTCACGAGCACCTGCTGAAGGCGCGTGATGTCGCCCACCAGCTCGCGCGGGACGGAGGAATCGGCGCTGCCGTAAAATTCCACTTTCTTCTCGTTCGCCTTCTCGCCGAGGATTTCCAAAACGTCCTCAATGAGGTTCTGAGGCTTGAAGGGAATGAGTTCGAAAACGATCTGGTCGGCCTCGATCTTGGAATAGTCGAGAACGTCGTTCACGATGGAAAGGAGGAGACTTCCGCTCTTGTTGATGATCTCGACTAGCTCCTTCTGCTCTCCCGTGAGAGGGGTGCGCGCGAGCAGTTCCGTCGTCCCCACAACGCCATTCATGGGGGTGCGGATCTCGTGGCTCATGTTGGCCAGGAAACGGCCCTTGGCCTCTGTCGCCGCCATGGCCGTACGGATCGACTCGCGCAGACGAGTGTTGGTGTCGTCGAGCTCTCGTGTCCGTTCGGCAACCAGACGCTCCAGACGGCGCCGCTCCCTCTCGTAGCGCCGCTGCGAGACGCGGACCACAGCCACGACGAAGATCACAAAAACGGAAAAATAAAAGAGAAAGGCCCACCAGGTCTGGCTCCACTTCGGGAGAACCCGGAAATGCCACGTGGCGGTTTCGCCGACGGGATTGTCATTGTCGAGAACCTGCACGTCGAGAACGTAGCCGCCGTCGGCCAGCTCCGGAAAACTCAGGACAGGCTCGGCCACAGGCAGTGACCATGCCGAATCGGAACCGTCGCGAAGACGGAAGCGGTAGGAGGGCGGAGAAGGCAGCGAATAGGTGTTCGGAAAGAGACGCAGGGACAGATTGTTCGAGGAACTCGGCAATTCCAGCTGAGCCTCGCCGCCCGAAGGCAGGTCCACCAAACGTGACTCGTGGCTTTTCCGGTCCGTCGTGGTGACCAAACTGGCCACCGGCCTGAGCGGACGGTAATGAGGCGGATTGCGGGATGCGTCGAAGCGAATCAAGCGGTTGCGGGAAAAAATCCAGACGATGTTGTCCCCGTCGAATTCGATCAGCGCGTGGGACTCACTCACGGGCCGGAGCGTGGAGCGGTCCGCAACGATGCGTCCGTTTTCAATCCGCACAAGCGAGACGCCGTTCATTGTCGAGACCCAGATTGTCCCGTCGGCGGCCTGATAAAAGCGCGAAGCGTGCCCTTCAAAGAAATCCACAAGCTGCTCCGCCTCGGGCGCCTGGACAAAAGTGTCTCCCACAGGATCGTAACGGCGGACGTTCCGTCCGGTGGAAACATAAACCTTGCCCCAGAGTTCCCAGATGTTCACCCACTGGCCCTCGAAGCCCGGCAGATTGTCGAAATCATGGACGAGAAGTTTTCCGTTTTCCACACGCACTCGGCAAACCCGTCCAAGACCGTACTCGATCCACATATCGCCGTTCGAAGCCGATAAAACGGCAGCCGGAAAACCAGTAGATGGCACGCTGGCAACCGCACTCCAGACGCCGTTCTCCCTGTGAATGAGAACATGCCGGTCGCTCCCAAATGCCACCACGCTGTCCGGATCGCCCTTCACCCGGCTTAATCTTGCCGAGGCGATCCCCTCGACAATCTTTCGGGGCGCCCCCGTCCCGCTGTAAGAATAAAGAGTGCCGCCGATGCCGAAGATCAGGGTGTCCTCCGTGGAAAGGCAGCTTTCCACAAGCTGGCCCCGGGTGATGCCCATTTCCTCGAATTTGCTGAGCGTACCGGTCATGTCATAACAGCCCAAGAAGACCCGGTACTCCGAATAGATCACGAGATTACCGCCGAAATGATACACCCGCGGCCAGTACATGGGCATACCCATGCGATAATCGTAGAAAGTCACCTGCGAGGGATAATAGATCTTCGCCACCCCTCCGGGAATCGACGCCCACAAAATGCCGTTTTCCTCCGCAAGAAGGCCCGAGATGCCCGTGAAGGCGTCGTCGTGGTCGTAGCCGAGGCGCATCACCACATGCCCCTCCGCGTTCACGACGATCACCCCGTACCCGCGCACGGCAAAGGCAATCTCGCACGAGGGCAGAGCCACCATGTCCACAATGCCCATGGAAAGAAGCGTCTGGTCCACATCGGTGCGGAACGGGATCATGTTGAGACCGTCCACGCGGAACACCTTGCCCGAGGCCGTGGCCACGATGACAGCACCGTTGTCGCATTGCACCTGATGCGCGATGACATCGCTTCCCCCGTAGGTCAACGTTCCCGGAACGGGATTCCACTGCCAGTCCTTCAGAAAAAACACTCCGCCCGAGCCCGCGCTCAAAAAGACGTTGTCGCCGATCTGGAAAAGCTTTTGCGGCGGAACGGGACTTTCCCAGTAATGGCGGCTTCCGTCGTATCCCTGATAGATCACGCCGAGCGTGCTGCCGAAGAAAACGCCGGTCTTCGTCGGCAGGATGAGTTCGAAATTCGCCGCGGAGATCCAAGCCGGCGCGCCCTTCACATCATAGGCCTTGAAGGTGAAATCGCCGTCGGGCCGCAGCTCCATCGTCCCCCAACGGCCCACCGCGCCCGCATACATGCACCCGTCGGGTCCCACTTTCGCCGCCATCAGCGCGTCGGAATCCGAGCCTCTCGAAGCCGTCCGCAAAGCCCAAGTGGAGCCGTCGAACACAATCACTGCGCCATTGTCGATCGCCACCAGCCGTCCGCTTTGGTCCAGACAGAGTTTTGCGCTGATGGAACCCTTGCCGATATAATCGAGATTATAGACTGAATAGAACGGCAGCCCGTCGTCGATACGCGCCAACGGCTCCGCCGCAGCACAGGGAGGCGCGCGAAGCAGAAGAAATAGAGCGCTGAGGATCGGGAAAAATCTCATTTCACAAAGCCCGACAAAACCATGTCCGCATCGTAGTTCCGGGGAAATGGATACGTCGCGGTGGGGAGGGGTTGCCGGTACACAAGGAGTCCAAGGGCGGATATCGGAGACAGATCGGGTGACTTAAGGGACAGACAAGAATGTTTAACTTCTTCTTACGATGGCGATTTCCGCGTTTCGTGCAACAATAACCTGCAGATCGGGAAACCCGCCTTCGCGGAAACTTCCTTCAATGGCCTTGACAGGGAGGCCCCCACGGGACTTACTACGCACCTTTCGGCGGGGTGTAGCTCAGCCTGGCTAGAGCACTACGTTCGGGACGTAGCTGTCGCTGGTTCGAATCCAGTCACCCCGACCATTTTTTCTTTGGAGCGGGGCCTCTGCTTTTCATGCAAAAAAGAGCCCGATTCCAGAGGAATCGGGCTCGCAAGTGGTTGATTTTCGTCTTGTTGCGACGGCTGCTACTTTTTGCAGGACTGCGTGAGGATCGTGATCAGCTCCACGTCCGGCGCACCGATGGCAAAACGCTTGCCGTGCCACTCGTAGATGCCGAAGTCGCCCTTGTACTCCCAGTTGGCGAAGGCGACGCCGTTTTCCTCATAGACGCGGATGATGTCGCGGTAGTAGGCCATGCGAGCCTCGCGCGGAACGGTGGGCATGCAGCCGAATTCACCGCAGTAGAGCTGCAGGCCGAGTTCACGGGCGCGTTTGATGGCGGGTTCATACACCTGGAAGAGGAGTTCCGGTCCCCAGTTCTGGCGGGCTTCCTCGATGAAGGAACCGAAGACGGCCTTCTCGCCGATCTCGGCGCGGATCTTGTCGTAATCCTCCTTGCTGACGATGGGGCCGGGATAGGTCACGGGACCCTTGTAGAACTTGAGGGGCGTCCAGTCCGCCGTGTAATGCGTGAAGAGCATCGGCGTGTAGGTGTGGAAGCTGATGATGATGTTCTTGTCGCCCTCCGGGAACTTGAGCGCGGGCACGTTCTGCGGAATCTGCCAGCGGTTGGCGCCGATGACGACCACGCGGCTGGGCTCCACGGCGCGGATCTGCTTGAGAACCAGCGCGACGAGGGCGTTCCACTCTTCGTTGTCGTCAGCCACGGGCTCGTTCATGATCTCGTAGGCGAGCTCGCTCACCGGGATGCTGCCGTAGCGGCGGGACAGATCCATCCAGAGGTCGGCAAGGTGCTGCTGCGCCTTGGGATCCTCGAAGAGCGTGTTTGTGCCGCCTTCGTTGGCGGCGTTGAAGTGGTGCGAGCGCAGCACGTGCATGTCGAGGATGACGCGCAGGTTCGCCGCGCGGCACCATTCGATGCCCTTGGTGAGCCGTGCGAAGTTCTCCTCGCGCGGGGATCCGTCCTCGTTCCACAGCTCGAATTCGTCCACCGGCAGGCGGACGTGATCGAAGCCGCAGGACGCGATGAATTCGACGTCGCGCTGTGTGAACCATTCGTCCTTGGGCACCCAGCCGAAATCCTGGGAAAGCCAGTGACTGATGTTCGTGCCGTGATGGATGACGAAACCGGCGGGATTGGCCGGAGCCGTCGAAGCGTAGCAGCTCTCTTTTGCTTGGGAAATACCGGGGGTTACCGCGGCTAGGAGGATCATGGCGAGGTATTGTCTGGATGTGTGTGTCATGAGGGTTTGCAGTCTGACCGCCGGCGGGAGTTCCGCAACAGAACTCCCGCCAACGGCAGGATAAAGGACGTTATCGGTCGATTGGAATGGAAATCACGTTTGCGGAAAGAGCGGGAATCTCCACGGGCAGCAGGGTGTCGATGCCGGGAACTTCCGCGATGTTGATCGTGCGAGGACGGCCCGGGGAATTCTTGTCCGTCTCGGAGGAGCCGGTCACCGTCCAGCGGGTGGCCTTTGCCGCCGCTTTTCCGCCCGCAAGGACGAGCGAAAGCGTCACTTTTTCCGTCGTCGGATTCACGACGCCGATCGTCAGGCTCTTCCCATCGGCGGAAAGCGCCGTCGCCACGTCGAGCGGGGCAAAGTCCTTCGCGAGGACGACCGGGGTCTTCCCGTAATGGGCCCGGTACATCGCCAGCACGAGGCCCGTCGTCTCCATCTGGGCGGCGGTGCGCGAGGTCTTGATCGCGCCGATGACGTTCACCGTCTGGGCGTAGAAGGCCATATCGATGATGTCGGTGGAGCGGTAATATTCGTGCAGGCCCTCCGCCACGCCGAGGCCGTCCGCAAGATCGTACGGGCAGCCGAGTTCGCCGTAGGTGTATTCCCGGTGCCAGTAGTTCCATTCGTCAACGGAGACGGGCACCTTCTTTTTCAGGCCCAGCTCCGCCTGAAGCGCCCGATGGCCCTCCGCCTTCTGGCGGATGCCTTCCTTGAGCTGCGTCACCGCCTCGGCGAGGGGATAGCGCGTGCTCTCGTCCCAGGGCAGACGTCCGCGGTAAAAATGCTCGGAAATAAAGTTCATTTTGTCCGCGCAGTTGGCGAGCATCCCGTGCGACCATTTCTCGCCGCTTGCCTTCGTCTCGGGGTCGTTCTCAACGTTGTTCGTGTCGAGGTCGCCCACGGCCACGAGCTTGATGGAGGGATCCACCTTCCACATCGCGTCCGCAAACATGTCGTGCTTCAACTCGTACTGCGAGAGGCGGATGTAGCCGAGCTGCCAGGTGCCGAACATTTCGTTGCCCACGCACCAGTATTTGACGCCGTAGGGGGCCTTGTGGCCGTTCGCCGCGCGCCAGCTTCCCGCGAGGGTATCCGCGGCTCCGTTGCAGTACTGCACCCACTGGGCCGCGCAGTACGCGTCGCCAAAGCCCGCGTTGGCGGCAATGAGGGGCTCCGTGCCGATCTGGCGGCAGAATTCGATGAATTCATCGGTGCCGAAGTCGTTGTGCTCCACACCGGTCCATGCCGGGTTCTTGCGGGGCGGACGGCGGTCGCGGTCGCCGATTCCGTCGTGCCAGTCGTAACCGCTCGTGAAGTTGCCGCCCGGCCAGCGGTAGATGCTGCCGTTGAGTTCCTTGAGGAGCGCGAGGGTGTCCGCGCGCATGCCCTTCACGTTGTCCGCCGGCATGAGGGAGATCGTGCCGATCACCACGTCGCCCTTCACTGCGCTGACGGCAAGGCGCGCGTGATCCGTGGAGGCGCCCGCCTTGAAGGAGAAGGGGATCTTCACAAAGTCGCCCTTCTTCACCTTGAGAGAAACGCACTGGCCTTCGGCGGCACCTTCGCCCCACGAAAGGGAGACGGCGATCTCCGCGGCGCTCTTGCCCGCGCTTTTCACCCAGATGTAGCCGACGTAATCCCTGCCCGAGGTAACACCGAGGTCATTCTGGCGGATGCCGCTCTTTTCCTTGACCACCACAGAGTGATCGCCGACGAAGGGGTTTTCCTTCGTCATGAAGACACCGGAAGCCTCCCCGACGATTTCCCACGGCGAGGCGCCGACGACGGGATACTCCGAATCCACAAGTCCCTTGTAGGGAGCGTAGTCGCTCGTCACGTCGAAGTAGAACTTGCGGTCCTCCAGCATCTCGGCCCAGATGCCGCCGTAGATGCAGCGGCCCAGGTGCTCGATGAACTGGCCGTAGATGTGGTCGTTGATTTCAGGTCCGGTCTGCGTGAGGTCGATTTCCACGGCGGTCTGGGCGGATGCGCCCGCCTGTGCCGCGAAAAGTGACAGAAGAGCTGCCATAAGTTTTCGCATGGTCGTTTGAAGGAGTTCGGGTTACGAGATGCTTGCGGGGGTCCCGGGATCATACTAGCATGGAAAGGTGGACGGAACAATGCTTCCACCCCTCTTTCCTTTGCGCGAAACCCACATGATCGGTCCGGAGTGCCGCGAGTGGGTGCTCGGACGGGATCGTTTCCCGCAACTGGCTTCCGGTGGCTTCGCCTGGGTGGGACACAGCATCCTGAAACCCCCGTACCGCATGGTGCGCCTCTCCAGCGTCTATGCGCATGTGGCATTCACCTTCGGAGGGAAGGGCCGCGTGCTAGAAAACGGAGCCTTGCGCGACTGGCTTCCGGGAGAGGTCCTCCTCTGCCCGCGCGGCGCGCTCCACTGTTTCGAGGCGGCGTATGACGAGCCGTGGCTTCTGGCGTGGGTTTTCTACGACGACACGAAGGAGGCCCCGCTCCTACCGGACGCAAGGACGATCCTGCGGCAGGCCGACGGGACGGACTTCGTGACGGTGCTCCAGATGCTCAGCCGCGAGGCGGCCTTTGGCGCACAGCCAGCGGCGATCCAGTCCCTTGCGAACCTGCTACGCATCCACATGCTGCGCCTCTGCGGAGGGCGGCGGACGGATGTGCGTCTTGCCCGGCTCTGGGAGGAGGTGGAGGCGGATCTTGGCCGAAGCTGGGACAACGCCACCCTCGCACGGAAGGCGGGCATGAGCGAGGAACACCTGCGGCGCCTCTGCCGCGACGGTTACGGCAAGAGCCCGATGCGCCACTTGGCGGAACTACGGATGCACCGCGCCTGCGTGATGCTCCGCCGGGGCGAGGGCAAGATCGCCGCGATTGCGGAAAGTCTCGGCTTCTCCTCGGTCTATGCCTTCGCCAGCGCCTTCCGCAAATGGAGCGGCGTGCCACCGGGCAAGTTCCGGAGAAGCCCGGGCGACAAAGTGGAATGAAACTCCGTTACTTTGCAGTGGTCTTCTTCACCACGGGCAGGCGTCCGTAGAGCCAGCCGATCTCCTTGAGATACGGGGCGTGGGCCAGCATCTGGGCGAACTGATCGGGTGTCAGGCGCCACTGCCAGTTGCCGATTTTCACTCCGTCGGTCTCCACGCGCTTGTCGGTGCCGAAGGTGCCGGGGATGTTCATCCGGGCGCGGGTGTCCAGCGAGAGCAGATCCTGCGCCGTGACGACGGCGAGGCGCGCCGTGGAGGCATAGCACGCGCGGATCATGTCCCACGCCACATCCGCCCCGCTCACGTGGAAATAGCGTCGGAACTGGTCCTGGGCCTGCGGGGGAAGCGTCTCGTACCAGCCGCGCGAGGTATCGTTGTCGTGCGTGCCCGCGTAAAGTACCTGGTTTTGCAGGTGGTTGTGCGGCAGATACACGTTCTCCGGCTCGCAGCTGAAGGCGAAGTGCAGCACCGCCATGCCGGGCAGGCCCGTGGCGCGGAGCAGCTCGCGCACGCCCTCGTCGATGTCACCGAGGTCCTCCGCGATGAGCGGAACGTTCCCGAAGACTTCCCGGACTTTTTTAAAGAAGTCCAGCCCCGGGCCGTAGAGCCACTCGCCCTTGCGGGCCGTGAGGGCGTCCGCGGGCACGTTCCAGTAGTCGTGAAAGGCGCGGAAGTGGTCCAGGCGCACGACGTCGAAGATGTCGAAGGCCGCGCGTAGGCGCTCCATCCACCAACCGTAGCCGTTGGCGGCAAGGTATTTCCAGTTGTAGAGCGGATTGCCCCAAAGCTGGCCGTCCTTGGAGAAATAGTCCGGCGGAACGCCCGCCACGGCCTTCGGGGACAGGTTCTCGTCGAGGTCGAAATTCTCCGGTGCGCCCCATACGTCCGCGCTGTCGCGGCAGACGTAGAAGGGCATGTCGCCGACGATGGAAACCCCCGCCTCCTTCGCAAGGGCGCGGACAGCATTCCACTGGCCGAAGAAGAGATACTGGTAAAACTTCTGCGCCTCGATCTCCTCACGGGTCTCGCGCGGGAGCTTTTCGGGGTCGATGGAGGAAAAGATGCGGAATTGTTCCGGCCATTCCCACCACGGGCGCCCCGCGTGCGTTGCCTTGAGCGCCATGAAAAGGGCGTAACTGTCCAGCCACGACGCCTTCGCCGTCTTGAATTTGCGGTAGGAGCCGTAGCCCGCAAGCGAGTCCTTGCGCGATTTGACAAAGCGCCGGTACGCGAGCTTCAGGATCGGCCATTTGATCTGGTAAAGTCTGCCGAAATCAACCCTTGCCTGCGGTAGCCGCACCAGCTCCGCGCACTCCTCCTCCGTGAGGAGGCCGATCCCGATCAGCGAGTCAAGGTCGATGAGATACGGATTGCCCGCCATCGCCGAGAAACTGGAATACGGGCAATCGCCATAGCCCGTGGGCCCCGGCGGCAGCATCTGCCAGCTCGTGAAGCCCGCGCTGCCAAGAAACGCGAGGAAGCGGCGAAGCTCCGCGCCCAGAGTGCCGATGCCGTGACGACCGGGCAGGCTCGTCGGATGAAGAAGAAGACCGGCGCCCCGGTTTTCCAGCCAGTTGAAAATGGGTTCTTCCATATGAATCGAAGGGGAATGGTGAGGGACAGAGAGGGAAGAAATCTAGCGGTGCTTGATCGTGAGCATGGTAACGTCGTCGGCCTGCCCAGCGCCCGAGGCGAAGGCCAGGACGCGGTCGAAGACTCTCTCGTTGATCTCCCCGGCGCTCTGGGTCTTCAGGGTGTCGATCGAGTCCGAGAGGCGTGCCGACCCGTATTGCAGGCCCTGTGGGTTGACGGCCTCGGTAATGCCGTCGGTGTAGAGAACGAGGATCTCGCCGCGACCGAAGGGCAGAACCTTCTCCTCGATCGAGGCATCGAACAACTTTTCCTTTGCCATGCCAAGGGCCATGCCCTCGCACGCAACAAAGACCGGCGCGAAAGTCCCGTCCACGCCCCTTCGCAAGAGCAGCGGCAGCTCGTGCCCGGCGCGAGCGATCGTCACCAGTCCCTCCGCCGTATCGACAATCGCATAGACGATGGTGACGAACATGTCGCGGCGCATTTCTTCGCGCATGATGCTGTTGAGGGCGGAAAGCACCTTCGCCGGGGGCAGGCCGCTGCGGGCCAGGTGCCGGAGATTGCTCTGGCAGATGGCCATGAGGAGCGAAGCCGGCACGCCCTTGCCGGACACGTCCGCAATCGCCACGCCCACGCGGTTGGCGTCGATGGTGAAAACGTCGTAGAGGTCGCCCCCCACTTTCTGCGCGGGGAGGTACAGGGCCGCGATGTCGAGCAGCGCGCATTCCGGCATCTTCCGGGGCAGGAGCATCGTCTGGATGCTGCTGGCCAGAGCCAGATCCACATCCAGCTTGTTCTTGGCCTTCTGCGTCTCGATCAGGTCCAGATTGTGCAGCGCAAGGCCCGCCTGTTCGGCGATGCCGCTCATCATGGAAAGGTCCTTCTCTGCGAAGGGCGCCCCGTCCGCCGGATTGGCCACCGCCAAAACCCCGGTCATCCGGTCCTGAAAACGCACGGGGACGGCGATGAGGCTCCTGACCGCCAGCGCCGGATCGTCCACCTTCACAAGTCGCGGCTCCACGGAGGCGTCCGCCACGAGAACCGACTCGCCGCTCTGGGCCACCCCGCCGATGATTCCCGCCCCGAGGGGGATGCGCTCACTGCGCAGGACGGTCTCGATGAAGCGCGCGCGTGTGGACAGTTCCGCGTTCAGATTCCCGGCAAGCGGCATCTGCGGGGGAAACAACCCCTCCACCGCCACCGCCACCAGCTCCCGTCCGCGCAGTTCGTACACACATCCGGCCAGCGCCCCCGTGCCCGTCACGGCGGAATGCGTCACCATCTTCATGAGATCCGCGCGGCTCACGCCCCTGCCTACCGCCTCCACAAAGCCGTGCATGAAGGAAAGGAGCACCTCTCTCTCGCGGAAACGCGCCTGACTTTCCTCGTCGAGGCGCAATTTCCAGCGCCGCCTCTTATAGGAACAGAAGAGGACGAAACCGGAGCAGAAGAGGACGGCAAGGATCGAAGGAATCATGAGTTTGACGGTCCTGGACTTTCCGTTGCCTGGGTTTTCACTATGGGAGAGACTTACTCCACTTCCTCGCGTCCCACCCGCTTGCGCATGAAGGTGATGACATCCTGAAAGCGCTCGGCGTTGGCCTCGTCACACTGGATGAGCTTCTTGTGCGCGTCGAGAATCATCCGGACACGCTCCTCACGTTCCATGCGGTCGGCGCTCAAAGCCTCCGCCGGAGCGGTCTGCGGCGCGGCTTCGGTCACCTTCGCCACGCGCGTGAGGCCGAGGTTGCGGACCAGTTCCAGATTCCGGGCGGAGAGCGAACAGAGCTGCATCTCGCCCGGCGGCTCAAGATCGGCCAGCTCCAACGCCGCCCCGGCCACGATGCCGAGGAAGGTGCTGTCCACCGACGTGCAGTTGGCAAAATCAACGAGTACGCTGCGCCTCCCCTGCCCCACCAACATCGCGAAGAACTCCCGGAGTGGCCCCGAGTTCAGATAATCGGCGCGCCCGTTGATCCGGATGACCACGGGGTCGATGTAGGGATTGACGAGGAATGCGGGTGCTTTGTCGGGCATCGGGGGAGGAAAGGCCTAGCCGATGAGGTTCCTGAGCACGTAGGGCAGGATGCCCCCGTGACGATAATATTCGATTTCCACGAGAGTGTCGATGCGCAGAAGAAGCGGGATCTTCCGGGTGGCGCCGTCCGTCTCGCGGACGAAGAGGGTCAGCATGGCACGGGGCTTGAGTTCGTCGGAAAGCCCGAGGATGGAATACTCCTGGGTTCCGTCGATGCCAAGGCTTGCCGCGTCCTGCCCATCCGGGAACTGGAGCGGCAGAACGCCCATGCCGACGAGGTTAGAGCGGTGGATTCGCTCGAAGCTCTTTGCCACCACGGCCTTCACGCCAAGGAGCGCCGTGCCCTTGGCCGCCCAGTCGCGCGAGCTTCCCATGCCGTAATCCACGCCCGCGAAGACGATGAGGCCGGTGCCCCTTTCGCGGTATTTCGCGCAGGCGTCGAAGATCGGCATGAGTTCGCCTTCCGGCATGAGCTTGGTGAAGCCGCCTTCCTTCCCGCCCGCGAGGAGGTTCTTGATGCGGACGTTCGCAAAGGTGCCGCGCGTCATCACGCGGTCGTTGCCGCGGCGCGAGCCGAAGGAGTTGAAGTCCTCCTTCGCCACGCCGTGGGCGATGAGGAATTTGCCCGCCGGACCCGAGGCCGGAATGTTCCCCGCCGGAGAAATGTGGTCCGTCGTGACGGAATCGCCGAAGAGGGCGAGCGCGCGGAGGTTCTTCAGGTCCTCGATAGTACCCGCACCCCTGCCGAAGTCCTCGAAGAAGGGCGGCAGCTGGATGTAGGTGCTCTCCTCCTTCCATCCGAAGAGGGCGCCGGAGGTGGACTTGACCGCCTTCCACTGTTCGTTCCCCGGGAGCGATGCCTTGTATTCGGAAACAAACATCGCGGGCTTGAGCCCGGACGCAACGGCGGCGGCCACCTCCGCCTGCGAGGGCCAGATGTCCTTCAGGAACACGGCCTTGCCGTCCGATCCGGTGCCGAGGGGTTCGCTCTCAAGGTCGATATCCACCCTTCCCGCGATGGCGAAGGCCACGACCAGCGGCGGGCTCATGAGGAAGTTCGCCTTGATCGCGCCGTGGATGCGGGCCTCGAAATTGCGGTTGCCCGAGAGGACCGAGGCGGTGACGAGGTCGCCGCCCGCAATCGCCTTCTCCACACCGGGATCAAGCGGGCCGGAGTTGCCGATGCAGGTCGTGCAGCCGTAGCCGACGAGGTTGAAGCCGAGCGCGTCGAGCGCCTCGGAAAGCCCGAGGGCGTTCAAGTAATCCGTCACGACGCGCGAGCCGGGCCCGAGGCTGCACTTGACCGCCGGGTTCACGGCAAGCCCCTTGGCAACGGCCTTCTTCGCAAGCAAACCCGCTGCGATCATGACGGAGGGGTTGCTCGTGTTGGTGCAGCTTGTGATGGCGGCGATGACGACGGAGCCGTGCCTGAGGGAAAGCGTCGCATCTGTCTTTTTGTCCGGTCCCTGAAGGGTGAAGGGAACACTGGCCCCGAGCTTGTCCGCCGGAACGCCAAAGCCCTGCTTTTCCACCGGCTTTTCGAGGCTGGCGAGGAAAGTCTTCTTCAAGGCGGGCAGGTCGATGCGGTCCTGCGGGCGCTTGGGCCCCGAGACGGAGGGAACGATTGAAGAGAGGTCCAGTTCCAGAACCTTCGTGTAATCGACCTCGCCCTTCTTCGGGATGCCGAAGATGCCCTGCGCCTTGCAGTAGTCGCGGACGAGCCCTGTCTGCGCCTTGCTGCGACCCGTCGCCTCCATGTATTCGAGGGTCTTTTCATCGACGGGGAAGTACCCCATCGTCGCGCCGTATTCGGGAGCCATGTTCGCGATCGTCGCACGGTCGGCCACGTTCAGGCTCGCCGCGCCCTCGCCGAAGTATTCGACGAACTTGCCGACGACCTTCTCCGCGCGCAGGAGCTGGGTGAGACGCAGGGTGAGGTCCGTCGCCGTCACGCCCTCGCGAAGGGCGCCTGAAAGATGCACGCCGATCACTTCCGGCGTCAAAAAGTAAACCGGCTGGCCGAGCATCCCCGCCTCCGCCTCAATGCCGCCCACGCCCCAGCCCACGATGCCGAGGCCGTTGATCATCGTCGTGTGCGAATCCGTCCCGACGAGGCTGTCCGGGTAGTAGATCCCGTCCTTCTCGAAGACCACGCGGGCGAGGTATTCGAGATTCACCTGATGCACGATGCCCACGGACGGTGGCACGACCGAGAAAGTCTTAAAGGCCTGCTGGCCCCACTTGAGGAACTCGTAGCGTTCGCCGTTTCTCTCGAACTCCTTTTCGAGGTTCTGGAGGTAGGCGGCGGGGGTGCCCGCGCGGTCCACCTGCACGGAGTGATCGACGACGAGGTCCACCGGCACGAGCGGCTCGATGACCGCGGGATCCTTCCCCGCGTCCTTCACGGCCTGACGCATGGCGGCAAGGTCCACTAGCAGAGGCACGCCGGTAAAATCCTGCAACACAATGCGCGAGACGACGAAGGGAATCTCCACCTCGGCGGGCTTTTGCGCGTTCCACGCCGCGAGGGTCCGCACGTCATCCTCGGTCGCGCGCTTGCCGTCGCAGTTGCGCAGGACCGATTCCAGCACGATCCGGAGACTCACCGGCAGGCGGGAAATCTTCCCCAGTCCCGCCTTTTCGAGCGCGGGCAATGAATACAGGTGTCCGTCCCTGAATTTAGCAAGGGACCCGAAGGGATTGGCGGATTCGGCCATAATTGTTTGATAATATGCCGCCCGGGACGCTTCCGTGCAATTCTTTTGGCCTGATTGCGTGCAAGGGGAAACCGACCGTGCGCCGTTTCGCGCGGAATCGCCGCAACTGCGGGCAAATGGGCGGAATCCGCCGCCCTTTTCTACTCTGCCGGGGCCTGCGCCGGGGGCGTCACGCTCACGCGCTCTCCGGTGTAGAGGACTTTCGCCACGCTGGCGTCGTCGATCGGCGCCATGCCGCCGCCCACGCGCAGGACGTTGAAGTGCCTTGCCGCCGGCATTCCGGGGAAGCTGCCCGTCCTTTCGCCGATCGTGAGGGTGCCGGAGGCGTCGTCCCAGTGCATCGGGATGCGGCTGAAGGCTCCCTTCTCGTAGGCGTAGGTGGTGCCATCGTCCTCGTAAAGAGTGAAGTCGGCATCCGCGCCGGGATAGACGCGGATCTCGACCGGGTCCTGCGCTTTTTCATCCGAATAAAGCAGTGCCGGACCCAGCGGCAGGATGGACCCCGCCTTCACAAAGAGGGGCATCGTGTCGATCGGCGCATCGACCTCGCTGACAGAGCCTCCGGGCAGGCGCGTGCCGGCGAAGAAGGAAAACCAGCCGCCCGGCGTGGCGGGGAGATACACGCTCCACGTCTTCACGCCCGGGGAAGTCACCGGCGCGACGAGAAGGCTGCGGCCAAAGAGATACTCGCCCTTGAGGTCGAGCGCCTGCGGATCGGAGGCGAAGTCCATCACAAGAGGCCGCATCATCGACGCGCCGGAAAAAGTCACCTCCGCCGCCGTGGAATATAAGTAGGGCAGCATCCGGTAGCGCAGGTAGAGCCACTTCCACGCCTGCTTCTCCACATCGGGCCCGTAGTTCCAGAGTTCGGTCTTCGAGCCGGAGCCGTGGACGCGCTGGAGGGGGCAGAAGGTGGCGAATTGCAGCCAGCGCAAGAACAGCTCGTGGTAGTCGGGATTCGTGTACTGGTTGTCGGGGCGGAAGAAGCCCGCGCAGTCGGTCGTCCAGTAGGGCATGCCCGTCGCCACATAGCCGAGCCCCGCGGTGATCTGCCTGCGGAAGATGTCCCAATTGGCGCCGATGTCGCCCGACCACACGGTGGAAGCGTAACGCTGCTGGCCGGAGAAGGCGCTGCGGGTGAGGATGAAGACGCGCTTTTCCGGGCTCGCGGCGCGCTGGCCGGTGTACACCGCGCGGCTCACCTGCAGCGGGTATTCGTTCCGGACCCGGTCGCCGGGCCCGGTGAAGACGTCGCGCTCGTGCAGGATATCGCCCTCGGGCTCGGTCGCGTCGAGCCACCATGCGTCGAAGCCAATGGAATTGAAGCTCTTGTCGATGTTCTGCCAGTAGAATTCCGCAGCGTCCGGGTTGAAGAAATCAACCCAGTCGGTTCCCGGGACGTAGTAGTTGTTCGCGGCGAACTTCTTCCCCAGGTCGCTCGTGGGGTCGATCTTCGACCAGACGGAAATCATGATGCGCGCATGGGCATCGTGAACGGTCTTCACCATGCCCGCGGGATCGGGATAGTTCTTTTCGTCGAACTGCATCGCGTTCCAGCCGTGTTTGCCCCAGTACTGCCAGTCCTGCACGATGGTGTCCAGCGGCAGGCCCCGGCTGCGGAATCCGGCGAGGGCCTCCGTCAGTTCCGCCTGCGTGGCATAGCGTTCGCGGCACTGGATGAAGCCGTAGGCCCAGCGGGGCAGGAGCGGCACGTCGCCAGTCACCTTGCGGTACGAGGCGACGACATCGTCCGGATCGGGCCCCGCGAAGAAGACGTAGTCGATCGCGTCGGCCACCGGCGAGGAAAGGGAGAAGGCATCCCGCCGCGTGCGGATGGTGAGGGAGGGCGTCCCGCCCGTGGAGGAAACGAGAAAGGTGTGCTTGCCCGCCTTGAGATCGACAAAGCGGCCCTCCGCGGCGCCGAGGAACGGCTTGCCGTCCATCTTGAGCGAAACCTCCACGGCATTGTGGTTTGCGACCTCAAGAAGCAGTCCATAGCGCCCGTCGGCAGGAACCTTGAGCGAATACGTGTATTCCACCACCTCGCGCTGGGTCTTGAAGGAGCCCCGCTCGGGGGTCCAGCCGTCGATGGCGTTCATGCGCCCGGTCTTCTTGACCTTGTCCGGGGTCAGGCGGCTGCCCTCCATGTTGAGCTCGCTGATTCCCGTGTTGTGCCAGAGGATGCCGTAGCCGCGGCTCGACAGGACGAAGGGCACGGCAATCTGGCGGTTATCCTGATACAGGTGGCGCGGCAAGCCGTTCAGGACGAGCTCGCCGTCCTGGAACTGACCCGTACCGTAGAGTTTCTCGCCGGGGGAAAGAAGAAAGGAGTCCGCCACGGAAAGGCAGGCTTCCGTCCCCACGGTGGAGGCCGTCACTCGGCGCCCTCCCTCCGCCTCGCGGACGAGGAGGTTGCCGTCGGCGTCGGTGAAGGAAAGCAGGCCGCTTGCCTTGTCCACGGTGGCCGAGAGGCCGCTCGTGCGGACAACGACACTCTGCTGCGTCTCGCTCACGGAAAAGCGCGCGCCCGGCACGTTGTCGAGGAGGATGTCGCTCTTTTCCCCGCCCACCTCGCGCACGGCATAGCGCACGCGGATGGCGTTGTCGGTCAACGGTCGCAGGACCAGCACGCCGTTGTAGGTCCGGATGGTGACGTGCCAGGCGTCGGATTCCACGCTCGTGGCGGCGGAAAGCGGTGCGGCGCTCACCGCGAAAAGAAGGGAGAGGACGTAGCGGAACACCTTGGTCATATGTCCCGGAATCTACCCATTTCACGCCCGCGCGCCAGAAGGAAAGGACGGACGGTCGCGCGAAACACGCAAGCGGGGCACGCCTCACTCCTTCGGCAGAAAGAACCCGCGCTGCTTTTCGCTGACGCTCATCCCGACCTTTTCCATCACGCTCATCATGTCTTCCCAGATCTGGCGCTTGGTCTCGGGAGTTCCGTAGCGAAGGACGTACGAGGGATGGAAGGTGGGCATGAGAGGCACGCCCCCGAACTCGAACCAGCGTCCCCGCGCGCTCGTGACGCCCGGCGCGCCCTTCCCAAGCAGGCCCTTGAGCGCGGTGTTCCCGAGGGCCACGATCACCTTCGGCTGCACGACGGCGAGCTGTGCGCGCAGGTACGGCAGGCAAAAGGCCATCTCCTGTTCGGTCGGCGGACGGTTGCCCACTTCGCTGCCGGTCTGCGGACGCCAGTTCATGATGTTGCCGATATAGACATCCCCGCGGGAAAGGCCCATCGCGGCGATGATCTTTTCAAGGAGCTGCCCCGCACGGCCCACGAAGGGGATGCCCTGCTCCTCCTCGTCCGCGCCGGGGGCCTCCCCGCAGAAGAAGATGGAGGCGTCGATGCTGCCGCAGCCGAAAACGATCTGTTTGCCGGGATTCAAGTGCGCGGTGCAGACCGGGCAGGAAAGAACCCTTTGCCGGAGCCAGTCCCAGCGTTCCTTCTTCGTCCCCTCCGGCAGGGTGAAGACGGGCGGCGGCGGGATGTCGGAGCCCGGGGCGACAACGACCGGCGCCGCGGCGCGGGGTACCTCGCGCGGCTTGGGCGCGGCGTAGGAATCCTCCGGGGCGAGGAAGACCGGCGCGGCGGTCTTCGGCATGGGGGCCGGGGCGGGAACCGGGGTCTTCGACGCAACCGGAACGGGCTCCTTCTTCGCGGGGACAGTGACGGCGCGGCGCAGCGCCTCCACGCTCTCCTCGCCGACGAGGACGAAATTCTCCCCCTCCGCCTTCCGGCGCTTGAGCTCCTCGACAACAGCCAGGATTTTTTCGCGCATGGGAGGGAGACTGCCGCGCCGCCGCGCGCGGGGCAAGCCGTCCCTTGGAAAGGTTGGGAGGTTCCTCACTTTCCGCTGGAGCGGGAAAGTCCGTCCAGAAAGCCCCGGATCGCGGCCAGGGTCTCCTCCGGGCGGTCCAGCATGGCGAAGTGGCGCGCGGGCGCGACCACGACGAAGGACACCTCCGGCGCGCCCGCGAACAACGATTGGTAGAAGGCCAGCGTCTGCTCCCTGGTATAGGCGCGCGGCGGCACGGTGTCAGCCGGGTTGTACGGCACGATTTCCAGAATCGGAAGCGCCGCCTTCGGAAGGTCCGCACGCAGGTCGCGCTCCAGCAGTTCGCCCGTCCACGCGGCGACGGACTTCGGGTCGCTCTCCGCCTGCCGGCGGGCGGCTGCGGCGGCAAGATCCGGGTTCATTGTTCCGATCGAATTCATGTAAGGAAAAAAGGACGCTGAAAACGACGCGGGGTCCATCGAGGCCACCCGGGCGGCGGACTGCGCGGCAAAGCTCTTCCGCTCCCCGGGCGAGGCATAGGCAAGCTGGGGGAAGACGGGCAGGGCATCCACAAGGACAAGGCCCGAGAAGAGCCCGGGATTCTCCTCGGCAAGCGCCAGGGCGAGCATTCCGCCGAGGCTGTGACCGACGAGGACGGGCCTGTCGAGGTTTCGCTCCCGGAGCAGGGCGCGCAGGTCCGCCCCGGCTGCGGCGAAGTACGAACCTTCCGCAAGGGGCGCGTTCCCGGAAAAGCCGGGGAGGGTCACGAGATAGACGGTGCGGGTTTCGGCAAGGGAGTCCGTCATCGGGTGCCAGACCCACGCGCCCGTGGAGAGCCCCGGGATCAGAACGACCGCCGGGCCGCTACCGTATTTTTCCACGAGCAGGCTCCCGCAGCGGAAGCTCTCCGCCTGCGCTTTCGGAGCGGCAAAGGGATCGGCGGCCCGGACGGACGCGGGAAGAACGCCAGCCAACCCCGTCAGAAACAAAATGACGTGTGCGACTTTCATGATGTCAGCCTTCGGAGGGTTCATCGAGAAACACCTGTTCCACCAGGACGGAGAACTGGCGGGCGATCTTGTAGGCGAGCGGCAGGCTCGGCGCGTATTTGCCCGCTTCCAGAGCGACGATCGTCTGCCGCGCCACCCCCACCCTGTCGGCGAGGTCCGCCTGCGACATGTCACGCTCCGCGCGGAGCACTTTCAGCCGGTTTTTCATTCGTAGCGCCTCCTGACGAAAACCGTGGCGACAAGCCAGCCCGCCATGAAGACGACGAGGGTCCACCACGCGGAGGGACGCGGCAGGATTTCGCCCTCCAGAAGGCCCCAGGTGACGGAGGCGATCACGGTGATCACACCCGCTGCGGCGAGTGACTGCTCGGCGATCCGCCGCTGCATCTCGTCCATCGCGCGAACGTGGCGGAGCACCACCGCCGCAACGAGGACCGCGGGTGCGACCGGTGCAAGGAGAAGGAACGTCCGGGCCGTCCCGGAAAAGTCGCCGGCAAAGCGGCGGCTGACCTCGATCACGATCATGTAGAAAACGATGGAGACACCGAATTCGAAAAGGTAGCGGCGCCTCGCTTTTTCCGTGGGGTTGTTCGAGTTCATCAGACAGAATGTCACTTATTCATGACATTTAGTCAATCATAGCATTCTTTTTGTCGCCTGAAAGAATCATAACATCCTCTTCTACATGAGAATAAAAAAGCGGACTCCCTCGCGAGCGTCCGCCTGAAAATGAGCGCGAAAGAGTTTTTACCGCTTGTCCGTCACTTCGGCGGGCCGGTCGGCGAGGGTCGCGGGGGTGAGGTTCTTCAAGCCGGAGGGGTCGCCGGTCGGCGGCGGAGCCATGTCCACGCTGGCGCGCGGCCCGAGCAGTTCCTCAAGAATCGGCGTGAGGTTTGCCGCCCAGATTTTGTAGCCCGCGAGCGAAGGATGCAGGCCGTCCATCGTCAGAGCCGGATGGAGGATCCCGTTCTCGTCGGCGAGCTGCGTGGTGATGTCCAGCCAGCGCACGTGCTCCCCATCGGCCAGCTTCTTGATGCGCTCGTTCACCTGTGCGATGAGCGGATTGCTGGCCGGGCTGTCGTTGCGCGGGAAGATGGCGTTCAGGATGATGACGGCGTCCGGAGCGTGGGCGCGGAAGTACGCGACGATCGCCTCGATGCCCTCCGCCGCGTCCTCGGCGCAGCCGGGCCGCTGCCCCTTGTCGATGTTGTTCGTCCCGGCAAGGAGCACGATCACCTTCGGGCGCATCCCCTCGAATTCGCCGTTTTGCAGGCGCCAGAGAATCTGGTGGGTGGAGTCCCCGCCCCAGGCAAAGTCCGCGCAGTTCCAGCCGTAAAAGTTCTCGTTCCAGTTGGCGAGGTATGCGGGATAGTCCAAAGACCCCCAGCGCCGCGTGATGGAATCCCCCGCGAAGTACACGTCCACCTTGCCCAGCTTCGTCTTGGCGAGCAGGTCCTGATGGCCGATGCGCCCGTTCTCGTTCCACGGCGGGAAAGGCATGTGGTCCGCAAGGGCGGGGGCCGGTGCAAGGAAGGCAAGCGCAGCGGCGCCCGCGACTAGGCCAAGGAAAAGACGGGAGGATTTCATGATCGTTGGGGTTGAGGTTGCCTGAGGAAACTTGTGGGAGTCTGCGCAGGAAATCTGCCTCCGGACAACCTCCGGTTTGTTCCCACATTTGCACGCCACCTTCCGGAAACGGTCTTCATCGGGTTTTCCGCTATTTTCCGGATTCTTCGAGCTTCCGCAGGGCGTCGAGGACGATGCCGGGCGTCAGCACCGTGGGGAGCTCCACAGGCTCGCGACCGGGGGCGTAAATCACGTTGTAGGGCACGGCAAAGCGTCCGCGCCGGGCCAGTTCCGAAGTGATGCGTTCGTCGCGACGCGTCCAGTCCGCCTCCAGAACGATAATTCCGTATTTGGCAAAGTAGTCCCGCACCTCGGCGGAGGAGAAGACGAGCTTCTTGTTCACCTGACACGTCGCGCACCAGCGCGCGGTGAAATCCACGTAAACCACACTTCCGCTCGCCGCAAGACGCTCCGCCAAGCCGGGTTCCCATTTTGTCAAGCGCGGGGAATCGCTCTGGCGCGCGAAGGCCGGAACCTGCGTTTCCGAAAGCGCGGCGTCCGGTGAAGTCTCTCCGGCTGTCCCGCGCGGCCAGCCGACTGCCAGAGCAAGGGCAAGGAGTATCCCCGCCGCGCCGATTCCGAGAAATTTCGTCCGGCGGCTGCGGACCGGCTCGGAAAAGCGACCGTAGAGGATCGCCGCCAGCGTCGCGAAAACGAGCGAGGCCGCGATTGCGACGATGCCGCTCTCCCCGAACGCCCACAGAATCCAAATGAGATACGCCACCGTCGCGAAGAGAAGGAGCGAAAGGACCTGCCTGAGCCGCACCATCCACATTCCCGGCCTCGGCAGGAAGGCGAGGAGCCTCGGAAACGCGGCAAGGAGGAAGTACGGGAGCGAGAAGCCGAGCCCGACCGCCGTGAAGATCGCCAAAAAAACGAGCGGACCTTTCGTGAAGGCGTAACCCACGGCGGTTCCAAGGAAGGGCGCCGAGCAGGGCGTCGCGACGACCACGGCCACAAGGCCCGAAAGGAAGGCTCCGCGCAGCCCCGCGCGGCCCTCGAATTTTCCGCCGACGGCCCCCGCGCTCATGCCGATCTCATACACCCCCAGCATATTGAGACCGAAGAGAAGGAAGAAAACGATGCCGAGGAAGATCACGTACGGGTTCTGGAGCTGGAAGCCCCAGCCCACCGCCTCGCCCGCCCCGCGCAGGGCAAGGACGACGCCCGCAAGAGTCCAGAGCGCCGCCAGAACGCCGCCCGTAAAAACCGCCGCGTGGGCGAGGATGGCGCGCCGTCCCCTCCCCGCCTGCGCCGCAAAGCTCATCACCTTGATCCCGAGGATCGGGAAGACGCAGGGCATGAGGTTCAGGATCAATCCGCCCATAACCCCGAAAAGGAGCGCCGCGAAGAGACCGGTCGCAGCCCTCGCCGGCGCTTCCAGCGGCAGATCGAGCGCGGCTCCGTGCGAAGCAAGTTTCAATTCCGTGTCCATCGGAGCCCGGAAGAGGTCGGATGCGGAAAGGACGCCAGTGAGTCTGGCCATATCGCGCGGCGCGTAGCGGGAAAGCTGGAGGGTGAGCTCCACCAGCCGGTCGCCATGCCATTTCTGCGGCTGTGTGGGCGTCGCGACGATGCTGCCGTCGGCGGAAAAGAAGTAGAGTTCGCCCGGTTTTTCGTGAACAAGCCTCGGCATCGTGGCGTAGAGATGCACCACGTCACCTTCGTGGTACGCGGAAAACTCCCAACCATAGGCGACTCCGGGACTCTCGCGCAGTGCCTTGCCGAATAACGCTTCGCCGGCGACGCCCGGTATTGGTGCCGTCGCCGCGACGGGAATGTCGAGGGAAACCGTCGCGTGCCCCGGGACGCATTCCTCCTTGCACATGAGCCAGTTCACTTCCGCCGACAGGTGCAGCGTGTCCCCCGGTTTGAGACCCTCCGGTGTGAAGAATATGAGCGTAATCGCGACGGAGCCCTCGTACACGTAATCGACGATGCCGCCCTGCTCGTGAACCTTCGGCACCGGCCAGGTGACGGAGGCCGAAAGCGGCGCGCCGTTTGCGGAAAGAGAGATCGTCGTCGGATAGCCGGTCGTGCTGCTGGTCCAGTAACTGTGCCAGCCTGCGTCGTGGCTCATCCGGAGGATCACGAGGGATGATCTTCCCGGCTGCACGGATTGATAGCGCGGCACCAGTTCCAGAGTCACCGCTCCGTCGCGGACCGCCTCCGCACGGAGGGTCGTCGCCATTCCGGCGAGGAATGCCGCAAAAAGAAGAACGCTCCGCAACAGGCTCACCCCTCTTCGATAGCCGGGAACACCGCGCTATTCCAATCGAATCGGTTCCGCAGCGTTGGTTTGCCTGCGACGGGGCGGTACGCATAATCTGGAGCCCATGCCGCAAAAACCGCTGGAAGGGGCCGAGGTTCTATTGCTGGAGGACGAAACGTTCCTACGCCGCCGCCTTGCCGCGTATCTGGAAAAGCAGGGAGCCTCCGCAAGCGCCGTGGGAACCCTCGCCGAGGCGCGCCGCCTCGCCGCGTCGATCCCTTTCGACTACGCGATTTTGGACATCAACCTGCCGGACGGCTCGGGTCTGGATCTCTTGCGTGAAAAAGTCTTCGGCGAGGCGACGAGCGTCATCGTTATGACCGCGGAGGATTCCGTGAAGAACGCGGTGGAGGCGATGAAGCTCGGCGCGGCGGACTTTTTGCCCAAGCCCGTCGATCCGGAGGTGCTGGCCCTGATCCTCGCCCGTGCGCGCAAGACCGGGCAGGCGAAGCGCCTCACCGAATACAAGACGAGTCGGCGCGAGGCCGACGAGGGTCTCTATTTCGGCACGGCGATGGAGCCGGTGCGCCAGAGGCTGGAAGTGATTATGCAGGCCGCCTCGCGCCTGTCCGAAAACCTGCCCCCCGTCCTCATCGAGGGCGAGACCGGCACGGGCAAGACGAGCGTCGCCCGCTGGCTGCACGACCACGGCCCGCGCGCGGAAAAGCCCTTCGTGGACGTCAACTGTTCCGCACTGCCGGAGGCCCTTGCCGAGAGCGAGCTCTTCGGGCACGAGAAGGGCGCCTTCACCGACGCCCGGGGCGCGCGGATCGGCCTCTTCGAGGCGGCGGACGGCGGCACGCTCTTCCTCGACGAGATCCCGAGCCTATCCCTTCCCACGCAGGCGAAGGTGCTGAAGGCCGTGGAGGAGGGACACATCCGCCGCGTGGGGGCGAGCCGCGACATTGCGGTGAACGTCCATCTCATCACCGCCTCGAACCGCGATCTGCGCTCGCTCGCGGAAAAGGGTGAATTCCGCGAGGATCTGTACCACCGCCTCGATCTTCTGCGCATCAGCCTCCCGCCATTGCGGAGCTGGGGCGGCGACATCGCTGTCCTTGCGGGGCATATCCTCGCGAAGCTCGCGCGCAAGTACCGCATTCCCGCGCCAGTCCTCACGGCGGAGAACCGCGAGCGCCTTCTCTCCTGCGGCTGGCCGGGCAACATCCGCGAACTTTCCCACGAGCTGGAGCGGGCCGTGGTCCTTTCCCTCGGCACGGGGAAACTGGATCTTTCCGGGCTTTCCATCGGTTCTAACGGCATTGCCGACTCTCCGGCGAAGGCCGCGCAGAACGACTGGTTCAACGAATCCTTCTCTTTCCCGGAAGGCGGCGGGTTCGATCTGGAAGCGGCCATTCTCCGTCTCATCAACCACGCCCTCGCCCAAACCGGCGGCAACGTGAGCGCGGCGGCACGGCTCCTCGGCGTCCCGCGCGACTACCTCCGCTACCGTCTGAAGGAAAAGAGCCCGCAAGATTGAACGGAAAACGCTACCGCGACGCGATCTCGCGCATCGGGAAGCGTCCGTCGAGCTTGTTGTGGACGAATTCGATGCGGGATTCCGCCTCCAGCAGCGCGTCGTACACGACTTCCGACACGCAGGAGTATTCCAGAACGCGACCATCGTGGAGTTCGATCTCCAGGCGCCTCGACACGGGATCGTAGCCGATGGAGGTGATGGCGACGGAAATGACGGGACGACGATGCATCGGAAAATCTCCTTCCGATGCGACAATAAACGCGGCAAGAGAAATCTCAAATTTAGGACGGGAGGGGCAATTGCAGGGAACCCTCAAGTGTGGTCACTGTGGCGGAGTCGATCCGGACGGGGACGATCTTTCCCACAAGGTCCGCGCCGCCCGAAAACACCACCTTGCGCGCGCCGGGGTTGTGCCCCATCAGGCGTCCCTCGCCGCGCCGGGCCGGGCCTTCCACGAGGACCTTCTCCACCTTGCCGACGTAGCTTTGGTTCCGTGCGAGGGAATGGCGGCCCATGATGTCGAGGAGGGCGTTGCAGCGCGTCTCCTTCACCGCCTCGGGCACGTCGTCCGCCGCGGCGTCCAGCGGAGAGCCCGGGCGCGGGCTGTATTTGAAGACGTAGGCCATGTCGAAGCGCACGGCCTCGAAAAGCTCCGCCGTGGCGCGGAAGTCCTCCTCGGTCTCCCCGGGGAAGCCCACAATCGCGTCCGTCGAAATGCAGATGTCCGGCACGGCGTCCCGCAGCATCGCGACGATTTCCAGGTACTTTTCCGCCGTGTAGGGCCGGTTCATCGCCTTGAGGATGCGGTCACTCCCGCTCTGCACGGGCAGATGGACGGCGGGCATGAGCTTGGGAATGTCGCGAAAAGCCTCGGCAAGGTCGCGCCGGAAGCCGCGCGGATGCGGGCTCGTGAAGCGGATGCGCTCGATCCCGGCTATCGCGGCGACGGCCTCCAGAAGCTGCACGAAGGGGCTTTTGCCGCCGACAACCGGCATCTCGCGCCGCCCGTAGCTTGTCACGATCTGGCCGAGCAGCGTCACCTCGCGCGTGCCGGAAGCGGCCAGGGCGCGGCATTCCGCCACGATGTCCGCGAGCGGGCGGCAACGTTCGCGCCCGCGCGTCTTCGGGACGATGCAGTAGGCGCAGCGCATGTTGCAGCCCTGCATGATGCTGACGAAGGCGCAGGGCTTTTTCCCCGGCGTGTGGCGGGAAATCGCGTTCTGCGAGCCCTCCTCACTGGAAAGTTCCACAAGGGCCTTTCCCGTATCCCTCTGTGCGAAGAGCTGGTCCAGCATCTCCGGGATGTGGTGGATCTGCTGGGTGCCGACAATCAAGTCGAGGCCCGGCAGGTTTTTGAGGAGCCCTCTGCCCCGGTTCTGCGCCATGCAGCCAAGGATCCCCACCTTGAGCTGCGGGGTTTCCTCCCGGTGCTCCAGAAGGTGCCGCGCCTTGCCGATGGCCTTCACCTCGGCGGCCTCGCGTACCGCGCAGGTATTCAGGAGAATCACGTCCGCCGCGGCCTCGTCCTCCACGACTTCGTAACCAGAGAGCGCCAGCAGCGCCGCGAGCGCCTCGCTGTCGCGCTCGTTCATCTGGCACCCGTACGTGCGTATGTGGACTCTTTTCCCCGGCATGTCCGAACAGGCAAAGCAGGTCCGCGCCCCTCTTTCAAGCCCGGGAAAAGGCTTTACCGCAACGGTTGTGCAACCGATACTTGGAAAAGCACCTGAATTTACCCCTTGAGCGAATCCTTTCACGGCAAGGACCTCGGCGAAGTGGTGGCGGTGATCGTGAAGAACGACTCCCGTTACGATCGCGCCGCGTACGATTTCATCCGTGCGGCGCTCGATCACACGAACGAAACCCTCGCCGCGCGCGACGCCGCCCGCAAGAGTCCGCACGTCTCCGGACGCGAGCTGCTGGAGGGCATCCGCGAGTACGCCCTCAAGCAGTATGGGCCGATGACGATGCCGCTTTTCGAGGCCTGGGGCGTGCACAGCGGCCACGACTTCGGAGAAATCGTCTTCAACCTCGTGGAGTACGGGGTCTTCGGCAAGACCGACAGTGACTCGATCCACGACTTCGACGACTGTTACGATTTCCGGGAAGCTTTCGTCGAACCGTTCCTCCCACCTTCCCGCAAGGGGAACACACAGCACCAGTCATGAAGCACGGGATCGAAAAGAGCGCGGAAGGTTCGATGGGCCTTCTCGCACCGGTCTTCGACGCACCGCTGGAGCGCTTTTTATTGTCGAACGGTCTGACGGTGATCCACCGGCGCGTGTCGGGGGGCCTTGTCGCAGTGCAGCTCTGGGTGAAGACCGGCAGCATTCACGAGGCCCCGAACCTCGGGAGCGGCCTTTCCCACTATCTGGAGCACATGCTCTTCAAGGGGACGGCGCGCCGCACCGCGCCGGAGATCACGGCGGCGGTGCAGGCGGCGGGCGGCGACATCAACGCCTACACCACCTTCGACCGCACCGTCTTTCACGTGGAGGCGCCTTGCGAGGGCTTCGCCACGGCGATGGACGTGCTGCACGACATGGCCTTCCACTCGCTCCTTGCCGACGGCGAGCTGGCTCGGGAAAAGGAAGTGATCCTGCGGGAGATCGCCATGAACAACGACGATCCGGACCGGCGGCTCCTCGCACGACTGTATGAGACGGCCTACCGCGCACATCCCTACCGCCTGCCCGTCATCGGCCACGAGGCGCAGTTCCGCACAATCGACCCGGCGACGATCCGCACCTATTACAAGAGCCGCTACACGCCGGACAACATGACGCTCGTCGTCGTGGGCGACGTGGAGCTGGAGGCGCTGGAACTGGCCCTTGAAAACACCTTTGCCAAGGAGCCGCGCGCGCAGTCCTCCAGCCCCGTCATTCCGGGCGAACCGCCCCAACTGGCCCCTCGCCGCGTCCGGATGACCGGCGATGTGACCCTCTGCCGAGGCTCGATGGCATGGAAGGTGCCCGGCATCGGCCACGAGGACTCCCCCGCCCTCGACATGCTGGCGGCGATTCTGGGCGGAGGGGAAAGCAGCGTTCTCTCGCAGAACCTGCGGATGAAAAAGCAGCTCGTGAGCGAGATCGACGCCTCGTGCTGGAACCCCGGCAAAAAGGGACTTTTCTGGGTGAGCTATTCCGCCGACAGCGGCTCCGCCGAAAAAGTGGAGGAGGCCGTGCAGGCGGAAATCGAAGCCCTGCTGAAGAAGGGGATTTCCGCCGAGGACCTCGCCCGCGTCCGACGCATGGCCCTCGCGGGGGAGATCGACGCCCGCAAGACCGTCTCCGGCCACGCCTCGCGTCTGGGTCTCTCGGAAGTGGTGGTGGGCGATCTTCTCTACCCACGCCAGTACTTTCTGGCCCTCGACGCCCTGACGCCCGCGGACGTGGTGCAGGCGGGGCTGCGGTATCTCAAGAACAGCGGCATCACTTGCGTCTCGCTGGACGCGGAGGGTGCCGCGCACCGCACTCATGGTGCCCTTCTCCGCGCCGAGCGAGCCGAGCCGGAGATCCGGATCCTCGCAAATGGCGCGCGGATCGTCCTGCAGCCGGACCCCACCCTGCCGAAGGTGCACCTGCGCTACGGCGGCCTCGGCGGGCCCTTGTACGAGACCCGGGAAAACTCCGGGGCGACGGCGCTATTGGCCACCCTCCTCACGCGCGACACCGCCTCCCGCGACGCGGAGAGCGTATCCCGCATCATCGAGGCGGCGGGCGGGCGTCTGGAGGAATTCTGCGGGAACAACTCCTTTGGCATCGCGATGGAGCTTCTTTCGGGCGACCTAGACAAGGGGCTCGACCTCTTCGGCGAGGCCCTCCTTTCCCCGCGCTTCTGCAAGGAAACCTTCGCCGTGGAGCGCGACGGGCAGATTGCCCGGATCCGCGAGGACGAGGACGACATTTCCGAGCGCGGACGGCTGCTCCTGCGCCGCGCGTTCTTCCGCGAGCATCCTTACTCGCGCACCGCCAATGGCAGCATTGAGGCGCTGGAAAGACTCTCGGTCCGCGACATGCAGGCCCATTACGAACGCCTCGTGAAGGCCGGGAACGCGGTCATTTCCGCAAGCGGCGCCTTCGACCCCGATCGTCTCGTCCCGAAGCTGGAGGCGATCCTCGCGCGGATGGATTCCACCCCCTTCGTCCCCGCCGAGCCTCCCTTTGCCGGCCCCGTCCGCACGGAAATGTCCGTCCGCATGGAGCGCGAGCAGGCGATCGTGTACCGCAGCTACGCCGGAACCGGCATCCGGGGGGACGACTACCTCGTTTCCGAAATTCTCGACGAATACCTGAGCGACATGTCGGGCCCGCTTTTCGTGGCCGTGCGCGAGGAGAAAGGCATGGCTTACTTTGTCGGTGCAAGCCGGATGGTGGGGCTGGGCAGCGGGATGTTCACCCTTTACGCGGGCACCCGTCCCGAGAGCGCGGCAGCGGTCCGTGCGGAATTCGACAAGGTGTTGGCGGACCTGGCCCAACGCGGCATTCCGACTTCGGAGCTGGCGCGCGCCAAAACCCGTCTCAAGGCGCGCCGCCGCCTCGCCACGCAGACGATCGGCGCAAGGGCCAACAGCGCCCTGCTCGACGCCCTCTACAACCTGCCGATCCTGACCAACGCCCAGTACGACCGGCAGGTGGACGCCATCGGCGCGGAGGATACGCGCCTCTACGCCCGCGCGCACTTCGCGGGAGAGACCTGCGTCGATTTCACGATCGGCCCGGAACTGGCCGCCGCGGAAAGCGTCCTCACTTCTGCGCCAGAACGCCCTCGCTGACCGGGAAGCTCGCCAGCAGGCGGAAATCGCGGCTGTAGCCGTCGCGCCCGGAGCTCTCGTAACCGACGTAGTAAAGGTTGAGGGAGCGCGCCTCAAGGGTCCACGGCGCGTTGAGGAGGAATTCTACACTGCGGTTGCGCGCCATGTCGCGCGGATCCTTGCGGTAGCCGCAGGCGATCACGGTCCCCGCATCGTCCACCACCTCGTAATACAGGCGCGAGCCCATCGCGGGAACGCGCGTATCGGTCCAGTTGCAGGAAACAAGGTCGCGCGAGATCAGATTGACGGTGCCGGTCGAGTCGATCCGCATGCGGAAGGAGACGATCCCCGCATACTCCGCCGGGGTCTCCATCCGCGCGCCGGAGGGCGACTGGGCCGCGGGCACGGCATCGGCACCGTCGGCGGCAAACGCCGAAAAGGGCGTGACCGTCACGATGGCGAGTGCCCACACGGCAAAGGCTCTTTTTCCGCCAAAGGTCATGGCTGCTCTTTTCATTTTCATACGGAACAAGAGTCTCGGCGTGAATCAAAATGCGAGGGATTCGGAAGATAGACAGTTTGTTTACATACGGCCACCTCGAACAACTGGTTTCGTCGCGAGAACGAGAATTTGCGGATGGATGGCAAGGCTTCGGAAGTGAGTAGTATTGTGATAAATACGGCGAACTTCCGAAACGAAGCCAGACGCCGCAAGACTCGTTCGCAGCAGAAATCAAAGTTGTTCGAGGTGGCCATACGCAAGAACGCACCGGACGCTCCCGAATTCCCGATGAAAGACTTTTCGCGATAGATTGTTTGCCATTTTAATCGCCGATCCTTACATTTGCCCGATGCCCTATCTCGTCGCCGTCTCACTCCTGTGGAGCGCGTCCTTTGGAATTTTCAAATCGACGCTGGTTTCGATCGACCCTGCTCTGACGGCGTTTCTGCGGCTGGCGCTCTCGATGCTGGTCTTCCTGCCCTTTCTGCGGCTTCGCGGGCTTTCCGGACGGATGAGGCTCCAATATTTCGCCATCGGTGCGGTGGAATATGGGGCGATGTATCTCTTCTTCAACGCGGCCTTCCGCCACCTCGACGCGTGGCAGGTGGCCCTCATGACCCTCACGACGCCCCTCTACGTGATCGCGATCGACGCGATCCGCGCGCGCAGGCTGGAACCGCGTTTTGTTCTGGCCGCGTGCCTTGCTGTGGCGGGCGGGCTTCTCGCCATGCTGAAGACAACGCACTCCCTGCCCGATTCGCTCGCCGGAGCGCTTCTCGTGCAGGGAGCGAATCTCTCCTTCGCCCTCGGCCAGATTCTGTACCGCGCCCTGCGGGAAAAGACCGGCGCGGTGCGCGACCGCGAACTCTTCGCCCTGCTCTACGCAGGCGGAACGCTCTTCGCGGCGGCAGGCGTCCTCGCAGGAGGGAGTGCGGAACAGACGGCCTCCATTACGGGCACCCAGTGGCTGGCCCTCGCCTACATGGGCGCGGTTTCCTCCGGGCTCGGCTTCTTTCTCTGGAACGTCGGCGCGACGAGGATTTCCGCCGGAATGCTGGCCACCCTCAACAACCTGAAGGTGCCCCTCGCCATCCTCGTCAGCATCGTCTTCTTCGGCGAGAGCGCGGGAAGGTGTGAATTCCTCGCCGCGGGGCTTTTCGTCATGAGTGCGGGCGTGTGGCTGGCGGGCCGGCGCCCGGCGGAAACGTAACAGTCTCCTTGCGAAAGGGACGCAAAAACGCTACAAGCGGCATTCCGCATGACACCCATCAAGGAGCCCGTCCACACCGACATCGACATCGTGCCCACCTGGGCCGCCGGTTTCTCCACGCGCATCCGCTTTTCGGCGATTCTCTGCCTAATGCAGGACGCCGCCTACGCGCACGCGGCGGAGCTCGGCGTGGGTTACGACAAACTCGCCGCGATGCACCGAACCTTCGTTCTGGCGCGGATGCAGCTGGCCGTTTCGGGCGAACTGCCCTGCTGGGGGGAGAAAATGACCCTCACCACGTGGCCGAGTGCGCTGGAGCGTCTCTTCTTCTTCCGCGAGTTCGAACTTTCCTGCGAGGGCCGCGAGCCCTTCCTGCGGGCGAGCTCCTCGTGGCTCTTGATTGACACCGACACGCGGCACCCCGCCCGTCCTGACGCCCATCTGGCGGACTTCGACCTGCGCCGCACAAGGCCCATGGGGCCCGACTCGCCCGAACGCCTCCGCTGGGACGACGCCGCCACCGCTTTCGACAAACGCCGCGCCCGCGCGAGCGACATGGACCCCAACGGCCATGTGAACAACACCCGCTACGTGGACTGGGTGACCGACGCCATCGCCCAGCGCCACGGCCTCGATGCGAAGATCGCCTCCCTCTCGATCAACTTCCTTGCGGAAGTGCGCATGGACGAGGATGTCAAAATCTCGCTCGGCGAAGGAGCCGAGGGCATCACCGTGCAGGGCGAGACGGACAAGCGGAGCTTCACCTCCCGCGTGCGGCTGGCCGTATAGTGTCCGAAGCCGCCCGGGAAAAGAACGGACTGGCACGACGTACCGCGCCAGAAAGGCATTGAAACCGGTCACGCCACACTCTATAAAAATCCTGACGGGTTCTGACGGAATCGACCGGCAGCCCGCCCAAAGGAAATCACACCCAACCGATCTAGATGCCCAATTATCCCCGTCAAGGCGGCTACAACCGCAGCGCTCCGAGCAATCTCATCCGCAAGAACGACAGAATCCGCGCGAGGGAGGTCCGTTTGATCGACCCGCAGGGCAAGCAACTGGGTGTCATGGACAGGGATCAGGCCCTGGCCCTCGCAAGACAGTATGGGCTGGATCTTGTGGAAATCGCCGCGACGGCCACGCCGCCCGTCTGCCGCATTCTGGACTTCGGCAAGTACATGTACGAGCTCTCCAAGAAAAGCAAGGAGAAGGCCGCCAGCACCTCGAAGATCAAGGAGATCAAGTTCCGCGTGCGCACCGAGCAGCACGACTACATGACCAAGGTCCGCCGGGCGGAGGAATTCCTTTTCAAGGGCAACAAGCTCAAGCTCACCATGATGTACCGCGGGCGCGAGATGGAGCACCGCGAGCTGGGCATCGACGTGCTTAAGCGCGTTGTGGAGGACCTCGCACAGGTCGGCGTGGCGGATTCGCCCCCGCGCATCTCCGGCAGGATCGCCGGCCTTACGATGTCACCCCTGCCCCAAGCCCGCCGCAAGCTGAAGTTCAACGAGCCGGACATCGCCTCCCGCGAGGATTCGCCCGACGATTCCGCCGAGGATGAGGGCGACGACGATACGGACAAGTAGCCCGCGGCGCAACTCCGGCACCCGGGCGGCACGGAGCCTTCCCCGCTCCGCGACAATTTCGACTCCTTCATCATGAAATCCGCCCTGCGTCTCATCTTTGCCGCGTGCTTGGTTTTCCTTGCCGCATCGTCCCTTCCCGCGGCGAACAAGACTCCGTCGGAAAACGCCTATGTTTCGGTGACGAACATCGCCTCCAGCGTGGGCATGAGCGTCAAAAAGAGCGAAGCCGACGGCCACGTCCGTTACACGCTCTCCAGCAAATGGTCCACCGTGGAGCTTGAGGAGGGCAGCCCCGTCTGCCGGGTGAACGACGTGCAACTGCATCTTTCCGCGGCGCCGGTCTCCCGGGGAACGCTTCTCTACATGATGCGGAGCGACTACAAGAAGACGATCGAACCTCTTCTTCTGCCGCAGAAATTCGCTCCAGCGCCGGACCTCAAAACGATCGTGATCGACCCCGGTCACGGCGGACGCGACGACGGCGCGCAGAACAAGGCGGCGGGCATCAAGGAAAAGGTGATGACACTGGACCTCGCCACACGCCTCAAAACACAGCTGGAAGAGCGCGGCTACCGGGTGCTCGTCACGCGCACCAAGGACGAATTCATCGAGCTTCCGGACCGTCCCGCCTACGCCGCGAAGGTGAAGGCGGACCTTTTCATCAGTCTGCATTTCAACGCCTCGACCGACACCTCGGTGTTCGGCGCGGAGACCTACATCCTGCCTCCCGCGGGACGCCCGGCCTCCAGCAATTCCACCTACGACCAGTCCCCCGTGGCCGGTAACCGCTTTGACGAATGGAACGTCATCGCAGCCTACTACGTGCAACGGGAACTCGTGAACACCTTGGGTGCGGCGGACCGGGGCGTGCGCCGGGCTCGCTTTGCGGTACTGCGACCCCTCTCCTGCCCCGGAATGCTCGTGGAGAGCGGCTATGTGAGCAATCGCACCGAATGCGCGAAGATCGCCCAATCCGCCTACCGCGACAAAATCGCCACCGCCATCGCCAACGCCGTGGACGCCTATTCGCGCACCGTCCGGCGCGTCCAGAGTGCCCAGTGACGATTCTTTGCCGGAAAAAACTCCGCGGCGGTTTGAGTTCGTCCTTTCTTGCCGAATAATAGGTAGGAACCTCTCATGAGCGGAAACATCCTTGTACGAACGGCGGACAGGAGCGCGGTGGACGCGGCGGTGGAACTGGCTGCGGAGGAGGGCTGGAACCCCGGCCTTTCGGACGCGGCTGCCTTTCTTGCGGCGGACGCGGGCGGCTTCCTCGCGGCGGGTGCGGCGGACGGCGTGGACGGCACGATCTCGGCGGTGCGCTACGGGGACGCCTATGCCTTTCTCGGCTTCTTCATCGTGAAAAAAGCCCTGCGCGGAACCGGCATCGGACGCGCCCTCTGGGAGGCGGCCCTGCGCCGCACCGGCGGGAGGTTGACGGGACTGGACTCCGTGCCGCAACTTGAGGGATATTATCAGCGCCACGGCTTCCAAAGCGCGTACCGCAGCGTGCGGTATCTGGCGCGTTCGGGAAAATCGGAGGCCGTGCCCGGTATCGTGCCTCTGGGACGCGTGCGTTTTGCAAAGGTGGAGGAATACGACCGCCATCACTTCCCCGCGCCGCGCACGGCCTTCCTAGACGCATGGGTGCGCACGAGCGGCTCCCACGCGCTGGCGGCGCTGCGCGACGGCAATCTGGAAGGATACGGCCTTGTGCGCCCCTGCCGCAGCGGATGGAAGGTGGGGCCCCTCTTCGCCGAAACACGCTCCACGGCGGAGGCGCTCTTCTCGAGTCTTCTCTCCAGCGTGCCGGAGGGCGAGGATGTGTTTCTCGACGTTCCCCTCGCCAATCCGGCGGCGGCGGCCCTTGCCGGTTCGCGGGGGCTTGCGCCCGTCTTCGAGACGGTGCGGATGTACCGCGGCGGCGTTCCGACGACGCCGGTCTCCGGCATCTATGGGGTGACGAGCTTCGAGCTTGGATAAGCGGGATCTGCGGAGCAGAATGCCGCCCGTCATGACGGTAGATCCCACCACGATCCGCCTCCTGTGTCGGGAGGAAATGCACCTTACCTCGGCTCTCGCGGACGAGGAGGGCTGGAACGTGGGGACGACCGACACGCAGGCGCTCTTCGACGCCGATCCGGAGGGCGCCCTCTGCGCGGAGTGCGGCGGGCAGATCGTCGGCTGCCTTCTTGCCGCTGCAACCGGGGGCGCCCATGGCTTCCTCGGGCGCTACCTCGTGCGGAAGGGTTTTCGCGGGCGGGGGATTGGTTCGCAGCTCTGGGCGGCGGGGCTCGCCCACCTGGATGCTGCGGGGGCGACGACGATCGGCCTCAACGCCGTCCTCAAAATGGCCCCGCGCTACGCCTCGGCGGGCTTCGCGAAGGTTCGCCGCAACGCCCGGTATGCGGACAAAAGCCCCGCGCCGGAGTCGGTCCCGTACGGGCTCGTTTCTTTAGCCGGGGTTCCTTTTGATACCCTCCGCCGGTATGACGAGGCGGTTTTCGGCTTCCCACGGGAGCGCCTTCTATCCGCGTGGCTTGCCCTGCCGCGGGCTCGGGGGCTCGCGGCGATGGAGGGCTCTCTTTTGCGCGGATTCGGGATGATTCGCCCCTGCAGGAGCGGCTGGAAGGCGGGCCCGCTCTACGCCGAAACGCCGGAAATCGCCGCACGCCTCCACGACGGCCTGCGCGCAGGGCTGCCGACGGAAACACCGGTCTTCCTCGAAATCCCCCTCGACAACCCGGACGCGGTGGAATTGGTGCACTCCCGCGGGATGCGTCGGCTCTTCGAGAACGTCCGCATGTACCGCGGGACTCCCCCGCCCCGGAACGGCAACCGGGAATACTGCGGCCTTTGCACGGAACTCGGCTGATTTTCGTCGCCGGACCCGGTGTGGCGACGGCACTTCCCTCGTCTGTTCGGAAAGCGAATCGCGCCCGTGAACAATTATTTACTTGGCAAGAAGCCCGGATTGTGAATAAGTGCGGGAAGAGACCGGCCCTGCCGGTTCTCAATTGTTCATCAAGATAAGCGAAAGCGGTCTGCGGGGAAGGACACAAAATATCCCTTGGTCCGGTGCGGGTAACGCACAACTGACGAGATTTCACCGGACACGCGGCAGGCCGCCCCCGCGGGGCACACAGCCCCATTCAACAGACCGTAATCATGGAAACAGACGCAGCCGTCATCGAGACGGCAACCGCGCCTGCGTTTGAAAGCCTTGGTCTTCCGGGATTCGTCCTGGATGCCGTGGCCGATGCAGGCTATACGCAGCCGACGCCGATTCAGGCGCAGGCAATACCGGAACTTCTCGCGGGGCGCGACCTCGTGGGCGGCTCCCAGACCGGAAC
>LVBV01000032.1 GCA_001604565.1 Puniceicoccales bacterium Verruco_01 | reverse complement strand
CCGCGCCGTCGCGCGCGTGGACGGTCGCAAGGACAAGGTGCCCGGTGAGCGCCGCCTCCGCCGCGGCGAGGGCCGTCGGGCCGTCGCGGATCTCGCCCACCATCATCGCGTCCGGCGAATGCCGCAAAATCGCGCGGATTGCCTGCGCAAAGTCGATACCGCCCTTTTCCACCGGCACCTGATTGACGCCCGCGAGAACCCGTTCCACCGGGTCCTCCACGCTCACGAGCTTCCGCTGCGGTCCGGCAAGAGCCCGCATCATCGCGTACAGGGTGGTCGTCTTGCCGCTCCCGGTTGGCCCGGCGGCGAGGATCATGCCGCCCTTGCGGGAGAGCAGGCTGCGGACGGCGCCCAGTATCTCCCCGGGCAGGTTCAGGCCCTCCAGCGACGCGGGAGCCTCGCCGCCCTCAAGGCGCAGGACGAGGGCCTCCCCGTGGAGGCAGGGCAGGATCGAGACGCGCAGGTCCCTGCGGCGCCCGGCCAGTTCCAGCGAAAGGCGGCCGTCCTGCGGCAGGCGTCGCCCCGCCAGCGGCAGCCGCGCGAGCACCTTGATCTGCGCGGCAAGGCAGGGGCCCTCCTCCGGCGGAAGCGTCTCCACCGTGCGGAGCGCCCCGTCGATCCGCAGGCGCACAAGGAGGCGCTCGGGTTCCGGTTGGATGTGGATGTCCGAGGCGTTCTCGTCCAGCGCCCGGCGGACGAGCATTTCCACGCGGCCCTGACGCCGGTCCGAAAGGTATTCACGGGCCTCCTCGCGTAGAAGCGCCTTCCCGAGGCCTTTCGCGGAGAGGCCGAGAGCGCCCTCCCGCAGGCGCGCAAGGGCCTTCTCCATCTGCGCGGGGGCAGTCTCGCGGAAGGTGAGCGCTATCCCCGCCACTTCCGCCAAAGCCTTCGCGCGGGCCCTGTCCGAGGAAGCGTCCGCAAGGAAGGCGGTTCCGTCCGGCGACGGGACGATGCGCAGGGCAAGACACACGCCCTCTGAGAAAACTCCGCTTCCCGGCATTTTCCCCGCCTCTTCCATGACTCTTGAGAGTGGTGCGTCCCTGTGCCTTTGCAAGCCGCCACTGCGTTGCGGATTGCGAAGAGAGCTCCCTTTTGCGAGGATCGCTCCCCGTGAAGGAGCCGCGCGAGAATCATCCCGTCCCGTCCGAACCCAGCCGCGCGGGCGAGGCCGTGCTGGCGGACCTTGCCCCGCTCCTTTCCGGGAGCGTCCCGATCGACCGCGCGCTGCGCATCGCTGCCTCCTCGCAGAGGTCGAAAAAGGCGCGCGCGGCGGCGCGGGCCCTCGGCGAGGCCCTCGCGGGCGGGGCGACCTTCTCGCGGGCGCTGGCCCTGCGCGGGGAGGACTTCGGCAGCGCGGCGGTGGCGGCGGCAAGGGCGGGGGAGGGCTCGGGGCGCCTCGCGGAGTCCCTCACGCGCTACGTGGAGTATCTTTCCCGGAAGAGGGCCCTCCGTCGGCGGATCGCCTCGTCGATGGCGTACCCGGCGGTGGTGGCCTTTGTGGCGGTGGCGGCCCTTGCGCTGCTGCTGGGTCTTGTGGTGCCGCGCATCGCGTCGCTTGTCGCCTCCCTCGGGGGGACGACGCCGCTGCCGTGGCCGACGCGGGTCCTGCTCTCCCTTTCCGGCTTTGTCCGGAGCGGGGCGATGCCCGTCGTCGCGGGAGTCCTCCTCGCGGCGGGCTTCGTCCTCTTTTTCCCGGGGCGCGACGGAAGCCTTGCCGGGAGGTTTTTCCGGCGGCTGCCCCTTGTGCGCGGCGCGGCGGAGGAGGGGGCGCTCGCCCGGGCCACGGCGGCCCTCTCGGCCCTCGTCGCCTCCGGCGTGCCGCTGCCGGAGGGCCTCCAGATGGCGGGCGAGGCGGCGGGGAATTCCCGGCTCGCCGTGATTCTGGAAAACGCGGCCTGCGAGGTGGCGCGCGGGGTTCCGTTTTCGGTGCTCCTGCGGCGGGAAAATTGGAGCGGCATGGCCCTTGTGGCGGAGGTTTCCGCCCTCGGCGAGGAGACGGGAGACCTCGATAAACAGCTCGCGTGGGCCTCGGGCGAGCTGGAGAGCCGCTCTGCCGCCAAGAGCGGGACGCTTCTCGCGCTTCTTGAGCCCGCGCTCATCCTCGCGATGGCCCTCGTCGTGGCGCTCGTCGGCGCGGCGCTGTTCCTGCCGGTCGTGAGCTTCGCGGAACGGATGGGCGGGTAGGGCTACTCCACCACCGCCACGGCGCGCACGGGCGAGCCGTCGAGGTCCTTCAAATGAAGCGGGAAGGCCGCGAGGGTGAAGGCGTCCGGGCACTGCCCGAGGTTGGCGAGGCCCTCCAGAATCGTCACGCCCGCCTCCATCAGGATGCGGTGGACCTCCTCCGCGTTTTCCGGCGCGGGAGTGGCCGTGTCCAGGCCCAGAAGCGCGATGCGCTTCCCGGCAAGGAATTCCGCCGCGTCGGCGGTAAGGTAGGGACCGTCTAGGAAGAAGCCGCCCGTTCCCCACCGCGCGTCCCAGCCGGTGTGGATCAGGATGCGGGAGCCTTCCGCGATTTTGTCCGCATGGGGCGCGAAGTCCACCGCCGCGATCGGCTCCCCTTTCCCGCGCGGAATGCGCAGGACCCTCGCGGGCCCGTAGAAGGCGGAAAGCGGGGTTTGGTCGATCCCTGCACCCTGTGGCAGGAAGTGGGCCGGTGCGTCCGCATGCGTTCCCTGATGGGTGCCCATCGACAGGCGCGTCACGCGGCAGCCGTCCCTTTCCAGAAGGCAGTGAGGTGTGACGGAGATGCCAGGGTCCCCCGGCCAGCTCGGTGAACCATCGTAAAGGGGATGTGAAAGGTCGATCAGGCGGCTCATGCCTTCGACGCGCCCTGCGGCTCGAATTTGAAGACGAGGGTGGAATTCCCCGGCAGGGTGAGGCAGAGGCTCTGTGCGCGTCCGTTGGCGGACACCGCGTCCGCAGTCATGCCGCCCATGTTGCCCGCTCCTGTGCCGCCGTACACCGCCGCGTCGGAATTGATCACCTCGCGCCAGTAGCCCGCCAGAGGCACGCCCACGCGGTAGCCGGTGCGCGTGACGGGCGTGTAGTGGCCGACGACGAGGTACACCTCCCCCGGCTTTTCCCCCTTGCGCAGGAAGGAAATGACGCTCGCCGCCGAATCGTCCGCCGCGACCCACTCGAAACCGGAAGGCACCTCGTCGGAGGCGTGCAGCGCCGCGTCCTTCACGACCAGCTCGTTCAGGTCCTTCACGATGGCTTGCACGCCAATGTGGTCCTGATACTGGAGGAGCCACCAGTCGAGCTGGCCGTCGTACTTCCATTCGTTACTCTGCCCGAACTCGCAGCCCATGAAGAGCGTGTTCTTGCCCGGCCAGAGCCACATGAGGGTGTAGAGCGCCCGGAGCGTCCCGGCCTTGCCCGTCATGTCGGGGGCGCTCATCTTCATGATCATCGAAGCCTTCCCGTGCACGACCTCGTCGTGGGAGAACACCTGCATGAAGTTCTCCGAATACTGGTAGATCATGCCGAAGGTCAGATTGTTCTGGTGCCACTTGCGGTGGATCGGGTCCTTCTGGAAGTACTGGAGGGTGTCGTGCATCCAGCCCATGTTCCACTTGAAGTCGAAGCCGAGTCCCCCGTTCTTGACGGGTTTGGTGACCCCGCCGAAGGAGGTGGATTCCTCCGCGATCGTGAGGACGCCGGGGTATTCGGAGTGGACGAGGTTGTTCATCCGGCGCAGAAATTCGATCGCTTCGAGATTCTCGTTGCCGCCGTGGATGTTCGGCACCCACTCGCCGGGTTTGCGCGAGTAGTCCAGGTACAGCATCGAAGCCACCGCGTCCACGCGCAGGCCGTCCACATGGTAACGGTCGATCCACGCCAGCGCGTTCGCCAACAGGAAGCTCACGACCTCGCAGCGCCCGTAATTGAAGATGTAGGTGCCCCAGTCCATATGCATGCCCTGACGGGGGTCGGCATGCTCGTAAAGGTGCGTTCCGTCGAAATTCGCCAGCGCGAAGGCGTCCATCGGGAAGTGCCCGGGCACCCAGTCCATGAGGACGCCGATTCCCGCCTTGTGACACTCGTCCACGAGGTACTGGAAGTCCGCAGGAGAGCCGAAGCGCTGCGTCGGCGCGAAGAACCCGGTCACCTGATACCCCCAGCTTCCGCTGAAGGGATGCTCCGCCAGCGGCATGAACTCGATGTGCGTGAAGCCCATCTTCTTCACGTAGGGGACGAGACTCGCCGCCATTTCGCGGTAGGAGAGGGGACGGTTCCCGTCCTCTGGGACGCGCTTCCAGCTTCCTGCGTGCACCTCGTACACGTTGATCGGGCGCTTCATCCAGTCGTCCTTTTCGCGCGCGGCAATCCACTGCGCGTCGTTCCAGGCAAAGTGGTTCACGTCCCTCAGGATGGAGGCGTTGCCCGGAGGCGGCTCGAAGGAGGTGCCGTAGGGATCGGTCTTGAGGAAGAGGGCGTTGTTGCCGCCGAGGATCTCGAACTTGTATTTCATCCCCTCGGCAAGACCGGGGATGAAGATCTCCCACACGCCGGAGGAGCCGAGGGTTCGCATCGGATGGTAGCGGCCGTCCCAGCCGTTGAAGTCGCCGACGACCGACACGCGCCGCGCACAGGGGGCCCACACGGCGAAGGACGCGCCTGGGACGCCATCCACCACGCGCAAATGGGCGCCGAGCTTGTTGTAGGCGCGCACTTCGCTGCCCTGATTGAAGAGGTAGAGGTCCTGATCGGAAAGTGTGGGGAGAAAGCTGTAAGGATCGTGAAACTGGCGGGTTTCTCCGTCGGGGGCCGACGTGCGCAGACGGTAGCGGAAGAAATCGTCCCGGCTCTCGATCACCGCCTCGAAGAATCCCGCGGGGGCGAGCTTTTCCATCTGGTAGCGGCGGTGGCCGTTCGCGGCATCAACAACGTCACAGGTTTCCGCCCCGCGCAGGAAGGCGCGGACCACCAGTCCCTTCCTCTCCAGCTTGTGCATCCCCAGAAGCGTGTGGGGACAGGCGTTTTCGGCATCCAGGAAACTCTTGATTTCGTCTTTGGTGATGATCACGGGATTTGGGAAGGGATTCGCGCGGATTCTTGGAGCGAAGGCGGCGCTTGTCGAGCCTGCGGAGCCGACCTGCGGGCATGGATGCCCTCTGGCGGTGAAGGACGGTTCCGTCCCGGATCAATCATCCGAGCTGACGGTGCCGGAAGCGACGTTCCAATACTTGTTTGTGCGGCTCGTCAGCATGAAGAACGTGGTTTTATAACGAAGGGAGAGATACACTTGGATCTCTGTGGGTGCTTCATTGTACGGGTCGGTGAAGCGTGCCTCGCGGGCCTTCGATTCGGGGATCGTCTGCGTCGTGAGGATGTTGCAGCGGCGGGAATACTCGGTCGTGGAGACGATCGTGCCACCGTCGGCGGACACGTCGTAGCGGATGTGCTGGCCCTCGGGGATCTGGTTCATCTTGAGGGAGCTGCGCAGGCGATACACCTGATAGCCGCCGCTCGCCGCCGGGAGGGTGATCGTCTTGTAAATTCCCTCGCAGGGCGGCTGGGTGGAGGATAATACCTTCTCCTGTGCGCGGATCATTGCCGTTTCCGCCTCGCCGAAGGGAGCGGTGTCGGCCTTGGCAACGACCACGCCGTCCGCCGGGCCGCCGGAGAACACCACGTCGCCCTCGGGCACCGGGGTGCCGGAGGCATCCAGCGAGTAAAAACGAACGCGCCACTGAGCGCCCTGAAGGACGATGCTCCCGGAGATCGCCTGAGAGGCGGGATCCCCCGCGGAGCCGGCCAGAAGAAAGGAGGCCGCGTCCGAGAGGGTCTCGCAGCGGTAAAGGGTCCAACCGGTCATTTCCGCCGCGCGGATCTGGGCTGCGGGGAATTTCTTTTCGGGAATACGTTTTGCGAATTCCGCAGGAGTGTCATTAGCGGCTGTGGCGCTGTCGAGGAAACCGGCACTGGCGGCAGAAGTAAATGAGAAGAGAAACCCTGCGGCAAACAGAACAGATTTGGGGCTCATGGCTGAAGGGGTGGAATGGGGTTAACGGAACAGGCTTAACGCAGGTTAAGCCATGTAGCGGGGACGTGCCAGCCCATTTTTGGGGCCATTGGTTATTCAATCGTATCTTTGCGGCCCGTGTAAAGATGCGCCTTTCCTGACGGATGTTACTTTTTCATGCGGTTTCGTCTATATCGCCGCGTACACAAAAAAGCGGGGGAACCGCAATGGATCCCCCGCCTGTGAAAAATCGGTCAAAGTGCCGCGCTATTCCTCCTTGAAGGCGGCGGCCAGTTCGCCGACAACGGCCTTGGCGTCGCCGTAGATCATACGGGTCTTTTCGAGGAAGTAGAGGGTGTTCACAAGGCCCGAGAAGCCCGCGCCCTTGCCGCGCTTGATCGCGAACACCGAGCGCGCCTTGTAGGCGTCGATGATGGGCATGCCGTAGATGGGGCTGGTGGGATCGTTCACGGCGGCGGGGTTCACCACGTCGTTCGCGCCGATCACGAGGGCCACGTCCACGGTCTCCATCGAGGCGTTGATCTCGTCCATCGGGACGAGCTGCTCGTAGGGGACGTTCGCCTCGGCGAGGAGCACGTTCATGTGGCCGGGCATGCGGCCCGCAACCGGGTGGATCGCGTAGCGGACCTCCGCGCCGTTCTCCTCAAGGCGCGTGGCCAGCTCCTTGACGGCGTGCTGGGCCTGCGCCACGGCCATGCCGTAGCCCGGGATGATGACGACCGAGCGGGCCGCCTCCAGCACGTAGTAGGCGTCCTCCACGGAAATGCCCTTCATCTCGCCCTCCACCTTGGCGCCGGTCTGGTCCGCCGCGCCGAAGCCGCTGAAGAGCACGTTGTAAAGGTTGCGGTTCATCGCCTTGCACATGATGAGCGTCAGGATGAAGCCCGAGGAACCGACGAGGCATCCGGCCACGATGAGCACCGTGTTGCCGATGACAAAGCCCGCCGCGGCGGCGGCAAGGCCCGAAAAGCTGTTGAGGAGCGAGATGATGACCGGCATGTCGCCGCCGCCGATCGGGAGCACCCCGAGGATGCCGATCGCGAGCGAAAGGACGATCGTCGCGACTACCGCGAAGTACGAGGCGGAAGGATCGACGATCAGGCACTGCGGAACGATCGCGAGGATCATCGCGCCCGCGACGAGGGCGTTGATGATCTTCTGCCCCTTGAAGACCACGGGGCTGCCGGAAACCTTGCCCGCCAGCTTGAGGTAGGCGAGCATCGAGCCCGTGAAGGTAATGCCGCCGATCCAGATCGTGAGCCAGGTCACGATGTTGATGAAGTAGTATTCCGTCTGCGCGTGGGCCAGGTACGCCGCCCAGCGGTCGCCACCCTCGGCGACGGGGAAGTGCATGATCCTCTCGTACTCCGCCCAGCCGACGAGAAGACTCGCGAGTCCACCGAAGCCGTTGAAGAGGGCCACCATTTCCGGCATGGCCGTCATGGCCACGCGCTTTGCCGCGATGACGCCGATGGCGCTGCCGACGACGATGCCCGCGAGGATCCACGTGTAGTCGATGCCCACGTAGAGGGCCGTGGCCAGCACCGCGATCAGCATGCCGATCGAGGACACCATGTTGCCGCGGCGGGCCGTGTGGACCTTGCCGAGCATCTTGATGCCGAAGATGAAGAAAATGGAGGCGACGATGTAGGCGAAGTCGATCCACTTGATGGAAAGACCGCAGATGCCCTGCATCACGGCGAGGGCGTCATTCGAGGGAAGAGAAGTCATTTTACTTGCCCTCCTTCTTCTTGAACATGGCGAGCATGCGGTCCGTCACGACGTAGCCGCCCACCACGTTGATCGTGGCGAGGATCACGGCGACAAGGCCCAGAACTCGGACGATCGTCGGATCAATGCCCGAGGCCGTGGTGGCCAGCATGGCGCCGACAATCGTGATGCCGCTGATCGCGTTGGAGCCCGACATGAGCGGCGTCTGGAGCTGCGAGGGAATCTTCGCGATGAGCTCCAGCCCTAGGAAGGCCGAGATCGTGAAGATGAAGATTAACTGTGCGATGTCCATCTGTGGAATGGTGAAAGGTTGGTGACAGGCGGTGTTACGCCTTGGGCTTGAAGCGTTCGCTGACGATGGCCCCGCCGTGGGTGATGAGGCAGCCCTTGATGATCTCGTCGTCCATCTTCGGGGCGAAGGTCTTGGCCTTCTTGTCCCAGAAGTGGTCGATGAAGTTCGCGATGTTGGCGGAATACATCTGGCTCGCGTTGTAGGCCGCGGAGGCTTCAAGGCAGGTGTCGCCGATGACGAGGACGCCGTTCGGGGTCGTGATCTCCTGTCCCGGGACGGTCAGCTCGCAGTTGCCGCCGGTCTCGCTCGCGGCGAGGTCCACGACGACGCTTCCGGCCTTCATGCCGTCCACCATTTTCTTGGTGAGGAGGATCGGCGCCTTGCGTCCGAAAAGTTTGGCCGTGGTGATGACCACGTCACACTGGGCGCAGACCTTCGCCATGCCTTCCTGCTGTTTGGCGATCTGCTCCGGGGTGAGGGCGGTGGCGTAGCCCTGCGCCGTCTGGCCGGTCTCGCCGATGTCGATCTTGACGAACTTGGCGCCGAGGCTCTTCACCTGCTCCTCGACGACGGGGCGGGTGTCGAAGGCTTCCACGCGGGCGCCGAGGCGCTTGGCCGTGGCGATGGCCTGCAATCCCGCGACGCCGACGCCGATGATGAACACCCTTGCCGGGGAGATCGTCCCCGCCGGGGTCATCATCATGGGCAGGATCTTGCCCATGCGCTCCGCCGCGCGGATCACCGCCACGTAGCCGGCGATGTTCGCCTGCGAGGAAAGCGCGTCCATCTTCTGGGCGAGCGTGGAGCGCGGGACCATCTCCATTGCGAACGAGCTCGTGCCCGCCGCGGCGAAGGCTTCGATCAGATCCTGCGAGGCAAAGGGTTCCAGAAGGCACACGTGGTACGCGCCCTTCTTCCCGAGGGCGATTTCCGCCGCGGTGGGCTTGCGCAGGCGCACCACCATGTCCGCCTCGGCGATGGCGCTCGTGCGCAGGGCGACCACTTCGGCTCCCGCCTGAACGTATTCGGCGTCGAGGTAGCCGCTCTTGAGGCCGAGGCCCTGCTCGACGGACACCTGTGCGCCGAGGGCGATCAGCCTCTTGGCGTCGGACGGAGTCAGCGCGCAGCGTTTTTCGAATTCAGGCTCCCGTGGAACGAAGATTTTCATCGGTAAAAGGATTGCGGCGCCGCATTGTTTGCGGACACGCCTTCCCTTTCAACTACCCGATGCCGCCCTTCCCCCGCAAGGAGGAAGTGACAAACTCCGTCCTTACTATCGACGAAACGTATCTCTTCCGGACTACTTCTCCGCCTTGGAGTGGGCGTCGGCGGGTGCGATGTCGCTTTCGGCGAAGGCGCTGTCCACCCCGGGAAGGAGGACCTGCACGCCGGTCAGCTCCTGAATGCGGAGCGTCCCGCCCTCCACCGCGAAGGAAAGCGCGTGACCGCCCGCCGTCTTGCCCGAATTGAGGAAATGGAGGTGGAAGCCCGGCGCGTTGAGCCCCGCCATCCACTGCGGACAGTAGAAGCCGACGAGAGTGCCCTCCTGTGCGCCGAGGGTGAATTCCGCCTGAGCGAGGCATGCTTCCGCAAGGGTGGGATAGGGCTTCTTCTGCGCCGGGACCGAGCGCGTGGTGACCGCCGTAAACTTCCCCTCGAAGAGAAGCAGCGCCGGATGGTTCAGGCTCTGGAGCTTGCCGAGGACGTAGTTTTGGAATTCCTCCTTGCTCGCAAAACTGCCAACGCTTGCCGTCACGTCGGGCTCGCCCATCAGGCTCACCGCCGCGAAGGGAATCTTCGTGGCCACGGCGGGTTTGACGACGCTTCCGTCCACCTTCACCTGATAGACCACGCCGTCCAGCACCACCATCTCGCCGTCGAGATTCTCGAAGGTGCCAAGGCCGTACGACTCCGGCCTCTGGATGGGCTCCAGCGTCGTCGCGCCGTCAAAAACCCCGGCGGCAAGCGCCGGAAGGGTGCCCACCTGAAGGAGCTTGCCCGTGGCAGAGGCACAGAGGGGAAGAAGGGCGGCGATCGCGAGAAACGCGACGAAACGGCGCAGCGTGCGCAGGGAGGCGGTTTTCATGGACATGATGAAGAAGAGACCACGATATTCCCCCATTTGTGCCCTACGCAAGCGAATGTGTCGGCTGCAAACCCGTCATTTCGCCTTTCCGGTGTTGGCGGGAAGGGTGTTGTAGACCAGCTGCACGAAGTTGTCGGGGCTCATGAAACCCTTGCCGAAGGCTTCGTCCCAGCGCGCCGACGGGTGCGCGGCGATGATTTCCGGAAGTGTTTTCCCCTCCGCCGCCAGCCTGGCAACGGTTTGGGAGACATCCTCCAGCATGTCCGCTGCGAGGAGGAGCCCCTTCCTGTCCGTGAGCGGGCCGTGTCCGGGGACGACGATGGTGTTCCCGTCGATCATTGCGGCCACCTCGCGGAGCGCCGTGGCCATGCCGGGGGCGCTTCCCGCGGGGTCGATGTAGGGATACATGCCCCAGAAGAGGATGTCTCCCGTGGCCAGCACATCCGCGTGACGGAAATAAACGACGAGATCGCCCTCTGTGTGGGCGGGGCCCTGCGGGTGGTACAGGCTGACGACCTCGCCGTCAAAAAAGAGAGTCAGTTCCTTGTCGAAGCAAATGGAGGGCAGAGCCACGGAAGGAAGCAGCGGCACGTTCGGAAGAATGGGATTTGTCGCAAGGCTTTCCCTGACCGAAGGCGTCGCAATGATGGCGGCTCCGCCACTGCCGAAGACGGCGTTGCCGGCCACGTGGTCGTAGTGGCGGTGCGTGTTCACCAGATAATCCACGGGACCTAGCCCCGCTGTCTGGATCGCCGCGAGCATCGCCTTCGCCTCGGTTTCGTTCTGGCCGGAATCGACCAGAAGGGTGCCGTCCGCGCCCGAAAGAGCCGTGCTGTTCGCCATCGTTCCCGTGAGGCGGAAGACGCCTCCGCGAAGGTGGACGGTCTCCGAAGCGGCGCCCTCCGCCTGAAGTGCGGAAGAAGACAGGGCAAGGGAGATCAGTGAAAACAGGAAAGCGTTCCTCAGATTGGAGCGCAGGGTGCAGAATGGTTTCATACTGAAAAACAATTACACCGGCAAAGCGTCCTTTCCCATATCAAAATTTCACTTCGTCTTCCCGGAGGATGCGCCCCCTTTGTAGCACTGGAAGATCATCCTCACTATTGTATCCGGATCGCTCTGGTAATCGTTTCCAAACATCGTGAGTTTGAGGGTGCCGAAATAGGGCTCGAATTCCTTCGCCGGGTTGGCGACGAGGATCTTTTCCAGTGGCATGCCTCTGTCGATCATGCCGGTGACGGTGTTATTCAGGCTTTCCATGAGGAAGGCATACCCGAGCATCTCCTTCTTGTTCGAAATGGCACCGTGTCCGGGAATGACGATCGTCTGGTCGTTGATGAGCGCCGCGGCCCTGCGGAGACTTCGCACGATGCCGCTGACATTGCTGCCGTCCCTCGCGTCGAGGTGGGGAAACATGCCGTTCAGGAAAAGGTCGCCCGTGCAGAGGATGTTGGCCTTCCTGAAGAACACCACCGTGTCGCCCCGCGTGTGAGCCCCGTCTATGTCATAATGCTGGAGAACGACCTCCTCGTCGGCGAAATGCAGGACGAGTTCCTCCTTGAAGGAGGTTGTGGGCAGGACATCGGAGGGGACGCCGCCCCCATCGAGCATCTCGGTACGGACGTTTTCCTGAGCCACGATCGTCGCGCCCTTTTTTGCAAAGAACTCATTGCCGCCCACGTGGTCGAAGTGTTTGTGCGTGAGTAGAACGAGACGCACCGCCGGGTCGGGCCGGGTTTCGCGAGGCTTTTCGCTGGATCTGGCATTGAGAGCTTTTTGCATTCCCTCCGCATAGGCGGCGTCCTCGCCGGAATCCACAAGGAGGGTGCCGTCTTTTCCCATCAGTGCCACGCAGTTGGCCATCGGTCCCGCAAACAGATAAACGTTGCCACGGATGTTCGAAGCGTAAATCACGTCCGGCTTCATCTGAAGCCCCAGGCAGAGACCGGGGGAAAAGAGTGTGGCGACTATCAGGGTGAAAATGGCGCCAAACGAGGGGTTCATAACCGTCACTTTGACGGCTTTCTCTTCCTCTTCAAACACGAAAACCTTGCGAATAAATTCTCTTGGAACTGTGTTGAAAGTCGGGAGGCGCGCATCGGGTTTGCCGGATGCGTGAAGAGCTGTCATTCTGTCCTCATGGACGAGGCGCGTAGGAAGATTGAGGAGACGGTTCTTGCCAGCACCTTTCCCGGCGCCTTCCGCCTGACGCAGGACGCCAAGGGCGCGGCGAGGCTGGAGGTGGAGGTCACCGTGCCCGGCGGCGGCAGTTACGGCCTTCTCATCACCGCGGAGCCGGATTATCCCTCGTCGATGCCCGAGGTTTATCTCGTCCGCCCCCTCGTCTTGCGCGACGCTCGCGGACGGGAACTGCTCTCGATCTCCCCCTCGCACGAGATGCACCTTTTGAAGCCGCGGAACCGCTTCCTGCGCCTGTGTCATTACAAGCCCGAGGCGTGGCATCCCTCCGTCACATTCTACAAGGTGGTCCTCAAGAGCCTCCTCTGGCTCACGGCGTACGAGAATCATCTTCAGAGCGGGCGTCCCATAACCGATTATCTGGGTACGTAGCATGGATTCAGCACGACAGCTTCCCTCGGCGGCGATTGGCGGCGAACTGCTCCTGCGCAGGCAGGGCGTCCCGGCGAAGAACCGCCTTGAATTCGATCCTGCGAGCGGGGAACTGCGCCTGCGTCCCCCGGGCATTCCCGCGCCCGCGGAGGGCAATGTCACGGTGATCGACCAGATCGCGAGCGACGGCTTTGCCTGATCGCGGATGAGAGCCCCCTTCCATTATGCGATCCTCGCCTCCCAGCTGGAGCGCCTCCGGAGCGAGGCGCGCCGCAGGCGTCTGCGCCTTGTGGAGGGCGTTGCGTTCGTCGCTGACGGGGAGTCGTTCCATCTCTTCCACGAGAAGCCCTCCTTTCCCTGCGCCGGGTTGCCGCTGCCGTGTTTCTTTGTCATCGCGGAGGCTTCGGACCTGTCCGGCTCGTTAATGGAGAAGCTGGAGGCGATGGGCGCCCGGCCCGAGAGTCCGGTCCTAGTCCTTTCCCCGGCGGGGACGGCGGAACCCTTCGCCTTCCCGGCGGGAAGCCCGCAGGAGCGTTTCCCCGTGAGCGTCCTCTCCCCGGAGAAGGACCTTGCCTCGCGCGGTGGTGCGATTCTTGAGGGCGGCCTCTTGAGGGAGAAGAAGGTTCTCATCGTGGGACTTGGCAGCTTCGGGAGCGTTGCGGCGGTGGAGCTTGCCAAATCCGGGGTGGGGCACTTCGTGCTGGCGGACAACGACCGTCTGGAACCGGGGAACCTTTGCCGCCACGCCTGTTCCGTGGCCGACGTCGGGCGGCGCAAAACCCTTGCGGTGCGCGACCTTGTCCTCGCGCGCAATCCGGACGCGCAGGTGGAGACCTTCGAGGGCGACGTGAATGTCGAGGGCACGTGGCTGCGGCAGGCGGCGCGGGAGTGCGACCTAATCCTCTGCATGACGGGCACCGCGCGCAGCCGCTTCAACGTGAACGCGGCCTGCGTCGGCGCGGGAAGGAGCGCGATCTACGCTCGGGCCGTCACGCGGGCGGAGGGCGGCGACGTCTTCCGCTACCGTCCGGGTGGGCCGTGCCTTGCGTGTCTTTTTTCCGGCGGCGGGGTCCCGGGCGCACCGGAGGTGAGTTCCGCGCGCGACGCCGCGGAGGCCGCAGCGGACTACGCCCCCCCGGGCTACGCGGAAAGTCTCGTCCAGCCCGGCCTTGCCAATGACATCGCCCCGCTTGTCGGCATGGCGGTGAAGCTGTCCCTGCTGGAACTCGCGCCAAAGGATCAGCCCCTCTGGAGGAAGCTCGGCGAGGATCTCGAAGCCCCTTTTTACGTCTGGGCGAATCGGCGCGAGGGCCTGTATGAGGAATATCCGCCCCTCGGCTACAACTTCAACAAGAGCGCGATCCTGCGCTGGTACGGGGTGCGCGTGGCACGGGATAGCTCGTGCCTTGCCTGCGGACTCGGGTAGAATCCCGCCTCGAAGCGCATCTTTTCTTTCAGTTTTTCCGCAAAGAGCCGTATTGCATTGCGTGGACCGGACGCAATGCGCCCCCGGAGTGGCGGGGTGTGTCCTTTCGTGTCATAGTGTGGAAAACCATTGGCATGGCGCAACCGTTGATATTCGATCCCGCGACCGGAGAGCTGATTTCAAGCTCCCGCGCGCTTTCCCCTGAAAAGGGAAGGGCAATGCCGGAGGAGCCCGTGGCGGTGCCGGGAGTCTCGGAGACGATCGACGCGGCGGTGTTCGAGGCGCTCTCCCGGGGGCCGGAAGGTCGCCGCAGGGAGGCGCTTGCCTACCTTTGTGCCAACCCCGCCCTCGACTGGTCCGCGCGGACGATCGACGCTCTGGCGCGCCTTGCCGCCTCGCCGGACGCCGCTCTTGCCGAGGAGGCGCTCTCCGCCGCCTCCCGCACCGGTTTTCGCGCGGCGGTGGTGCCCGTCGTTGCGTCGATGCTGAAGGATCCCGCACCGGCGCGGAAAATCGCCGCCCTTCGCCTTGCGGAGGGGTACGGCGCGCAGGGGACGGTGCTCGCGGATTCGATTCTGCCCCTTCTTGAGAGTGCCTCGCCCGCCGTGGCCGAAAAGGCTCTTCAGGCACTTGCCGCCACCGGGCTTTCGCCCTCGTCGGTGGGGCTCCTTTCCCAGCTCTTCCGTCACAGGGAGGGCCGCGTCCGCGTCCTTTGCGTGCGACTTCTGGAGCTTCTCGGGGCAAGGGCGGGCGCGCTCTCGGGCCTTGCGATCCTGCGGCTGGACGACCCGGAGGCCGAGGTGCGCTCTGCCGCGGCGGCGGCGCTCGCCTCCACGGGCTTCCATCCTGCGGCGCTGGAGGAGGTGGGCCGGATGCTCACCCACGCCAACCGTGCCCGGCGGCTCGACATGCTGCGGATACTCGCCCAATTCGGTTCTTCGGCGGAGGCGGCCTCGCCCCTTGTGATCCCGCTCCTCAAGAGCGAGGACGACGAACTGCGCGGTGAGGCGCGGCGGACGCTCCGCGCGACGGGCCTTGGCCGCGAGTGCCTGCGCTCCATTGCACAACTTTCCGCCCATCCCGTTCATTCCGTCCGCATGGCGGCGGCGGACCTTCTTGAGGAATGCGGCGCCTCTCCGGAACTCTGCGGAATCGCCGCCGCGATGATGGCCGACCGCGACAGTGCGCTGCGCGGGCGTGCCGCCCGGATCCTCGCCAAATGCGGCGCTCCCGCTGCGGCCCTGCCCGCCCTGCGCAAGCTCCTGCGGGACGAGCGGGCCGAGGTGCGCCTCCAGGCCCTTTCCGCCCTTGCCGGAGCCGGCGCGGCCTCGGCCCCCGCTGCGAAACTGATTCTGGAGAGAGTGGAGGATGCCGACACCGACGTGGCGCGAGCCGCGGCGGCGGCCTTCGCGGCGTGCGGAGCCGTGGACGGCGCCGTGGCGGAGCTTTCGCGCCTCCTGCACAACCGCAGGCAGGACCGGCGGCTCCTCATCCTTTCCACCCTGCGGAGCATGGGCGCGGATGCGGCGGCGGCGCTGCCGCTTGTCACCGCCGCGATGGGCGATGCCGACTGGCTCGTCCGCGACGCGGCCTGCGAGGCGTTCCTAGCGATCGGCTTTCACGAGAGCTGCCTGCCGGAGGTGCGCCGCCTGATCGGTCATCAGGACCGCAACTACCGTCTCGCGGTGATCAAGGCCCTCGGCGCCTGCGGCATGAACGCCGCCGCCGCGAAGGACTTTTTGCAAAAGAGGGTGGAGGACGCCGACGCCGAGGTGGGCCGCGCCGCAAGAGCGGCCCTCAAGGCCGTCACGGGGGCCGATTAAGGCTCCTGCGCCTTCGCCGGTTTTTCGGGCTCGGGCGGGGCGAGGCGGTCGATCCTTTCGGCGAGGGCGCTGCACAGGGCGGCCAGGTCCGCGAAGCGGCGCACCTGCACGTCGGTCCGCAGTTTCCCCGGCTCCTCGTAGTGCAGGCGTCCGTCCCGCAGCGACAGCACGCCGCGCACGTCGCGTTCGTCCCACACCTTGCGGAAGGCCTCGCGCATTTCCGCATCCATGAGCTTCGCGGCGAGGTCGGGGTCGCTCCCCTTGACGACGAACTGATTGTCGAAGGCCGCGTCGCCGGTCGCGAGGGGTTTCTGGCCGAGCTGGATGCCCGCCTGCGTCATCCATCCGACGCCCGTCACGGTCAGGCGGATGGATCGCAGGGCCTTCACCGGGATGTCGAGCGCGGCGCTGTACGCCTTTTTGTCGCCCACGGTCCGAGCGATGTTCTGGATGTTTAGCTCGCGGCCCTTCCATACGTCCAAGAGAAAGAGCCCGCCCTCCGTCCCGGCGCCGAGAGTCGGCAGGCCGAGCTTCGCCGCGAGTTTTTTCATGGAGGAGTCTGCACCGACAGCCAGATTGCGGACGATTTTGAAAAGAACCGCGGCAAAGACGATCGCAAGAACCGCGAAGAGGGCGAAAAGGAGGTAGTTCATCGGGATGCGGGGAAGGAGCGCCGTACCGAAAATCGGACGGAGCGGCTGTGATCTTAACGGCAAAGCGAGGTTACACCCGGCAGGCCCCGCGCGCCAGTCTATCCGTTCGTGCTCGCCTTGCCACCCGGGGGTGATTATTTCGGGACGAATGGACCAGGATTTGGAGCGGAGAATCGAAAAGGGCAGGGCCCTCGTCCTCGGCGAGGTGGCCTTTTTCCGTGCGCAGTTCGCGAGTGTCGAAAGCCACTGGAAGGAGGACCGTTCCCGCGTGACGGAGGCCGACCTCGCCATCTCTGCGCGCCTCACGCAGGCGCTTGCCGCGGCCTTCCCCGGCGACGACCTCTGTTCCGAGGAGACCGATCCCCGCGAGGGGCCGCGCCCTCTGTCCGCACGCTTCGCGTGGTTCCTCGACCCCGTGGACGGGACGAACAACTTCGCCCTCGGGCTGCCGAGCTGCGCGATCTCCCTCGGAATCGTGGAAAACGGCGTTCCCGCCTACGGTCTCATCTACGACTTCGGACGCGACCGGCTGATCGAGGGCGGTCCGGGCCACGGCATCCGCGACGGCGGCAAGCCCGCGAAGGGCCTTGTCAACCGGTCCCTGAACGAACATTCCATCATCGGCATGGGCTTCCCGCTTCGCGGTCCCAACAAGGAGGGCCTGCACGATCTGGCCGGCTCCTTCAATGTCCGCAGCCTCGGCAGCGGTGCCCTGACTCTTGTTTACGTGGCCCTCGGCATCCTGGACGGCAGCCTCGACTTCCGCAGCAAGAGCTGGGATGTGGCCGCGGCGCTGGCGATCCTCGCGGCGAGCGAGGGCCGGATTCGCTACCTTGGCGCCCCGCACTTCCCGCTCGCCACTTTCGACGTGCACCAGCCTTCCCGCCCCTTCTACGCGGGCACGGCGGAATTTCGCGCCGTCTGCGAAAAGATCTTCGGCAGGGCGGAGTAGGGCTTCAGCTTTTCGCCGGGGCGGAAAGCTTCATCGCGGCGTCGATCAGATCCTCCCGCGTCATGCCCGCCGGTTCCGGAGCGTGGAGGATCTCCCCGCTTTTGACGTGCAGCCAGCTCCCCGGGGTGTCCTTCACCTCGCGCAGGAGGCGCCGCCGCGCGAGGGCGAGGGCCAGCAGGTATTTGAGGACGGCGCGCGAGCCGCCCTGCGCCTCCTCTTCCGCCGCGAGGGCGAGGAACATCTCCTCCATTTCCGCCGCTGCGCTTTTGGCAGCCTTCGCCGGGGTTTCCGCCTTTTCCGGCACGGTGTGACTCCAGCGGCAGAGGACCAGGCGCGGCGGTTGCCATCCAGCGGCCTCTGCCTCGTGCAGGTCCGTCCGCACGACACTCGTCACATCGTCCAGAAGGAAGCTCGCGATCCGGTCGCCCGGCGCGAAGGTTTTGCCGCACGCCGCACAGGTTTTCGAGGCCGAAGTGATCGCAAAGTCAGGCATTTTCGCGTCCGTAACGGTTCACGGCGGCGAGTGCCGCGGCCATCTTCGCGGCGCTCTTGACGCCCGGGGCGTCCTCCACGCCGCTGTTGAAATCGACGAGCGCCGCTCCTGTTTCCCGCAGCGCCGCCAGCACGTTGTCGGGGCCGAGGCCCCCGGCGAGGGCAAGGCGCAGGTCGGGCCGCACTCCCGCGAGGTTCCTCCGCAGGCGGTTGAAGCGTTCCCATTCGCCCGTTTCGCCCGTGCCGCCGTACACGTTCGGGCGGTAGGTGTCCATGACGAGGGTGTCCGCAAGCTCCAGCACGTACTCCGGCAGGGGGTCTTCCGGCTTCAGGCGCGGGGCAAGCCACAGGGCGCCTTGTCCGGCTTCCTTCGCCCAGCTTTCGAGCGCCGAGGGCAGGGTTTCCGCCACGTCGAAATGAATCTGGAAGCAGGCAAAACCCAAGGCCTTGCGACGTGAGATCGTCCCCGGCGGCGGGGCCACGTCCACCATCACGGCCCGGCCTGCCGGAATCGCCGCGAGCAGCCCCGGCAGATCTGCCTCGTTCACGCAGCGGGGGCTCTTCCGGTACAAGATGACGCCTAGGTGATCCGCGCCGAGCCGGGCCGCTTCCAGCGCGTCCTCCCGCCTTGTCAGTCCGCAGATCTTGACGAGGGGCCTCATCGCGCCGCCTTCTTTGAAAACAGTTTGGCGAGGGCCGCCACGATTCCCTCCGGCGAGGCCTCCTCCGCCTCGGCGTCCACGGGGATGCCGGCCTTTTTCATCGCCTCGCTCGTCGCGGTGCCGATGCTGCACGCGGCGGGGCGCAGGGCGTTGGGGCTCGTCTTGAGGTGCACGGCCTGGGCGGCGAAGCTGGCGGCGGCGCTGCCGCTCGCAAAGACGATGGCGTCGGCACCCTTTTCACGGAAGAGTGCGGCGCCCTCGTGGGCGGAAATGTCGCAATTTTCCGTGCGGTACACCTGCACGCAATCGACGATGGCCCTTTCGGCCTCCAGCTTCTTCGGCAGAACGTCGCTATTGAGGTTCCCGGTGATGACCAGAATGTTCAGGTTGTCGAGACTCTGCTCGGCGATCAGGGCCTCCGCGAGCGCCTCGCCCGTGGCGGTCTTCGGGGTGAGGTCGGCCTTCAGGTGCAGCTTCTTGAGCTCTGTGGCCGTGCCCTGCCCGATGACGGCGAGGCGTGCGTTGCCGAGCGACCGGATGTCCTCGAACTTCTCGAAGAAATGCTCGAAGAAGAAGCGCACGCCGCTCGCGCTCGTGAAGAGGATCCACTCGTAGCTCCAGAGATCCTCGAACATCTCGGCGATGTCGCCCTCGCGGGAGTCCCGCACAGTGCGGATGAGCGGAATTTCAAGGACGGCGGCACCGGCCTCCTCCAACCTGCGGCGGAGGGGCTCCGACGAGTCGGCGGGGCGGGTGATTGCAACGGTGCGCCCGGCGAGGGGCTTTTTGTCGGTTTTGGCCATGTGGAAGAGTTTTTCCTAGTATGCGTTCTGGGCGCGGGAAAGGATTTCCGGCACCTTGCTCAGGGCCTCGGCGAGAGTCGTTGCGGCGAACGCTTCCGCATACGGGGGCCTTCCGGGCAGGTGCAGGCGCAGGGTCTTCCCGTCGTAATGTGCGGCGCTCGCGGAGTGGCAGCCGCCGCCGAGGGCCGCGAGGAAGGCGCGTTCCAGATACACGGCAAGGGTGGTTTGTGCGTCGAAAAGCGGGGCAAGGAGAGGCGCGTCCGCCGCGCGGCATTCCACGGCGATGGCGGCCTGTCCTGTGGCGGGCACCATGTCGGCAAGCGGGATGGGCTCGAAGACGAGGCCCGGATACGAGGCGATGCCTAGGCGCGCGAGGCCCGCCGCAGCAAGGATCGTGGCATCCGCCTGCCCCTCCGCGATTTTCTTGAGCCGCGTTTCGACGTTCCCGCGCAGCTCGCTCCACTGCGTTCCCGGCCAGAGGCGTGCGCCCTGTTCCCGGCGGCGGGGGCTGCCGCTCGCGATCGTGCGGGGAACCGGGCAATCCTCCCGGCGGACGAGAACATCGCGCGCGTCGGCTCGTTCGAGGAATCCGGCGAGCGTCAGGCCCTCTGGCAGCTCCGTCGGCAAATCCTTGGCGCTGTGTACGGCGGCGAAGGCGCGGCCTTCGAGCAGCGCCTCCTCCAGTTCCTTCGTGAAGAGCCCCTTGCCGCCCTGTTCGGAGAGCTTCCAGTCGTGCCGCCGGTCGCCACTCGTCGTCAGGACGAGCAGGTCGAAGGCGCGCCCCGGCAGCGCGCGGGAAAGGTGCTCGCGCACAAGCTCCGCCTGCGCGCGGGCCAGTCGGCTCCCGCGCGTGGCGAGGAGGGTGGGGCTCTCTCTGGAAGGTTCCGCCATCGTATGGTTCGGACCAATCTGCCCGAAAGAGGAGTTTCAGGCAAGCGCGGGGCGTTCCAGTGCCGTTTCTTCCGAAAAATGACGAAGCATCCTCATCCCGCTTGACGGGCGCATTCCCTCTGGCAGCTTTCTTGCATGGATACCGGAAAATCGTCACCGATGGCCCTGTTCGCGGCTCTGTTTCTTTCCACGGCGGGGGCCCTCTGCGGCGCTCCGGAAGGTCATACGCTCTACGCGGGCGGGAACGGGAACTACTACGGCCAGCTCGGCAACGGCCAGATGGGCTTCGAGATCCTGCCGACCTTTGCGGCAGATCATGTCGTCGCCGTGGACGGCGGCGGTACGCACGTGGTGTTCCTGAAGGAGGGCGGCACCCTCTGGGCGGCGGGCTACAACGGCGGCCAGTTCGGTAGCGGCGGCTCGGTGCAGAATTTCGGCATTCCCGTGCAGATTGCCGAGGGCGTCGCCGGCTTTTCCGCCGGGGATGCGGACATCCTTTATGTGACGGATTCCGGCACCCTGTACGCCTGCGGGAAGAACATTCACGGCGAGCTCGGGACGGGTGCGACGGACGAGACTCTCAAAACCTTTGCCGCCGTGCTGGAGGACGTGGACGCCGTGAGCGCGGGCGACTTTCACACACTGGTGCTGAAGAAGGACGGGACGCTCTGGGCCTCCGGCTGGAACACGAGTGGCCAGCTCGGGACCGGGGACCGCGACACGCGGGCCTCCTTCACCTTCGTGGCGGCGGACGTGGCCTCCATCAGCGCGGGCGGGACGCACAGCCTCTTTGTCACGAAAAGTGGCGACCTCTACGCGATGGGCGACAATTCCTGCGGGCAGCTCGGCGACGGTACAACCACCCTGCGGACGAGCCCCGTCCTCGTTGCGAAGGACGTGGTCGCCGCCAGCGCGGGTGCCCTGCACTCTCTTTTCATCACTAGGGGCGGCGTCCTGTTCGGCATGGGCTGGAACGGCTCTGGCCAGCTCGGCGACGGCACGACGAGCGACGCGCACACGCCCGTCAGGATCGCGGGCCACGTGATCGCCGCCGCGGCGGGCTACATGGACAGCCACTTCGTGACGGAGGGCGGCTTCCTCTACGGCATGGGCGACAACTATTGCGGGCAGCTCGGCGATGGCACCGTGAAGGCGGCGCTTTCCCCGGTCGCCGTGGCGAGCGGCGTCCGGACCGTGGCGGAGGGTTACAACTTTTGCCACGCGCTTTCCACTTCCGGTGAACTTTACGGCATGGGCGAGAACGGCTCCCTCCAACTCGGCATCGGCGACACGTATCACCCCACCGGCTACTACGATCCGGCGCCGGTCGCGGACGATGTGGTGAAGGCGGTGGCCGGGAGCTACTTCAGCCTCTGGATCGACGCGGAGGGCACGCTCTGGAGCTGCGGGCGTAACGACAGCGGCCAGCTTGGCGACGGCACGCAGATCCCGCGCCGCTGGCCCGTCCCCGTGGCGGAAAACGTGGCGGACGCCGCCGCGGGAAACTCGCACACGCTCTTCGTGACGGCGGAAGGCCTCCTCTACGCCTGCGGGGCGAATGCGATGGGCCAGCTCGGGACCGGGGGCACGGACGACGCGGCGGAACCGGTTTTTGTCGATTACAACGTGGCGAAGGTGGCCTGCGGAGCAGCCCACAGCCTTTACCTCAAGACCGACGGCACGCTCTGGGGGATGGGAATGAATTTTTCGGGCCAGCTCGGGCGCGGGGAGGTCTCCTGGTGGCCGGAGACGTACCCTCAGCAGTTCGCCGAAAACGTGCGCGAGGTGTACGCGAACGCGGACACAACGCTCTTCCTCAAGAACGACGACACACTCTGGGGCTGCGGTTACAACGGCAACTCGCAGCTCGGCCTCGGCACGACCGAGGACCAGCCGGTGCCCGTGCTGCTGGCGGAAAACGTGGCGCGCGCCTGCGTGGGCGACATGGGCGCCCTGTACATCACCCGGGACGGCTCCCTGTTCGTCGCGGGCGGCAATTACAATGGCGAGCTGGGACTCTCCGGTCAGGCGAACTGGAACATCGGCGTGTGGACGCAGTCGGCCTCCGGCGTGGCGCGCGTGGCGAGCGACGGCACGCAGACCGTCTGGACCGACGGGAACGGACTGGCCACCCGCTGGGGCTTCGGCAACGCCGCGGCGGGCGGTGGCTTCGTGGTGTACGAGCTTTCCCTGGGCCCGGATCACGCGCTCTTCCTCGCGGAGGAGACCCGCTCAATCTTTGCGCCCTGCGATCGGGCCGGGGCGAAGTGGTCGGAGGACTTCGGTTGGATCGACGACACCTACTTCCCGTGGGTCTGGAGCTACCTGAACGGCGCGTGGTTCTACCCGTACTGGGGCCTCGACATCCGCGGCTACAAGCTGAAGGCCTACTGGGTGGCGTGGCTCGCAGAGGATATGACCCCGCTCGGCTGGTCCTACGTGTACCGAGGCGGCCTCGGGAGCTGGCTCATCGACCCCGACCTCAACATCCGATGGATGGGCCCCGCCGAGCCGCTCCCCGCAACAGTGCCGCAGCTTTGAGTCATCTGCATAAAAAAGCGCGGACGGTTGCCCGTCCGCGCCTGTGAAGTCTGTTTCGCCGGAAGTTACGCGATGAAGGACGCCTGTGCGGTCGTGCCCTTGTTCACGTTCTTCTTCTTGATCCACGGCATCAGGCTGCGAAGCTCGGCACCGACCTTTTCGATCGGGTGCTTCGTCTCCTCCTCGCGGATGCGCAGGAAGTTCGGGTAACCGGCCTTGTGCTCCGCCACCCACTTGTTGACGAAGGTGCCGTCTTGGATCTCGGTCAGCACCTGCTTCATCGCCTTCTTGGTGTCGGCGGTGATGACGCGCGGGCCACTCTGGTAGTCGCCCCACTCGGCGGTGTCGGAGACGGAGAAGCGCATGCCGGAAAGGCCGCTCTCGTTGATGAGGTCAACGATGAGCTTCATCTCGTGGCAGCATTCGAAGTAGGCCATCTCGGGCTGGTAACCGGCCTCGCAGAGGGTCTCGAAACCCGCCTTGATGAGGGCCGAGACGCCGCCGCAGAGAACCGCCTGCTCGCCGAAGAGGTCCGTCTCGGTCTCTTCGCGGAAGGTCGTCTCAATGACGCCGCCACGGGTGGCGCCGATGCCCTTGGCCCACGCGAGAGCCAGGGGAAGCGCGTTCTTGGAGGAACCCGGAAGCGCGGCGACCAGCGCCGGAACGCCCTTGCCCTCCTTGTACTGGCTGCGGACGATGTGGCCGGGGCCCTTGGGGGCCACCATGATCACGTCCACACCCTTCTTCGGGGTGATGAGCTTGAAATGGATGTTCAGGCCGTGGAGGAAGACGAGGGTCTTGCCGGGCGTGAGGTTGGGGGCGATGTCCTTTTCGTACACCGCGGCCTGCTTCATGTCGGGCAGGGCGATCATGATCACGTCCGCCTTCTTCACCGCCTCGGCGTTGGAGAGTACTTCGAAGCCGTAGTCCTTTGCGACGGGGGCGGACTTGCTGCCCTCGTAAAGGCCGATGATGACCTTGGCGCCGCTGTCCTTGAGGTTCAGGGCGTGGGCGTGGCCCTGGCTGCCGAATCCGAGGATGGCAAGCGTTTTACCGTTCAGGATGCCGAGATCGGCGTCCTTGTCTGTGTACACTTTTGCGGACATGATTTTTACTGTTGGGAAGAATTGTTGTTTGCGGATT
>LVBV01000031.1 GCA_001604565.1 Puniceicoccales bacterium Verruco_01 | reverse complement strand
TGTGTAAGCGCAGTAATGCGTTGAGCTTACCGGTACTAATTACCCTTCAGAATTGTTTTAGATAAACGTCACAAAATCAGACTCTTAATTCACCTTCAAGGTCGAGTTTGAAGTCATTTCCGATTTTGAAGAACAGATCTTTCTAACTGGGCTCTGTCCCGACAAGGACGGAGCCGAATACTTTCCATACAAGCAGAGCGCAGGCTCTGGCAAGGGTGGGAAACGCACGCGTGATAAGCGCTCCGCCGGAAGACATCTGGTGGTCATAGGGGAAGGGAAATACCCGTTCCCATTCCGAACACGTGCGTCAAGCCTTCCACCGCCGATGGTAGTGCCGGCAAGTTCCGGTGTGAGAGTAGGTTGCCGCCAGGTTAATGCCCCGGTTTTTCGGAAACGAGAAACCGGGGTTTTTTGCGTACCCATGCGACGGATGCGGTAACGCGCTTCGATTCCTGCATGCCGCTTCAGTTCGCCTCGATTCCTGAGGTCTTGAATCAACGGAAATCGCGATTGGCGTTGATGTAATGAATCTACAGGGGAGGGAGGTCCTTGATGTTGGAGGAGCAGAGGGCCTTGGACTCGCCCTTGCGTGCCTTTTCGTTGACGTGGGCGCAACCGTTGCGATCGCCTCCCATTCTCTTGAGAAGGGAACTGCCGCCGCCTCTTCGATCCCCGGGGTCTCGGCGCACAGAGTGGATCTGGACGATTCCGCCTCATTCGACTCGCTTCTTGCCGTAACCGGCCTCTTCGATCATCTGGTTGTGACCTCGCGCAAGCGGGTTGCGCCGCAGAGAGTTACCGGGCTTTCGCTCACCGAAGCACCGCAGCCTTCCTCGTCAAATTTTGTGGCTGTCTCGCCTTTCTTCAAAAAGCGGCGCCACTCATCCGCATTGGAGGCACGATAACGCTCACTTACGGCACGGCGGGACAGCGTGCCGATCTAGGACAGGCGGTGAATTCTGTGATCAATGCCGCGACAGAGGCCCTCTGCCGGGTTCTTGCCGTCGAGCTTGCGCCGATCCATATCTACGTCGTTTCCCCGGGATTCATTGAAAGGGCCTCTGGTTCCGGCGAACACTTCCTCATCGCGTTGAAAACCGCAGCCGTATCCCAGCGGGAAGATTCGCCCGATTGGATGAGGTCGCAAGTGCTTATCTGTGTCTGGCCCATTGCGACTACGCAACCGGCAGCGAGCTGGTTGTGGACGGCGGAGCCACTTGCTGAGTCCGGTTGGGTCCGCTTTTCATGGCATCGTCCTCTTTGCGGATTTTCTCGCGGATTCCACCGCAGACCACGGAGCACATGTCGAAAACCGTCGGATCCGCAACGGAGTAGAACACCTGCGTCCCCTCGCGGCGTCGTTTGATGATTCCTTCTCCCGCAAGGGTTTGCAGATGGCGGGACACATTGGCCTGAGTTCCTCCGCAGCGCGCTGCCAGCTCGTTCACACTCCGCTCGCCTTCTGTGAGATCCTGAAGAAGACGCAGGCGCATCGGCTCCCCCAGCACCGCAAACCGCCGCGCCACCAGTTGCAGCGCCTTGTCTCCCATTTCCTCTTTCATCGAATTTTTGCCTTTCACGAAATCACTGAGTTGACACGGAATCAACTATATGCATTTATGCTCATAAACAAGTCAAGAGGAGGAAACCGATGAAAGGTGATCAATTTGTCAGGGTTCTTGCAGGGACGATGGTCCTTGTGAGTGTACTTTTGGTTTTGTTTGTCAGCAAATGGTGGCTTGTTCTCACGGCTTTTGTGGGAGTCAACCTTATCCAGAGCGCTTTCACGGGCATCTGTCCGCCGGAGATCCTGTTTCGCAAAATGGGCTGGCTGAAAGGCGACAATTCCTGTTGCCGCAAATAGGGGGCGGAATTTGCATTCCCGGCTCTGTTCTCCGACCTTATCACCACACACCCGCATGAAAGTATTTGCACCATTGCTTGTCTGTTTCGCAGGCTTTGCCGCCTTGCAGTCCTCCGCGATGACGCTCGCCGAGGCGGTGGCGGCGGCACGGACGGCCAGTCCCGACGCCCGGATCGCCTCCGCACGGCTGGCTGCCGCCGAAGCGGCGAGAACCGGGGCCGATTCCGCCGCTCTGCCGCGCGTGGTGGCCGGGGTCTCCTACATGCAGACGACCAGCCCCCTGAACGCTTTCGGAGCGATCCTGAACACGCGATCCTTCGATAATTCGATCGACTTCAACTCGCCGGGGAGGATGGACGATCTGACGCTTTCCCTCTACTTGCGCCAGCCGATCTACGCGGGCGGACGGATCGCCGCGGGGCGCGCCGCCGCAAAAGCCGCTCGCCAGGCAGCCGCCTACGAAAGGGACGCGGCGCTCGCCGACCTCGACGCGGCGGTGGTGCGCGGGTACTTCGCGATCCGGCAGGCGGGCGAATCCGTCCGTGCGCTGGAAGCGGCCTTGTCCAGTTACGAGGAAAACCTCCGCGTGGCGCGTCTGCGCGAGGAAGCCGGACAGCTTCTGGCAAGCGAGCGCCTCAACCTTGAAGTGCAGAAGGCGCGGACCGAGAGCAACTTACTGGAGGCTCGTCAGGAAGAGGCCCTTGCACGGGCATCCTTCGCGGTTCTCCTCGGAGCGAAGGCGGATGAGAAAGTGATTCTCGCACAGGATGATCCGACTCTCGTCCTCATCGCTGTTCCCGGGACGGACGTTGCCGCGCACTGGTCGCAGCTGGACGCGGTGGACGCTCGCGTGCAGGCGGCGGACGAAGCCGTACGCGTCGCGCGCGCGGGACGTCGGCCCGAAATCGGCGCCTATGCGGGCGTGGATGAGAACAAAAGCTACCGCCGAGACGGCAGCGGGGAAAGCTGGAGCGCCGGGATCAGCATGACGATGACGCTCTTTGACGGACGAGAAACAGGAGCGAGGATCGCGCAAGCGCAGGCCGCCCTCGACGAGGCGCGCGAGATGCGGCGCAAGGTGGACCTCGCCCTTCAGCTGCGCCTTGAGCGCGCGCGGATCCGGTACGAGGTGGCCGCGAGCCAGCTTGAAGTGGGCCGCCGTCAGGTGGCACAGGCCGAGGAGAGCGCGCGGCTTTCACGCGAGCGTTTTTCCGCCGGGGCGCTCCTTTCCGCGGAACTGATCGGTGTGGAAACACGCCTAGCCGAGGCGAGGGTGAATCTTGCACAAACAATTGCGGCGGAACAAGTCGCGCTGGCCGATCTGCGGCTGGCACTTGGCCTCCCCGTCCTTTCCAACGAATGAATTTTCTTCCCGAATTGCCATGAAAACACTCCTTCCCGCACTCCTTTCCATCGCGGCGTTTCTTGCCGCGGGCTGTTCCGACAAGGCACCCGCCGCGGACGCCACCGGCAAACCCGTCCCCGTCACCACCCTCACGGTGATGCGGAGCGTCGCGCCGCGCCTTTGTGAGGCGCCGGGCACCGTGGTACCGCGCGAGAGGGCCCTCGTTTCCGCCCGCGTCGCCGGGACGGTGGCCTTTGCTGATTTCGCAATCGGCCAGAAAGTGGAGGCGGGGCAGATTCTTGTGACCCTTTCCGCGCCGGAGATGGAGGCGCGTGTGAATCAGGCGCAGGCGGCTCTCGACAGGGCCCGACGCGACTTCGAGCGCGAATCCTCCCTCCTTGCGGGAGGTGCCACGACACAGGAGACGGTGCACGACATGGCCGAACGCCTGCGCAGCGCAGAGGCGGCTCTTGCGGAAGCGCAGGCGCTGGCCTCGTACACGAAGATTTCCGCGCCCTTTGAAGGCCGTATCACCCGGAAGATCGCCAATGTCGGCGATTTTGCCGCGCCGGGCTCGCCACTTTTTGCGATCGACGGGGTGGGGGCCCTTCGCGTGGAGGCGACTCTGCCGGAATCCTTCCCGGAGGTGGAACTCGCAACGAAACTCTCCGTGCTGGCGGATGGCGTGCCGGAGGAGGCGATCCTTGCGGAATCCTCCCCCGCGGCGGACACCCGTTCGCGGACGCGGCTCGTCAAGGCGGATCTTGCCCCTTCGAGCACCCTGCGCCCCGGGCAGTTCGTGCGTCTTCTCTGGCCGGTCGGCACGATGCCGGAAATCCTGATCCCCGCCGGAGCCGTCACCCGCTTCGGCCAGATGGAAAGAGTGTTTCTTGTCGAAGGATCCCGCGCGAAGCTACGCCTCGTGCGCACCGGGGAATCCCACGGAGAGTCCGTCCAGATTCTTTCGGGCCTTGCCGAGGGCGACCGCGTGATCCTCGATCCGCCTTCCGGTCTTGAAAACAATTCTCCCGTGGAGGTGAAGTAAGATGGACAAGGTCCCCACGGCAGACAACGGCGCCTCCTGCGAACCGAAGATGGGCATCGCGGGCCGGCTCGCGGCCACTTTCATCAATTCCAAGCTGACGCCGATCGCGGTCATTGCGTCGATCCTCATGGGCCTCTTCGCGGTGCTGGCCCTGCCGCGCGAGGAGGAGCCGCAGATCAAGGTGCCGATGGTGGACATCTTTGTCTCCATGCCCGGCGCGGGCCCCTCCGAGGTGGAAAACCATGTGACGCGCCCGATGGAGAAGCTCCTCTGGGAGATTCCGGACGTGGAATACCTGTATTCCACCTCGATGCCCGGCGGCTCGATGGTCGTCGTCCGATACAAGGTGGGCACGGATATCGAGGCGGCGCTTGTCCGCCTGAACCAGAAGATGCAGTCCAATTTCGACCGCATCCCCTCCGGCGTCAGTTTCCCTCTCGTCAAGCCGCGGACGATCGACGACGTTCCGATCCTCGCCCTCACCCTGCACAGCAAATCGCTCGACCCGATGGAGCTGAGGCGACTCGCCGTTCAGGTGGAGGAGGCGGTGAAGCCCATCGACATGGTGGCCGAAACCAAGGTCATCGGCGGCGCAAGGAGAACGCTGCGCGTGCAGCTCGATCCCTCGGCCCTCGCGGCGCACGGCATTGGCGCGGACCGCGTGGCGGACATGATCCGTGCGGCGAACGTGCAGATGCAGGACGGCTCTCTTCCCTTTGACGGAAAGGATGTTCTGATTGACACCGGCACCTTCCTGCGAGACGCGCGCGACCTCGGCAACGTGGTGGTGGGTGTGTACGAGGGAAGCACCGTGTATCTGCGCGAGGTGGCGACCATCACGGACGGTCCGGCGGAGCCCGCCGACTACGTGATGTACGAAGGCGCGCAGGGTCTTGAAAACGCCGTGACGATCTCGCTCGCCAAGCGCCCGGGCGCCAACGCGATCGACGTCGTGAACTCCGTGATGGAGAAGGTGCACTCCCTTGAGGGGACGCTCGTCCCCGACTCGGTCGGCATCGCGGTGACGCGCGACTACGGCCACACCGCGGCGGAAAAGTCGAACGAACTGCTCCTGCACATGGCAATCGCGGTCTTCGGAGTGGCGCTCCTCATCCTCTTTTTCCTCGGCTGGCGCGAGAGCCTTGTGGTGCTCTTGGCCGTGCCCTCGACTTTGGCGCTGACCCTTTTGGTTTTTTACCTCTACGGCTATACGCTCAACCGCATCACGCTCTTTGCCCTCATCTTCTCCATCGGCATCCTTGTGGACGACGCGATCGTGGTGGTGGAGAACATCGTGCGGCACGTGCGGATGGAGGGCGCCGCGGAAAAGGGCCTCGTCCGCGTCGCCATCGAGGCCGTGGACGAGATGGGCAATCCTACGATCCTCGCCACTTGGGCCGTCATCGCGGCGATCCTGCCGATGGCCTTTGTCGGCGGCCTCATGGGCCCGTACATGCGCCCGATCCCCGTGGGCTCCACGGCGGCGATGCTCTTTTCGATCCTCATCGCCTTCACCGTCACCCCGTGGGCCGCGATTCACGTCATGAAGCGGCGCTTTGCCCGCAACGCCTCCCGGCACGAGGCCGAGCGCGCGGCCCGCGTCTTCGAGACGGAGTCCACCCCGGACTGGTCTACTCGGGTTTATCACCGCGTGATGGAGCCTCTCATGAACCACCGCGGCTGGCGCTGGGCTTTCTTCGCGGCGATTGTCGCGATGCTCGTGGCGGCGATGGGGCTTGTGGCGCTGGGCTTAGTCAAGGTCAAGATGCTGCCCTTCGACAACAAGAGCGAATTTCAGGTGATCGTGAATGCGCCCGAGGGGACGACGCTCGAAACCACCACGCGCATGACCCTCGAAATGGCGGAGGCGCTGCGGGCGATTCCGGAAGTTTCCGACATGCAGGTGTACGCCGGGACGGCGGCGCCCTTCAATTTCAACGGCCTTGTCCGCCACTACTACCTGCGCGGCGGGCCGAATTCCGCCGATATTCAGGTGAATCTCGTCGCCAAGAACGCCCGGAGCCTCCAGAGCCATGACATCGCCGTGAAGGCGCGTCCGATCGTGACGGCGATTGCGAAGAAGTACGGCGCGGCGGTGGCCGTGGCGGAAGTTCCGCCGGGCCCGCCCGTCCTCTCCACCATCGTAGCCGAGGTGTACGGGCCGAGCACCGAAAGCCGCCGGGCTCTTGCCGTCGACGTGAAGAAGATCATGGAAACGACCCCCGGCGTCGTCGATGTGGACTGGTATGTGGAGGATCCACAGCCGCAGGTTCGCTACGTGGTGGACAAGGAGAAGGCGGCGCTTGCCGGCATCGGCGAGCCCTCCATCGCCGAGGTCATGCGGATCGGCACGACCGGGCTCGCCGTGGACTCGCTGCACCTGCCGAGCGAGCGCGAGGACGTTCCCGTTCTCCTAGAGATCCCTTCGTCCGACCGGCCCAGCCCGCGCGCCCTGATGCGCCTGCGTCTTGCCGGGGCCGCGCCCGACGCGCCGCTCGTCCCCATCATGGAGCTGGCACGCACCGTGGAGGGCGTCCGCGAGCCGAACATCTATCACAAGAACCTCCGCAGCGTCGTGTACGTCACGGCGGACGTGGCGGGTGCGGTGGAAAGCCCAGCCTACGCGATCTTCGACATGAACAAGGCCCTCGCGAAGCTGGACAACGCCCGTTACGGCGCACCTGCCGGGAAGGTTCCGATCCAGATCTTTAGCCAGCCCTCCGACGAGTCGCGCCCGTCGATCACGTGGGACGGCGAGTGGCACATCACGCTTGAAGTCTTTCGCGATCTTGGCCTCGCCTTCGCGGTGGTGCTTGTCCTCATCGCGATGCTGATGGTCGGGTGGTTCAAGAGTTATGGGACCCCCCTCGTCGTCATGGCGGTGATCCCAGTTTCGCTCATCGGCATCCTTCCGGCGCACTGGGCCTTCGGGGCCTTTTTCACCGCGACGAGTATGATCGGCTTCATGGCGGGCGCGGGCATCGTGGTGCGCAATTCGATCATCCTCGTCGATTTCATCGAGCTGCGGCGCTCGCACGGCCTGTCCCTGCGCGACGCGGCGGTTGAGGCCGGCGCGGTGCGCTTCCGTCCGATCCTGCTGACGGCCCTCGCGGTCGTCGTCGGCGCGAGCGTCATCCTTGCGGACCCGATCTTCCAGGGCCTCGCGCTGAGCCTCATGTTCGGCGAGTTCGCCTCGATCCTCATCAGCCCGCTCGCCGTGCCCGTCCTCTACTTCATGGCAAAGAGCTGCGGGGAAAAGAAAGCCGGGTGTACGGTGGAATGAGAGGCGCTGAAAGACGTCCGGGCGGTTTTGAAAGCTGTACAAAAAAGAGCCTGTCCTTGAACCCGGATTCACGGGTTCTTCGGACAGGCTCCAACAGGCTAACGAAACCAACGATTCAGCTGATTAGAACTCGAAGGTGTTCGTGACGGACCAAGTGCGGCCTTCCGGAATACGCCAAGTGGCGACGGTGCCGTCCGGTTCGGACGCAACAGGGATGAGTTCCCGAGACGCAAGCAGGTTGTTGATGTTCAACTGAATGCGCCAGTTGACCCGGTCGTTGATCTTGTGCGAGTAGGCCAGCCACATGTCAACGCTGTCCTCGGTCGGTCCCATGTAGGGATTGGCGATGTCGTAGGAGGCGCCGCCATCGGAGCCAAGCGTGCACGGATAACCAATGATCTGCTTATCCATCCAGCGATAGCCACCACCAACGGTGAGACCCTTGAGGAATCCCTTGTCGAACTCGTAGCTGGTGACGAGGTTGAAGCGCCACTTGCGCAGCTCGGCAACACTGGTGCCTTCCGTCAGCTTGAAGAGCTGATAGCCGGACCACAGGGTGCTCTGGAACCAGGCCTTGGCCGTGTTGGAAGCCGCGTAGCCCGGGCTCCAGATGCGCAGATTGCCGAGAGGTCCGTTGAGGAGCGCCCAGCGTTCTTCGAGGAACTTTTCGACGCTCTTGGCGATGTTGACCTGCGAGGCGTCGGTCTTGATGACGTTCACGCTCACGTTCCAATTGTTGGTCAGGCGGAGGTTGAGGTCGCACTCCCAGCCTTCGGACTGCGTGTCACCAGTGACCCAGTTGGCGCGGTAACTATAAGCCGTGGGTTTGTGGTTCTTGAGGGCGTTGAGGTCGAGACCGAAGGACCTTGCGATGGATTCGGAGGGCAGGTTGTTGTAGAACGCGTTGATCGCAGCCTTGGCTTCGGCATCGGCCTCCTCCTGAGTCTGCGCTACGCCACCGTTCTGCGAGGCGGTCTTGGGGATGTAACGGCAGGTGCCCTGTCCGTTGTAATAATAATCATAGGCGTTGGACGCCCACGTGCTTTCCCATCCCCACATGTTGGAGAAGTACCAGCTGGTGTCCCAGCCGGAACCGAGGTTGCTGTTCGCCACATTCGTCTTGTAGTGACCCAGACGCAGGGAGACGCGGTCATCCAGCATGCTGATCATGATGCCGTATTCCTTGGTCCTGCCGGAAGGCGGCGAGATCGGGTCGCCATAGAGGTCGAGGCGGCTCATCGGCTGGAAGTTCTTCGACTGACCGTAGAAGAAGCCGAAGGTCGGCTTGCCGGGCAGCACGCTCGTCCACTTGGCGGGGACGTGTGCCACGAGGCTCCAGGTCAGACCTTCCCAGTTCGTTTCGTTCTTCGGGTCCTCGTTGTACTGATTGAAGTTGATCGCACCGCCTTCAGCATTCGAGTAGTGGCCGTACGATCCGGAAGTTTCCGTGTCGCTATCCCAGCGATAGCCGACGGTCGGAACCAGGCATTCATCGAGCAGGAAGCCCTGCCAGACGGCGACCCAGGACTTCGTGCTGGTGCTGCTCTTGCTGGCACCGGTGTAGAGCTTGTCCTTGTCGCCCAGATCGGCGTTGAGGATCTTCATGGCAACATTGGACCATCCCACGTAATTGGCGGGATTCTCCGACTGTGTCTGATCCCCGCTTGCCGTGGAGATCGGGTTGGCGTACGGAGAAGCCGGATCGACAGACGAATTCCACTTGGAATTGAAGAGACGGATGGAACCGCTGGTGCCGATTGCGTTTGCCTGCGCGCCGTTGATGTTGGAGATACCCGTGTAGGTGCCCGCGGCGTCGGCCAGATAGTAGCACTCGCTCATGTAACGAGTGGACTTGTTGATCTCCATCGGCGAAGTGCTCAGATAGTCATTGATGCCGTCCGTCGTATAACGGATCCACTGCTTGCCGCTGAAGTTGTATTTATAATCCTGATACATTCCAGTGAAGCGGTGGTGGCCGATGATCCGGGCCGCCCAACCTGTAGGATCCATGACATCAGCACTGTCGAGTTCGAAGTAGGCCGTGGCGCGGAACGTCTTGCGATCGCGTTCGCCGGAGTAGCTGCTCTGCGAATTCGTGTAAACGCAGGGAACGCCGACCATCGGATTGGGCGAACCGTCCGGAAGAGTCTTGTTGATGTCCACCGTGATCGTCGCACCCGTGTTCAGAACCTCCGTATGACCGTCGTCCCAGCTCTGATCGTCATAGACGATTTCAATACCGGCCTTGTCATTGAAGAAGGTCTGCTCAATGGAGAAGCGGGCCGCGTCGAAATTGGCCCATTCCTTCTTGGTGTCGCCATCCAGCAACTTGTTGTAGAAGTCGTAGATGCCCGCGTCGGTCAGACCCTTGGCCTTGTAGGCGCCGAAGGGAGCCAGAGGCATCGAGGCGTTGCTGGCGTAGGTGTTGTACGTGGCGACGGTGGACAGCGAGGCGCCGGTGAGGCCGGCGATGGCGCCATCGATCGCTCCGGTTGACGAGATGCCACCCACCGGGTGCTGCGAGAGCATGTAGTAGGTGACGTTGCCATTGCGGTCAACCGCACCCACCGGACCGTCGCTGATGCCGCCGATGTAGGGTTCATAGTTGACAGTGCCGGAGGATCGGGCTCCATAACTATAATTGCTGGAATTGGCACCGATGACCGTCTCGTCGGTGATTCCCGTAACCGTGGTGTCGTAGGTGCGCTTGCCAAGTCCGCCTTCCGCGGCACTCTTGAGCCACGGGGTGATGCAGTCGATCGGAGTCAGTGTGCGCGGGCGGTTCGAATCGATGTCGCCATGCTCGTAACTGGCCTTGATCGAGGTGCGAGCCCCTTCAAAACGAAGCCACTTGGGATCGTAACGCAAGGCGACGTACTCACGCTTGTTCTTCTGGAACGCGGGATCCTGACGATACTTGGTGTCGTCATACAGACCGGCTACGCGGACGGCGAGTTGATCCTTGACGAGGGTGTAGTTTGCGTTCAGGGAGCCGCGGATCGAGCCATAGCTGCCGACGCGGCCTTCCAGCACGCCGGAGTTACCGCCGATCTGTGCCTGGTCAACCGTGCCGTTGATGATGCCGGCGGGGCTGCCGTTGCCGAACAGAATGGCATTGGCGCCGCGCTGAATGTCAATACGGCTCGTGTTGTACGAATCCCACGGAATATCCGTCACCATGAAGTCGCGGCAGTTGTCTGCAGCAGCAAGACCTCTCACGCGGGTGTTCCCGTTCGGGTGATAGAGGTTTTCGCCTTCATTGGGGACCTGGCCGGTGTTGCCGCCGCCCTGGAAGTTGCCGCCTGCGCCGCCGACTTCCGCCGAGGTGGCATACACGAGCAGACGGGAATTGTCGGTCGCGCCGATATCCCGCATGAACTGCTTGTTGTACACCGAAATAGCAGAGCCGAGGTCCTTCAGGTCGGTTCTGATACGGGTGCCCGCCAGTGTATCCGTCGTCATGTAGCCGGTGTTGGCATCGGCGGACACTTCAAACGGGCTCAAATAGAGGATTTCGTTGTCGGTATTGTTTGTATCAGTGGGGCTTGACGTTGTCTGGGCGTACGCAGGCATCTGCGCAGCCAGAAACGAACACACAGAAACGATCGCACGCTTGGTGGATCGCGCTTGTCTTCTATTCATGTTCCTTGTCGTGGTTTGGTTTTGGGGTGGAATACACATCAGAAACATCAGGTGAGAGTTGGTTGCTCTCATCGCTCGTGGCGATTTCAACTGATGAGTTGGTTGTTGATGCGTATTTTCTCAACCGATCACGCTAGGAGGGGTCCCTAGATTGTCGAGCGAATCGGAATAGAAAACTATCTACAAAAGATGCTACAAATAACAGAAAAACAGAACAAAGGTGTAATTATGAATAACTGACCGTCGTATCCTTGGGGTTGTCGTGTTGACGGAGGGTTGTATCCTTGTTTGAAATTTGGCTTCGTGTCGCGGGGTGCGTGTCAAAGGAAGAGCAGAGATCGCAATGAACAAATGAACGCTTTCTGCGGGGAAATGTGTCGTTTGCAAACGTTTTCAGGTGAGGTTCCCTGATCCCGATTGGAGTTTTGTGCTCTCATCGAAATCACGACAAAGGAAATTTGTCCATCTTTTTCAGCAACCGGACGCTATGGTTGCAGGTTCTTTATCGTTGGTTAATATTTCCGGGCGAGGCCTGACGCCAGTTGTGCATCACAGTTATGAAGCGGCCAGTATTGTCCGGCTGATGCATGCTGGCCGGTGAAAAACGCAAGTGTGACGAAGAAATTCAAGGGCGGCGCCTGTCGATCCGGGCGTCCTTCATGAGGGAATCACAAGGATTGTCGTCTGGATGACTTTCAGCGGCGGGATCCGGGTCGGGCCGCCTCCGGGCGCGGATACCTTCCGCAGGCGGCGCGTATCGGGGACTTTTTGAGCAATCCGCTACGCCTTTGCGAAGAGCTGGTAGCCCGCGGCGTCCTCGATCTGGACCTCGGCGAATTCGCCGACGGGCAGGGTGAGGGGGACCTCCACGCTGCCGTCCACCTCTGGCGCGTCCCACTCGGTGCGGGCGACGCCGGGCGCCTCCACGAGCACGCGAATCCTGCGTCCCACAAGGCTCTCGCTCCGCTTTTCGGCAAGGTGGAAGAGCTGTTCGGACAGGAGGTTCTTCCGCCGCCTCTTGGTCATGTGATGGACCTGTCCGGGCAGGTTGTAGGCGCGGGTGTCTTCCTCGCGCGAGTATTCAAAGACTCCGCCGCGTTCGATCCCGGCCCGCTCCACGAAGGCGGAAAGCTCGCGGAAGTCCTCATCTCGTTCGCCCGGGAAACCCACGATGAAGGTGCTGCGGATCATCACATCCGGGATGCCCTCGCGCAGGTTCTTCACGAGGCCGTCCAGCTTTTCCGGCCCGGTCTCGCGGCGCATGGCTTCCAGCATCGGCGCGGCATAGTGCTGGAGGGGCACGTCCACATACTTCACCACCTTGCGACACTTCGCGAAGGTCTCGACGAGCTCCGCGCTCCAGTGCGCCGGGTGCGTGTAGAGGACGCGGATCCAGAAGTCGCCTGGGATCGCGTCGAGGCGGCGCAGGAGCGTCGCCAGACTCGCGCCGCGGGACGAATCGACCCCGCTTGTCCGCCGTGCTCTTTCGCCCTCCCATTTATCCATGCCGTAATAGGTGGCATCTTGAGAGACGAGATTGATCTCCCGGCAGCCGCCCTTCACGAGAGCCTCCACCTCGGCCACGATGTCGCCCTCGTCGCGGCTGCGGTGTGCGCCGCGGATTTTCGGGATGATGCAGAAGGCGCAGGCGTGGTTGCAGCCCTCCGCGATCTTCACGTACGCCGAATGCCGGGGCGTGAGGCGCGTCCGTGGGGTGGCGTAATCGGGGATGAAGGCGGGCCGGTCGCTTACGAATTCTTCGGGCGACTCGCCCTTCCTGCGCTTGCGTGCGCAGACTTCGTCCACAATCTCTGCCACCTTCGCCACCTGGTCGAGGCCGAGGAAGGCATCGACCTCGGGCATCAGGGCGGGGAGCTGCCCGCGATAGCGCTGGGCGAGGCACCCGGCCACGATCAGCTTCTGCCTCGTTCCCTTTCTTGCGGCGGCGGCCTCCTGGATTGCCGCGATGCTCTCCCTTTTGGCGTCGCCGATGAAGGAGCAGGTGTTCACGATGAGCACGTCGGCTTCGGCGGGTTCCTCCACGCGGACATACCCTGCCTTCGCGAGGGCCCCGAGCATGATTTCGGAATCCACGAGGTTCTTGGCGCAGCCAAGCGAGATGAGCGCGACGGAGGTCATGAACCATCCAGTTTGCGGGAAAGGGATGCGGCGGGCAAGTTCGCAAAAAACGCGGAAGCGAAGTCGCGGAGTGGTAACGGTAAATAAATCATGATCATCGCGGAATGGGAAAGACTCCGGAACTCTCCAAAAATGTGACGAACCCGTGTTGCCTTTACCATTTCGGCATAACAAAATGGTGAAAATTGACGTGTATTGCTTCGCGCGTCCATTCCAACCCTTTAGTCCCGTTCCGCCCTGTCCGATGTTTAGGATAAGTCCAGCCGTTGCTTAACATGGCGGACCGATTTGTTTCGCCCCGTGAACATTCCAGATGAAAGTCGCCGTTCTGCCGTTCCCGGCGGGGCCGAGGTTTCGTACGGAGAGGAATCCGTTACGTGCCATACCGGCGCCGTGCGGGAGCTGGTTTGTGACGATCGGGACGCGCAGGCGACGATTGCCGACCTGAAGGTGACGGTGGCGCGTCTGGAGGAACACAACCGGGAGCTGATGGAGGAAAACGCGCAGCTCGAAAACGCGATTTTCCAGGCCAATGACATGGCGCTGAAGGCGGAATCCGCCAGCCACGTGAAGAGCCAGTTCCTCGCGGACATGAGCCACGAGATCCGCACGCCGATGAATGCGGTCCTCGGCATGGCGGCGATGATGGAGGGCACGAACCTCACTGCCGAGCAGCGCGATTTCATCGAGACGATCCGCGTGAGCGGCGAGACGCTGATCGAGCTCATCAACGATATTCTGGACTTTTCCAAGATCGAGGCCGGGCGTGTGGATCTGGAGTGCATCGCCATGCACCCAAGGGCCCTCGTGACCGAGACGATCAACCTTTTGCGACTGAAGGCCGAGAGCAAGCATCTGACGCTGCGCGGCAACGTTGCGGGCGACGTGCCGGAAAAGCTGACGGGTGACCCGACGCGCATCCGCCAGATCCTGATCAACCTTGTCGGCAACGCGATCAAGTTCACCGAAAAGGGCTCCATTACGATCGACGTGAAGGTGGACTCTGCCGAGGATCTGAAGGTGAAGCTGCTTTTCTCGGTGACGGACACGGGCATCGGCATCCCGCGCGAGCGGATGGACCGGCTCTTCCGGCCCTTCTCGCAGGTGGACGCCTCCACCACTCGCAAATACGGCGGCACGGGACTGGGACTGGCCATCTCCAGCCGCCTGTGCGAGCTCATGAATGGGCGCATGTGGGTGGAGAGCAAGCCGGGGAAGGGATCCACCTTCTTCTTCACGGCGGAACTTCTCCCGCCGCCTCTGGACGGGGCGGTCGACGAGGCCGAGGAATGCGCCCCCGCGTCGGAAAAGGCGGTCGACCCGGCGAAGGTGCGCCTGCTGCTGGCCGAGGACAACGCCGTCAACAGCAAGGTGGCGATGCTCCTGCTCAAGAGGGCGGGCTACAATCCTGATCTTGCCGAGAACGGGCAGGAGGTTCTGGACGCCTTCCACAAGAAGCAGTACGACGTGGTCCTCATGGACATGCAGATGCCCGTGATGGACGGGCTCGACGCCACGCGCAAGCTCCGCCGGATGCTTTCGCCCAGGGGACTGCACCCCTACATCGTGGCTCTCACCGCCTCCGCCGGAAAGCCCGATCACGACCGCTGCATCGAAGCCGGCATGGACGCCTTCCTCGCCAAGCCCATCCGCGTGAACGAGATGCTGGCGCTCCTGCGCAAGGCGCCGCTCTGCGAGGCGGAGGCCAGGCCGCATTCCCCGCGCCGCCACGGGCATTAGCGAGTGGCTTGAACCAGACTGCCGCGCGGGTTTGTCCTGACGGTTCCTGGCTTGGGACAATCCTTTCCCGGTCTTTTCGAGCGGTGATGAAAAACGTGGCTGTCGTGATTTGTGGCCGGCGTTTTTTGACTTTTGCGGGATGATTTTCCACCCGATGCGCCTCTTACTTACACGCCGTGGCACATCCCGTGTCCGGATGAAGAGGCACTAACTCCTTCAAGGCCTGACATGAAGAAGACTTGGAATTCCCCTTCGGTTCGAATTCTTGACATCCCGTCCGCCACGGAAGCCGGAGGCCCCGGCTTGACAGACGCCGGCATTTTTTCCTGATCGGTCCGCTCCGCCGAGGCTGTAGTCGTTTTTCAGCGGTGTGCGTTCTGCGCACCGTCTTGAGCACGTATATCCGGGTTCTGGAGGTCGGTCGTCTTTTCGTCCGAAAACCAGCGCTCCTCTTGTCCGCAGGTCAGTAATTTCGTGCCCCGGTTCAAGCCATTTCAGGGTAAATTGGGGAGCGCCTTGTTAGATTCCCGTCCGCGTCTTGAGCGCACGCGTCTGTCTGCGGGAGAATTCCACTTCGGTCCCGTCTGTCAGAACGATCTTCACCCCGCCGCTGAACCACGGATGAACCCCGACGATGTGCCGGATGTTGACGATCTGCGAGCGGTTGGCGCGCACGAAGAGGGACTCGGGCAGGCGTTTCTCCAGCGAGAAAAGGGTGCGGTAGAGGAGCGGCTTGTCGCCACGGAAGTGCAGCCGCGTGAAGTTGCCGTCCGCCTCCAGCAGGCGAAGGTCCGCGATCGGGATGAACCAGCAGCGGTCCCCGTCGCGCAGAAAGATGCGGTCGTCCTCGCGGAAGGGCCGTTCCTGCTGCGGAGGTGTGTCGGGTTCCGCCCCGTCTTCCGGTGCTGCGGCAAGACGGGCCCGCGCCCTGTCGAGCGCCGCCCCCAGCCGTTCCGGGCGCACCGGTTTCATGAGGTAGTCCATTGCGTTGACCTCGAAGGCGCGCACCGCAAAGGCGTCGTACGCGGTGACGAAGATGATGCACGGGTGAGGAGGCGGCAGGGCGTCCAGAAAGTCGAAGCCATTCATCCCCGGCATCTCGATGTCCAGAAAGATCAGGTCGGGCTTTATCTCGCGGACGAGCGCGAGCGCGGTTCTGGGGCTGTCCGCCTCGCCGCGGATGTCCACGTATTCGTGAGCGGCCAGCAGCCCGCGCAGTTCTTCGCGCGCCAGTCTCTCGTCGTCAACGATCACAGTCCGGATTGTCATTGCAGGGAAGGGGAAGTGGTTGTCCGTCACTTTCTTCGGCGGAGGAATGGGGCAGAATGATGGAGGTCGTCACCTCGCCGGGGGCGGATTGTTCCATCGCAAGGCTCGCGGAGGGCCCGTACAGCAGGGCGAGCCTGTCCTTGGAGTTGCGTATGCCCGTCCGGGTGGATTCCGAATCCTTCCCGATCGTGCCGTGGTTGATCACGGTCAGACGCAGGAAGCTTTCCCGGATCGTCGCGCGGATGTGGATGGGCCCGCCGATTTCGTTGCGCGCCACGCCGTACTTGACGGCGTTTTCCACCACCGTCTGCAGGAGGAACGGCGGGATCGGCCAGTTTGTCGCGGCGGGGTCGATCTCCATGTCCACCCGGAGGCGTTCCTCCAGCCGGAGTTTCTCGATGGAGAGATAGTTGCGTACCACTTCGAGTTCGTCGGCGAGGGGAATCGTCGGCGTGTTGTCGCTTGTGAGCGACGAGCGCAGGAAGTCTGCGAGGTTCGTCACCGCGTCGCGCGGAGCCGTCAGTTCGCGCGGAATCATCGCCCGGATCGTGTTGAGGCTGTTGAAGAGGAAGTGCGGGTTCATCTGTTCCCGCAGGGCCCGCAGTTTTGCCTCCTTGAGCGCCGCATCCATCTGCAGGAGCCTGTACGAGCTTTGCCGGTACTGGCGGAAGGCTAGGGTGGCAAAATAGCACCCCGACCAGAAGAGAAGGGAAATCCAGCAGCCGATGCTGAAATTGATGAAGTCCGGGATGCCGCTCTCGGACTGAAGATCCCATTTCGCAGGGTCTTCCGGATTGCCGAGAATCACGATGGCGTAGGTGGTTGCCGTCATGCCGACTGCGGCGAAGTAACAGCTCGCGGCGGTCACCGTAAGCAGTTTCTTCCAGCCTGCGCCCCTGTCCCGGCAACGCAGGTACACGATGCGCAGCAGATGGGAGAAGAAGATCCCTTCAAGGGCCAGAAACACAAGAAAGAGGCTCTTTTCGGGCAGGGTCACGCAATCGTCGGGCAAAATCAGGAAGACGACGAGCTGCGTCGCAGGCACCATTCCCCATCCCAGTATCTGGCGGATCCAGTAAACCTTCGTGCCGAGCCAGCGCCGTTTCAGCGTGTAAACGGAGTGGGGCGTGGGCGGAAGGATTTCCCTGAAGGTGTTCACCGGCGATGAGCGCACGAAGGCGCGCGGAAAAGCTCCGCGCACCTTTCGTGACGGCCTGAAACAGTTCTGTTGACGATCCGATGCAAATCAAAAGCTCCCCGTCATGCCAATGGAAACGTAGGGGGCTCCGCTTCCGGATTCCAGTTTGTAGTCCTGATCGAAGAAATCGAACTCGCGCTTGCAGAGGTAACCCCCCGTGACGAAGAATGCGAGACCCTCCATCACCGTGTAATTCGCGCGCAGGCCGACGCGCACGTCGGTGTATTCCATCTTGCCGCTTTTGAGCGGTGTCGTCTTGCGGTTGCCTTCGATGTCGCCGGCGTGCACGAAATACGTCTGGCACACCCCTTCGGCGACGAGGGAAAGATCGAACAGGTCGTTCGCCTTCCACGTGAGGGCGGTTTCCGGATAACCGACGGAGAGGCTCCACGAGGGCGAGAAGGCGTAGTGGATGCCGAATCCGGGCATGACGTGGTGGCAGTCCTTCGCCAGCGAGTTGTATCCGAGTCCGAAAACGACGGTCAGTCTTTCGTTCCAGACTTTCATCGCCCCGGCGAACGCCTCGACTCCGACTCCGTGGCTGTCGAAGCGCGAGCCGGAGTTGTACCAGCCGTTCCCCAGGCCGCCCATGGCCGTCCACCCGCAGTCCAGTTTGTAATTCGCGACGAACGAGGAGGACAGGCCTTGCAGCTGCTTCACCATCGGAGCGGCGCCTTCGACGTGCGCGTCGAAAAAGTTGCCGTTGTAGGTCATTCCTGCCTCGAACGACAGTTTTGGAGTGACGGTGATCGAACAGCCGAAGCTTTCGCCCACGTGGCTGGAGGAAATCCCGTCGAGCCCCTTGCCGGAGCCCTTCATGTCGGTTCTCCCGCTGCTCATGCAGGTGAGACTGTTCGAGAAGCTCACGGGGCAGGTGGCCCCGGCCTGATCGCCCAGGGAGACGGTCTCCTGCGCGAGGAGGGAACCCTGCGCCAGAAACGGCGCAACACAGAGAAATGATTTGAAAAGCAAAGGATGTTTCATGTCGCCGGTCATCCTGTCCGGCGTGGTCGGGGATGTCGCCACGGGAACAACGAATGGTTATCCTGCTATGGCGAACGGTCTTTACATTTGATCCGGAGGCGGGGCGATCCCGGTCCCGTCACTGTTCCGGATGAAGCACCCCGGGGAAGAGAAGGCGCTGGCCTCCGACCGGGAAGACGGGGTTGAAGGCGCTCTCCGGCAACTGCGCGGCTCTGGCGGCGCCCGCGATGTCCGCGATGTGACGCTCGGCGAACCATTGCGCCTGCCGGGATTCGAGGTAGGTCTCCAGCGTGGTGAAGGCGGCATCCGGCGCGGCGGCGCCGTGGCCGGAGGAGATCGCAGCGGAAAGAATGGAGGCGTCCACCTTCTCCTCCGGTGCGGCGAGCATGGCGCGGCGAAGGGCGCCCATCAGCTCGTAATAGTTGCCCGGCCAGGGATAGTTGAGAAGCAGGCGCGCCGCGTCGGGCGTGAGGCAGACCGTCGAGCCGACCCTCTCGAAGATCGTGCGCGCGTAGGTGGCGATGTCCCCCACGCGGACACAAAGTGGCGGCAGGGCGACAAGCGGCAGACCGTCGCAGGGCCGGGCGGCGTCCGCGCGGCAGAGGACGAGCACCGGCAGGGTCCCGCCGAGATCCCCCCGCAGTTTGTTCACCGCCTTGCCGAGATCCTCCGCCGAGTAGCGTCCGTCCACGATCACGAGGGCCCGCGCGTCGCCGAGAGCCGCCGTGTCCAGATTCATCATGAGCGGCGAGAGTCGGATAGCAGGGGGTTGCAGGGAAAACCACTCTTCGATGTCGGCGACGACCAGTTCCAGTTCGCCGCCGATCGGCAGGGAGAGCGTTGCGCCGTTATGACCGCGGAGGGCCTCCCAGAGCGCTTGGAGAAACGCGCGCGCCGCGGTGCTCGTCTGGGCGGAGCGCAAGTTTTGGGCGGGGTAGGGGTCGGCGACGGGTGCGGCGGCTGCGGCGTGCGGCGCCGGGTGGGCGGTGGCGTGGTGAGCCGCCTTTTTCGTCCGGGCGCAGAAGCGGGCCGCGTAGGTCACAAGAGCTTCGCGGTCCAGAGGTTTTTCCAGCACCGAGGCAACGCCGAGGTTCGCCACTCCGATCAGCTCGCGGGTGTTCATGTTCCCCGAGACGATCACGAAGGGCATGTTCGGATGGTTCTCGCGCACCTTTGCGATGAAATCCGCGCCGGCAAGACCGGGCATCTGGTAATCGGCCACCACCAGTTCGCAGCGGTGCGAGTCGATCCACGCGAGGGCCTCCTCGGGTTTCGAGAAGGTGACGGCGGCAAAGCCCTCCTCGCGCAGAATGTTGCCGATAAGCTCCGCGAAGCCTGCCTCGTCGTCGATCACCAGAATCTCGCCGGGTCGCTGGGACATTGTTTCCCCATCATGCGAAGGATGTGGCGGTCAGGCAATCCATTTGGGAGCCCTTCCGCATCAGGAGTCTCAAGGCCGCCACGAACGCCTTTGATTTCTACTGCGAACGGTCTCTGCGGCGACTGGCTGCGTCTTGGATGTTCGCCGGATTTTATTCAAAACGGCTTTCTTCCAAAGCCTTGCCATCCATCCTCAAATCCTCGTTCTCGCGACGGGATCGGTTGTTCGAGGGAGCCTCAATTCTTTTTTCCGACCCGGGCGATCAGCTGCCGGGTGCTCTCCGCCGTCAGGCCCAGGGCGGTGGCGACACGGGGAAGGTCTCCAAGAAGGGCGGACATGGCTAGGACGTATTCCCCGGCCTCGGCGGCGAGATATTCCCTCAGGTCCGAAACCTGCGCGGCCTCGGCGACGGAAAGCGCACCCCCGTGGGCGAGCCGGATCGTCTCCGCGTCGATCGTCGCCCCTTCGGTGGCGGCGGCGGCGTCCGCAAGCACGCTTTGCAGCCGCAATATCCCCCCGCTCCAGTCCAGCGTCTTGAGGGCTTCCGCCGCGGCGTCGGAAAGCAGGCAGCGGGCCCCCGGCGCGCGGTCCAGCATAGCCTGCGAGATCGCCGGGATGTCCTCGGTCATCTCCGCAAGGGCGGGGACCTTGAGTTCCATCGTCCCCATGAAGAGATAGAGGTTTTCATCCAGCCTGCCCGCGCTGAAAAGCTCGTCGGGGTCGGAATCCAGGCAGAAGAGAAAACGCGTGGAAAGACCGGTACGGTCGAAGGGCGCCGCGCAGCGGCTGATGGCAAAGACCGTTTCGGTCCGCTCCGGCGTGAGTTCCCCGATGCGGTCGAGAACCAGCATCAACCGGCCCGGCGAGCGCGTGGCCAGCCCGCCCATGCGCGAGGCCAGAAGTTCTGGATCGTCCAGATCCGACGGGCGCAGAGGGAAGACCGTGTCCAGCTGCGGGTCTGCCAGATCGTGCGCGAGGGCGTCGAAATCCGTGCCCGGGGCGCCGACGGCCACAAGGTTGCTCGAAACGCCGCGCAGCCCCTCCATCTGCCGGAAGAAGCGCGTGGCCGCCGCGCCGCGGGCTCCGCGCAGCAATCGGAGCTGTGAATCGTCCTCCGCTGCCTCGTCGGCGTCGTCCCTTTTTTCGTCTCGGGTGGCGCCCGCGTGGCTTTTTTCGATCAGCAGGGCGGCGCGTTTGAGGAGCTGGAAAATGTTCAGCGGTTTGATGAAGACTCCGCCGATGCCGTCGCGGATCAGCTGGCGGATATCCTCGCTCTTGAGGAAGCCGCTCACCATCACGACGGGCAGGCCGGGACGCAGTTGCAGGAGCTTCTTGACGAATTCCGTGCCGGTTGTGCCAGGCATGCGCTGATCGGTCACGACGAGGTCGAAGGCGGTGCCCGCCTTGAGCGTTTCCAGTGCGGCGTCGGCGCTGGAGGCGCTTTCCACAGCATAACCGGCCTGCTTGAACACGTCGCCGAGCAGGCTGCTGAAGATCGGGTCGTCATCCACGATCAGGATGTTGTGCTGCGTCATTTCGCTTCAGCCGTCGTCGGCGAGCCTTCCATCTTTTCGATCGCGGCGATCAGGGTTTCAAGGCTGGCGGCATACCAGACGACCGGTCCGCCGCAAAGAGTCTCCCACGCTTCGCGCACCGGCTGGGAAAGATAGTAGGCACTGGCAAGGAAACGGATGCCTTCCCGCTCGTCGATCGGCAGCGTCCATGTGGCCCAGCACATCGCGGCGTCCGTGCCGGGAGGGGTGCGCACCTGATAGGAACCTAGGTCAATGAGGCCGATGCCCATCTGCGCGGCCTGATGCTGCAAGAGAAAGTTTTCCGGCAGGGCGTTCATCTCATGGGTCAGAATCGGCAGGATTCCGGCTCCCTTGAGAGCGCCGGAACGAAGACAGTCGATGAGGCGGGCGTTCGCCTGGTCGAGGTTCTGCTGCGAAACAAGCCCCGCCTGGACAAGAGCCAGCCCCATCGCCCTGTTGCCACGGATGAACAGCGATCGGTCGAAGTCCATTGCTGTGACGCAGGTTAGGCCCGAGCCGCACCGAGTGCAAGAAGCGTTGTCAGGATTTGAAGCCGCTTTCCCGCGGCCCCTTTTTGCCGGTCGTTGCGATTGTTTCCGGTTCGTTTCCCCTCTTGAGGCGTTCGTTTCGCGTGGGGCCGGGCCCGACAGGCTTCTCAAAAATCCCGGGCGCTCACCGGGGCCTTTTCCAGCCGCCGGCTACACTCCGCGCACCAGCTCGTAGAGGCGCTTCTTTAAGAGTGGCAGGCCCTCGCCCGTCAGGCACGAGGCGGGCACGACCTCCTGCTTGCGGAAGCGTTTGCGGAAGGCCTTCAGGTTTTCCGCCGCGGCGTCCTCGTCCATCTTGTTTGCCAGAACGATCGAGGTCTTTTCCGTCAAAAGAGGCGAGTAGAGCTCCAGCTCGTTCTTCAGGCTCGCGAAGTCGTCGCCGGGGTCGCGTCCGTCGGTGCCGGCCATGTCCACGATGTAGATCAGCACGCGGCAGCGTTCAATGTGCCGCAGGAAGCGGTGGCCGAGGCCCTTGTTCTCGTGCGCTCCCTCGATGAGGCCCGGGATGTCCGCCAGCGTGAGCTTTTCGTAGGTGTCGGGATAGTCAATGACGCCGATACTGGGCCGCAGCGTCGTGAAGGGATAGGCGCCGGTGCGGGGGCTCGCGGAGGTGATCGCGCCCGTCAGCGTGCTCTTGCCCGCGTTCGGGTAGCCCACAAGGCCAAGGTCCGCGATGGACTTGAGGACGAGTTTGAACTCGCCGACCTCGCCCTTGGCGCCCTCGGTGAACTGGCGCGGGGCGCGGTTGATGGAGCTTTTGAAATGAACATTGCCCTTGCCGCCGCGTCCGCCCGCAAGGAGGACGTGCTTCTGTCCGTGGGTCAGCAGTTCCGCACAGAGGCGGCCTTCAAGATCGTACGCCACCGTGCCGGGCGGAACCAGCATGACGCAGTCCGCGCCGCCGTGGCCGGACTTCTGGCGGCTCATGCCGCGCCCGCCGTTCTTGGCCTGCCAGTGCGGCTTGAACATGTACGCCTTGAGGTCGCTCGTGTTCTCATCGCATTCGAGAATCACGTCGCCACCCTTGCCGCCGTCGCCGCCGTCGGGTCCTCCCTTGGGGATGAACTTCTCGCGGCGGAAGGTGGCCGCACCGTTTCCGCCGTCGCCGGCACGCAGCTTCACACTGGCTTCGTCAACAAACATCGGCATAGCCTAGAGGCGCTCCGCAAAAAGCGCAAGCCGTGCCTCCGTGCCGTGAAAAGGACGCCGTGGCGGACACGGCGCGCCTGCGTCGCCTCGTCCCGGTGCCGTTTTTCAAGATGGTCGAAACTTTGTCGCACAATTTTCAAATTCGGATTGCTTTCCCCAAACATCCCGTGCAACTTGTCGAAGTCTGATTCAGGGAACCAAATGGCTCGCGTAGCTGGACACGGCCGGTTGATCGTATTTATTGAAAAGAAGATAAAGACACATCCGATATTCGCCCTCTCGCTGTTCGTTAACCGCCAAGCGGTTTTCTGACGACTTAGTACGATCAATGAGCACAAAGATATTCGTGGGTAACCTGAACTTCCAGGCTACCGAGCAAGAGTTGCAGGATTTCCTCGCCCCCTATGGTGCGATTCAGGAAGTCTTCATGCCCAAGGACAGGGAAACGGGCCGTCCCCGCGGTTTCGCGTTCGTCACCTTCGAGGATGACGAAGCGGCCAAGAAGGCCCTGGTGGACCTCAACGGCAAGGAATTTGCCGGTCGTCCTCTCACTGTGAACGAGGCCCGCGCCCGTGAAGAGCGCACCGGCCCTCGTCCTCCGCGTCGTGACTTCGGCCCGAGCGCGCCCCGTGGCGGCTTCGGCGGCGGTCCCCGTGGCGGCGGCTTCGGCGGTGGCCGTGGCCGTGATTTCGGTGGTCGCGGACGCGGCGGTCCCGGCGGCGGTGGCCGTCGTGACTTCGGCGATTCCGAGGGCGGCTACTAGTCCTATCGGGTCATCACCCATTTCAAGGCGCGGAGGGTTTCTCTCCGCGCTTTTTTGCGTACCCGCGCCGCGGACGGGGCCGGAAGGCGCGGACCGGATCGTGCGCGTCAGGTTGCCGGGCTTCGCGCTCCGGTGGCCGCGGGCGAATTCCGCTGTTGCGAAGAAGCGCACCGCTGTGTCATTCTCCGCCCTTCACGATGACTACGAAGATCAAATTTGCGGTGTTGCCGGGCGACGGAATCGGCCCGGAGGTGATGAAGGTGGCGATCGACGTGCTCGGCGTCGCGGCGAAGAAGTTCGACTTCGCGATGGAGTACGCCTGGGCGGATGTCGGCGGAGCCGGGATCGACAACCACGGCAAGGCGCTGCCGGATTCCACGGTGGAGCTCTGCAAGCAGAGTGACGCCATTTTGTTCGGCTCGGTCGGCGGCCCGAAGTGGGAGAAACTGCCCCCGAACGAGCAGCCCGAGCGCGGCGCGCTCCTGCCCCTGCGCAAGAAATTCAGCCTCTTTGCGAACGTGCGCCCCGGCCTCCTGTACGCGGAGATCGCGGACGCCTCGCCGCTGCGCCGCGAGCGCATCCCCAATGGGATCGACATCGTGTGCATCCGCGAGCTCACGGGCGGCATCTACTTTGGCGAGAAGGCGACGCGCATCCTCGACGACGGCCAGACCGAGTCTCACGACACGATGGTGTACAAGACAAGCGAGATCGAGCGCATCGCGCAGGTGGCGATCGACACGGCGCGCGCGCGCTCCAAAAAGGTGACGAGTGTGGACAAGGCGAACGTGCTGGAAACCTCCGTCCTCTGGCGGAAGACCGTGACGGCCTACTTTGCCAAGCACGCCCCGGACATCGCCCTGAACCACCTCTACGTGGATAACGCCGCGATGCAGCTTGTGCGCGACCCGAACCAGTTCGACGTGCTCTTCACCGAGAACATGTTCGGCGACATTTTGTCCGACGAAATGAGCGTTGTCTGCGGCTCCCTCGGCATGATGGCGAGCGCCTCGCTGGGACTCGGCATCAACAGCCACGGCAAGCGTTTCGGCCTCTATGAGCCCGCTGGCGGCAGCGCCCCGGACATCGCGGGCAAGGGCATCGCCAATCCCTGTGCACAGATCCTTTCCTCCGCCCTCATGCTGCGCCACAGCTTCGGCCTGACCGGGGCCGCAGCCGCCATCGAGAAGGCGGTGAAGGACGCGGTCGCTTCCGGCACCCGCACGGGCGACATCGCCTTCGGCGGAAAGAGCGTCGGCACGGCGGAAATGGCCGCCGCCATCGCGGAGCGCCTGTAGTTGTTCTCGTCAGTCCTTTTGACCGCCGGAGGGAGATTCCTTCCGGCGGTCATCATTTTCGCAACCGGTTATTGGGAGTTGGGTCTGATCGGTGCAGATCAAAACTTGTCAATGAAGATTCCAACCTCCATCAAAACCGTTCTTTCCCCGTTTCTCACCATCGCCTTTCTCGCGATTTCCGCCACGGGACTTCTCATGTTCTTCCGCGTCCACAGCGGGACGATCCGGGAGATTCACGAAATCCTGGGCATTCTCTTCGTCGTTGCGGGCCTTGTTCACTTCATCGTCAACTTCCGGCAGATCGCCTCGTATCTGAAGCTGCGCCGCAGCTGGATCGCGATCGTCGCCGCCGTGGCGCTCATCGCCTTCGCGGCGATTGGCGACGACGAGGGCGGGCCGGAGCGTGGGCCGCACATGGAGCAGGCCGGTCGGCAGTGATCCGGGCCGGAGTTCGTCACTCTCCCGGGTTTTCGACGACTTCGCCGCCGCTCTCCCAGTTCCAGAAGACGCGATCCGGCGCGGAGCCGCGCAGGTAGTAATACCACTTGCCGTCGGCATAGTTGTACAGCGCCGGGTACCAGCTCCGGTTCACGTAACACCACGTCCCCGAGGCACAATCCCAGAGGACCACGGAACCGTCGCCATTGTCATACACCCACTGCCAGCCGTGCGCCGCGTGCCAGATCCAGCCGTCGAAGCTGGCCGGAACCGTGTAAAACGCTCCATACCAGTAGGAAGAGTACCAACCGCCGCTTGAGGCGACCGCGTTGGCCCAGACAAGGGGCATCGCCGCGTCGCTCACCACCGTGTAGCCGGAGAGGCCCTCGTGCCCGGTCTCCGTCAGGCCCTCGCCATTCGCAGTGGGCGAGGTGTTGTCAAAATAAGCGACGTGGAGGGATTCCGCACCGGCGGTGCCCCAGGTGCCCTCGATGTAAATCTGGAAGTTTCCGGCGGCGATCGCGGAGGCGACGGCGGAGCGTTTGTCGCCATAGAGGGCCAGAAACCCTCCGTGAAGGCGGATGAAGTTGCCGGCGCGCAGGGTGAGGGAGTCGTCGGACGAATTGCCCACGAGGATCAACGCGCCGTCGGAAATCTCCAGCCGGTTCCCCGTGCCGATGTTGCCGTGGTCGTCGACCCCGCCGAGAAGCAGGTTGTCGAGAAAACGGATTTCGGTTGCCGGATTGGCTGCCGAGACGACGTTGCCGGAGTTCTGCGTCGTGTCGCCGATGGCGGAAAACTGGCCGGAATCATCCCCCACGGAAAGCTTCGTGCCGCCGACGACGTTGAGCGTGCTGCCCGTTCCCCAGACGGAGAGGGTTCCCCTCGCGACGAGCGTGCAGTTCCCGAAGTCGCCGTATCCCGGCCCTTCCGTCCCGCCGAAGGAAATCGACTGGCAGGTCACCTTGGCGCCGTCCACAACCGTCATCGCGTTGTCCGCCCCGAAGGAGCCCACGGCGATGTTCCCGCTGAAGGAGGCCGTCGATCCCTTGTTGGCGATCTGGAATTCGTTGGCCTCGGCTCCGGCGGACTGCCCGACGTAAAGACTGGTTCCCGAGATCGCCGCCCCGCTGGAAACGCGCAGGAGGTTCCGGCTGCCGTAATACCCCACGGTGAAGCCGCCGTCGCAGTCCCAGCGCGTGGCGATGTCGCCCGCTCCCTTGCCCTGAATCATCACGGAATTGCGTCCTCCGGCGGAGGGATCGTCCTTGCTGCCGAAGCCCACCGTGCAGGAGGTGCTGTCCACATACGCGCCCGAATCGACGGTTAGGATGTTGCGCGAGGAAAGCAGGCCGACGCGCACGACCATGTCGCTCAGGAAGGTGCCCTCGGGCGAGTTGATGAGGTTGAAGGAGGTCGCCTCCATCGTGCCGCTGTCGAGCGTCGTGGCCGTGACTTCGCCGTTCAGCCAGGGGCTGTCGAAAGAGCCGTCGCCGCCCAGGAGCGGGGAGGAGACAAGGCTGGAGAATGCGACGGCAGGCCAGGTGGTGCGCGATGCCGCGACAAGGAGGTGTGGGAGGGTCATGGGATTCTGAGCCGAATAAACGAATATCAGAATGGCGGGATGTTTGCACTTTGCCTACCGGCTGTCAAGTGGCGCGGGGCATTGTGAAGAAGCCGTGCTTGCGCGGTGGGGAACAGGCTGCGATGATTCCGGCGATGGAAGAAGCCCCGAAGTCGCCCGCGGGCGCCGCGCCGGAAATCGCCCCCGCGCCGCTGCCGGAAGTCCCGCAGGAGAAGCCATTTGTGCACCTGCACACGCATTCGGACTACAGCCTCTTGGACGGCTGCGCCCGGGTGGGCAAACTGCTCGCGCGCGCGAAGGCGCTCAACATGCCGGCTCTCGCCCTGACCGACCACGGGAACCTCTTCGGCCTTGCGGACTTCTACAAGCGCGCGGACAAGGAGCTCCACGGCGCGGTGAAGCCGATCCTGGGGTGCGAGCTGTACCTGGTGATCGACCACCCGATGACCGAGCACCCGCAGAGGCGCGGGAAGAGCGCGGAGAATGAGGAGTCCGACGAAGTGGCGGACTCGCTCAAGTTCAAGACCTTCCACATGGGGGTGATGGCGGAGAACTTCGAGGGGTACCAGAACCTCTCGAAGATCGTGTCGCTGGCGCACACGAAGGGCTATTACTACAAGCCACGGATCGACATTGAGACGCTCGCGAAGTATTCCAAGGGCCTGATCGGGCTGACCGGCTGTTTGCAGGGGGTCGTCCCGCAGCACCTTTTGCGCGGGGATTGGGACGGCGCGCGCCGCTGGATCAGCCGCTTCATCGACATCTTCGGCAGGGAGAGGTACTTCGCGGAGCTCATGAACCACGGCCTTGAGCAGCAGATCACCGTGGACCGCGATATCCTCAAGATCGCCAAGGAGTTCGGCCTGCGCTGCGTCTGCACGAACGACATCCACTACGTGATGAAGACGGACGCCGACCCGCACGACGCGATGCTCTGCGTCCAGACGGGCTCGCGCCTCATCGACGAGAACCGCTTCCGCTTTTCGCGGCAGGAATTCTACATGAAGAGCCGCAGCGAAATGGGGCTCATCTACGGGGAGATTCCCGAGGTGATGGACAACACCCTTGCGGTGGCAGAGATGTGCAATGTGTTGCTGCCCTTCGGCGCGAACCATTACCCGGTTTTCACCCTGCCCGCGGGTTTCACGCCGAAGAATCAGGCCAAGATGGACGCCCTGATGGAGCGCTACACCACGCTCAAGCACAAGTTGCAGGAAGCGGCGGGGAAGAAGCCGGACTTTTCCTTCAAACCGGCGGAGATGGCGAACATCCGCGAGAAGGGCTCGATGCTCTTCGACATCTGCGTCGCAGGGCTGGCGGAACGCTACGGCGTGGATTACTTCCACCCGGAGGCGTATGTGCCGAAGGCGGGACAGCAGGCGGACTTTGCGCCCATGATCTGCGACCGGCTTGACTACGAATTTTCCATCATCGCGGGCACCGGCTTCTCCGATTACTTCCTCATCGTCCACGACTTCATCGACTGGGCGCGCAAGAACGGCATCTCCGTGGGACCGGGGCGCGGCTCCGGCGCGGGCAGTGTCGTGGCGTACTGCGTTCACATCACGGATATCGACCCGATCCGCTTCGGCCTGCTCTTCGAGCGCTTCCTCAACCCGGAGCGCGTCTCGCCTCCGGACTTCGACGTGGACTTCTGCATGCGGCGCCGCGACGAGGTGGTGGAATACGTCCGCCGCAAGTACGGGGAGGAATGTGTCTCGAACATCATCACCTTCGGCACCTTCGGCGCGAAGGCGGTCGTGCGCGACATGGCGCGCGTGATGGACGTGCCCTTCACGGAGAGTAACCGCATCGCGAAGATGGTGCCGGACGACATCCACATCACACTCGACAAGGCCATCGAAAAGAGCGCGGAACTGGCGAGCGAGGTGCGTTCGAGCGCCACGGCGCAGAAGATGATCGAGCGCGGGCGCGTGCTGGAAGGCATGGTGCGCAACACCGGCAAGCACGCCTGCGGCATCATCATCGGCGACAGGCCGCTCGTCGAATTCGTCCCGATGACGATGCAGGAAGGGGCCCTCACGACGCAATATCCCAAGGAGCCGGTGGAGGAGCTCGGGCTCCTCAAGATGGACTTTCTGGGCCTCAAGAACCTCACCGTCATCGCCGATGCGGAGAAGATGATCCGCGCGACGGCGGACCCCAAATTCGACATTTCCAAGATCAGTTTCGAGGACCAGAAGACCTTTGACCTCTTGAATTCCGGCAAGACGGTCGGCGTCTTCCAGCTGGAATCCGGCGGAATGCAGAGCCTCTGCCGCCAGTTCCGCATCAGCTCGATCGACGAGATCGTGGCCCTCATCGCCCTGTATCGTCCGGGGCCGATGGACCTCATCCCGACCTATATCGCGGGCAAGAACGACCCGCGCACGATCAAGTACGCGCATCCGCTCCTAGAGCCGGTCTGCCGCGAGACCTACGGCATCATGGTCTATCAGGAACAGGTGATGGAGGCCGCGCGCAAGATCGCGGGCTACACCCTCGGCGGCGCCGACATTCTCCGCCGCGCGATGGGCAAGAAGAAGGTGGAGGTCATGGCCGCGGAGAAGGCCAAGTTCGTCAAGGGAGCGTGGGAGACGAACCAAATTCCACAGGAGAAGGCGGAGGAAATTTTCGCCTTGCTGGAGAAATTCGCGGGCTACGGCTTCAACAAGAGCCACAGCGCGGCCTACGCGGTCCTTTCCTTCCGCACGGCGTACCTCAAGGCGCACTATCCGGTGCAGTACATGTCGGCGCTACTCGGGTGCGAGCTCGGCAACGCGGACAAGCTCAAGGACTTCATCTCCGAGGCCGTCGCGATGGGCATCACTGTCGCGGGGCCGGACGTGAACCGCTCGGACGAATCCTTCACCCCGCTCCCGAGGGACAACACGATCCTCTTTGGCCTGGGCGCCATCAAGGGCGTGGGCGAGGGCGCGGCGAAGGCCATTCGCGAGGAGCGCACGGCAAACGGCCCCTTCCGCGACTTTCACGACTTTGCCCGCCGCGTGGACGCTCGCGCGGTGAACCGCCGCGTGCTGGAGGCCCTCGTCAAGACGGGTGCCTTCGACCGCCTCGGTCAGGATCGCGGGACGCTGCTGGCGGGTCTCGACATCGTGATGAAGAACGTGGCGCGCGATGCGGAGGAAAAGGCGCGCGGGCAGGGGAGCCTCTTCGATTTCTTCGGCTCGGAGGAGCCCGCGTCCCTCGGCGGCGCTGGGCCGGTGCTGAACGTCGTGGAGATGCCCTCTTCCGAGAAGTTGCAGTACGAGAAGGAGCTCTTGGGCTTCTACGTCTCGGGGCACCCGATGAACCGCTTCAAGGGACTCTCCGAGGGGCTCGACACCTTCTCGGGCGAGGAATTCCTCCACGTGCCGGACCGCACGGAATTCCGCCTCACGGGCGTCATCCTCTCGATGGCGAAGAAGATCACCAAGAAGGACAACCGCGCCTGGGCGATCCTGATGGTGGGCACGCGCGAGGCAACGTATCAGGTGAACCTCTATCCGGAGGCGTACGCCCGCAAGATGGACCCCTTCTCCGAACGGCTGGAGGCGTGGAAGAAGGCCAATGACGCGGGCGACGCCGAATACCTCGAAAGTCACCGCGAGCCGAAGAACCCCATCGAGGCGGGGACGCTCGTCTCCATCGAGGGCACGGTTTCCCGGCGCGACGGCGAGAGCCAGCTTGTGGCCGAGAGCGTGAACGACCTTGAAAAGTCCGTCGAGGAACTAGTGAGCAAGGTCACGTGGGTGATCGAGCCCGGGCCGCGCGCGAAGGATTTTTTGAACCGGCTGCACGAGATCGTCCTGCCGCACTTTGGCAGCACCATCGTGGAGGCGGGGTTCCTTGTCGGGGAAAACCAGATCGCGGTGGCGGAAATCGCGAGCTCCCTCTGCTGGCGCGTGACGGCGGACGACTTCAGCGAACTTCTCAAGCACCCGGCCTGCCTCGACGCGATCGTGGAGGCCAAGCCCGTCCAGAAGCGCGAGGTGGACTACCGCAAAAGGGCCATGGAAAGAGCCGCAAGGCAGCAGCAGGCGGGGTAGGGCTTACCGCCGGCCCGCTTCCGCGTTCTGTTTTTTGAAGAGCGGGAGGATCGTTTCGTCGAGGAGCGCGAAGGCGGCGGGGAGGCCCCCTTCCGCATAGACCCTGCCGATCCTTGCCTCCACCCTTGTCGGTTCGCCGAAGGCGGTGAGGAAGCGGTTGCTCGTCATGCGGATGAAGAGGTCCGTGCGGTCGGCGCTTTCCGGGGTGTTCTCCAGAATCCAGCTCCTCGCATAGAGGGCCAGCACCGCGTCGCCGATCCAGGCCTCTTCGCGGATCGCGGCCTCCTCCCGGGGTTCGCCGGGGGTGGTGAAGGCGCTACCAGCTGACATCGGCCTCCTTGCGGAGCTGGTCGCGGTATTCCAGGAGGTTGTCGATCGGCAGGCCCGGGCGCATGGTGACGCCGATGGCATGGAAGTCGCCCCTTGCATCGTAGAGCTTGATCCAGTCCTCGGGGCTGATGAGCGTCTGCGGATACACACGCTCCACCTCCAGCTTGCCGCTCGCGCCGTAATGGATGGAACGGATTTCCCAGAGCTCCACCTCCGCCGGGGACTTCTGTCGGAGCGGCTTGTCGCCCTCGGGCTTGTACACGGGGACGGACATGACCAGCTCGTAGCCGGGGTTGATGAGGGTCCGCACCTGCAAGAGGTCGCGGCCATTCTCCTTTTTGAGGAAATAGAATCCGTTTGTGTACAGCTCGCCGAACTCCATGAGGGCCGGGATGTTCGTCATCGCCTGCCGGATTTGTCTCTGGACCGTGGACGACGCCGCATGGGATCCCTGCGCCGGGAAGAGCAGGAATAAGAAAGCAAGAAGAGAGAATCGTGACAGGAGACGCATGACAAAACTATTGGTATGGACGCAGGAGAGTCCTCTTCAAGCAAGATTATCGGGAAGACGACTTTGTTCCCGTTTTTTGGCCAACTGTCACGAGGCGAGAAGCCCAGCGGAGAACAGCAGCGAGAAGACAAAGAGATACGCCGCCGTCCCGCCCAAGGTTTTGCCAAACTCAGCTTTCGTGCGGCTCTTGACGAGGAGGCGCAGCAGCATCAGGCCCATCGGGAGCGAAAGGAGCGGGAAAAGGACGATGAAGCTCCGCCCCATGCACCAGAGGGCGATCGGCACGGCATGGGCAAGAGAGAGCATCGCAAGGAATTCCCACGCCCCCGCCCGGTGTCCGAAGCGGACGACAAGAGTCCTGCGGCCCGCCGCCTTGTCCGCGTCGTGGTCGCGGTAGTTGTTCACGGCCAAGATGTTGACCGAGAGAGCGCCCGGCGCGAGCGAGGCGATGAGCGCATCAGGCGGAATCGACCCCGCCTGCACGAAGTACGTCATCGTCACAGCCACAACCCCGAAGAAGACCAGAACGAAAAGGTCCGCGAAATAGTTATAGGAAAGGGGCCACGGCCCGAGCGAATACCCGAGCCCGCAGGCGACCGACAGCGCACCCACCGCCACGAGCGCCCATCCGCCGTAGGGGATGAGGAAGCACCCCTCGATGAAGGCCGCCGCAAAGACCATCGATGCCGCGCGGAGCATCGCCTTCTCGCTCACCATGCCGCTCGCCACCGCCCTTGCCGGGCCCTGACGCGCCGTCGTGTCCGCACCTTTTGAGAAGTCGCCGTAGTCGTTCGCGTAATTGGTCGCAATCTGGATCAAGAGAGCGAAGACAAGCGCCAGCAGCGCCGGGGTGAGGTTGAACACGCCGTCGCCATACGCCAGCGCCGCGCCAACCAAAACCGGCGAGGCCGCCGCAGGCAGCGTCTTGGGCCGAGCAGCCAGTATCCACGGGCGGATCATGCACAAATCATCACACGACGCACACGCGAAGAAAAGGAGGAAATGAGACGAAAATCCGCCGATAGCGAAAACGGCTCGGGATACTTTGTTGCGGGAGCCGGGCAAAACAACAGGATTTTGATGTGTTTTTGCGGCTTCAAACGCCTCCGTCATGAAAACCTACACCGTCCATCCCGTTTCCGATTCCGACCGCACGCTCCGGATTGCCGCCACGTCCCCTCGGGAGGCGGCGCTTGTTTATCTGACGCGCTATCCGGTGCGCAAGAACCTTGTCGTTTCCTCCGGGGCTTTCTAGGAAGTCACGGTGACGATTTCGGAGCTGATCGTGTCGTATCCCGATGTGGAAAAGCTCCTGAAGAGCGCGCCGATGCAGGAACCGCCACCGGAGCTGGCCCGCGCCTTCGCGGCGGAGAGGTAGCGGCGGGAGAATTCCTTTGGCGCGCGGGTTGCACGCAGGGTGGCGCTCAAGATGGCGATCGTCCTCATCGCCGCCCTTGTGGCGGTCCTCCTGAATCCGGGAATTGCCCTGCCCGGAAGGATCGTGCTGGGCGCCGTCGCCCTCCTGATTGCAGCTTTCACCGTATGGTTCCTCCGCAGAAAGTAGCCGGCGGAGCCGGAAATCAGGCTGCATGACCGGTGCTTACGACTGCGTTGCCTCTAGAGAACGGTAGTCGCTGAAGAAGACCTCCGCCGTTTCGTCGAAGGAGATGACAAAGAGTGCCCGGCCCTCGACATGACTGTGGATTGCCGTGGGAACGACGCGGTCGGTGCCCTCGATTTTTGCGAAATCCAGCGCAAAGGAGAAGGTGCGGACCTTTGCCTTCGGGTCCGGCTTGAAGGGTGTGGTGTTGAAGAGCTCCAGATGCGTCACATGTCCCAGCACCGTGTCGAAAACGAGTTTCCCGCATAGCTTCACAGTCGCGTCGTCGGAGAATGCCTGCTCGTGCGTGAACGCGAAGCGGGCCTTCGTGCCGTCCATCGTTTCGAAGATGAGAGAGCCGGCGTCGATCAAATCCGAGAGGTGCTCGATGCGGATCTCGCCCTTCGCTTGCTTTGGAGCCTCGGAAGTGTCCCGCTCTTTCGCGAAGTCCGCTGCCTGCTGTGGCGTGGCCGCCTTGCCGTCGCTTGAGATCAGCGTATGATGGCGGACAAACTCGGAGGGTACCTGAACATCGTAGGATAGCGTTTTGCCGCCCGCCTTTTCCTCCACATGCACGGAATAGGGTGCGAAGGGTTGGGCGTCCCGGCGTGCCATGTCGGCCAGAACGGTTGCCGCCAGTTCTTCCGGCGAAGGCTGCGCGCGGAGGGCGGAAGTGGAAAACAGGCACAACGCGGCAAGCGCCGCGCGGGAGATAAGTGCGAATCGCTTCGCCTTCCCGACAGGCGGGGCGAGGGTGTAGTTCCGCCATTTCCGCTTACGCTTTACCGGGAACGGGAGGAACCCTCGCCGGATCAGGTCGTCTCCTGAGTCAGAATGTCGAAATTGCCTGTCTCGATGTCGTCGCGGAGGATGTCGAGGTGTTTCAGAAGCTGTTTTTTGAACTCGGGGTTCCTGATGGTGATGTTCCTGCCGATCCGGTCGTTCTTGCCCCTGTAGAACAAAAGAAAGAGGTCGCCGTCCTGCGTGCTGAGGAGGAAGACGATCCGCCGCGCGCCGCCTTTCGAGGTGGCGTAGGCTTTGAGAAGTCTTGTCCCCGGCGGGAGGCCCGTTCCGCCGATCGGTGTGGCAAGGTCCGTTCGCGCCGCTCGGAGAAGCACCTCGCGGGCGTCGTCAGGGACTTCCCCTCCGAATTCCCGCCTGAGGATACCGCGTGCGAGAATGACGGCCATCGTCAAGCCTTGCGCTGTTTCCAGACCCTTGCGACCTCGTCCATCTTTTCCTGCGTCTCCTTGTCTACCGTAACGGCCTCCACACGGACCTCCGGGGCTTCGAGCGGGAAGGGAATGCTGCGCGTCTGGACGATCCGGTTAAGGTAAATTCGCACGGCCGTCGGCATGTCGATGCCGATCTGCGCAAGCACCGCGTCGGCCTCCGTCCGCAGACCGGCGGGCAGCCGAACCTGAAGGGAGGTGCCGCTTTTCTGTTGTTTCGCCCGAACGTCCGCAGCTTTCATTGCAGTGACAATGTATATCATTGCCTCCACAATGTCAAAACTGGTCTTGGCTTACCCCTCGGCCCTTGTGCGGGCGTCCTTGTCCACAGCCCCCTTGAGGGCGGCGATGGTGGCGCTGACGGCGGCGGAGGCTTTTTCGAGGTCGGCCTTCGATTCCACCTTCTCGCGGCCAAAGAAGTAGAACTTGATCTTGGGTTCGGTGCCGGAGCCGCGCACGGCGTAGCAGTAGCCGCCCTCCAGCTCCACGAAGTAGAAGTCCTGGCGCGGGATTTCCACGCCGTCGGCGTCCTTGAAGGTGGTCGTGCCGAAGTCCTTGAATTCTACGACCTTCTTTCCGCCGATCTCCTTGGGCGGATTCGCGCGGTAGCTAGCGAGAATGTTCGCGATTTTCTGCGATCCCGACGCGCCCTCGTAGTAGATGTTGAGGAGTTCCTCCTTGTAGTAGCCGTAGGCAAGGTACAGCTCGTCGATGAAGTCCTGCACGGTCTTTCCCTCGGCCTTCAGGGCGGCCATCATCTCGCAGAAGACGATCGCGGCGGCGTTGGCGTCCTTGTCGCGCACGCGGTCCGTGGCGAGGTAGCCGTAGCTTTCCTCCCCGCCGAAGACGTAGAGCGTCGAGTATTGGAGCAGGAGCTTGCGCCGCGCTTCCGGGCTGCACTTGTCGTAGTCGAGGACGAGACCCTCCGCCTCGTAGAGCTTTTTCGCAAGGGTCTTCTCGTAGTAGGCAAGCTTGTCGCCGATGTATTTGAAGCCCGTGAGCGTGTCGATGAGCTTGAGACCGTGGGCGCGGGCGATGTCCGCCTGCAGGGGCGTCGTGACAAAGGTCTTGATCATGCAGGCGCTGGGCGAGCCCGCCTGCGGGATGAGCCCCGCCTTCTTGAAGGCGCGGATGCGGTATTCCGCCATGAGGGAGCCGATCGTGTTGCCCGTGATGAGCTTGAGAGCCCCGTCATGGCCGCGGATCGCGACGCCCATGCGGTCGGCGTCCGGGTCCGTCGCAAGAACGCAGTCCGCGCCCACCTTTTCGGCAAGGTCGATCCCCATCTTGAGCGCCGCGCCCTCCTCGGGATTCGGGCTCTTGACGGTGGGAAAACGCGGGTCCATCACCATCTGTTCCTCGACGCAGGTGAGGTCCACGCCCGCCTTGCGCATGACGGCGGGGGTGCCGACAGCGCCGGTGCCGTGAATGGCCGTGTACACCACCTTCGGGCGCTCGCGTTTGATGAGATCCGGATCGGTGAAGTTTTCCTCCAGCGCCGCCATGTAGGCCTCGTCCGCGCCCTTGGGGAGGACGACGACATTCGTCAGGTCCTTCTCCATGAAGCGCGTGAGGCTGGCGAGGTCCACCTTGTTCACCTCCGTGATGATGCCCTCCGCATGGGGGGAGACCACCTGTCCGCCGTCCTCGAAGTACGCCTTGAATCCGTTGTACGCGGGCGGGTTGTGCGAGGCGGTGATGACGACGCCGCAGGTCGTGTGCAGGTAGCGCACCGAATAGGAAAGCTGCGGGGTGGAACGCGGGCCGTCGAAGAGGTAGGCGCGGCCCCCCATCTTCGTGAAGGTGCTGGCGGCCAGTTCCGCGAAGTGGTGGGAGAAGTGCCTTACGTCGTGCGCGATGACAATGCGCGGCTTCTCGTCGCGGCCCGTCTTGGCGTGCAAGTACCCGGCGCAGTAGTTGTACAGGCCGATCGACGCGCGGATGATATTGAAGTCGTTCAGCATCGTGCTTCCCACCGCCGCGTGCGCGGGCGTGCCGACCTCCGAAAGGGTGCCGGTCTCCGCCGCCGTCGGGAGGTAGGCGATCGTGCGGTCCCTCATGCCGCCGGTGCCGAAGGCGATGGTCTTGAAGAAGCGGTTGTTGAGCTCGTCCCACTTTTCCCCCGCGACGAGCTCGTCCAGACTCGCCACGGCCCAGGCCGGGAGGAAGCCCGCGGAAAGCCACGCCTCAAGGTTCGCGAGGGTGGAGGGAAGGATCTTGCCCGCGGCAGCCGCCGCGCGGATGGAGTCGAGTGTGCCCGTCATGAGGAAAGTGTCGTTTGAAATGTGTGTGAGCCCCCGAACCTAAACGCATTTCCCGCAGCCGCGCAAGGAAACTGGGCGGGGAGGTTTTTATGCTTTCCATTGCAGAAACGCCCGGCACGCGGCGGCGATTCTTCCCGGAGCCTCTCTTGCGTCGGTTAAGATCGTCAGGCGGCGCGCGAGGTCGAGGGGCGCGGGCACTTCCGCGAGCGTCCCGGCGGCCAGTTCCCTTGCGACGGCGAGCTTCGAGAGGCAGCCGACGCCGAGGTTTGCCTCCACGGCCTTCTTGATCGCCTCGGTGTGACCGAGCTCCATGAGTACGTTTGGGGCGATCCCGGCGGCGCGCATCGCCGCCTCGAACACCTCGCGCGTGCCGGAGCCCTTCTCGCGCATGATCCACGGCGCGGCGGCGAGATCCGCGGGGGAGGGCGCTTTTCCCGTCCACGGGTGCCCCGGCGCGGCGAGCACGGCAAGGCGGTCGCCCCGCCAGTCCGTCACCTTCAGGTTCGCGCTGCGGACCGGGCCCTCCACGCAGGCAAGGTCCAGCTCCCCCGCCTCCAGTTTTGTGGCGATCTCCGAGGTGTTGCCGACGACCATCGCGAGGCGCACGAGGGGGTTCGCCTCCCGGAAGGCAGCCAGAAGCGCGGGGAGGAGGTAATTGCCGATCGTCGTGGAGGCGCCGATCCGCAGCACGCCCCGCAGCTCGCCGGTGGGTTCGATCATCTCCTCCATCTTTCCCACGAGGCCGAGGACCTTCCCCGCCTCCTCCGCGAGAAGCCGCCCGCGCTCCCCCGGAATCATGCGCCGCCCGGCCCGGCGGAAGAGCGGCCCGCCCGCCTCCCTCTCCAGTTCTGCAAGAGCCATGCTGACGGCGGATTGCGTGAGACCCAGGCGCCGCGCCGCCGCGGACACGCACTCCTCCCGGGCCAGCACCGCCAGAATCTCGATCTTCCGTAGAGTGAGCGCCATATGGGGAATTTATCAATCCGACTGATTGAAACAATCATTTTTATTCATTCACGCTTATGACAGCGCCTCTGCTACACTGCGGGGATGGAAACGGTTGACGTAGTTGAGAGCACACGGGCCTCCTTCACTTGGCGGAAGGCGGCCTTTCTCGTCCTTGCGGGGGCGTGCCTTTTGCCGGTTGTCTCGACCGGCGCGGCGCTCGCGGCGGGCATCGCCTTCAGCCTCGCGCTCGGGAACCCGTGGCACAAAGAGACGGGGAAGATCAGCAAGATTCTCCTCCAGGTCTCCGTCGTGGGCCTTGGCTTCGGCATGAACCTTGTCGAGGTCTGGAGCGTGGGGCGCGGCTCCATCCTTTTCACTGCCGTCGGCATCGTTCTCACCGTTTCCTGCGGCCTGCTGCTGGGGCGGCTCTTCGGCACGGGGACGCGGACGAGCGCGCTGGTCAGCTTCGGCACGGCGATCTGCGGGGGCAGCGCCATTGCCGCGATGGCCCCGGTCGTCAAGGCGCACAATGACGAAAGCGCCGTGGCCCTCGCCACCGTTTTCACCCTCAACGCCGCCGCGCTCTTCCTCTTCCCGATGTTCGGGCACTATGCCGGGATGAGCGGCCCCGAGTTCGGCGTGTGGGCGGGCGTGGCAGTGCATGACACAAGCAGCGTCGTCGGCGCGGCGTCGGCCTACGGGGCCGGTGCCCTCGGCATCGCAACGACCGTCAAGCTCACCCGCGCCGTCTGGATCGCCCCGGCGGTGATGGTGGCTGGGTTTGTCACCAAGGGTGACGCCAAGGCGCGCGTGCCGTTTTTCATCGTGGGCTTCGTCCTTGCGGCGATTCTCGCGGCAGTCCTTCCCGCGCCGCGTCTCTGGATGGGTGTGAGCGCCGTCGCCCGGCAGAGCCTCGTCCTCACCCTCTTTCTCATCGGCGCCGGTCTCACGCCTGCGATGCTGAAAAAGGTGGGCGCAAGGCCGCTCTTGCAGGGCGTCACCCTCTGGGCCCTCGTCTCCGTCGGGACGTATCTTGCCGTCACGCGCGGCTGGATCGGGTAGAGCTGGTTTCAAAAGTCCCGGAGTGTGCCGCAGCAGGCACTTTTGAGAGGCGGCAAGGCGGAAAAGCGAAACCGGGCCAGGGCCCCGATTCGCTTTCCCAACGCGGCCCGGGCTCAAAAGAGCCGCGGCCCGATGGCGCGGCAAACGGCGCGCTTCGTGCCTTTTGAAACCAGCTCTTGGTCGCACAAACACAAGAACGAATGACGACATGATGTTGCGAAGCATTACGCGCCGAATATCACGATCGTGTTACGTGCGCGTTACGGCATGAATGCAAGCGCATGAAGTTCGGCATATTTACAGGAAGATGAGAGGTGACAATTGTTGTATGCGTGATGGATGAAGCGATCCACCGCGACTTTATGGCGGGGTGTTATTGCGTTGAAAACCCGACTGGCGCGTCGCCTTGCCGGTAACTGGATTCGCATGCTTCCGCGCATGTAACGGGAGTGGACGATTCTTGGAATTGTTTCATGACTCGCTGCATTTCAACATCTTAAAAGTGTCTTCCGCTGGGTTGGAAATGGAAGGCCGGATGTTTACTGTAGCTGTTACGTAACAATTGTGTCGTGGAATAGTAACAAAGCTATGGCAGCATCTGGCTGCACGTTTGCGGATCGTATCCGCAGGCGGCGAATCTCCAACTTAACCAAAAAGAACGGGGTTCGATATTCGGATCCCGGACGCCGACCGGCGCTATCGCCGGGCTTCGGCAGGCTGACCATAACAACGACCCAGACAAACACGACTATGCTCTCACATCACAACAAGTGGTATGCGCTGCTCGGCACGCTGACACTCGCCGCCACCGCGGCTTCGGCACAAACGGACAGCACGCTGACCGACCTTCTCGTCAAGAAGGGCATTCTGACGGCAGATGATGCGAAACAGGTGCAGGCGGGTGCGACGGCTGCCAAGGCCGACGAGTCCAGCACGGAAATCAGCGGCAGGATCTACTTCGATTTCACGAACGTCGATTCGAAGAACAAGGCGGGCGACAAGCTCGACGCGAGCGGCTTCGGGACGGACGTGAAGCGCTTCTATTTCGGCGTCACCCACAAGTTCAACAGCATGTGGCTGATCAACATCAACACCGATTCCAGCTACTCCAGCTCGAACGGCAACGTCTCGACCTACATCAAGACGGCCTATGTCCAGGCCACGCTCGATCCCCTCGCGATCATCCAGGTCGGTTCGGCGAACATGCCGTGGATTCCGTTCGACGAGGACCTCTACGGCTTCCGCTATGTGGAAAGCACGGTGGTTGACCGCCTCAAGCTGGGCAACTCCGCCGACTGGGGCCTGCACCTTCTGGGCAAGAGCGGTATGTTTAGCTACAACGTCGCCGCGGTGAACGGCGGCGGCTACAAGAAGCCCGCCCGCAGCAAGGGCGTCGATTACGAGGGCCGCGTTTCCATCGAGCCGACCAAGGGCTTGATCTTCGGGCTCGGCGCCTACACCGGCAAGCAGGGCAAGGACATGGAGACCGTCGCGGCTTCCAACACGGCCAACCGCCTCAGCCTCGTCGGCGCCTACACCACCAAGAAGTTCGGCATCGGTGTGGAATACTTCACCGAAAAGAACTGGGGCTACACCGCCTCCACCAGCAAGGACAAGGCGGACGGCTTCTCCGTCTTCGGCAACGCGACCATCCACGGGCCCTTCTCCGTCTTCGCCCGCTACGACTACGCGAAGCCGAGCAAGACGCTCGCCTCCTCCGAGAAGGACAACTACTTCAACGTCGGCCTCCAGTACCACGCCATGAAGGGCGTCGATATCGCCCTCGTTTACAAGTACGAGAAAATCGACAACCAGCCGAGCTCCTCGGCGATGGCCAAGTACAACGAGATCGGCATCTTTGGTCAGTTCAAATTCTAGTCTTCGAGTTTGCAGACATCATCACCACAGGGGGTGGCCGCCGGGCCGCCCCCTTTTTTGTTCTGAAACGGGGTGTCTCCCGCAGACTCCCCCCGCACACGGGCGGAGCATTCACCGGCCCGGAGAACGTCTGCGCTCGGGTTCTGAGGCGTTCCGGGAGCGGAGAACTACCTCTGCCGCGGAGGCTGTGCCGGGGCGTTCTGTTCGGGCGTGGGCGGCTCCTTGTCGCTCTTGAGGGTGCCGAGGAGCCCCGGCAGGGTGACGCCCGCGGCCTCGGCGGTCTCGTGCAGCGGCAGGACGTTGCGGAAAAGATCCTGAACGAAGGAACCCGCGCCGGTATTGCCGTTCGCGCCGCCCATGACGACCACCTTGTCGATCTTGAGCGACTTGACGGCGTCCGCCTGCGTTTTGGCAAGCTCGGGAATCTGCTGGGCGACGAGAATCTGCACGGCGGCGTCGGCATTCGCGAATTTCGCGAGACCCTCGGCCTGAGCGTCGAGGAGGGCCTTCTTGCCGTCGGCCTCGGCGATGAGTTTCACGCGGATCGCCTCGGCGTCGGCGTTGGCGCGGGCAATCGTGGCCTCCGCATCGCCCTTGGCGCGGGCGACCGTGGCGTCGGCATCGCCCTAGGCCTGCGCGCGGATGGCGTTGGCACGGCCTTCGGCCTCGATGCGCACCATCTGCGCCTTGGCCTCGGCATCGACGCGGACCTGTTCCTTGTCCACGTTCGCCTGCGCGACACGGTCCGCCCTGGCGAAGGATTCGTCGCGGGCCAGACGCGCGTCCTGTGTAATCTTTTCGGCGTTGAAGGCGGCCTGATCGGCCTGTGCCTTGGCGGTCTTGGCGGCGATTTCCGCGCGCTTGTCGGCCTCGGCCTTGCGCTCGGCCAGCTCTGCCTGCGAGGCGAGGATCGTCTGCTGGGCCTTGTTGCGACCGATGGCGGCGGCGGCCTGCGCCTCGGCCACTCGGATCGCCTGCTCGCGTTCCGCCTCGGCCTGACCGATGGCGCCGCGCTGGTTTTCCTGAGCGACCTTAACGTTCGCGTCGTTGATCGCCTTGGCGGCGGCCTCCTTGCCGAGGGCGTCGATGTAGCCGGAGGCGTCCGTGATGTCGGTGATGTTGCAGTTGATTAGGTGTAGGCCCACCTTGCGCAGCTCCACGTCCACGCCCTGAGTGATGAGGCCGATCAGCTTCTCGCGGTCGGAATTGATCTGCTCGATCGTCATCGACGCGATGACGACGCGCATCTGGCCTGTGATGATCTCGCGCGAATCCCGAGCCAGAAAACTGGCGGAGAGGGAGGGATTCGAACCCTCGGTGCCCTTGCGAGCACACACGATTTCCAATCGTGCACATTCGGCCACTCTGTCACCTCTCCGTGAGCCGAAAGGTGGGAGAGTAATGCCGGGCGCGGATTGGTCAAGTTTGTCGTTGGGGGATTTTGCAGGCGCGGTTTTTCCTTTTCCGCGGATCGTGACGGGATAGGGTGGGCTTCATGGCGAAGGAGTCGGAGCCTCTGACAATCGAACACGCGCGGGAGGAGGACTTGCCGGAAATCCTCGCGCTTTTGCACGCCGCCTTCCGGAGCGAGGCCGAGCTGACCGGCAACTTTGCGATCGCCCCGCTTTGCGAGACGCTTGAAGAGCTTCGCGCTACGGCGCGGGTGCGGGTGCTCCTCAAGGCGGTGGCGGACGGGGCGATCGTCGGCACGGGCCGGGCGGACTGCCGGGACGGTACGATCCACCTTGGCCGCCTTGCGGTGAAGCCCGGTTTGCAGGGCCGGGGCATCGGCTCCGCGCTCATCGCCGCGCTGGAGGGCCTTTTCCCCGACGCCGCGCGCTGCGAGATTTTCACGAGCGTCTATAGCGAGAAAAACATCCGCCTGTATGCGAAGCACAGCTATCGCGAGGTTTCCCGCCGGGGGACGCCCGAGGGCGTGACGCTGGTTGTGATGGAGAAGCTGCGGGGCGTTCCCCAAAGCAGAAATTGAAGGCGTCCCAAAGCGCGCCTCAGGCCTTCTTCTGCCGCAGGACGAGCGAGGTCTCGGTCTGCCTGCCGGAGATCGTCCAGTAGGTGGAAAGGAGCCGGTCCTTCTCCGCCTCGGTCGGGATTTTTTCAAAGCCGTGCTTTTCGTAGAAGGAGATCGCCCACGTCGCGGCCTTCCACGTGCCGATGAGGACGGGCTTGTTTGTCATCGGGAGCAGGTGTTCGAGGAGCGCCCCGCCGACGCCCTTGCCGCGCGCCGCCGTGCGCACGTAGGCATGGCGGATGAGGGTCACGTCCTTTACGTCCTGTATCCCCATGATGCCGAGGATCGCACCGGCCTCGTCCACGGCCTTCCAGAAGCGGACGCCCGCGGCGATCTCCTCTTCCAGCTCCGCGAGGGGCATGTAGGGCTCATGCCACACGTCGGCAGGAATGTGGCCGCGGTAGGCGGTGGCGGAATCGTTCACCACAGCGAACATTTCCGCGTGATTTTCGGGAGTGCAGGGGAGAATTTGCATGGGACTTCTGACAGCGGAAAAACCGCCGGGTTCAACCGACTGCGCCGAGGAAGAAGGACGCCACGACAAAAACGAGAACCGCCGCCGAAATGAGCGTGAAGGCAAGATCCCGGGCAAGAGCGAAGGACACAACCGCCGCCGCCACGCGCAGGACCGGCGTCGCGATGAGGAGAGCCAGGCCGAGGACGGTGACGGCCATCCCGTCGAGAGACAGGACGCCGCTTGCAAGCCAGCCGAGGGAGAGCGGGAAGGAGCCGCCCCCTGAAATGAGCGGCGCGAGCTTCGCCTTTGCGTCCGCCCCCGCCCAGTCGCCGCTCTGGACAAAGAAGAGGACGCTGCCGACTAAAATCAGGGCAAGGCTCGCACGGACACCCCAGCGCAGGATCTCGCTGATGAGGATCTCGGTGCGGATTTCGGAAGAGTCCTTCACAGCGTTACCCCCTTGTAGAGAAGTTGCAGGGCCATGACGCCAAGGACCGCCACGAAGAGGCCGCGAATGAGGCGGCTCTCCGTCCGCCCGAGGAGTTTCGAGCCGAGCTTGGAGCCCGCGATGATCCCGACCGCCACCGGCGCCGCCACGAAGGGGAGGAGGTCCCCCCTCGCGAAGTAAACCGCCGCGCCCGTCGCCGCCGTAATGCCGATCATGAAGTTGCTCGTGGCCGTGGCCGCCTTGATCGGGACGCCCATCGCCAGGTGCATCACCGGCACCTTCACCGCGCCGCCGCCGATGCCGAGGAGCCCGCTCAAAACGCCCGCGATCGCCCCGACGCCGAGGCCGAGCTTCGAGCGCGTGACGCGGTAGGCGACCTCCCGGTTCTGCGCCTTGTCGAAAAAGGAGCTGTGGAGCAGAAGCTTGTCCGCCAGCGCATCCGGCGGGAGGGCCTCCGCCACGTCCTTCGCCTTCTTCGCCATATGCCACGCAGTCCATGAGGCGAGGCACCCGAAGAGGATGTAGAGGAACTTCGGCGAAAGATACCCCGCGACGAGCGCCCCCGTCATCGCGCCAAGCGTGGTGGAAAGTTCGAGGAACATGCCCAGGCGCAGGTTCGCCATCCGCTCGCGCACATACGTGGACGCCGCCGCGCTGGAGGTGGCGACGACCGCCACGATCGACGCCGCGATCGCATGCCGGATGTCCACACCGAGGGCCAGCGTAAGCACCGGCACCACGATCACCCCGCCGCCGATCCCGACAAGCGACCCCACAAACCCCGCAAACACCGAGGCCAGCGCCGCGCAAAGCGTGAAGAGGAGCGGAGTCATGCGCGCACTATGCCGCCGGAAACGTGCAGAAAGCAAGCGCGGGAAAAGGTAGAGATCGAACCTTAATAAAACACCGCCCGGTCCAGAGAGCGGTAATGGATCGCCTCCAGGAGGTGCTGGGGGCGGATGTCCTTTGAGGCGTCGAGGTCGGCGATCGTGCGGGAGACCTTGAGGATGCGATCGTAGGCCCTTGCGGAGAGGTTTAATTGCTCCATGGCTTGCTGGAGGAGGTCGCCATTCTCGCGCGAGAGCGGGCAGAACTCGCGCAGGTGGCGGTGGGCCATGCGGGCGTTGCAGGTGGCCCCGCTTCCCTCGAAACGGGTCTTTTGCACGGCGCGGGCGGCGCGGACGCGTTCCCGGATGGCGCGGGAAGATTCGCCGGGTTTGGCGCTGCGCATTTCCTCGATGGAGAGGGCGGGGGCCTCCACGTGGATGTCGATGCGGTCCAAGAGCGGACCCGAGACGCGGGAGCGGTAGCGCTGGATCTGCACGGGCGAGCAGCGGCACTCGTGTCGGGGATCGCCCAAGTAGCCGCAGGGGCAGGGATTCATCGCCGCGACGAGCATGAAGGCCGAAGGCACGGTGATCTTGCCCGCGCTGCGCGAGATCGTGACCTCGCCGTCCTCAAGGGGCTGACGGAGAACCTCCAGCACGCCGCGCTTGAATTCCGGCAGTTCGTCCATGAAGAGGACGCCCGCGTGCGCGAGGGAAATCTCGCCCGGTCCCGGGATCGTCCCGCCGCCCAAGAGCCCCACGTCGGAAATGGTGTGGTGCGGACTGCGGAAGGGGCGGCAGAGGTGCAGCGACTCGTCCCCCAAGGTCATGCCCGCGGCGCTGTGGATCGCGAGGATCTGAAGGTATTCGGCAAGCGAGGGCTCCGGCATGATCGTCGGGATGCGCTTGGCGACCATGCTCTTGCCGCTTCCCGGCGGCCCGATCATCAGGATGTTGTGCCCGCCCGCCACCGCCACCTCCACGGCGCGGCGCAGGGCCATCTGCCCCTTGACCTCGGAAAAATCCACATCGTAGTCCGGCTCCTCCGGCACGCCGTCCGCAACAGGGGAGGGGACGAGCGGCAGGGCGAGCCGCCCCTCCAGAAAAGCACGGGCCTCGTCGAGGGTTTTCACCGCGTGGACGGCGATTCCCTCCGCGAGCGCCGCTTCCCGCGCGCTCTTTTCCGGCAGGAGAATCCCGCGCAGGCCCGCCTCCCGTGCAAGGAGCGCCAGCGGCAGGCCCCCGCGCACGGGGCGCACCTCGCCGGAAAGGGCCAGCTCCCCCGCGACGAGGTATTCGGACAAAATGCCTTCGTGCGCCAAAGGCATCTGGGCCGTCGCCGCGAGGATGCCGAGCGCGATGGGAAGGTCGTACATCGCGCCTTCCTTGCGCATGTCGCCGGGGGCGAGGTTCACGGTGGTGCGCGTTTGCGGAAGCCGTGCTCCGCTGTTGGCCAGCGCGCTCGCCACGCGGTCGTTCGACTCCTTCACCGCGGCGTCCGGCAGTCCCACGAGGACCATCCGCGGCTCGCCGCTTTCGCCGGTGTTCACCTCCACCTCCACGGGAGCGGCGCTCACTCCCTGCAACGCGCCGGACTTCACGACCGCAAGCGGCATGAACGAATGGATACGTGCCACGGAAGGATACTGCAAGAAAAACATTTTCACATTCCCTGCAAATGCGTGTGCGTTGACAGGGCGGGGCGCATCCCTACGCTGGCCGTCCAAGGTCCCGCGACGGGGCCGCAAGCCATGGATCCGATCCGACAGGAAGACTGGGAGAACATGCCCCGCGCCAACCGCCTTGCCGCCATCGAGGGGTTGGGTCCGGTGGAGGCCGCCGCGATGTTTGCCGGGATGAGGCCGCTCGCCAACATCGGCCCGCGCCTTTCGCGCGAGGAATGGCGGCTCCTCGGCAGGACGGGGCGGCAGGCTCTGTTGCCCAAGCTGGAGCCCTGGGAGGCGGCGATCGTAAACGGCTGGAGTGCGATGGACAAACGTGCGAACAAACCCCTCTGGCGCGAGGTGGTCCTTCTCGTCCTCTTTGCCTACCCGGTCTTCTGCGGAATCTGGGCGGCGCTTGCGGGAATCCGGGAGTATCAGTCGGGCCTCGGCGCAAGCTGGCCGATCTGGCGGACGATGACGAGCGAGGTGCCGGGCATGGTGATGCCGTCCCTGCGCATCAAGACCGCGGTGAAGGTGTACCTCGCGGCAAGCTATCCCGGCGCTGCGCCTTCCGAAGAGGGCGCGGATTGGGAGGTCAAGCGCGGCAATGCGGCGGGAGAGTGGCGGGTTTCCGTCATGCTGGACCTGACGACGAGCGACGGGGCCAGGCGGCGTGTCCCAACGCAGTTCCTCGTCCGCGAGACGCGGGACGCCTGCGTCGTGAGCCTCGTGGACCGTTGGTGATGCCTCGCGCGGCTTCTTGCTGGCAATTTTGCCTGCCCCGCGCTTAAGTGGCGCTCCCACACCCTTCCTTGCGAATGATTCCGATTCCATCTCCCATTGAATTTGCCGCCACGGCGGAGAGTGAGCTCCATCAGGTGATCCTCTCCTTCTGGCTCAAGCGTTCCTTTGACCAGGCCAAAGGCGGTTTTTACGGCGAGATCGACCCGTCCGGCGTCCCTGTGCCGGGAGCGGACAAGGGCGCGATCCTGAACGCGCGCATCCTCTGGACCTTCTCCGCCGCCGCCCGCATCTTCAAGCGGGACGACTACGCCGCCGCCGCGAAGCTGGCCTACGATTACTTCACGGCGCACTTCATCGACCGCGAATTCGGCGGGACGTACTGGGCCCTCGACTGCGACGGAGCTCCGAAGGACGACAAGAAGCAGATCTACGCGCAGGGTTTTTCCATCTACGGCCTTGCCGAGTATTACGCCCTGACCGGTGACAGCAAGGCGCTGGAGGAGGCCCTCGCGATAGTCGATTGCGTGGAAAAGTTCGGCACCGAGCCCGTTCACTCCGGCTACTGGGAGGCTCGCTCGCGCTCGTGGCAGCCGATGGCCGACATCCGCCTTTCCTCGCGCGACATGAACGTCCCCAAGAGCTTCAACACGCACCTGCACGTGCTGGAGGCGTACATGCGGCTCTTTGAGGTCGCCCCGTCGGAATTTTTGCGCGCACGGCTGAAGGAGCTGGTCCGCATCCACGTCGATCACATCTACAATCCCGACACCGGGCATCTTGAACTCTTCTTTGACGAGGAATGGAAGAGCCTGAGCCCCACCGTTTCCTACGGGCACGATATCGAGGCCGTGTGGCTCCTCCAGCGCGCGGCGGAGGACGTGGGTGACGCGGCCCTGCTCAAGAAGGTCTTCGACATGAACGTCCACGTGGCGGAGACGACGCTGCGCGAGGGCATTGCGCCGGACGGCGGCATCTACTACGAGGGCTTCCCGGACGGGAGGATCGACCGCGACCGCCACTGGTGGCCGCAGGTGGAGGCGGCGCTGGGCTTCGTTTGCGCGTGGCGCCTCACGGGGAAGAAGAAGTTCTACAACGCCGCGTGGCGCGTCTGGGACTACGGACGCAGCCACCTGCGCAACAAGGAGATCGGCGAGTGGTACTTCCGCGTGGACGACGAGGGCAAGCCCTATGCGGACATCCCGATGGCCAGCTTCTGGAAATGCCCCTACCACGGAGGCCGCGCCTGCATGGAACTTTACGAGAAACTCGGCAAATAAAATCTCTCCACGGTTGCCGAAATCGGGCATCCTTCTTTCGTCACACTTCCGCTCATCCTTTTCCCATGAATTCTGTTTCCAGTGACACTTCGTGCGGTGCGCGTTTTTCCGTGCCGGACTCCCTTGGCTTTTACGGCCCCTACGGCGGCATGTTCGTCCCGGAAACGCTCATGACGGCGCTCTTCGAGTTCGAACGCGTCTTCAAGGAGGCGATGGCGGACCCGGCGTTCCTCGCGGAGTATCACGACCTCCTCAAAGACTACTGCGGCAGGCCCACGCCCCTGTACTTTGCCGAACACCTCACCGAGCACTGCGGCGGGGCGAAGATCTATTTGAAACGCGAGGACCTCCTGCACACCGGGGCGCACAAGATCACCAACGCCCTCGGGCAGGTGCTCCTCGCCAAGCGCATGGGCAAGACGCGCGTCATCGCCGAGACCGGCGCCGGGCAGCACGGCGTGGCCACGGCGGCGGCGGCGGCCCGCTTCGGACTCAAGTGCGTGATCTACATGGGCCGCGTGGACATGCGGCGGCAGGCGCTGAACGTCTTCCGCATGAACCTTTTCGGGGCGGAGGTTCGCCCGGTGGATTCCGGCCAGCAGACCCTCAAGGACGCCGTGAACGAGGCGATGCGCGACTGGGTGACCAATGTGCGCGACACCCACTACGTTGTCGGCAGCGCCCTCGGGACACATCCCTTCCCGCTTGTCGTGCGCACCTTCCAGAGCGTCATTGGGAAGGAACTGCGCGGCCAGATCTTGGAAAAGGAGGGACGCCTGCCGGACGAAATGGCGGCCTGTGTTGGCGGCGGGAGCAACTGCATCGGCTTCTTCCACGAGTTCCTCGACGAACCCTCCGTGCGCCTCGTGGGCGTGGAGGCGGGCGGTCGCGGCATTGCGGAGGGTCAGCACGCCGCGCGTTTTGCGGGCGGACGCCTCGGCGTGTTTCAGGGAACCCTTTCCTACGTTCTGCAGAACGCCGACGGCCAGATCAACCTGACGCACAGCGTCTCGGCGGGCCTCGACTACGCCTCGGTGGGCCCGGAGCACGCATACTACCGCGACAAGGGACGCATCGAATACGGCTATGCCACGGACGACGAGGTGATCGAGGCCCTCAAGGTGCTCTGCCGCGTGGAGGGCATCCTCCCGGCACTGGAATCCACCCACGCCATCGCCTACGCCTTGAAGAGGGCGCCGCAAATGGCAAAGGACAGGATTCTCGTCGTCAACGTCTCCGGACGCGGCGACAAGGACGTGCACACCGTGATGGAGGCCCTCGGCGTGAAGCCGGAGGATCTCGTCGAAAAGATATAGGCTGGTCGCAGAAGAGGAGAGTTTTCCATGAAGAGCATGACCGGATACGGGCGGGGCACGGCGTCGGGCGAGGGCTGCGAAGTCCTCGTGGAACTATCGTCGGTGAACCGCAAGAGCCTCGATGTGTCCGTCTCGCTCCCCAAGGAATGGGCGACTCTGGAACGCAGCGTCACCGAGCGCGTCCGCGGAGCCCTCTCGCGCGGCGCCGTGCGCGTGAACGTGGCGATCGACGATACCTCGAAGGCCGGGGATCTGGCCGTGGACGATGCCCTCGTGCACCGCACGCTGGACAAGTTGGGCGAGATTGCCCGCGCAAGAGGCTTCCGCACCCAGCAGATGGATTACGAGACGATCCTGCGCGTGGTGCTCATGACCCGCGAGGAAAATGCCGTGAAGAAGGATGCCGCCGCCGTGGAGGGCCTTGTGCTGACCGCGCTGGAGCAGGCCCTTGCCGCGTTTCTCGCCATGCGGGGGAAGGAGGGCGCCGCCACCGAGAAGGACATGCTGGAGCGCAACGAGCGCCTGTTGGACCTTGTCTACGCCATCCGAAAGAACGCGGACGGAACCGTGGCCGCCTACCGCGACACGCTTCTTGCCCGCCTGCGGCAGCTCGGGCTGGAGCTGGACCTTTCCGACGAGCGCCTCTTGAAGGAGCTGGCCTTCTTTGCGGACAGAACCGACATTTCCGAGGAGATGACGCGGCTGGAGAGTCACCTTGAACAGTTCAAGACCACAGTTGTCGCGGCGCGCTCCGACGGCGAGAGCGTGGGCCGCAAGCTTGAATTCCTGATTCAGGAGATCAACCGCGAGTTCAACACCATCGGTTCCAAGGCCAACAACCTCGCCGTGACGCGCCTTGTCCTCGACGCCAAGAACGAGGTGGAGCGCCAGCGCGAGCAGGTGCAGAACGTGGAATAGAAGGGGCGAAGCCCCTTCACCTGTGGATGCGCCTGCGGGCGCATCGGGATGGGGGACTCTCGTCCCCCAAGCCGCTGGCTAAAGCGCGCTCCCCCTGCCGGTGGAAGAGCTGGCTTCGTCTTTACGCGGAGCTTCGCTGGCGCCATCCTGAAGAAACGTACGCGGGGGATGCCGTTCTGCAGCGGCGGAGATTTTTTTGAATCCGGCGGGGCGTGTTTGCGCCACTCACGGATGCAAACACATTCAGATAAGGAACACACAATGAACTCGATTCTCCTCGCCTCCTCTCTCACACCGATTGCCTCCATCGAGGGCGCGCTGGCCCTGTGCATCCCGATCGTCGTGATCGTCATGCCCTTCGCTTTTGTCGTCTGCGTCATGGCGATCAACTCCCGCAAGCACACGCGCGCCCGTCAGATGCAGCACGAGACGCTCCGCCTGATGGTGGAAAAGGGCCAGCCCATCCCCCCGGAGATGCTCAAGATCCCCGAGGAGCCCGAAAAGAAGAAGAGCGACGATCGCAAGACCGGCCTCATCCTCATCGCCGTCGGCATCGGCATCTTCATCTTCTTCCAGTCCATGGGAATGCAGGAACAGGACGCCTTCCCGATTCGCTGGGCCGGGGCGATTCCGGGCCTTGTCGGCGTGGCGCTTCTCGCCAATTGGTTTTTGACGCGCAAGGAACGCGCCGCCGAGGCGAAGAAGAATTCTTCCGCAGGCAACGCAGAATAGGCTCACGCCGAATCCCACACCCCTGAAACGTTCTCGGGAAACCACTGTGGAACTCAAGGATACAGATCTTGTGGCACGGGTCATCGCCACCGATGACCGCCACGCCTTTGCCGAGCTCGTCCGCCGGCACCAGTCGGCCCTGCGCGGGTTCCTGCGCCGGCTGACCGGGGGAGACACAGCCCTGGCGGATGACCTCGCGCAGGAGGCCTGCATCGAGGCCTACCGCTCGATCCGCAAATATGCGGGGGCTTCGGGCTTCTCCACGTGGCTCCTCGGAATCGGCTACAACCGCTTCCGCCAGTACTGCCGCAAGCGCAGGGAAACCCCGGTGGCCGAGATCCCCGAAGAGGCGGACGCGGCGCTGCCCGAGTTCGGAGCCGCGCTCGACGTGCGCGAGGCTGTGGCCCGCCTGCGGGGCGAGGAGCGCACGGCCCTCTACCTTTGCTACGAACAGGGACTCTCCCACGAGGAGGCGGCGGGTGTCGTTGGCTGCCCCGTGGGAACCCTCAAGACACACATTCTTCGCGCGAAGCAGGCCCTTCGGGGCGTTCTGGCCGCCTACGCGGCACGGGCATGAAAGGAACATCATGGACAAGGAAGACGAGATTCTCAAGAAAATGCTGGGAGAGGACGAGATGCCCTATCTGGAGGACAACGGCTTTACGCGGGCGGTGATGGATTCCCTTCCGCGCCGAAGCTCCTCCACGGCTATCCGGCGCACGCTGATCGTCCTTGGCGGTGCCCTTGCAGGTTGCGCCGTCTTCGGGGCCCTCGCCTGGGACGGTATCAGCTCTCTTGCCGGAGAGACGATCCGGAAGCTGCCGGAACTGGCGCGATCGCTGGAGGCGGGCGCGGTGAACCCCATGATCTATGTGCTGGTGTCGCTCTGCACGTTCCTGCCGATCGTCTTCGCCCTGCGTGTGAAATTTCGCTGAGGAAAGTTTGGAGCCTGCGTGGAAACCGGATTGTGTCTAATGGAGGACGGGGCGGGAAACCGCCCCGTTTTTTTGCAGTCTGTCAGCGGTTTTCTATGTGCGCTTATGACAAGGAATTTCGACTTTTGCATAATTCGCTCCTCCGGTGTTGACGTACCGTCTGGGCCATTTAGGTTCCCGGTGAACTCGCGAATCAAACGATCACGCTTGGAGATCATCAACATGGACAAAACAATCTGGCAGACTCCCGTACTTTTGAAGTTGGATATGGGAAATGAAACCCGGGGCAATGGCGGCGCGGGAACTGACTTTGCATCAGAGGAATCCTAGGCCCGCGCTACAGACGTGGATGAAATAGTCCGCTAGGGACTTTCATACCATCGACTGTTTGGGACGGTCCGGCATTTGAGAATCAGAAAGGCGTGTGACAAGACACATGTCTTGATTTGTATTCGCACCCGAAAAAAGGACCGCCATCCGATGGGAGCTTGTGCTCAAGCACTCACCAGAGCCATTTCAATCTCAGACAGGGGCACGGAAAGCGGGGCGGGAAACCGCCCCGTTTTTTATTGTCCACAAATGACAGGCGATCAGTGGTTTGGTGCCTCCGGGCCATCACTTTTCTTCTGGCGTTTACAGGGGCAAGCGACAAGAATTAAGGTTCTGGAAATGCGCGTCCGCCCACGTGCGGCGCGCGTTCTCTTTTCTGTAAACCGTTGCCGAAAGGTGACTAGCAATCTCCAACAATGGAAAATATTCAACCGATATTCTGGCTTGTGCCGATCACCTCGATCGTGGCGCTGTCCTTCGCGTATCTCTTTTACGCGCAGATGAAGAAGAAGGACGAGGGATCGGAAACCATGAAAAAGATCGCCGGGCACGTCCGCAAGGGCGCGCTCGCCTACCTCACCCAGCAGTACAAGGTGGTGGGCATCGTCTTCATCCTTCTCACCTGTCTTTTCGCGTGGATGGCCTACGGCTTGCACGTGCAGAACACCTGGGTTCCCTTTGCCTTCCTCACGGGCGGTTTCTTCTCTGGGCTCGCGGGCTTCTTCGGCATGAAGACGGCCACCTATGCCAGTAACCGCGCCGCCCAGGCGGCCAGCGAGTCGCTCGATAGCGGCCTGCGCGTGGCTTTTCGCTCCGGCGCGGTGATGGGCCTGACGGTCGTCGGCCTCGCGCTTCTGGACATCAGCGCGTGGTTCCTTGCCCTCAACTACTTCATCGACGACGCGAACCCGCAGCACAAGCTCCTCATCATCACCACGGTGATGCTGACCTTCGGCATGGGCGCGTCCCTGCAAGCGCTCTTCGCCCGCGTGGGCGGTGGCATCTTCACGAAGGCCGCCGACGTCGGCGCCGACCTCGTCGGCAAGGTGGAGGCGGGCATTCCGGAGGACGATCCCCGCAATCCCGCGACCATCGCGGACAACGTGGGTGACAATGTGGGCGACGTGGCGGGAATGGGCGCAGACCTTTACGAGTCCTACGCGGGCTCGATCCTCGCGACGGCGGCCCTCGGCGCGGCGGCGTACATGCGCGTGGACAACGCGGCCCAGCAGGCCCTCCAGCTTCAGGCGGTCATCGCCCCGATGCTGATCGGCGCGGTGGGCACGCTCCTTTCCATCGCGGGCATCTATCTGGTCCGCACGAAGGAGGGCGCCAACATGAAAGAGCTCATGGGCGCGCTCAACACCGGCATCAACGGCAGCGCCGTGATGATCGCCATCGCCTCGTGGTTCATCCTCTATTTTCTCGGCATGCACAATTACTGGGGCCTCTGGGGCTCGGTGGTGAGCGGCCTGGTCACGGGCGTGGCCATCGGCAAGGCGACGGAATACTTCACGAGCCATGGCTACGAGCCCACCCAGAAGATCGCCGAGCAGGCCAAGACCGGTCCGGCGACCGTCATCATCGCGGGCCTGGGCACGGGCATGATCTCCACGGTCATGCCGGTTCTCTTCGTCGTTGTCGGCACAATCTGCGCGTATGGCTTTGCCGCGCAGGACTGGACCTTCTCGACGGGCTCGATCAGCATGGGCCTCTACGGCATCGGCATCGCGGCGGTCGGCATGCTCTCCACCCTCGGCATCACCCTGGCGACGGACGCGTACGGCCCGATTGCCGACAACGCGGGCGGCAACGCCGAGATGAGCCATCTTCCCCCGGAAGTGCGCAAGCGCACGGACTCCCTCGACGCTCTGGGCAACACCACGGCGGCCACGGGCAAGGGCTTCGCCATCGGTTCGGCGGCCCTGACGGCGCTGGCGCTCCTTGCCTCCTACATCGAGGAGATCAAGATCGCCTACACGCACCTTTCCGCCGACAAGCTGGCCGAGGTTCTCCACAAGTTCGGCTTTGAGAGTCTTGCGCAGGTGCAGTCGATGGGTCTTGTCGAGTTCATGCAGCATTACGACGTGCATCTCATGAACCCGAAGGTGCTCATGGGCATGTTCATCGGCGTGATGGCGGTCTTCATGTTCTGCGGCCTGACGATGCAGGCCGTTGGCCGCGCCGCGGGCATGATGGTGGACGAGGTCCGCCGTCAGTTCCGCGAGATCGCGGGCATCATGGAGGGCAAGGCGGAGCCGGATTACGCGCGCTGTGTGGCCATTTCCACCAAGGCCGCGCAGAAGGAAATGCTCCTGCCGGCGTCGCTGGCGGTGCTCATCCCGATCGCGGTGGGTCTGATCTTTAACGTGGCGGGCGTCGTCGGGCTTCTGGCCGGCGGTTGCGCGGGCGGCTTTGCGATGGCCGTCATGATGGCGAACTCGGGCGGCGCCTGGGACAACGCCAAGAAGTACATCGAGGACGGACACTTCGGCGGCAAGGGCAGCGCCCCGCACAAGGCCGCCGTCATCGGCGACACGGTGGGCGATCCCTTCAAGGATACCTCCGGCCCCAGCCTGAACATTCTGATCAAGCTCATGAGCATGGTCTCGATCGTCATGGCGGGCGTCACCGTGGCCTACGCGGTGCTGTAACAATCGCGCCTGGGTTCTTCTTTCAGGAGCCCGGTCCTTGCGGACCGGGCTCTTTTTGTACCCTGATCCCGACAAGACGTGTCTTTTTCGCACAAATGGCTCTTTTTGATTTATTTGCGCCTGTTCCGTGCGATTATAGAATGGTTCGGCGGATGCGTTTCCGTACTGGCGCCCTCCGGTCCCCGCCATGGTGCCGGGCCTTTACAGGAACATCCTCTTCGGATATCATCACTTTTTCATGCAGGTCCTCGTTGCAGACGACGAAATTGCCTCCCGCGTTCTGGTGGAGACGGCCCTGCGCGAGCGCGGGCACACCGTGCGCAACAGCGAGGACGGCTTCGACGCGGCGAAGATCTTGAGCAGCCCAGGCGGCCCGAGGATCGCGGTGCTTTCCAATACGCTCGCGCGTCTGCGGGGGCTGGACGTCTGCCGCTTCCTCTCGGCGATGGGGCGCAAGACCGGCGTGTACGTGATCCTCGTCACCGACGTGGCGGACATGGAACTTGTCGAACTCTGCCGCAGGGCGGGCGTGGACGGCGTGGTGCGCAGGCCCCTGACGGCGGCGGCCTTTCACTTGGCTTTCGACGCGGCGGAGCGGGTGGTGGAGCTGGAGGGGGAACTGGGGCGCATTCAGGAGGCGCTCCGGGGTTTTGCGAATTTTTCATCGCCCGTGGAGCGCCGCGCGAATGTGCTGCGCGAGGCCAACGCCGCACTTCTTGACCCATCGCGCAAAAAGGACGCGGCCCCGGCAAAGACCGCATCCCTTCCGGTGGAGGCTCCCGCGGAAAAACCGGCGGAAAAGCCTGCCGAAAAGCCCGCGCAGAGGGTCGCTCCCGCACCTTCCGGCGGCGCGGTTTACCGGGGCATCCGCATCGTTCCGGAAGCGGAGCCGCCCCGCAAGCCCCCCGCGAAGGCCGGCGAGATCCACTCCCTTCTGGACGAACCGGCGCGGCCCGTCGCTTCCGCGGCAAAACCGTCGCAGTCCGACATCGACGCAATCCTCTTTGGCGGTGGCGACGTGCCCCCGAAGGCGGAGACGCCCGTGCCGGATCCGCACGACGAGGAGCAGCGCGCCGTTCTTGCGGGAGCGGAGCAGGTGCAGGAGGCCGAGCTGGCCGACGAGGAGATCATCCATCCCTTCGAGTTCGACGAACTGATCCTCAAGGTGTTTTCCGGCATGGGCGTGACCCTCAAGACGGAGCTGCCGCCGCTGCCGCTGCCGGAGGGCCCCGCCTTCGCCTCGTGGGTGGGTGTGGCGATCCCATCGGAGCCGGTCTGGATGGACCTTGTGCTTGTGGCGGGGGAGAAGGCCGGCAAGGCCGTGACGGCGGAGCTTCTCGGGCAGGAGGATTCCGGCGAGAGCGACGTGTGCGAGATGTTCGCGGAGTTGCAGAACATGTTGCAGGGGTCCCTGCGCCGTTATCTGGAGGAGAACGGGCACAGCAAGGTTCTCCAGATCGCGATTCCCCGGGCCTCGCTTCGTCCGCAGGGCTTTTCCTTGCCGAAGGACCTTGCCCCGGTCGTGGAAAGCGGCTTCAGCTTCGGCGGGGAGAGCATCCGCGTGATGCTCTTCGAGCACCGGGAATTCGCCACCTGCACGAACGTTTTTGAACTTGTCTGCTACGATTTTCTCTGCGACGCGGTGAACCGCCCGGGCGAGGCGTCGAGCCTGCTCGTGCAGGGCGCGGTGATCCGCCTGCGCGAGAAGGAGATCGCCGCCGCCCATCCCGGGGTGACCCATCCCTTCCGCGTGATGCATGCCTCTCCCTTCGCCAAGGCCGTGGGGCCGCAAAGACTCCTCGACCAGCCGGGAACGCCCTGTTGCGTGGACGGAGCGTGACGCGGCGGACTTTCCCGCGTCAGAGACCGATGCCCTGCATGCCCTCGGGGGTGTAGCGCGCGCCGTAGTCGGCATTACAGGGGAAGGCCTCCTCCAGTCCGGCGATCTGGGCCTGCGTGAGCTTCACCTTTTCCGCCGCGGTGTTTTCCTCCAGATATTTGAGCTTCTTGGTGCCCGGGATCGGCACGATGCCCCACTTGCGGGAAAGAACCCAGGCGAGGGCCACCTGCGCGGGCGTGGCGGAGTGGATGCGTGCGAGCTCTCTCACGAAGAGGAGCCTGCGCGTGTTCTCGTCCATTCGGGCCCTTTGGAAACGCGGCAGGATGGTCCGGAAATCGTTCGCGGGCAGGGCGTCCATGTTCACGGTGCCCGTCAGAAAGCCTCTGCCCAAGGGCGAATACGCCACAAATCCGATTCCGAGTCGTTTGCATGTGGCGAGCACCCCGTCCTTTTCCGGGCCGCGGCTCCAAAGGGAGTATTCACTCTGCACGGCGGCCACGGGATGTACCGCGTGCGCCTTCTCCAGCGTGGCGGCGGAAACCTCCGAGAGGCCGATCGCGCGGATCTTGCCCTCCTTCACGAGGGCGGCGAGGAAGGCCACCGTTTCCTCCACCGGGCGGCCTGTTTCCAGACGGTGGACGTAATAAAGGTCGATCGCCTCCACGCCGAGACGCTTGAGCGAGGCCTCGCAGGCGCTCCGGATGTACTCAGGGGAATTGTCGATGGTCCTCTTGTATTCCCCCGGCATGCGGCGGATGCCGAACTTGGAGGCGAGAGTCAGTTTCTCCCGCGAGCCGGGATGCTCACGCAGGAATCGGCCCAGCAGTTCCTCGTTGTGGCCGCTGCCGTACATGTCGGCGGTGTCGAATAAGGTGACCCCCCTTTCCAGAGCCCTTGCGAGAACCTGAAGCGAGACCGCGTCGTCGCGGGCTCCGTAGAATTCGCTCATGCCCATGCAGCCGAGGCCGATGGCCCCGACGGAGAGTGTTCCCAGCCGTCTTGCTTCCATGAAATTCACGATACCGCGAAAACCGGGCAGGTAAAGTCGGACAGCGTCTTTCATGGCAAACCCGTCGCGGAACCACTTGCTTGTTGATGCTTAATTAATATTAGATAACCGAGTTCCGGTTTCCGGGTTCGTCGCGATCGTCGCGACCTTCACGGGATCCGGATCAAATAAGAGGAAGACACATGAATTACGATCTCGTTGCCGGAGTGGATTATGCGACGCTAAGCGCGCTCGTTTCCCAGGCGTACGGACGCCTGTATCCCAAGCTCTTCAAGACGGTTTTCACAATCGGCAAGTACGGAGTCAAATGCGTCGATGTGGACATCGACGCGGCGCCGGTATTTGCGGCGGCGGACGACTCCGCCAAGGCGATGCTCCGGGCGGCTTTCGCCGCGCGGGACAGTGCCGTCTCCGGGAAGGATCGCGAGGCGTTTCTGGAGGGAATCGCCCCGGCCACGCTTTCCGTCAGTTTGCCGTCCGTGGCCGTGAGCGTGGAATTCTCCGGCAGTGCCGCGCCGGTGACGGTGAAGGCAGCCCTTTCCGCCTGCGCGTCGGTGGCGACAAGCGTGGAAGCGGGCAAAAACAAGGTGACCCTCCGGATCGCCACCGGGAGGATCTCCCTGCCTGAAATTCCCTTCGTCGAGAAAATCCTGAACGAGGCCGTGGTGCCGGAATTCCTCATCCCGTACCTGAACGAGAAGGTGTTGACTCCCTTTGCCGTGGAACCGCTTGAATTCGGCGGAGCGGCGATCAGTCTGCCGGTGCCCTGTGCGGGGAAGGAGCTTGTCACCGCCACGGCGGCGCTCGGCACCGCGCAGCCCGACGTGCCCGCGCCGCAGACCGGCTGGCCCGCGGGCTGCCTCTTCGTGGCCGTGGACACGGCGATTCTCCACGCGGCGGCGGGGAAGGTCTTTCCGCTCGGGCCATCGGATTCCTTCAAGTGGGGTGGGGGCGGCTACTCGTTCTCCGGCAGGGTGGCGGCGCAGGTGCTTTCGCCGGACCCCATCGTCATCAACGATGACGGTAGTATCACCGGGACGATCACCGTGCAGGCGCTCGCCCAGCTCACCGTGGAGGTCTTTGGAATTCCCGTTTCCTTCGGGCCGCGCGCCACGGCGGGCGTTTCCATCAAATTCCGGCCTTCGGTGGAGGGGAGCACGCTGTTCCTGTGTGCCGAGAACATCCCGACGATCTCCTTCTCCTACGACTGGGGTCTGCCGAACTATCTGGCGTGGCTTGTGAACCTCGTCGGCGCGGGGCTCACGGCGGCGCTGAACGCCGTTCTCGGCCCGCTCGTCGCCCAGGCGCTCGGTCAGGCGAAGATCCCCGTCTGCAACCTGCCGGAGATCTCCTACACCTGCGAGGGCATCAAGCTGACCTTCCGGATCGACTCCGCTTCCACGAAGACCTGCAACAACCTCCTCGCCGTTGCCGCGCAGGCGCGGATCGTGTAACCGGCGTTGCCGGAACGCTCCTTGCGGCAATTGTCTTGAAGAATGCCGCCACCGGGGGAATGAATGGTGCCCGCCGCTTCGGTTTTCGCCGCAGCGGTGGGCACCTTTTTTCCACAAACCTGTCCCACTTCCGCATGAACAACTCCCCCGACATCGGCGCAGTCTCCGCGCGGGTCGCGGCCTCGTCGCAATGGGTCGCCCCGCTCGGGGAGGAAATCGGCAAGGTCCTGATCGGCCAGAAATACATGGTGAGCCGCCTCCTCGTGGGGCTTCTGACCGGCGGTCACGTCCTTCTGGAGGGCGTTCCGGGTCTTGCCAAAACCCTCGCCGTCCGCACCCTAGCGGGCGCCCTTTCCGCCAAATTCTCGCGCATCCAGTTCACGCCGGACCTCCTCCCGGCGGACGTGGTGGGCACGCTCATTTACAACCCGCGCGATGGCGTCTTCACCACGCGCAAGGGCCCCGTCTTCGCGAACATCGTGCTGGCGGACGAAATCAACCGTGCCCCCGCCAAGGTGCAGAGCGCGCTGCTGGAGGCCATGCAGGAGCGTCAGGTGACCCTTGGCGACGAAACGCATCTTCTGCCTTCGCCCTTCCTCGTCCTTGCGACGGAAAACCCCATCGACCAAGAGGGGACGTACCCGCTCCCGGAGGCGCAGGTGGACCGCTTCATGCTGAAGCTCAAGGTGGGCTATCCCTCCGCCACGGAGGAACGTGCGATCCTCGACCGCATGGCCCGCACGGCGGGGCTCGACCCGGTGAGGCCCGTCGTGACACTGCCGCAGATCATGGAGGCGCGCGCCGTGGTGGACGAGATTCACCTTAGCGACGCGGTGCGCGACTACATCGTGAAGGTGGTGACGGCCACGCGCGAGCCGGAGAAGGCGGGTGCGGCCCGCTTCAAGGGCCTCATCCGCTACGGCGCGAGCCCCCGCGCGACAATCGCCCTGGCCCTCGCTGCCAAGGCGTGGGCGTATCTGGAGGGCCGCGCCTACGTGGTGCCGGACGATGTGAAGACGATCGGCGCCGACGTGCTTCGCCACCGCGTGCTCCTTTCCTACGAGGCCGAGGCCGAGGAAGTGACCCCCGAGGCCGTGGTGCAGGGCATCTTCAACGCGATCCCGGTGCCGTAGTCATCCGCCGTGATTTCCCAGCGCGACATTCTGAAAAAAGTCCGGAGCGTGGAGATCCGCACGCGTCGGGCGGTGACCGATTCGCTCGTCGGCAGCTACCACAGCGTCTTCCGCGGACAGGGCCTCGATTTCGAGGAAATCCGCGAATACTGCCCCGGTGACGACGTGCGCTCCATCGACTGGAACGTCACCGCGCGCATGGACCGGCCCTTCGTGAAGATTTTCCGCGAGGAGCGCGAGCTCACGATGCTGCTCGCCGTGGATCTTTCCGCGTCGCAACTCTACGGCAGTGTGGAGGCGAGCAAGAGGGAGAAGGCGGCGGAACTGGCGGCGATCCTCGCGTTTTCGGCACTGCGGAACGGCGACAAGGTGGGCCTGGTCCTCTTCACGGACAAGGTGGAGCGCTACATCGCCCCGGGCAAGGGAAGTCAGCACGTCCTGCGCCTTGTCCGCGAGATTCTTTTTGCCGAGCCGCAGGGACGTGGCACGGACCGCGCGGCGGCGCTCGACTTTATCAACCACATCCTGCACCGGCGCGCGATGGTCTTCTACTTGAGCGATTTGTCCTGCGACAAGCCTCCCGAGGAAGGGAGCGCCCTCGCGCGGCTCTTCGCCGTCACGGCGGCGCGGCACGACATGGTGGTGGCGGACCTTTCCGACCGGCGCGACGCGGAGCTGCCGAAGGTGGGCCGCGTTCTTCTGGAAGACCCCGAGACGGGCGCGCGCGTGGAGGTGGATACGAAGGACGAACGCTTCCAGAACCGCTACGCCGGGTATGCCGAGGACGACCGCCGCAAGTGGGAAAAGCTCCTGCGCAGCTGTGGGGCCGGTAACATGGCCGTGCCGAGCGATGCGGACGTGGTGCGCGTCCTGCGGCGCTACATGGAGGGGAGGGCACTCGCGCGATGAATGCGAGGCTTCCCATCCTTGCGGAACTGGCCGCGCCGGAAATCCACGGGAAGGTGCCCGAGACGGAGCCCTCGTGGGTCTTTAGCCCGCTCGCGGCAATTCTGCTGGCGGGGCTGCTTTTCCTCTTCGCGGTGGCTCTTGCCGTATGGATTTACCGGCGCCGGATGCGGAAGAAGATGATTCTCGCGGCGTTGCCGGAAAACGTCGCGAAGCGGCGCCTCGCGGCTCTTGAGGGGAAAGCGGCGGATGCGGCCTTCGTTCGCGAGCTGGCGGCCATTCTGCGCGAGGCGCTTTCCGCCGCTTGCGGACTGGATGCAACGAGTCTTTCCGCGCGTGAGATCGCGGCGGCGCTTGCGGGCGGACCCTTTGCCGTGCGCGCGGCGGGAATCGTCGCGATTCTTGCCGAGTGCGAGGCGATCCTCTTTGCCGGGAAGGCGGTGGAGAAGGAGAGGCTCCTTGCCGACGCGCGCACAGCCCTCGCGGCACTCTTTGCGCAGGGCGGGAAGGGAGGCGCGGCATGAGGTTCGATTTCGAGGTTCCCGCCTTTCTCTTCCTCCTTCTTTTGCTACCTCTCGTCTATTGGGTGGTGCTGGAGAGGCGTCGGAAAAGGCCGGGGCTCTTCTTCCCCGCGGCGGAACGGGCGCGCGCGGCCTCCGTCCGGACGGGTCGGGCAAGGTCCATCCATGTGCTCGCGTTTTTGCGGACGCTTGGGTTAGCCCTGCTCGTCGTGGCGCTCGCCGGCCCGCGTTTCGGCAGCGAGACGGCGGAGACTTCCTCCGAGGGCATCGACATCATGCTGGCCGTGGATATCTCCGGCTCGATGCTGGCGCTGGACCTGGACTGGAAGGGAAGCCGCGCAACACGGCTGGAGGTCGTGAAGGACGTGGTGAGCGAGTTTATCGGGAAGCGCCCGGCGGACCGGATGGGCCTGGTTGCCTTCGGGTCGGAGCCGTATCTGGCCAGTCCCCTGACCCTCGATCACCAGTGGCTCGAATCGAACCTCAAGCGCATCGAAGTCGGCATCGTGGAATCCGGCACGAGCATCGGTCCGCCGATCGCGATGGCCATTGCGCGCCTCAAGGCCGACACGGCCAAGAGCCGCGTCATCATCCTCCTTACCGACGGCAACGATTCCGTCCCCGCGAAGGTCCCGCCGGAGCGATATGCCGAGGCCGCCGCCGCCCTCGGGATCAAAATCTACACCGTGGCCGTGGGTGTGGGGGGTGTCGTCCCCACCTATCTTGTGGACCGCCAAGGCAACATCGTGCGCGACGCCTTCGGGCGCGCGGCGATCGACCGGCAGGACTATCCCCTCGACGAAACGGTGCTGCGGACGATTGCCGATAAGGCGCACGGGCGCTTCTTCCGCGCGCGCGACGCGGGCGAGCTCAAGGAGATCTACACGGAGATCGACCGCCTCGAAAAGAACGAGGTGAAGCTGAGTTACCGCACCGACTATGAGGAGAAGTGGCCCCTGCCTCTGGCCGCGGGCCTCGCGCTCCTTCTTCTGGAGCAGATCCTCGCAAGGACGAGGCTGCGCACCCTGCCGTAGCGGCCTTGCGCATTCACCGATTCCATGCTGTTACCCCGCGAAGAAGTCCGCGAGGAATTGCTCGTGGGCTCGAATGGCCTTCTTCTGCCGGGCCGTGGGTTTTCCCGCAAAGGGTGAATACTCGATGGGATAGATGTCGCCTTTCTTCACGTATTTCCAGGTGCCGACGGCGAGGCCGTTTTCTAGGAGGACTCCGTTCACGTGTCCCGCGTTCTGCCAGACCTTCCTTTGATGGGCCTTCGGCACGATCCAGTCCTTGTCCCGGTAGGCGAGTAGGAGCGGATCGAAGCGGTAGAGGAGGATCGGCTGCGCCAGTCGCGGGTCCGCCTCCCTTTCAAGAGTGGGAAGAATTTCAGGCAGGGCGAGGAACCGCTTTTTCCCGCAGGCGACCTCCACCGTCCCGACACGGGCGAGGGCTCCGCCAAGGCGCGCCGCGCCGTACCAGTGCGTGAGGTCCGCCGCCGTGGCCGGGCCGTAGGTGGCAAGGTAGCGCCGCAGGAGGACTGCGTCCGCCGCCTGGGGGTCGGTCCCTACTGCGGAAACCGCCGCCCAGTTCCGCCCGTGGGCGAAGCGGTTTCCCCCGGCGTCGCAGAGAATCCCCCTGTAGGCCGCCTCCACGAGGATGTCGCCCCACGAGGAGAGCGTGACGCCGATCTTTGGGGCAAGCTCCGCGCGGGAGAGTGGTCTATCCTCCGCAAGGACGTGGTCCACCTTGGCAAGAAGCGCCTCGAAGCCCTCGTCCGTCCCGCCTTTTTCGAGGAAGAGCCCCCACGCCCAGGAATGCCGCGTGCGGAAGGCGGCGACAAACTCCGGCCACCCGGCGGCGTCGTACACGTGCATCGTATGCCGCTGTCCCCAGGTACGCAGGAGCCGCTTCGAGTTGTAAAGCAGGTCCTGAAAGGCGCCAAGGGTCAGACCGCGCGTGCGCACCGCGACGGCGAGGGCCGCGGCCTGCGGGATCTGCGCCTGCACGCCGACAAGCGCCCTCACGCACTCTTCCGCATTCGCAAAAGGCTGCGAGAGACCGGATTGTGCAAGACGGTGAAACCGGAGCCGTTCGGGCGTGATGTTCATTTGTTTACTATAAAAGAGAGGCGCCCGCGAGCAAACGAAAATATTGGTCACCTCGAACAACTTTGATTTCTGCTGCGAACGGTCTTTGCGGCGACTGGCTGCGTTTCGGAAGTTCGCCGTAATTCGTCCATTCCTACTCACTTCCGAAGCCTTGCCATCCATCCGCAAATCCTCATCTCGCGACGAAACCAGTTGTTCGAGGTGGCCTATAGGAAACGATCGCGGTGGAGGACGTTTCTCATCCGGGCGGAGGCCCTCCTTGCGCTGGCGGCGGCGATCTGGCAGAGTGGGGGCATGGCGGGCTCCTTCACACTTGTTTGCGGCGGCGACGATTACCTCGTGGCGCGCGAGGGTGGCAAGGTGTGGGAAGTTCTCTGCCGCGAGGTGGAGGACCCCTATTCGCGCGAGATTGTGGACGGCGCGGCGGGCACGGTGGCCGAGGCGGACGCAGCGGCGGCGGGGTTTGCCGCGGCGGTGATGACGATGCCCATGTTCGGCGGGAAGAAGTGCGTGTGGCTGCGCGCCGTGTCGTTTTTTTCCGATACCGTTCTCGGACGGACCGAGGGCGCGAAGACGGCGCTCGAAAAGATCGCCCGCGTGCTGGAAAAGGTGAACCCGGCGGAGGTGGGCGTCCTCGTCACGGCCTCCCCCGTGGACCGGCGGCGCAAGGAATTCAAGAGACTTTCGGAGCTCGGCAACGTGCAGGTCCTCGGCGACGACAAGGGCGAAAGCCCGGCGCTGCGGATCCTCGATGAGGAACTTTCCAAATGCGGCGGGAAGATGGATCCCGACGCCGCCTACGCCCTCGTGGAAAAGATCCACGGCAGCAGCCGCCTCGCGATGGAGGAGGCCCGCAAGCTGGCCCTCTACGCGGACGGGCAGCCGATCACGATGGAGATGGTCGGCGCGCTCGTCCCGCCCTTCGGCGAGGGCGATTTCTTCGAGGCCGTGGACGCCTTCTATTCACTCGATTTGTCACAGGCACTCGCCGCCATCCGCAGGCACTTCTTCGCAGGGAACGACATCCGGCCCCTCATCAGCGCCCTACAGAACCGCGCTAGGCTCCTTTTGCAACTACGCGTCCTTTCCGACGCGGGGCTCCTCCGGGGCGGGGTGAACAAGACGAGTCTCGCCGCCGCGCAGGCGAAGTTCGGCAGTGACTTCCCGGAAGGCGTCAAGAGCGCGGCGAACGTCTTCTCGCAGAATCCGTACTATCTTTCCCGCCTCATGGAAACGGCGCGGAAGGTGAAGGTGAAGAAGCTCATCGACATCCAGATGGAGATGGTCCGCGCGTTCTCGGAAGCCATCGAAAGGCCCGCCGAACAGGAGGCCGTGATGATCGCGGCGGCGGTGCGCTGCTTGGCGGAGTAATTCGGCGCCGCAAACCGGCACAGTCCCGGCAATCATTTGCACGCAATTATAAGTCGCTCAACATTCGCGTGATGTGAATAATATTTCGCATCACCGGGTGATGCTTATTCGTATGAAATACCCCGAAATACGAATCTGTCCATGAAGACGAGCCGGGGATGACGTTATTCAGATTGGACCTGAATGCCCAGGCTCTCCGCAAGGCGCGCAAGGAGGGGCCGTTGCGTTTCCTTGATCTTTTCGAGGGCCGTTTCAAGCGGCAGCATCTCCGCTCTGTCCACCTCGGGGAAGGTTTGCATCTTTCCGGACTTCGGCGGCCATTCTGTAGTGAAGGTGTTGCTTTGGAACTTCGAGGGATCCCACTTGCCCGGCGTGGCCCATGCGTGCACGACCTTGCCACCCTTCTGCGTGATTTGCCCGAGGGGGAGGAAGGGGCCTTCCCCGGCGTCATGGCCGGTTTCCTCAAAAAATTCGCGCCGCGCGCAGGCGAGCAGGTCCTCGCCCTCATCCACCTCGCCCTTGGGGATCGACCAGCGGCCCCGGTCGTCCTTCTTCTCGAAGGGTCCCCCCGGATGCGCGAGAAGCACGCGAAGAAAGACCCCGTCCGTCTCATAAAGCACAATGCCCGCGCTCACCCGGCTCATAGTGGCAGAATGCCCGCAGCAACCCGCCCGACCAAGAAGAATTTCCGCCGTCATACAGATGTCACAGGAAACAAAGCCGGAAGACGGAAGAGTTTTAACCGCAGAGAAACGTAGATGTCCGCAGATTTCCCAGAATTGTGTTCAGCAATGAGAATTCTCTTCTTAACTCAAAAATCCTCTTCCGCTTACATCTGCGGACATCTGCGTTTCTCTGCGGTTAAAAAGTGTGGTTCGGTTTTCTTTCTGAAGTTGTTCTACAGGATCAGCATCGCGTCGCCGTAGCTGAAGAAGCGATACTTTTTTTCGATCGCGCCCCGATAGAATTCGAGAAGCTGTTTGATGCCGTCGGTCGAGCCCGGTGTGAGGAACGCCGAGACTAGGCACAGAAGCGTCGATTTCGGCAGGTGGAAGTTCGTCACCATGTGCTCCACGTGGAAGTTCGCGGGCGGATAAATGTAAATGTCCGCGGCGCCCGAATACGCGCCGTCGGGGCCGGGGCGTCCGTTCTTGCGCCAGAAATCCTCGATGGAGCGCAGGCTCGTCGTTCCGACGGCCAGGCGTGGATGCGTGGCGTCGGCAAGGACGGCGAGGGTGGCCGCCGGGATGTGGTAGCGCTCCTCGTGCATCTTGTGGGCCTCCACGGTAGCCGTCTGGATGGGTTTGAAGGTGCCGATGCCCACGTTGAGGGTCAGGGGCCGGATCTCGTGGCCCTTCGCGAGGAGGCGAGCGTCCAGCTCCGGGGTGAAGTGCAGGCCCGCCGTGGGCGCGGCGACGGCGTTTTTGTGGGAATAGTCCGCGAAGGTCGTCTGGTAGCGGGATTCGTCGAGGGCCCCCGCGTGGCCGCTCTCGCGCCGGATGTAGGGGGGCAGCGGCACCTCGCCGTGCGCTGTGGCGTAGCTCGTCACATCAATCCCCGCCGGAAGGTCGAAATCGACAAGCGCCCGGCCCTCGTCCGCCTTTTCCACCACGGTGGCGCGCGCCGTGCCCTCCAGAAGGAAGCTGGAGCCGACCGGGAGCCTCCGCCCGGGGCGCAGAAGGCACCACCAGCGCGTCGAATCGTCGCCGGGTGCCAGAAGCAGGCACTCCACCTGAGCCCCGGTCTCCTTTCGCCCGAAGAGCCGAGCCCTCAGCACCGCCACGTCGTTCCGGAAGAGCCGCGTGCGCGCCGGCAGCAGTTCCGGCAGGTCACTGAAGAGCGCGTCCTCCGCCTTGGAGGAGCCCCGGCGGACCACGAGGAGGCGCGAGGCGTCGCGCCGGTCGGCGGGAACCTGCGCGATGCGTTCGCTCGGGAGATCGTAATCGAAGAGGGAGCTGTCCATGACGGCAAGGAGGCAAGACTGCGCTCCGCCCGGCCCGGGCGCAAGATTCCTCTGGATGCCGGATGTAATGCGGCCCGGTTTCGTTATCACCCCAAGGAGCTGCATGATAAATGCTTGCCGATTTTGCCCTATCGAAATCCTAACTTTGCTTCTTGGGAGCTCCTATTTCGGCTTTCCTCAGTGCTCCATTGCCCTTGACAGGCCCCGTCGCGGGCTGGCTATGTGGAAAATTCATGACATTGGAGAAGGCATCGCAGGCACGGCGGCACAGCCATATCTTCGACGAGGGCAATCCTCTTGCCGAAAAAAGCACGCTGCACGCGACGATCCTTTCCGTGGCGATGATGGTGGCGGAGGTCGTGGGCGGTTACTGGTTCAACTCGATGGCGCTCTTGGCCGACGGCTGGCACATGGTGGCGCATTCGATGGCCCTGGGCTTAAGCGTACTGGCCTACGTTCTGGCCCGTCGCAACGCCGGGAACAACCGCTTTGTCTTCGGCACGTGGAAGATCGAAGTCCTCGGGGCGTACACGAGCGCGATCTTCCTTGTCCTCATCGCGCTTCTCATGCTCTGGCAGTCCGCCTCGCGCATCGTGGCGCCGAGCCCCATCGCCTACAACGAGGCGATCTTCGTCACGATCGTCGGGCTCCTCGTCAACTTCATCTGCGCGTGGATGCTCCGCGGGGGCAGCGGTCATGGCGCAGAGGAGAAGGACGCCGGGAAGCCGCAGAAGGACCTGAACCTGCGCTCCGCCTACCTGCACGTCATTGCCGACGCCGCGACGAGCGTGCTGGCCGTGATCGCCCTCGTGGCGGGCAAGTGGTGGGGCATCCTCTGGATGGACCCGCTCATGGGCATCCTTGGCGCGGTGATGGTGCTCGTCTGGGCGTGGGAGCTTTTGCGCGATACCGGGCGCGTCCTGCTCACCGCCGAGGACAGCGAGGCGCTTTCCGCGAAAATCCGGGAAACCCTCGCCAATCCCGAATATCGCACGGCGATCGTGGACATGCACCTCTGGCGCGTGGGCCGCGAGAAATACTCCTGCGTCGTCACCGTGGTGACGGACTCCGCCCTCACGCCCGATGGCTACCGCGAGATCCTTTCCGCTCACCCGGAGCTGGCCCATGTTGTCGTCGAGGTGAACCCGCTCGCCCGGTAGGATTCACCCGAAGAGCGGGATGTTGCGGTGGTGGTTTAGCTCGTAATCGAGCGCGCTCTTGTAACTGATCTCCACCACGTCGAAGCGGTAGGTGGCGGGCCGTGCGGAGAGGTGCGAGAGGTAGCACTGGCACATCTCGCGCAGGAGCGCCTTCTTTTTCTGCGTCACGCTGTGGTAGCCGGAGACCAGAGCCGCCGCCCCGCGCGAGCGCACTTCCACGAAGACGAGGCACTCCCCGTCCCGCGCCACGATGTCGATCTCGCCGCGACGCCCGCGCTTTCGCCAGTTGCGCGTCACGATCCGCAGGCCCTCTTTCCGGAGCGCCGCCGCGGCCACCCGTTCCCAGTACGCGCCTCGCTCGGACGGACTTTGCGCAAGGCTCCCCGCAAGGTGCAGGAGTCGCGCAAGCATCCGTGTGAGGATCATGGCGCGTTACATGCGTTCCAGTACGCGCAGGCCGAGGAGGTTCATTCCCGTCTCCATGACGGCGAGGGTCCGTGCGCAGAGGATCAGACGCCGGGCCTTGACGGGGGCGGCCTCGCCCATCACGCGATTGGCGTTGTAGAAGCTGGAGAAGGTGCCGGAAAGCTCGAAAAGGTAATTCGCCAGCAGATGCGGGCGCAGGTCGCCGAAGACCGCGTCCATCGCGGGGCCGAAGGCGGCGAGTTTCTTCGCGAGGGCCAGCTCCTCGGGGGTCTCGAAGGGAAGAGCGCCCTCCTCGCCCTGGCCGGGTGCGAGCTCCGCCTTGCGGAAGATGCTGCGGATCCGTGCCACCGCGTACAAAAGGTAGGGGGCCGTGTTGCCTTCGAGGGCCAGCATCTTGTCCCAACTGAACACGTAGTCGCTCGTGCGGTTCTGGGACAAATCCGCATAGCGCACGCTGCCGACGCCCACAGCCTCGGCGATTTGCCTCTTCTCCACCTCCGGCAGGTCCGGATTCTTGGTTGTGACGATTGTCAGGGACCGCTCCACCGCCTCGTCGAGCAGGTCGCGGAGCTTCACCGTGCCGCCCTCCTTGGTCTTGAAGGGTTTGCCGTTCTCGCCAAGAACGGTGCCGAAGGAAACGTGCCGCAGGCGGGGGAGGCGGTATCCCTTCGCCTTGAACCACTTTTCCACGGTGAGGAAGAGCTGCTCGAAGTGGTCGCTCTGGCGGGAATCGACGACGTAGATGATGTCCGTGGCTCCGAGCTCCTCCACGCGGTACAGGATCGTCGCGAGGTCCGTCGTCGCGTAATTACTCGCGCCGTCCGCCTTGCGGATGATGAAGGGCTGCGTGGCGAAACGCTTGTGCTCGGGATGAAAGACGACGAGCGCGCCGTCGCTTTCCACGGCCAGACCCGTTTCCGTCAGCTCCCTGTAGATGCGCTCCACCTTGTCCCGGTAAAAACTCTCGCCGAGAGTGAGGTCGAAATGGATGTCGAGCCGCGCGTAAATCTTGTCGAAGGCGCCCTTGCTCGCGGAGGTGATCTTCTCCCAGATCGCGAGATTTTCCGCGTCGCCGTTCTGGAGCTTCACGAGCTCCTCGCGTACCTTTGCCGCCGCCTCGTCACTTTCCTTGTAATGGGCGTAACCCTTGGCGTAGAGGTCCTGAAGCTCGCCGATCACGTTCTCGCCGGGGTGGTCGAGATCGTAATTCTCGTTCTTCACCGCCCAGATCAACATGCCGAACTGCGTGCCCCAGTCGCCGATGTGGTTGTCGCGGATCACCTTGTCCCCGCGGATGGCAAGAAGGCGCGCGAGCGTCTCGCCGATGACGGTGGAGCGGATGTGGCCCACGTGCATCTCCTTGGCGGTGTTCGGACTCGAATAATCGACGACGACCGTCTCGTGCGATCCGGAGGCGGCAAGGCCCCGGGCGAGGTCCGCGCCGGTTTTGTAATCGCCCATCCAGTTGAGGAGATACGCGGGCGAGAGGACGAAGTTGATGAAGCCCGGCCCCGCGATGTCGATCGAAAGCCCCGCGAAGGCGTCGTTACCCCTCAGTTTGCTGACAAGCTCCGTCGCCAGCGCGCGGGGATTGGCTTTGCGCGCCTTGGCGTAGGGGAGGACGCCGTTCGCCTGAAAGTCGCCGAAGCGGGGGTCCGCAATGCGCACGTCGGGACGGAAATCGGCTTCGAGGCTGGAAAGCGAGGCGATCGCCTCCTCCAGTCCGCGGGCGGGGTTGAACCATGTCTGCATGGCCTTCCGGTTACAACGACTCCGCCGGTTTTGCGCAAGCCAACAGAAACGCGCAAATGCATTCTCAAACGTCTTTTTGTGCGTAGATGGAACCGGCCTAGGACTCCTTGCAGCCAACTCGCGCACATTGCAAGCAAAAAAAGCTCGACATTTTGGCCCACATTCCACTAATACTTAGCAGCTTACGCGCAGGCGGCGCGGGGAGGCCTCCTCTGGGGTGCGGAACCGAGTCGTGGCCGGACTCGTCGGAGGTCCCCGGATTCGACCCGCGCGCCAGTTCAATCTCCCGTTCTGATTTTTGCAACCCAACCCTGTTTCTCACATGTCCAGCGCAGCAGAGACCAAGAAAAAGGCGGTCACGCCTCGCAAGACCAACAAGCCTCTTTACCGTTACCTGATTGAAAAGAAGCGCGACGGCGACGAGTTCGACAAGGACGAGATCCGCTTCATCGTGGATTCCATCATCGACAACGAGATGCCGCAATTCCAGCAGGCGGCCCTTGCGATGGCGATCTACTTCAAGGGAATGAGCGCGCAGGAAACCGCCATTCTCGCCGAGGAGATGATGCTTTCCGGAGAGGTCGTGGATCTTTCGCGCATTTCGATGCCCAAGGTGGAAAAGTATTCGACGGGCGGCGTGGGCGACAAGACGACGCTCGTCCTCGTGCCTCTCGCGGCGGCCTGCGGGGTTGTGATGCCCTCGATGAACGGGATCGACGAGGAGATGACGATTTCCACACTGCGCAAACTTTCGTCGATCCCGGGTTTCGACACCGACATTTCCCTCGACCGTTTTGTCGATCAGCTCCGCGACATCGGCTGCGCGATCATCCGTCAGAAGGACGAGATCGCGCCCGTGGACAACGCCCTGTACCAGCTCCGCAAGGAGACCGGCACGGTGCCGAGCCTTCCGCTCATCACCGGCAGCGTCCTCTCCCGCAAGCTCGCGCAGGGCGCGGAGGATCTCGTGATCGACGTGAAGTGGGGCAACGGCTCCTTCATCCGCGATCTGGAGCAGGCCAAGCAACTGGCCCGCTCCATCACCCGCGTGGGACGCTCGATGAAGCGCCGCTGCGTGGCCCTCGTGACGGACATGAATCAGCCTCTGGGCGACTGCGTGGGCACGGCGCTGGAGGTCAAGGAGGCGATTGAGCTCCTGAAGGGACGCGGGCCCGAGGACCTCAAGGAACTGGTCCTCAAGCTCGGCATGGAGATCGTGCGCCTGGCGGGCGTCGCGGGCTCCACGCTCTCGGCCAAGCAATCCGTCCAGCGCCATCTTGAAAACGGCGAGGCCCTCGCCAAGTTCCGCGAGATGATCCAGGCCCAAGGCGGCGACCCGGCCATCATCGACCATCCGGAAAAGCTTCCGACGGCCAAGTACGTCCGCAAGCTCCCGGCCCCCAAGCGCGGTTACGTGCACACGATCAACGCCGGCGCGATCGTCAGCGGCGTGCAGATCCTCGCGCAGGACGACAAGGGCAATTGGGACCACGCCTGCGGCGTCTCGGAGATCAAGAAGGTGGGCACGCAGGTGAAGCAGGGCGAGCCCCTCATGATGATCCACTACAACGACGAGAGCCGCATGGAGGCCGCGCTGGAACTGCTCCGCAACGCCTACCGCCTCGCCCCCAAGCGTCCGACGCCCCCGAGCCTCGTCGTCGAGCGCGTGGCGTAGGGGTTCCCGCTTTTCTTTCACGGCTCCGCCTAGAGCATTTTGCAGTTGTATGGGCGCGTCCGGCAAGAGGCCGGATGAGGAGCCGGCAAGGCTTTGCGGACGGAACTGGGACGGGCCCCTGTCCGTCCGCAAAATGAAGCCGGAACGCATCCCGCCCCTTGTCCGAAGGATAAGGTTTTCGCAGAAAACCTTACCGGATGCGTACAGGTAACTGCAAAATGCTCTTCACCGGCGGGGCCGTTTTTTTGCCGTGCCTTCTTGACGGTCAAACCACGAGGGAAACCCGCCTGTCACTTCCGCGCTTGAAGTGACGCGGATGCGGCGGGATTGTGCCTGCATGAAGGCGAACCGCACTTTGTTTACCCCCGTCCGCTTCCCTTCCTTTTTTCGCTGCGGAAGCGTTTTCCTTGCCCTTTTTGCCGGCCTTTACGCCGCGCATTCCTGTGCCGCCTGGCAGGCGGATAACGGCGACGGCACCTACACGAATCCGCCGCTCTACGCCGATTACCCCGATCCCGACATCATCCGGGTGGGGGAGGACTTTTACTTCGCCTCGTCCACCTTCGCGAATTCGCCGGGTCTTAACCTGTTGCACTCCAAGGATCTCGTGAACTGGGATCTGGTGGGCCACGTGATGCCGAAGCTGGGGGGCAATCCCAGATACGACCTTCAGGACGGCGGCGATTACCTGCACGGCATCTACGCCCCCAGCCTGCGCTGGCGGGACGGGGTGTTCTACCTTGCCGTGACCCCCGTCGGCAAAAACACGCGCATCTATTACGCAACGGACATCAGGGGCCCGTGGCAGATGCATGAACTGGACCGCGGGGTGTTCGACCCCGGCCTCTTTTTCGCGCGCGACGGAACCCCCTGCATCGCGACGAGTTCCTGCGCGGACGGTCACGTGACGCTTCTTAAGCTCTCGCAGGACCTCTCGAAGGTCGTGGGGGAGGCTCCGCTCTTCTACTACCCGGGAATCGAGGGCTCCAAGGTGATCCTGAAGGACGGCTGGTACTACGTCTTCAACTCCATGCCGGTCAAGGGCCTCGGTTACACCGTTTCCCGCGCGAGGGAACTTTCCGGCCCGTGGGAGACCCGCGAGATGCTGGGCGACGCAAAGGGCGGCCATCAGGGCGCCATCGTCGATCTTGCCGACGGCTCGTACTACGGCTTCATCATGAAGGACTGCGGGGCCATTGGCCGCATGACCTACATCTGTCCCATTTTCTGGCGGGACGAATGGCCGGTGTGGGGGACGCCCGAGGACCCCGACCGCGTTCCCGCAAGCGCGCCCAAGCCGATTCTTGGCAAGGTTCCCACCCAGCCCGCGACGAGCGACGAATTTTGTGCCCCGGCCCTCGGCATCCAGTGGCAGTGGAACCACAATCCGGACGACGCGCTCTGGAGCCTTTCGGAGCGGCCCGGGTGGCTCCGCCTGCACGCGACGAAGGCGGACGACATCTGGGGTGCCCGCAACACGCTGACGCAGAAAGGGCAGGGGCCGAAGTCCTCCGGGATCGTGAGGATGGACCTTTCGGGCATGAAGCCGGGGGCCGTGTGCGGCTTGACGAGCTTCGGCAAATACAGTGGGGGCATCTACGCCTCGCGCGGCGCGGACGGGAGGATCGTCCTTTCCATGAAGCTCCGGAACGACCGCGTCGGCACCGAAATCCGCGCGGAGAACGTGCCGTTTGCCTCGGACGAGTTGTACCTGCGCCTCGACATGGATTTTGTCCGCAATGTGGCCGCCGGTTTTTACAGCGCGGACGGGGAAACCTGGGTGAACCTCGGCGGGGAATTCCCGCTCGCCTTCGACTGGCGGACGGGAACCTTCCAGGGCCAGCAGTACGCCATCTTCTGTTTCGGCCCGCAGCCGGGGGGAAGTTTCGCCGATGTGGACTTCTTCCACTTCTCGGACAAGTGAACCCGCTCTACTTCGCACCCTGCGTCGGCACGCCGAGGAGCCGCATGAGCCAGAAGACGAGGTCCTGCAACTCTTGCGGGCAGACGGAGTGCGGCATCGGATAGGTGTGCCATTCCACGTTCACGCCCGCCGTTACGAGGGCCCGCATCGAGGCGTCCGCCAGCTCCGGCGGCACCACGTCGTCCCATTCGCCGTGACCCATGAAAAGCGGCGGGGCCTTGGCGGGATCGAAGTTTTCCGGCAGGCCGCTTTCGCCCTCCTTTGTCATGAGGTACGCGGAAAGGGCAATCATCCCCTTGAGGGGCACGGGGGAGTTGTAGCCGGAAAAAAGCGTGATCGCCCCGCCCTGCGAGAAGCCGCCGAGAAGGATCGGTAGCGATTCGTCCCTCTTGTGCTCCAGCGCGATCAGCTCGTGGACGTAGGCACGCGTGTGCTCCGCGGAGAGGAAGTCCGCGCCATCGGCGCGGGAAAGGTCCGTGATGTCGTACCAGGCGGGCATCTCCATGCCGCCGTTGATCGTCACCGGGATCGCCTCCGCGTTCGGGAGCACCCAGCGCAGAGGCAGCACCGGCATGAGCTGGCGCGCGATGGGCTCGAAGTCGTGGCCGTTGGCGCCAAGACCGTGCAGGAAGAGGACGCTGGCGAGCGGTTTGACGCCCCTAGGTTCCACGACGATGCTTTTCATGCCCGCCAGAAGGGCGGAAAAGGCAGGTGCGCGCAATACCTTTTAAGAAGAGGCGCCGCCCTGTCGATACAACCGAGGACAAAATGCACGCGCGCATCGCAAAAGGACTCTTTCTTTTCTTTCTGGCCCTGATTCTGGCCGGGTGCGTGACGCAGCGCAAAAACAGCGTCCCGCGCGAGGCGTTCCACTCGGAATACAAGCCACGGAACGTCGCAGGGCTGCAAAAGATTCCCGCGGAAGTGCGCCGCGTGGTGGTCCTGCCCATCTTTTGGGACCGCGATGCGGATTCGGACTTCGTGGCGGATCTGGACGTGATCTTCCAGCTCTCGCTCCAGCGGACGGGCGCCTTCGAGATCGTGCCGGTCTCCCGCGCGCAGATGTACAAGCTCTTTCACGCCTACCAGTTCTCCTCGGTGGCCGTCCTGCCGGACAATCTGCTGCCCGAGCTCAGGGCGCAGTACGCCGCCGACGCGGTGCTCTTTCTCGATCTCACGGTGAACCGGCCCTACCGGCCCATTTCGATCGGCATTCGCGCGCGCCTCGTGGAGATGGACGGACAAACGATGATCTGGGCCATCGACTCGATCTTCGACAGTGCCGATCCCGCCGTGGCCCGCGCCGCGCTCGATTTTTCCAACCGCAGTACCTTCAACCGCTATCCCGTGGATTCCACGGGTGGGATCCTCATGAGCCCGCGCGCCTTCGCAGGCTTTGCCGCGGACGCCGTCTTCGGGACGCTGCCCCCGCGCAAATAAATTGAAGTGACGCGAAAAATAGTTCTAAAGTCGTGCCCGTCCGGCACGACTTATTGGGCTGTACCCATTCACCCGTGAACATCGATCCACTCAGTGGTCAGTCTTCGGAAGGCATCGGCAAGATCACTCGCCGCTTCGGCAAGCCGTCCACTTCAGACAAGGCCGGTGCCGGTGTGCACGACGATTCGGAGCTGGACCTCATCTCCCGGCAGAACCTGCTTGATCAGGTGCGCGACATGCCCGAGGTGCGCTCCGATGTGGTGCAGATGGGCCGGAATCTCGCGAGCGACCCGAACTATCCCTCCGACGAGGCGGTGGAGAAGCTCGCCACGCTCCTCTCGGGGATGGAAGCGGACTGGTCGGCGGCCTTGGGCGACGACGAGGCCGCGCCGGACCAGCCGGCGGAGTAGCCGTTTTTCCGTTCGCGGCGCGGATCGTCCGCCGGCCCTTTTGCGCGGCGTTTTTGCGGCAACGTTCTTGACGAACCCGGCGCCTCTGCGGAATCTGTGAGGCATGTCCAAGGGCCAGACTCCTCCCAGCGCGCCCGCCACAGGCGCCGACCACCCCCTGAAGGTTCTGATTGCCGACGACGATCCGGACATCCTTGTTTCCGGTCGCTTCCTTTTCCGCAACGAGGGCTGGGGCGTGACGCAGGCGCGTTCGCCCAAGGAAGCCCTCGCTGCCATCGAGAAAGACGAATTCGACGCGGCCCTTGTGGACATGAACTATGCGCGCAACACCACCGCGGGGCGCGAGGGGCTGGATCTTGTCACGGAAATCCGCAAAGTGGATCCAGACCTGCCCGTCATCGTCATGACGGCGTGGGGGACGATTGACCTTGCGATCAGCGCGATCAAGTGCGGCGCGTGCGACTTCGTGCAGAAGCCCTGGGACAACGTGCGGGTCGTCCAGCAGTTAAAGACCGCCGCCTCCGCCTGCCGGGCGCTGCGCAAGAGCCGCCTGTTGGAGGAGGAGAACCGCCTGCTGCGGGGAGAGGGCGCCTCGCCGGACTTTGTCTGCAAATCCGCCCCCATGCGCAAGATCATGGAGGTGGTGGACCAGGTGGCGCCTTCCAAGGCGAACATCCTGCTCCTTGGCGAGAACGGCACGGGCAAGAGCCTGCTCGCCCGCATCGTGCACGAACGCTCCGCCCTGCAGGAGGGGCCCTTCATCAGTGTGAACGTGGGGGGGCTCCCGGAGGGGCTGTTTGAAAGCGAGATGTTCGGTCACGTGAAGGGCGCCTTCACGGACGCGAAGGCGGACCGCGTGGGCCGCTTCGAGCTGGCGAAAGGCGGCACCCTCTTCCTCGACGAGATCGGCAACATCACCCTTTCCCAGCAGAACCGCCTGCTGCGGCTTCTGGAGACCGGCGAATACGAAAGGGTGGGCAGCTCCCGCACGCTGAAGGCGGATGTGCGCATTATCTCGGCCACGAATTCCAACCTGCGCGCCGCGGTGCAGGCCGGGAATTTCCGCGAGGATCTCTTCTTCCGCCTGAACACGGTGACGATGGAACTGCCGCCGCTGCGCGACCGGCGCGAGGACATCGTGGAGCTGGCCGAGCGTTTTGTGGCGGCTCAGGCGCGCAAGTACGGACGGAAGATCAAGGGACTCGACGCTTCCGCCGAGGAAGCGATCCTCGCGCACACCTGGCCGGGCAACATCCGCGAGCTTTCCCACGCGATGGAGCGGGCCGTCCTCATGTGCCGGGGCGAGACCATCGTCCGGCACGACCTGTCGATCGAGCCCGACGATTCCGCCCCAGCGAGCCTCGAATCCATGAGCATCGAGGAGGTGGAGCAGGTGCTGATCCGCAAGGCGCTCGACCGCAACGAGGGCAACGTCAGCAAGGCGGCGGCGGACCTCGGCATGAGCCGCGCCACCTTCTACCGCCGCCTGAAGGAGCAGGGAAAATGAGCGCGCCGCGTCTCTGGCGAATGGGTTTCTGCAACCGGGTCATCCTTCTGGGGCTCTTCTTTGCGCTGCCGTGGATCGCCCTCAGCATCGGGGAACATTTTCTCGGATGCATGCCGCCGGAGATCGCGGGAGTCGTTTACTTTGTCCTGATTCTTTATTCCATTCTGCTGGCTCTTCTCATCCGCATGGCCGTGCGCGATCCCTTCATGTCGCTCGCGAATCTCGTGCAGTCGCTGCGCGGGGGCGATTACAGCCAACGCATCATCACGAACGGAAAGAGCGGCGACCCCGTTGCGATGCTGGAGGAGGAGGTGAATCTCCTCGTCGATGCCCTGCGCGGGAACCGCCTCGCGCGGATGGAGGATACCTTCCTTTTGCAGAACCTGATCGACAAGCTTGACCTCGCGGTGGCGGTGTTCGACGGCTCGGGGCGTCTTTCGATGGCGAATCCCGCCTTCGGGCGTTTGCAGGACCGTCCCATCTCTCTACTTGTCGGGACCTCGCCACAGGAGCTGGGCTTGGCGGGCGCGCTGAAGGTGGAGACCGAGTCGGCGCATTGGATGGACTTTCCCGGTAGGAGCAGCCGCTTCCTCGTGCATCGCACGGAATTTCGCCAGGGAGGCCAGCCCCGGGTGATGATCCTTCTCTCGGACCTCAAGAACCCCCTGCGAGAGGAGGAGCGCACGGCATGGAAGCGCCTCATCCGCGTGATGGGGCACGAACTCAACAACTCGCTCACCCCGGTCATCTCGCTCGCGGAAAGCCTGAGCGCGCGGCTGGAAAAGCTGGGAATGGAGGGCGAGGACAAAACCGACTTTGCCGAGGCGCTCTCGGTCATCGAGAGCCGCGCGGTGCACCTGAACCACTTCATGCAGGATTACTCGCGCCTGGCCAAGCTCCCGGAACCCCGGCGCGAGGCCGTGCCGGTGGCGGATCTTGCCCAGCGGGTGGCGCAGCTTGAAAACGACCCTCGTCTGGAAGTGGCCGGTGGGCCGGACTGTGTGCTGAACGTGGATCCCGCGCAGGTGGAAAACCTCCTCATCAACGTCCTCAAGAACGCGCTGGAGGCCGCCGGGGAGGGCGGAGCCGGGAAGGTCTCCATCGGCTGGAAGCGCGGCGCCACCGAGGCGATCCTTTGGATCGACGACAACGGCCCCGGCCTCTCCGGGACTGAAAACCTCTTCGTTCCGTTCTACTCCACCAAGCGAGAGGGCAGCGGCATCGGCCTCGTCCTTTCGCGGGAGATCGCCGAAGCCAACGGCGGCAATCTCTCGCTTGCGAATCGTCCGGAGGGCGGTTGCCGCGCGACGGTGGTCCTGCCCCTGTATCAGAATGAGATTCCCGCTGTCTCAGAGTGAAACAGATGGAGGGCCCCGCGTTGGATGCCCGGAAAAGATGTTTTTATAATACGTTGTAATTCAATTGTTTAAGTTTTGTGGCACGCAGAGTGGTTCCTGTGGGGGAAAAAGAACCCCGTCATGGATATCGCCCGACCGGACATCGAAAAGAAACGCAGGCTCAAAAAGCGTGTCGCCCTTGCCGCCGGCATTGCCGTGGCGGTGGGCTTCATGCTCTTTGTCCTCACGATGGGGCGTCCGCTCCGCAAGGTGGACGCGGACGATATCTGGGTGGGACAGGTGCAGAAGGGCGACATGGTCCGCAGCCTGAGGGGAACGGGCAAGCTCGTTCCCGAGAACGTCCGCTGGATCAGTGCCCGCGCGGCGGGCAGGGTGGAGCAGCGCTTCATTCTCTCTGGAGCGGCGGTGGAGCCCGGGACGCTCATCCTCAAACTTTCCAACCCGGAACTGGAGCAGCGCCTCGGCGAGGCGAAGCTCGTCCTCGAAGCGGCGCAGGCCGACCTCGACGGGGCGCGAGTGCGCCTTCAGGGTGACCTTCTGGCCCTCAAGAGCAGTGTGGAAAGCCTGCGCGAGGAGACGGAACTCTCCCAGCTCGATGCGCGGATTCAGGCCGATCTCTTTGCCGACAAGCTCGTCTCGCCCCTCAATTGCGAACGGGCCCGGCTTCACGCCGAACACAGCCTCGTCCGCCTGAAAATGGAGGAGGAACGCCTCGACTTCCAGACGAGTTCCATCGAGCACCAGCTTGCCAGCCAGAAAACCAAGGTGGATAGCGCGAAGGCCTCGCTGGAACTTCTCCAGAGTCAGGCCGACGCCCTTTCGGTGCGAGCGGGTTTCTCGGGCATCCTTCAGAAGCTGGATCTGGAACCCGGCATGGAGGTGGTGCAGGGCGCGGTGATCGCCCAGGTGGCGGACATGAGCGCCCTCAAGGCCGTTCTTGAAGTGCAGGAATCGCAGGCGCGCGACGTGGCTCCTGGGCAGAGCGTGGTGATCGACACCCGCACTTCCGGCGAGGTGACGGGCATCGTCTCCCGCGTGGATCCCAATGTGGAGAACGGCATCGTCAAGGTGGATGTTCACTTTGATTCGCCACTTCCGGCGGGCTGCCGCGCGGAACAGACCGTGCAGGGGACGATCGAACTGGAGAAGTTGAACGACGTTCTCCATGTGGACCGCCCGTCCCTCGTTTTGCAGGACACTACCGCGCAGGTCTTCCGCCTGGACGGCTCGGGCCGCACGGCGCGACGCATCACGGTTGTGTTCGGGCGCGCCTCGGTCTCGCAGATCGAAGTGAAGAGCGGACTCAAGGCCGGCGAGGAAATCATCCTTTCCGACACGACGCGCTGGGGCAACGCCGAGGCGCTTGAAATCGAAAAATAACTGAAAACTAAGGTCATTCAATGAACGCAGTTGTAGAAGAGACGGTGCGGCCCTTCGCGAAGAAAGCGGAGGTAAGCATCATCACCCTCACCGACGTGTCCAAATCGTTTTTCACCGACCGCATGGAGACGCGGGCGCTGAGCGGCATTCACCTCGACGTGAAGCAGGGGGAGTTCCTTTCCATCTTCGGGCCCTCGGGTTGCGGCAAGAGCACGCTCCTTTCCATCATCGGCCTTCTGGAACGTCAAACCGGCGGCACCTATCTGCTGGATGGCCACGATGTGGGAAATCTGGACATGAAAACCCGCTCGAAGCTCCGGAACAACCTGATCGGCTTCATCTTCCAGAACTTTAACCTCATCGGCGAGATGAGCGTTTACGAGAATGTGGAGCTGCCTCTGGTCTATCGCGGCGTGCCCGAGTCCGAACGCCGCCAGCGCGTGCGCGAAGCCCTCGAAAGAGTGGAGATGAGCCACCGAGAGGACCACCTGCCCAGCCAGCTTTCCGGCGGACAGCAGCAGCGCGTGGCCGTGGCGAGGGCCCTCGTGGGACGCCCCAAGCTCCTCCTTGCGGACGAGCCGACCGGCAACTTGGACTCCAAGAACGGCGACGCCGTCGTCCACCTCATGCACGAGCTGCACGATTCCGGTTCGACGATCTGCATGGTGACGCACAACGAGGAATACAACTCGATTGCCTCCCGCGTTGTGCATCTCTTCGACGGGCGCATCGTGAGGGAGACCGGAAAATGAACCCCGAGAGCTCCATTCAACGCAAGGGCGCCGTTTTTGAGAAACCCGAACGCAGTCTCGACGGGCGCGGCGTGGCCGTGATCGTCGCGGCGACGGCCCTGCTTCTTCTCTGGTGCGGCCTGTGCATGGGCCTGTGGGGCGACACGCAGGGCGGGACTTGCCGCCAGACGCGGCGCTCCCAGCAGTGCTCGGGAACGGACACCTCCTTCCCCGAATCGTTTCTTTCCTCCCTGCATTAGACTGGGCTTCCGTGATTTGCATGAAGATGTCTTTCTTCCCCCATCGTCGCCTCGTGGGCGCGCTTCTGTTTGTGGCACTGCCGCAGTTTTCCCTCGCGGAGGAGGCGGCGCCGGTTGCGGAGGCTCCCGAGACGGACCTGCGCTCCAGCGTCATCATGGCGCTGGGGGCGAACTACCTCGTGCGGGTGGACACCCTTGCCGTGGAGCAGGCGGATGCGCGGGTGAGCGGGGCCTGGGGCGCCTACGATCCGGCCCTCACGGCGGAGACCGTGCGTTTTCGTCAGGCGGCAAAGGACGGCACCTACCTGCAGGGCGAGGGCCGCTATTCCAACGTGGGGGTGGAACTGGCCGCCCCGACGGGCACCAGCGCCAGCATGAAGGCGTACGATTACGGTCTCAAGGACATCCCCGCGGGGCAGGATTCCCACTTCACGGGCGTGTATCTCGGCATCCGGCAGAACCTTTTGAGGGGCTTCGGTGTCGGCCCCAACATGGCCCCGATCCGCGTGGCCTCCAAGAAAGCGGCGATCTCGCGCGAGGTGTTCCGCGAGGAGGTCTCGCAACTGGTGGAAAACGTGCAGTTTGCCTACTTCGACGCCCTGCTGGCTGCGGAATACGCCCGCGTGGCCGAGGAAAGCTGTTTTCTGGCGGAGAAACTCTGCGGGGAGAATGAAAAGCGAGCCGCGATCGGCTCGATGGCGGGCTCGGACCTCTTCCAAGCCAAGGCGGAACTGGCCGCGCGCCGGGAAAGCCTTTACGAGGCCCGCCGCAGCTATGGCGACGCACGGAACGCCCTGCGCCTTCTCATGGCGGGGGACGCCGCGGCGCTCAAGACGATGGATTTCACCCTCGCGGCGCTGCCCGATCCCGAAGCGGTGACGGTGGACCCGAAGGCCGACTATGCGCTGGCGCTCTCCCTGCGCCCGGATTACCGCAAGGCGGTGCTGGGGCTGGAGCGCGACCAGATCGACGCCCTGCGCGCCTCGAACAACGCCCTGCCGGATTTACAGGCCTTTGCGGGCCTGTACATGCAGGGCTCGGGCGACAGCCTTTCCCGCAGCTATTCAAACGCACGCGACGTTGAGAAGAAAGATTTCGAGGCGGGCTTCACCTTTCGTTACTCCGTTCCGAACCGCGCCGGATGGGCCGAAAAGGCCGTCGCTCGCCGGCAGGCGAAGATCGCCCGCCTGACGCTGCGCCAGCTGGAGATGGAAATTTTCGTGTCACTGGACGATGGCGCGCGCCGTATCGAGTGCGACTGGCAGCGCCTTGCCACCGCCCGGGAAAGCCGCGAGCTCGCCGAGCAGAGTCTCGACGCCGAGCAGAAGCTCTACGATGCGGGCAAGTCCTCCACCTTCGTCATCTTGCGCCTGCAGACCGACCTCATGAACGCGCGCCTGCGCGAATACGTGGCGGGGTGTGACTACCGGAAGTCCGTGGTGGAATACCGCCGCCTCTGCGGGACGATCCTCGACGGCTGGAACATCGTCACTCCATAACCCCCCCCTTGTGTGGGTGGGATTGTTGAGGCGCCCGTTGGGGTGCCTTTTTTTGTACGGGAGTGACCTGCGTCCGCCACCGGATCAAATGGAGCCCGCGGCTTCCTAGCCGGAGTGCCCTGTGGCGCCAGAAAGCGGAGTCGAAGTCCCGAACGGAGTGATGCCGGGCCGCACTCCGGCATGGCGTCATTCCGGGATTCCACGGGGAGGGGAAGGCATGGACATCGACCCGTTTCCGGCGGATCGGCGCAAAGTCGGATCAACGGAGCGGAAGGAGGAAGGTTTCCCGGGGTTTTTGCCAGGGGCGACCGGGGGAGTCCAAAACCCGGCAGGGATCGGAGCTGGAAACTACCAAGAGCGGGCAGCGTGACCTAGACTCCGTAAGCGGGTATGAAAAACCCCGGACGTGGATGACTCCGCGCCCGGGGCGTTTCTTCGGTCGTTCGTCCGGTTCTCCCTGTTTTCGGAGAACGACCTTGCAGCGGGTGTTTCCCGCCGGGCCTGACTCACTCGTCTTTCAGGGCCCGTGCCGGGTCGCACCGCGCCGCGCTGAAGGCGGGCAGGAAAATCGAGATTCCAGCGATGGAAAGAAGCACCAGCGCGCACGCCGCATAGGTCCACGGAGCCTCGCTAGAGGTGCCGAAGGTGCCGATGAGGGCACTCCGCAAAAAGAAGGAGCCGAAGGCCCCCAGGGCCAGACCGATCGCCACAAAGAGAAGTCCCTTGCGGGTCATGAGAAGCACCAGTCCCATCGGTTTGGCGCCGAGGGCCAGCCGGATTCCCATTTCCGTGCGGCGCATGTTCGTCGAGAAGCTGATGATGCCGTAGAGGCCTCCCGCCGTCATGAGAAGCGTGCAGATCGAGAAGGTGACAAAGAGCGCGAGGATGAAGCTCATGAAGGTTTCCGGCCCGTTGAAGGCGCGGGCGTCGTTATAGGTGAAGAATCGGGAGATGCAGATCTTCGTGTCGGTCCGTTCCACGGCGTCGGTCACGAGGCGGTGCATCTGTTCGAAGGGAAGCCTTCCGCGGACGAAGATGAAGATGTCGTCCCAAGGCTCCAGCGCGAAGGGTCGGAAGAACCCGTTGTGGGAAGTCGGGTCGTTTTTCGGATTGTACACCTCGGGTACGAGGCCCACGATGGTGAGCCAGACGTCGTTTCGGCCCATGCGGAAGCGTCGGCCCAGAACGTCGAGGGTGCCGAAACGTTCCATCGCGAAACCCTGCGTCACGATGACCACGGGATGGGAGGAGTCGTCGGAACTGGTGAAGTCACGTCCCTGAAGGATCGGGATGTTCATCGTCTCCATGTAACCCGGGGAGACGATGCGGTTCACGGCGATCGGTGCGTCGAACTCGGTGGCGTAGTCGTCCCCGTCGAGCCAGATGTGCCTTTCGCCGCCCGCGGCCTGATTTCCGTAGAAGAACTCGTTGGAAAGGCAGGCGTTGACCACGCCCGGATTCTGACGGATCCGGCGGACGATCTCGTCGGTCAGGTTCACGCGGGCCTTGTAGCTGTGATCTTTCGCGTTGAAGGCGATGCGGGCCACGAAGTAGTCATCCGGATTGATGAGATTGTTGAAGTTACGGTAATCGTAGATGAAGTAGCCGACGATCGCGCCGCCCGCCATGACCACGCACGCCGTCGCCACCTGCCAGGTGATGAGGAAGTTCGACATCTTCGTCACACGCAGCGACGAGCCCGTGCGCGTGGATTCGTGCAGGACGCTGGAAAGGTCCGTCTTCGAGGCCCGGAGCGCCGGCATCACGGTGGAGACCAGCGACACGAAACACAGGATCGCCACGACAAACACCGTCATGCGTGTGGAATCGCGGTGCAGCATGAAGTCCGGAATTTGGAAGCGGTCGAGAAAAGACTGCATCACCGCCACGTCGAACCAGTGGGAAAGGAGGAACCCGAGGATCACCGACGGGATGGAGATGGCGAGGAACTCCACGATCATCTGTCCCACGATCTGCAATCGCGAGGCGCCGAGCGCGCTGCGGACGGCGATCTCCTGCGAACGCGTCGAATACCGTGCCGTGAGAAGGCCCGAGACGATCCCGCAGGACATGAAGAGGACGAGGAACCCGCAGATGAAGACCGCGCTCAGGATTTTGGCGCTGTTGTCGTCGGTGAACTTGTCGTTGTAGTAACGCAGTCCCACCGTCGCGATGCCGTCGTTTTCCTGCGGGTAGGTCTTGATGATGTCCGCCATGATTTCCGCAGCGCGGCTTTCCGCCTTCTTGCGGGAAATGTCCTTTTTCGCGATGCCGATCATGCTCGAAAAGGTCACCCATCCGGTGTCGTCCTTGATCGTGTCGAGATTCAGGGGCAGCCAGATCTGCACGCGCGTCATCGGGAAGGGTCCGTCGAAGTGCTCCGGCATCACGCCGACGATCGTCCGCACGATGCCGTCGGAGAGGATCGTTTTGCCGACGACATCGGGGTCGGAGCCGTACATGTCGCGCCAGATGTCGTAGGCGATGACGGCCACGCTCCCGTTTGCGGAGTTGCAGTCCTCCTCGGTGATGCTGCGTCCCATGAACGGATACACCTGCGCCAGTTTGGTGAAATTCGGCTTGGTGTACATGACGTTTGCCAGCGCACCCTGTTCGCCGTGCTTGAGGGAAGCGCCCTCGGGAACGTAGAGGATGATGTCCTCGAAAATGTCCTGCCTTTCCAGGAACATCCGCAGCGATAGCATCGGCCAGGTGTTGTCCAGATTGCCGTTCTTGGCCCGGCGCTGGATCATCACCATGTTCTCGGAATTCTCGTAGGGCACGGTGCTGGCGAAGACCATGTCGTAAAGCTTGTACGTGGTCGTGGCCAGGGCGATGCCGCAGGCCAGCACCGCGATGCAGAGAATCGTGTTCATCGGGCTCTTGAGGGAGAGCCGGAGTGAAAAGAGCAGGGTTCCGAGAAGGCGTTTCATGTGGATGCGATCGGTTTACAGCCAATGAATCAGATTCTGTGCCTGTGGCTGCAAGACGCTATTATCCGGTAGCTTGTGGAAAGGACCCCGCGCGGCGGGAGGTCCGCGTCATGCGATTCTGCCTCAAATTGAGACGTTGGATTCTCACATTGAGATGCAGGGCCTCTACCGGAAGAGTTCCCCCTGCGCGGAGTCGGGTCCGCCGCTCTTGGCCAGGAGCCACCCGATGGAAAGTGCCTCGTAACCGGGAAGAGTCCCGAGGCGTGCCAGGAGAAGCGCGCAGGCGATCGCGTCATACAGGGCACAGTGGTAGCGCCGCCTTGCCGGAGGGCAGAAGGTGGCCGCCGCCGCGTCCAGCTCCCTCTGAAGCGAAAAGACTTCCACGAGCGCCGCAAGAGAGCGGTCGGGAAGACCGGGATAGATCGCCTCGTACAGGCGTAGCGTATCGACCCACGGACCCCACGTCGGCTGCGTCGCCCCGGAGAGTGGATTCGGCGAGGGCCTCGGCACCGGCCATTCGTCCGCGATCAGGCGGTTCTCGAAGGCGGCGTTGTGTGCGCAGAAGGGGCCGGATTCGCGCAGAGTAAAGAAGAGTTCGCGCTCGTCGGTGAAGGGTGCAGCGCATGCCGTGTCCCTTTCCGTCAGGCCGTGCACGTCGCTTTCTCTTGGGCGGATCGGCGCCGTGCTGTGGCAGATGCGCGTGCGTGCGGCGGCGATTTTCCCCTCGATGAGCGTTGCCACGCCGTATTCCACGACGCCCCCGGCGAGGCTGCCCTCGAAGTCGATCGCGTGGATCGGCGTCCGGTTCCAGTGCGCGGGAGGGGCCATGTTACAAGGGGCAGCCGGTGGCGAGGAACTCCCACGGCACGCCGAATTTCGCGGAAAGTTCCGCCGCGAGGGCTTTGACGCCGAAGGTCTCGGTGTCGTAATGGCCGCAGAGGAAGACGTTCATGCCCAGTTCCTGCGCCTGATTGAAGTTCGACTGTTTGAGTTCGCCCGTGACGAGGGTGTCGATGCCGAGCCGCGCCAGCTCCGGCAGGACGAGGTTCCCGCTGCCGCTCACGATGCAGAGTTTTTCCGGCGAGGCGCTGCCGAAGGCGATTTCCCTCAGGTGCGGGAAGTGGGGGGCCAATTTTTCCTTAAGAGCCTCGCGCGAGGCCTTCCACGGGCAGATGGGCGCCATCGCCGTCCCTTCGTATTCAAGGTCCCACTTTTCGATCGCCAGCCCGAGTTTTGCGGCGATCTGCGCGGCGTTGCCAAGCTCCCGGTGTGCGTCGAGGGGCAGATGCGCGGAGTAGAGGGCGATGTCGTTTTCGAGCAGCACCTTCAGCTTCTCGCGCGAGGGGCCCACGATGGGGAAGGGCGGCTCCCAGTAAAGACCGTGGTGGCAAAGGATCAGGTCCGCGCCGCGCGCCGCCGCTTCGCGGAAGGGGGCCAGCCCCGCATCCACCACCGCCGCGATTCTCGTCACGCGCCCGGAACTACCCACCTGAAGTCCGTTTTCCGCCCCCTTGAAGTCGCGGATCGCCTCCACGTTCAGGCGCTCCTGACAATACGCGACAATCTCGGCAAGCTCGGCCATGACCCCATCATACGGAAGCGGGACGCCGGTTCAAGCAGGGGCTATGCCTTCGTGCCGGAGACGACGAGCATGTTGACCGAGGCGAACATCTGCTTCTTCGCCGCGAGGCCTGCCAGCGTGCCAGTCCAGCGGTCGATCTCCGCGTCCGTCGCGACGCCGCGCTTCTTCGCCTCCTCGGCGAGCCAGCCGACGATGGGGCAGTCCGTGGCGCTTTCCATGAACTGCGGAAAGGAGTGCACGCGCAGGTCCGTGAAGCCAGCCCGCGCGAGCCAGCCGCGAAACTGCCGCGCCGCGTAGCCGTTGGGGCGGCACACGTCGCCGAAGAAGCGCAGAAGCTTCCGTTCGAGGTCAAGATCCGGAAAATCCACCGACACCGTCGCCCAGTCCACATCGACGAGGACGAGCCTGCCGCCGGGCCTTAACACGCGGCAGAGCTCCGCGAAAACCGCAGCCGGAGGGCAGGAATCCTGCGGCAGCACCTGAAAGAGCCGCTCCGCGCGCACCGCGTCGAAGCTCGCCTCCGCAAAAGGCATCGCAAGAACCGAACCCCGGGCCAGACGGCACTTTTTCCCCGCCGGGCTCTCCGCAAGGATTTCCTCGGCCACCTTCAGCATGTCGGGCGAAAGGTCGAGACCCGTCACAAGGCCGTCTTCGGGCATCCGTTCCGCCATCGGGACAAGATCGAGGCCCGGGCCGCAGCCAGCGTCTAGGACGCTCCGCGCCGCGCCGAGATTCATGTGCGCGTAGCTCTCCCTCTTCACCTCCGCGTGCCATCCGGCGGACTTTTTGAGGTATTCCGAAGAAACGTGTTTTTCAAAATCGCCCATCCGGAACTATGGACAAGGACGCCGCCCGAAATCAAGCCAGCGATTCCTCGCCGCCCTCCGCCTCCGGCACCGGCACGCCCGCTGCGCGGAATTCCGCGATGCGGTTGCGCATGGTGCGCAGCGCAATCCCGAGGGCCTTCGCCGCATGGGTGCGGTTCCCCTTGTGGACGCGCAGGGCGTTCAGGATGCAGGCCTTTTCGATCTCCTCCAGCGGCACGATCTCGTCGGAAAGGATGATCGGGGAGGGGGCCTTCGCCGTGTCGCCCGCGGGGTTGTCCGATGGGGCGAGGCCCAGCGCCGCGGGCTCGATGAGACGCCCCTCGCCGGTCAGGATCACCGCCTTTTCGATCATGTTCTGGAGTTCACGCACATTTCCTGGCCAGCTGTGGGCCAGAAGGCACTGCATCGACGCCGCGGAAAGCCCCTTCACCTTCACGCCGTGCTTGCGTCCCGCCCTCTCCACGAAGGCGCGCGCGAGGATGGGGATGTCGCCAAGACGCTCCCGCAGCGAGGGGTTGTGGATCGGAAAGACGTTCAGGCGGTAATACAAATCCTCGCGGAAGAAGCCCTTCTCGACACTCTTGGCGAGGTTGCGGTTCGTCGTGGCGATGACGCGCACATCGACGTGGATCGTCGTGTTTCCGCCGACCCTTTCAAATTCGTTCTCCTGAAGGACGCGCAGGAGCTTTGCCTGAAGTCCCTGCGAGATCTCGCTGATTTCGTCCAATAGGATCGTGCCGCCGTCCGCGAGCTCGAAGCGGCCCTCTCGCCGGGCTGTCGCCCCGGTGAAGGCGCCCTTCTCGTGACCGAAGAACTCGCTCTCCATGAGCGTCTCGCTGATGGCGGCGCAATTCACCTTGATGAAGGGCGCGGCGGAGCGCGGGCTCTGGTTGTGGATGGCGCTCGCGATCAATTCCTTACCGGTGCCGCTGTCGCCCTGAATGAGGACGGTGGCCTGTGTCGGCGCTACGCGGGCGATGAGTTCGCGCACCTTCTTCATCGCGGAGCTCTCGCCGATCAGCTCGTTTTCGGTCGTGTCCTCCTTGGTGAAGAAGCGGGCGACGTTCAGGATGTGCCGGTACTGTTCGGCCTTGCTCACCGTGATCTCGATCTGACTGTTCGAGAAGGGTTTGATGATGTAGTCGAAGGCGCCCAGGCGCATGCATTCCACCGCCGACTCCACCGTTGCGTACCCGGTCATCACCACGATGAAGGGAGCCTCCGGCTGCTTGGCCACGCGCTCCAACAGGCCGATGCCGTCGCCGTCGGGCAGCCGCAGGTCCATGAAGAGCATGTCGAAGTGGTCCGCCGCGAGCACACGCTCCGCCTCGGCGATCGTCCCGGCGCTCGCCACATTGTAGCGACGCTTGCGCAGGATGCTCTGCAACGTCCGGCAGACGATGGCTTCGTCGTCGAGAACGAGTATCTTTTCAAAAGACATGCCTTCAAAATACCTAGGCAGAATTTGCCCTGTTGCAAGCGCCAAAGAGAGGATGATCGGAAATGCGCAGGCGCCCTGCCGGAATCGTGCAGGACGGGCCTTTCGGCGGCGGGTTCGGACCGTAAATTCCTCCGCGGGAAGAAAAAACGAGCAATCGTTTTGACAGGGGGGCGACTGGCACGGACGGTGCATGAAATCCGCCGAAGAGGGGGCCTCAACGCCTCTTCTTCATATCCCGGATCCGGGATATGCACTGCTAGGAAGGGCCCGGCATTTTTTTTCGGGGTTACAGCCGGGCCTTTCCTTTTGTACACACACATCGCAGTTCCAGCCTTGCCTTGACCGGGACGCATCCCGACGCGAGTATCGTGGCAAAGCATGAAACTCGACAGCAAGCAATTGGAGGCGTTGCGCGTTTGGGCGGCGCAGGGAGAAAGTCTTTCCACCATCCAGAAAAACTTGGAGGCGGAGTTGAACCTTCGCCTCACCTACATGGATCTGCGTTTCCTTCTGGACGACTACGGCATCGAGCTCGGCAAGAAGCCCGCGCCGGAAAAGAAGGAGGAGCCCGCCGTGGAGGAAGCCCTCCCCGGGGAGGGTGAGGCCGAGGAGATGGAGGTCGCCGGAGCCGTGCAGGTGGAGGCCGACCTCATCAACCGTCCGGGAACCCTCATGAGCGGCGCCGTCACCTTCTCGGACGGGGTGAAGGCCAAGTGGTATCTCGACCAGATGGGGCGCCTCGGTCTCGAAGGAGTGGACAAGGGCTACCGGCCCGCCCCGGAAGACATCCAGGATTTCCAAAGCGAGCTTCAGAAGATCATTCAGAAGAAGGGATACTAGCCGATGCCGCTGGCCCTTTTAAGCAACGACGACGGCATCGGGAGCTTCTACCTGCGGGTCCTTGCCGAGGCGCTCTCGGAACACTTCGAGGTGCTCGTGGCCGCGCCGAAGTGCGAGCAAAGCTGGATTGGCCGGGCGATGTCCCGCCGCAGACCGGTGGAGGTTGCGGAATGCACCGTGGCCGGATGTCGCGCCTTTTCCATCGACGGCACGCCCTGCGACTGCGTGAACATCGCGATGCAGCATCTGCTTGCCGGGCGGCGTCCCGACATCGTGGTGAGCGGCATCAACATCGGTTACAACGCGGGCATCCCCTTCATCCTTTCCTCCGGCACCCTCGGCGCTGCGATCGAGGGCGCGGTGTGGAAGTGCCGGGCGCTCGCCGCCTCGCAGAAGGTGCCGCAGAAGTTTTTCCAGATCCTCCACAAGGAGAACAAGAGCGTTCCGTCGGAGGTGGAGGGCGACATCCGTGCCGCCGCCGCACACGCCGCCCGCTACGCGGCGATGCTCATGGAAACGCCGGTCGAGCCCTACGTGGTGCACAACCTGAATTATCCCGAGAGGGTCACCGCCACGACACCGACCGAGGAAACGTTGCCCTCGGCGATGGAGCCGCAGGGGCTCTTCACCATGGAAAACGGCGTCTGCCATTTCGATTTCCATTCCGGGGAGCCGATTCCGAACCCGCATGCTCGCACGGATCAGGCCTGCATGGCCGACGGCACGATCAGCCACGGCCTCCTCGACTTCTCCCGCATCGGAAGACTGTGACCGCGGATGCACAAGGCCAGATTATTTAACCGTAGAGAAACGCAGATTTACGCAGATGAAAGAGGAAGAGGTTTTTTGAGTTAAGATAAGAATTCCCGTCCCTGAATCCATTTCTAGAAATCTGCGGACATCTGCGTTTCTCTGCGGTTAAAAATCTGATTCTTCCTCTTCCGCGTACAACAAAAATGCGCGGAACCGTGCGGATCCGCGCATGAAAAAGGGGAGGATGCCGGATTAGGCGGAGGGCAGGGTCTTGCGCAGACCCTGAACGCGATCGCCGCTCTTCCACTGGCCGCGGTCCTTGAGAAGGGCCACGCGCTCGAAGCGCTTGAGCACATTGCGCTTCTTCTTGCTGGAAGCGCCACCGACTTTGAAGCTTGGATGCTGGGACATTGGAAAGCCTTTGATTGGTAAAGTGGGGTAGTTAGCCTTCGCGGTGGGGGCAAGTCAAGAGGAAATCCTGACGCGCGCCTCAATTCACGTTGGCGGCGGCGTTCCAGAAGGCGTCGGCCTTCGCGCGCTCTTCCAGCGGAACTTCCACGGTGTCGGGCAGGGCGGAGAAAAAGTCGAGGCCCGTGCGGCGCTCGATCTCGCGGATGCTGGTCTCGAACGGGGCCAGGGGCAGATTTCCCTTCTCCTGTTGTGGGACGAGGAGCGCGAGGGCGCGGAGGTTGCCCGTGGCCTCGTCGCGGTCGAGGACGATGCAATAGAAGGCGTCGGCAATTGCGGCCCTACCGTTCATCCGCCGCGGATTCTTGCCGAAGACGGGCCCGACGACCACCCACACCCCCTTCATCTGCGGCGCCCAGACGTCGGAGATCTTCTTTTCCAGATAGCGCCAGAAGGTCTGGTTCAGCTCGCTGCGCTGAGGGACGATGTTCGTAAGGAGGAAGGTTTCCTTTTGCGCCTTTTCGCCGTAGCGTGTGGCGATGGCGCTGTTCGGGGCCATGTGGCCGCGGTCGTACTTCGTGGCTCCGGGGGTGTTGTTAAAGTCCTTCGTCACGAGGCGGAAGGCTTCTGGCAGACGCAGGTCTGGCGCAAAGGGGCTGCGCTCGGAGGACTTGAAACGGACATCCGGCGGGCAGTAGTAGGCCGACCAGAGCGGGGCCAGAAGCGCCTCGTCGTAGCCCACGGCGTAACCGGTGTTGACGAATTCTTCGTACCCGGCGCGCGGGGGAGCTTCCCTCGGCAGACCGCCGACCTCGGCGAAGGCTGCGACCGGTGTGGAAAGGTCGGTCTCCCGTGCGAGCGTTTCCGTCTTCGGCCCCTTGTAGATCAGCACCGCTGCCGCGATGGCCGCCGCCGCCGCGCCAAGGAGGCCCGCCTTTTTGCCAACTCCGCTCCGCGTTCTTCTTGTCATGATACCCGGAAATTGACCGGCCAACCGATTCCGGGCGAGCGGGAAATGACCACATGCGACAACTCTTTCACCGGACGCGCGAACATTTTTGTTCCCTCCCTGTCCTCTTTTCGGTCAGGATGACGCTGTAATGGCGAAAATTTCCCGAAAGGTGCTGAAGGCGGCGGACGAAATGGTCCGCACCGCCGAGAAAATCTACAATTACCGGAGCGACCTCATCGTCCCGGCGGAGCGCACGGCCCTGCGGGAGGCGATCGACGCCGTGGCGGAGCTGAAGGACGACCGCGAGAATCAGGACGCGGAAAAGCTCAAGGCCCTGATGGAGTCGCTCGAAAAGCTGATGCAGAAGCACGGGGGAAGCTATTACCCGAAAAAGTCCCTGCCGGAGAACGCGGAGGTCTTCCTCGTGGCGGCGATTCTTGCCATCTGCATCCGCATGTTCTTTTTGCAGCCCTTCCGCATCCCGACCAATTCCATGTATCCCACCTACAACGGGATGACTTGGGAGCTGTATTCGAACCCGGCGGATGCCCCCGGCCTTCTCGCGCGGTCTTTCCGCGCCGTGTTCCTCGGCTCCTGGCAGGAGAATTTCGTGAGCGATTACGACGGCGAGGTGGTGATTCCGATGGTCCCCGTCCCGAACAAATACGGTTTTTACGTGCCGTATGCCCCGGTGCACTCGTGCAAATGGTTCGGCATCATGCCCACGGTGAACGACCGCTACGTCTTCTTCATCGGCGGCCATCAGCAATCCTTCGAGGTCCCGCAGGACTTCGGCCTCTACGGGGTCATCTTCAAGAGATTCGGCGTGCCGGACCGTTCCAGTGTCTCCCTCGCCGCGGGCGGGAATTTCCTTTATCACACCGGCGTTTTCGTGAAGAAGGGCGAGAGCCTCCTTTCCTTCGAGGTACGCCTAGGCGACCAGCTCTTTGTGGACCGGGTGAGCTATCACTTCCGCCGTCCGAGGGTGGGCGAGCCCATCGTCTTCCACACCGATAACATCCCCGGCATGTCCGAAAGGGAGCGCGGCAAGTACTACATCAAGCGCCTTGTGGGCAAACCGGGCGACGTGTTGCAGGTGAAGTATCCGGTTCTTTACAGGAACGGCGCGCCGATCGAGGGCGCGGATGCCTTCCTTTCCAATGCGGAAAAACTGGGCGAATACGAGGGGTATCTTCCCCGGATCACCTCGCGCGATCTCGTGGACCTTTCCGTTCCTTACACCGTCCCGGAGAAGAGCTACATCGGCCTTGGCGACAATTCCGACGACAGCGCGGACAGCCGCGTCTGGGGGCCGATGCCCGAGAGCGCCCTCGTCGGCAGGGCTCTCGTCATCTACTATCCCTTCGGCCAGCATTTCGGCGCGGCGAAGTAGGGGATTCCCGCACCGTTTTTGAGCGCTGTCTGTCGAACTGAGCGATTGACGGGAGCGCCAGAGCGGTTTGTGCTTCCCGTCGGGGGAATCCGCCCCGCCAGCGCGTCACGGAGGATTCACCGCTCCCTGTATGGACTCCGAAGCCGTCAAAACCTATTACCGCACGCCCAGCGTGCTGGATCACTATACCCGCGCCACGACGGGCATCGGCCTCTGGCTTTCCGAAAGGATCGCCTTCACCCGCTACTTCTCTAGGCGTCACCCGCTTCTGGAGCTGGGCACCGGCACGGGACGCATTGCCTTGGCGCTGGAGGGCCTCGGCTACGAGGACATCACCGCGATCGACCTTTCCGAGGCCATGATCGGGCAGGCTTTGCGCATTGTGGAAAGCACGAAGGGCTCGAAGGTGAAATTCTCCGTGGCGGACGCCTGCGCGCTGCCCTTTGCGGACAATTTCTTCGAGGGGGCGATCTTCGGCTTCAACGGCATGATGCAGATTCCCGGGCGCCAGAAGCGCCGCACCGCCCTGCGCGAGGTTCGCCGCGTGCTCAAGCCCGGGTCACACTTCATCTTCACCACCCACGACCGCGACAATCCGCACTTCCGCGCCTACTGGGCGGAGCAGGCACGCCTGTGGGCGAGCGGCAAGCAGGACGCCCATCTGGAGGATTTCGGTGACCGCTACGAGGAGACGCCGCTCGGCATGCTCTTCATCCACATCCCCTCGCGGCAGGAGATTCGCGAGGATATCGAGGCGGCGGGACTGCGCTACGAGAGCGACACCCCGCGCTCGCTGCTGGCCAACGAATCGGCCACAGTGCGCGAATTCGCCGACGACTGCCGTTTCTGGATCGTCCGCAAGAGCCGCGACGATATCGGGGAATAGCAGGCTGACAGGGAACGTTCCCGATTCGCGAATGGGGCCGGTTTTCCGCTGCGCCGCGTCCATTATGCGTTTGCGAATGCGGGGGAGTGGAGCCACCGTAACAAGAGAAATTCGTGTGATTTCCTTGATTCTTTTATGTTTACATCAACGTATCCCTATATTTTGATACATAAATGAGCATCGCTACGAATCCGCCCTCTTCCGAAGAACGCGCCCGGCGCATCGAACGCCTGCGGCAGCTTATGTCCGAGCGCATCGTGATGCTGGATGGTCCGCGCGGAACGATGATCCAGAAGGCGCAGCCGACAGAAGAGGACTTTCGCGGCGACCTGTTCCGGGACTTTTCACGTCCTCTCAAGGGCGACAACGACCTTTTGAACCTCACGAGGCCCGACCTCATCGCGTTGATCCATCGCAAATTCTTCGAGGCCGGGGCGGACATCGCGGGGACGAACACCTTCAATTCCAACGCGATCTCGCAGGCGGACTACGGGATGCAGGCGCACTGCCGGGAGCTGAATCTTGCCGCGGCGCGGATCGCACGGAAAGTGGCGGACGATTACGCGGCGGAAACAGGGCGGCCCACCTTCGTCGCGGGCGCCTGCGGGCCGACGAACCGCACTGCCTCCCTCTCTCCGGATGTGAACCGGCCGGAGATCCGCAACGTCACCTTCGCCGACCTCGTGCAGGCGTATGCGGAACAGATGCGCGGCCTCATCGACGGCGGCGCGGACTTTCTCCTTGTGGAGACGATCTTCGACACGCTGAACGCCAAGGCGGCGGTCTATGCGGCGGAGGAGATCTTTGAAGACTACGGCTTCCGCGTACCCCTGAGCCTTTCCGTGACCATTTCCGATGCCTCGGGGCGGACGCTCTCGGGCCAGACGATCGAGGCCTTCTGGAACAGCGTGCGGCATGCGCGGCCCTTCTCGGTGGGCCTGAACTGCGCTCTGGGCGCAGAGGACATGGAGCCGCACCTGCGCCTTCTCTCGCAGATCGCGGACTGCCCGATCCATTGTTACCCGAACGCGGGCCTTCCGGACGAGCTCGGCCAGTACAAGGAAACGCCGGAGATGATGGCCGCCACGATGGCCGGCTATGCCCGCAGCGGCTGGCTCAATCTCCTCGGCGGCTGCTGCGGCTCCACGCCGGGGCATATCGCGGCGATGGCGAAGGCCGTGAAAGGCATTTCCCCGCGCAAAACCCCTGCGGACAAGCCGGCGCTGCGCCTTGCGGGCCTCGAACCCTTCAAGGTGGAGGGGCCCTCGGCGCCCTTCATCCTGATCGGCGAGCGCACGAACGTCGCGGGCTCGATCAAATTCAAGAAGCTCGTGCAGGAGGGTAAGTTCGAGGAAGCCCTTGCGATCGCGCGTGCGCAGGTGGAAGGCGGGGCGAACGTCATCGACGTGAACTTCGACGACGGCCTTCTCGACGGGCCCGCGTGCATGAAGAAGTTCCTGAATCTCGTCGCGGGCGAGCCCGATATCGCGCGCGTCCCGGTGATGGTGGACAGCTCCCGCTGGGAGGTGATCGAGACGGGTCTTGCGTGCCTGCAGGGCAAGGGGATCGTGAACTCCATCAGCCTCAAGAACGGTGAGGCGGAATTTGTAGAGCATGCGAAGACCGTTCGCCGCTATGGTGCCGCGATGGTCGTCATGGCCTTTGACGAACAGGGACAGGCCGTGACGAAGGCCGCCAAGGTGGCGGTGTGCGCGCGCGCCTACAAAATCCTGACGGAGAAGGCGGGCGTGGCGCCGGAGGACATCATCTTCGACGCGAACGTCCTCTCCGTCGGCACCGGCATTGAGGAGCACGCCACTTACGCAAAGGACTTTATCGACGCGATCCCCGAAATCAAACGCCTGTGCCCGGGAGCGCGCTGTAGTGGCGGCATCTCGAACGTGTCCTTCGCCTTTCGCGGGAACAATCCCGTGCGCGAGGCGATGCACAGCGTCTTCCTCTATCACGCGATCAAGAACGGACTCGACATGGGGATCGTGAACGCCGGGATGCTGGCGGTGTACGAGGAGATCGAGCCTGCCTTGCGCAACGTGGTGGAGGACGTGATCCTGCACCGCACTAGTGACGCCACGGAGAAACTGATCGCCCTTGCCGAGGAAATGAGGGCCGGTGGTGGCGCGAAGGGCGCTGGCGAAAAAGCTCCCGACGCCGACAAGCTCGCGTGGCGCGGCGAGCCGGTGGAAAAGCGCATCGAGTACGCCCTCGTCCGCGGCATCACGGATTTCATCGAAGCGGATGCCGACGAGGCGCTCGCGAAACTGGGCCGCCCGATCCACGTTATCGAGGGTCCGCTCATGGACGGCATGAAGGTCGTCGGCCAGCTTTTCGGCGAGGGCCGGATGTTCCTCCCACAGGTTGTCAAGAGCGCCCGTGTGATGAAAAAAGCCGTGGCGCACCTGACGCCGCTCATGGATGCCGAAAAGGCTCAATCAGGATCAAGAAAATCCGCAGGCAAGTTTGTAATTGCGACGGTAAAGGGCGATGTTCACGACATCGGCAAGAATATCGTTGGTGTAGTTCTTTCGTGCAATAATTACGAGGTGATCGACCTCGGAGTCATGGTACCGGTGGAAAAGATACTCGAAGTCGCGCAAAGGGAAGGGGCGGACGTGATCGGCATGTCCGGCCTCATCACCCCGTCGCTCGACGAGATGGTGTCCAACGCCGCCGAGATGCAGCGCCGAGGGCTCAAGATTCCACTCCTTGTAGGTGGGGCCACGACCTCGCGCCTGCACACCGCCCTCAAGATCGCCCCGCAGTACGACGGAGCGGTGGTGTACGTGAAGGATGCGTCCCTCGCGGTGGGCGTCTGCAACAGTCTTCTCAACGACCGCGAGAACTACGTGAAGCAGATCCGCGCCCAGCAGCAGGCGGACCGTGAAAGCTACGCCAAACGCGACGATGGGCGGATGCTGTCCCTTGCCGAGGCGCGGGAACGAGCCCTGAAGACGGACTGGGCGAAGGCCGACATCGCTCTGCCGGAGTTTTACGGCGTGCGCACGCTGACGGACATCGACCCGGCGGAAGTGGCGAAGTATATCGACTGGAGCCCCTTCTTCTGGGCCTGGGGCCTCAAGGGCAAATTCCCGGCCATTCTCGATCACGAGAAATACGGCTCGCAGGCGCGCGACCTCTACGGGGAGGCGCAAAAGCTCCTCGAACGCATCGTGAAGGAGCGGGTCTTCGGCCTCAGGGCGGCTTACGGCTTCTGGAGGGCGCAGTCCCTTGGCGACGACGTGGCGCTCTATGAAGGCACGGATCGCGAAACACCGCTGGCGACCTTGCATTTCCAGCGGCAGCAGAAGGAGAAAAACCTGAATCCTGAGGGGCCGTACTACTGCCTCGCGGACTTCGTCGCCCCGAAGAACTCCGGACGGGAGGACTGTGTCGGCGCCTTCGCCGTCACGAGCGGACACGAGGTGGATGCGTTTGCGAAAAAGTTCCGCGAGGCTGGGGATGACTATAGCGCCATCATCGTGCAGGCTCTTGGCGACCGCATGGCGGAGGCGCTTGCGGAATTCCTGCACAAGAAGGCTCGCGACATCCTCGGATTTGGCAGAAGCGAGAATTTGACCTTGGACGACATTCTTGCGGAAAAATACCGGGGCATTCGTCCTGCGCAGGGCTATCCCTCCTGTCCCGATCACGAGGAAAAGCGCACGCTCTGGAAGCTCCTGGATGTGGAAAAGAATGTCGGAATCACTCTCACGGAAAACCTTGCGATGAACCCGCCGGGCTCGGTCTGCGGCCTGTATTTTGCCCATCCCGAGAGCCGATACTTCGATGTTAATCCGATTGGCGAAGATCAGATAGCGGACTATCGCAGGAGAAAGGGTCTTGAAAATTAAACGGGGCTTGAATTTGGGGGAAATTTTTACGCAATTTACTCTTCAAATCTTGTAATGTAGATATATTTGCATTGATTCAGGAACAAAAACGGATAAACGGAGGGGAATGGTGAGTGCAACAATCGAAGATAGGGTCAAGGAATTGATCGTGGTCTGCCGTCAATCGGGTCTGCGTCGAACGGAATGCCTCAGGGCAATCCTGAGGTGTTTCCTGAACGAGACAGCGCCGGTCAGCGTGCAGCACCTGCTCAAGAGGGACGAACTCAAGGGCCGCTGCGACCCGGCCACGGTGTACCGCCTGCTTTCCCGGCTGGAAGTGCGCGGCATCATCCGCAGGGTGGGGCTTCCCCGCCGCGCGGCGCACTTTGTCCTCAACGAAAAGAAGGACAGCCGCATGTATGCGGTGAACACCAATACCGGCGCCATCACGGTCGTCACGCCCAAGTTCGACGAGGCGGCTGTCCTAGCCCAGGTGAAGGCCGAGGTTGGCTTCGAGGTGGCTTACTTCGAGATCCAGTTCTACGGACCGAATTCCGAAGAGGCCGTGACCGACGACAAGACGGTTTACATCGACGAGGATCCCGCCTAGCGGAACTTTTCGCCCCTTTTCCATCACGGACGGATGTGCTCTTTGTAGGTGCATTCGTCCGTTTTTTTTGTCAGAGTTTTCCCGACCGGAAATCATCAATCCTTCTCATCCATGAGCTTGTCCATCGGTGACGTTTTCAAGAAGCCCGAGACGGGGCTTCTTCTTCTTCGCGTGTCCGCGGGCGCGGCAATGATCCTCCACGGGGTGCCCAAATTCATCGGCGGGGCCCCGGTGCTGGAATCGGTCGGCTCGGCGATCTCGGTTTACGGCCTGCACGGCCACGCGCTGGCGTGGGGCTTTGCGGCGGCCACGGTGGAGGTCCTTGGCGGCCTTCTCCTGATCCTCGGCGTCTGCGCGCGGTGCGCGGCGTTCGCACTTTTCTGCGTGCTTTTGACGGCGCTTCTTTCCATGAAGCCGTCCCTGACGCTCTCCGCCTTCGGTGGCTGGGCGCACGCGGCGATGATGATGATGACCTTCCTCGCCCTCTTCTTCACCGGCCCGGGCGAGTATTCGCTCTCCGGCGGCGGCAAGGGTGGAAAGTCCTCCAAGGGAAGCGCCTCCGCCGAGCCGAAGAAGGCCCCGGCGAAATAACAGTCCCGCGCCTTTTGCGATCCCGCCTTCCAGCCGGAGGGCGGGATTGTCGTGTACGCATTCCCGGTGGCGCGCGTCGCGACGGCACGGAAATCAGATCATTCCCTTGAGGACGCCGGGGAGCCGTTCCAGACTCGGGCGCATTCCGGCGAGGATCTCCAGCGATTCCTCCTCGCTCTTGCCTTCAAAAAGCAGGCTCCATCCCGGAAGAAGAATGACGGATTCGGCCTCCACGGTGCCGGAAAGGTCAAAGCTGTCCACGCCCGCGGCGCGGACGAGGTGGTCCGCCACCTGGACCGCGGCGGCGCTCTTGGCGTGAATGCCCGCCTGGGCGGGATCGCAGTACCAGCGGACGGGCAGGACGATCTCGGGCCCGAGGTGATGCCGCTCCAGATAGTAGCCGGCCACGCGGGCGTGATCCCAGCCGATCTCCCGGCGTTCGATCTCCATGAGCTCGGCCTCGGTTTTCGCCCCCGAGGCCAGAACGCGGCCAAAGCCGGTGGGGAAGATGGAGGCCGTCACGATTTTCCCGACGCCGTGGATCAGGCCCACGATGTAGTCGGTGTCGTCCTCGAAGGTGACGCCCGCGTTGGAAAGGATTTCGCGGCAGAGGATGCCGCTGCCGATCGAGTGCCGCCAGAGGTTCTGCCACGGGGCGTTCTTCATGGCGGACCCATGCAGGCGCTCGAAGTCCTCGATGATCGGCGTGGCAAGGGCCAGTTCGCGGATCTGACGCAGGCCGAGGTAAAAGATCGCCTCCTCGATGTTGTTCACCCGTTGGGAGAGGCCGAAGAAGACCGAATTCACCAGCTTCAGCAGGCGGCTCGTGAGGGAGGGGTCGCGCCGGATGACCTCGGCGATCTGCGAGGTGAAGCTGTTCTCGGCATACACGAGTTCGCTCAGGGCCGTCCCGATGCTGCGCAGGGAGGGGAGGCGCGGCGCGCCCTCGATCTTGAGGGCGATTTCTTCGTCGGTATGAATCGGATTTTGAGCCATCGGTTGAGCTGGCGCCGTACTGCCGGTATAGGTCTCCGCGATGGGCCGGAATGTCAAACCTTTACGAAAACGCTGCCGACGGGAACCAGTTGTAACGCAGCGGACGTTCCGGTGCAAGACGGCGTTCAGATGTAGGGCTCGCGCAGTTCGCGGTCGAATTCCCGTAGAAGGGTCCGTTCCCGCGCGATGCCTGCGGCAAGGGCGTTCTGACGAGTCTCCAACTGCTGGCGCTTGATGTTCAAAAAGCGCAGGTTCTTTTCGTGCTGCTGGATGTCCGCCTCCGGGATCGGAACGGACGGCGCCGTTTCCCGCGCGGTGGTCGTCAAAAGGCCGCCCTTCACGAAGAGCCCGCCGATGATGAGCGCGATGCCGAGCCCCACATAGACGATGGAACTCTTCGAGGAGAGCAGGATGCTGACGTAGATGATGACCACTCCCAGAATCTGCATCGCCCAGCGTCCGATGAGGATGCCCTGCGCGGGAGCGTCGTTTGCGTTTTTCTCCTGCCTTTGACTCTGCCGGCGCGCCTTGCGCCGGATGGATTCGATGCGGTCCAGTTCCTTGTCGATCGGCCCGGACATCTGCCGGATCTGCGTGCGGATCGTGTCGAGGTTTCCCTCGTCCTTCTTGATCTTCGCCTCGCTTCTGGCAATGCCGTCCATGATCGCGCGGCGGCGTTCCTCCCAAGCGGCGGTGATCCGTGCGCGGTCCTCCTGCGGCGCGCCGAGCCGCACGAGCTTCATGTAATTCTCGACGAGCTGGCGGACCTCGGCCTTCAGGCGGAAATTCGAGCCCGAACTCTCGCAATAGGCGCCCGATCGGGCGAGCCTCATCGCTTCGGCGGCAAGGTCGGGCGCGACGGTTTTGAGGAGGGGCTCGTTGAAGTAGTTGAAAAGGCAGAGCCGGGCGAGGGTCTCGCGGTCCTGCGAGAGGGGGATTGCCGCGTGGATTTTCGCGAACTGATCGGCAAGCGGCTGCGCCTTGCGATAGTCCGCCACGTGGCGCGTTTCGAAATAGCGGGTGATCGCCTGACGCATCGCGGGCGAGAGAACGAAGCTCTTCCCCTTCCATTCGCAGCCGCTCCATTCCACGCGGGCCAGAATTGCCATGACCAGGGCCGCGTCGGCGTCCTCCATCAGTGCCTTGACCGAGAAGGAGTCCACCTCGGGAAGGAGGGCGGCCTGACAGACGAGGCGTCGCTCGTTTTCGGCGAGGCCTTCCAGCGCCTTCTCCGCCGTGAAGAGTAGCTGGCGTTCCTGCCGCTCGCGCGCGACGGTGACGGCGGCGGCTTCCAGCTTGCCCGCATAGCCGCCGCTTGCCGCATAAACTTCCGTCGTCAGCTCCACGGGCAGACCCTTGTGGGCCAGCCAGTCTTCCACCTCCCCGATGTCGAGCGGTGGAAGGGTCACCTCCAGAGGGGTTCCGCGCTCGGGGAAGAGGGCGGTGAGCAGTTCCGCCGAGGTGCCGGGGAGGGTCGTCACAAGAATGCGGCTGTCCGTCCCGGTTCCGGCGCGGGGCATCTCCCGTGCGACGGCGGCGCGTCGCACGGGGTCAAAATCCATCAGGTTCGGCAGCGCGACGATCAGTTGCAGGCCCCGGTTGCAGGAGGGATCCTCCACGAGATTCTGCACGACCAGTTCCGACCACAGGGTCAGGAGCGCCTCCTCCGGCAGGGGACGCCCCGCCTCCTCCAGACGCTTTGCCTGCCCTTCCAGCGCATCGGCGATCTTTTTGAGGGCTTCCTCCAGATAGGATCGGTTCGCCTTCGCCGAGTCGAGAAGCTGCCGGGCAAGTGAACCTTCCTGTGTGGGCGCCAGCGTGAAGAACACGCGCGGAATCTCGCCGGGGGCCAGTTCCTTCCACAGGCGCGACAAAAAGGTCCGCCTGCCCGAGCGGGACGGCCCGCAGACGTTGACCAGCAGTGCGGGCGGGGATTCCGGCTGGGCGCCGGGTACGGCTGGCCGCAGCTCCGAGGCGACATGCTGGAGCTCGCTCTTGTGACCAACCTGATATTCAGCGTCCGTTGTCATTAATGCGGGCCCCTTGCGGCGCTGCCAGCCCGAATACGAAGTCGGCTAAAAACGCTCCGGGTTTAACACAAGGAGGAAAAAGCCCTGCCGTTCACTCTCCGTCGTACGCCTCGCGGAAGATCCGGCGGGCGTCGGGAAGGGTGATCGGGTTCGCGTTCACCGAAAGCAGGCGCGTCACGGTCATGACGTTCTCTGCCATTCTTTCGAGGTCGGACTCCGGCACGAGCGCCTCGCGCAGCGACATCGGCATACCGAGATCCCGGCGCAGCGCGTTCACCGCGGGAATCAGGGCATGGGGGTCCCGCACGCCCGTAAAAGCCTCCGCGAGGTCTGCCATGCGCTCTTCGTGCCCGGGGGTGTTGTGCCGGAAGACGGCGGCGAACATCAGGCTGTTCGCGAGGCCGTGCGGGAGATGGTGTGCCCCGCCCAAAGGATACGCGAAGGCATGCACCGCCGTCGTGCTCGAATTGTTGAAGGAGAGTCCGGCGAAGAAGCTCGCCATCAGCATGGCTTCGCGCGCGCGGGCGTTGTGCGGCTCTCTTTGCGCGGTGAGGAGGTTTTCCGAAATCAGGCGCACGGCTTTGAGGGCCATGACATCGCTGTACGGGTTTCTCCTTTTGGAGGTGTAGGCTTCGGTCGCGTGGCAGAGGGCGTCGATACCCGTTGCCGCCGTGACGGAGGCGGGCATGGAGTGGGTGAGGGCGGGAATCAGGAAGGCGGCATCCGGGATGATTTCCGGCGAGCACACGGCGGCCTTCATCCCTGCGGCGGTGTCCGTAAGGATGGAGTAGATCGTCACCTCGCTCGCGGTTCCGGCGGTGGTCGGGATGAGAACGAGCGGGATGTGGCGCGGCGGAACGAGGTTTGTGCCGACAAGGCTCGCGGCGGGGACGTTGTGCTCCAGAAGGACGGCCACGATCTTCGCGGCGTCGAGCGGGCTCCCTCCGCCGATGCCGAGGACACAGTCCGCACGGAAATCGCGCGCCGCCTTCGTCATCGCCTCCACGAGCAGGATCGAGGGGTCCGCTGTCGTGTCGCTGAACACAGCCACCTCGCGTCCGTCCTGTGCGGCAATGTCCCGGATCATCGCAAAGCCCTCGCTCTTGGCCACATGCGGCCCGGTGGCAAGGAAGATCCTGCGCGCGCCCCGGCGCTCAAGGACGCCGCCGAGATTTCCCGCGGCTTCGTTCCCGAAATACACTTCCGGCATCCTGAAGAGGTTCATGCGTCCCAGTATCCGGGCGGAAGAGCCGGTGAAAAGACAATTCATTGGCCGGACCGTGGCGCCGCTTCCCGCCCCCGGCGATCCGTTACGCGATGAGTCCCGCCACCCAGAAGCCGATCACGGCCAGTCCGAAGAAAAGCAGGATCGTTCCCGAGACGAGGTTGATCCGGTGAATGGCCTTCTCGTCTAAGAGGTGCCGGACAAAGTGCATGGTGCCGGAAAGAATGAGCCACCACAAAGCCGAACCGGCGAACACCCCGGCCACGAGAATCGTCCCGCCGCGTCGGCTGCCCTCCTCGTCCGTCAGGCCCATTGCGGAAAAGAGCGCCGCGAAACCGATGATCGTGGCGGGGTTGGTCAGGGTGATCGCGAGGGTGGAGAAAAAAGTGTGGACCATGCTGCCCGGTGTCACCTCGCGCCGGATGGGCGCCTTGTGGTTGACGATGCAGTGAATGCCGATGATGCAAAGGAGAGTCCCGCCGACCATTTCAAGAAGGTTCGCATAACGGTCCAGCGCGCCGGAGATCACGGAGACACCGAAGGCAGCGACGCTCGCATAGAGTGCGTCGGCCACGGCGGCGCCCATGCCCGAAAGGAAGCCCGCCATCATTCCGCGCGAGAGGCTGCGGCGGATGCAGAGAAGCCCGACCGGTCCCACCGGAGCCGCCAGCGCAAGCCCCGCGATCATCGCATGGAAAAAGGCCAGGCTGGAGAGATACGGATGCATCGGGGTAAGGCAATCCCGCCATTCAGAATGATAACGCCGCTCCGATCAAACAGGAAAAATGAGGGGAATGTAACATTCCTCTTGCGGGGAAGCTCCACGCGAACCACATCTTTCCCATTCATTTTTCATGAGCGGAAGGGTCATTGCCATTGCCGACGTGCACGGTTGTTTTGCGGAACTGGAGAAGCTCTTGTCGGAACTGTCCCCCGGGGCCGACGACACCGTGGTGATGCTGGGCGATGTGGTGAACCGGGGGCCGGACAGTGCCCGCGCCATCGCCGCCTGCCGCTCCGTGGGGGCGAGGGCCCTGATGGGCAATCACGAGCGGCGCCTACTGCGCGCGCGCAGCGGCAAACGGTGGCGCAAGTTAAGTGAAGTGGACGCCGTTACCTACAAAAGTCTCTCGGAGGAGGACTGGGCTTGGATCGAGTCGATGGAGAAGACCTTTGAGGTTCCCGGGACGGACACGGTGCTCGTCCACGGCGGCTTTGCGCCCGGCAACCCGTGGCGGGATCAGAAGCTGGACGTGATCACCGAGATTCAGGTGATCGACAAGGACGGCAGCCCCAAGAAACGCTCCGACGCCCCGCCCGGCTGCCCGCACTGGAGCGACCTCTGGGATGGCCCTCCCTTTGTGGTGTACGGGCACACCCCGTGGCACAGTGTCCGCCGGACGGAATGGACGCTGGGGCTGGACACCGGCTGTGTGTACGGCGGCTGGCTCTCGGCCCTCGTGATGCCGGAAATGCGTATCGTGCAGGTGCGCGCGGCGAAGGAGTACTATCCGCTGCCTCTTTCCTGGCGGCACGTTTTCCGCCTGCCGAAGAACGGGTGATCCGTTATACCGAGTGCAGGATCGACCGCTTGGGCACCGTGCCTTCCACGAGCCATTCCGAGCGCATGCCGGTCACCGGGATGCCCTTGGCGTTCTCCTGCGAGACATGGCAGTCGAAGAGTTCCTTCGCGGTCTTTTCCGCACTTGAACCGGAGGGGAGTTTCCAGAGATCGCCGCCCTCGCGTTTGATCGCATAACCATCGCCCGATCGAACAAGGTGGAAGGATTTGCCGCCGGTGAAGTCCGCCACGTCGGGATCCTTGCGCAGGGCGGCCTCCAGCGTCTTCTGCGTTTTGGCGAGCGCCGCGGGATCCGCAGCGGACGAGCCTGCCGCCTGAGCGGAGGCGGTGGAAAGCGCCTTGTCGAAGGATTGCGTGGAAGTGTTTCCCCCGGAGACGACCGAGCCCACCGTATCGATCACCTTGTTCGCCAGCCGCTCGCCGATTGACGCGAGGGAAAGAGCCATCATCGCTTCCATGTCCGTCCTTGCCTGGGAATTGTTTGTGGCGGAAGAGGATGCCGCTCCCGCACGTTGCGAAAAGATTAGCAGGCCCCGTGCCACTGCGCGTCAAAAGAGTTACGGCTTGCCGAGGCGCCCGGTTTGTGAACGACTTGGGGGCCATGTCCGCCAGAGATCCGATCCTCTTTTTCGATGCCAGCCGCCCTGAAATCGCGGCGGGCGTCCTTGCGGACGGGCGCTGGCTTTCTCTGGAAAGGGCGGAGGGCGACGCGATCGCGCTTGTCCCGGCGCTTGCGAAAAGAGCGCTCGTGGCGGCGGGGATGACCGCGCCTTCACAGGCTGCGGGGTACGCTTTCTGCGAGGGACCGGGGTCGCTTCTCTCCCTGCGGCTCGCGGCGATGTGCCTGAACGCATGGCTCGCCTTGCCGGGGAACGCGGGCAAGACAGTCTTTTCCTTCCGCAGTGTGGAGGTCGCCGCCGCGCTCCTTGCTCTCGAAGAACCCGGCGCGGCCTTTCTGATGGCGACGGCGGTGCGGCGCGGCACGTATTACGTTTGCGATCAAAAAGGGGAGGGCGGCGCGCTCACTTCGGCGGAGGAACTGGCCGCCTCGCCGGTGCCGGTGCACATCCTCGCGCAGCGCCGGGCGGGAAAAGACGCGGAGCCGGGGATGCCTTGCGCGCCGGATCTCGCCCGTCTGCCGCGGCTTTTCGCGTCAAGACCGGAACTCTTCCGCGAGAAAACGCAGGCGGAGGTCTTTGCGCCGATCCTTTCGGAATACAAGCTCTGGGTGGGGGCGCGCCACCGGGCGCCGGAAAAGGAACAGGCGGAACGCCCTTCCTACAACTGACGGACGAGGGCCTTCACCACGCCCTGGATCACCAGTTCACTCACCGGATACAGAGAGGGAAAGGCGCGGTTTTCCGCCTTGAGATACGGACTGCGACCGGGCTTGCTCACAAAGCGCTTGAGGGTGGTCTCGCGGTCGATCAGGGCCGCCACGATGTCGCCATCGCGCGGGAGGGCCTGTTCCACGATCACCGTGTCGCCGTCGAAGATCCCGGCGTCCACCATGCTCTCGCCGCGCACGCGCAGGGCGAAGCTGCGGCGCGTGCGGGTGAGGCCCGCCGTGCGCGCGTCGATCTGGATGCGCCCGATCTCGTTCTCGGCCATTTCCGCCTCCGCAAAGCCCGCCGCAATCGCGCCGTACACTGGAATTTCCACCACGTCGAGCGATTCTGGCGGACGGGATTCGTCGGCAAGGTCGCTCGTGATGCGGAAGGTGCGCGCCTGACCGGGCACGCGGCTGATGTAGCCCTTGCGCTCCAGCGCCTTGAGGTGCCCCATCACGGCGTTGGTGCTCTTGAAGCCGAAGTGCGCCTCGATCTCCCGGAAACTGGGCCAGGTGCGCTCGTCCCTCATGTAGCACTGCAAAAAGCCCAGGACCTCCTGCTGGCGTAGGGTGAGTTCTTCCATGTATCCATACGTATATTATTCACATGTTCACGTCAAGCCTTCCGAAGCAAAATTCATCGCGCGGAGATGATAACCGCATTGGTTCTTCTTTACATCGCGGCGGACCGGTTGAATCATCGTACCGCAGATTCCCCGCTCCATGAAATTCTCATTCCTCCAGCTCCTTCCCGCGCTCCTTCTTCTTCCCGCCTCTTCCGGCGCCACAATCGTCATGGCCGGCGCCGGGATGGTCGCGAACTACCGGCAGGAGGGTTCTTCCGCACCGGTTCCCTCCACCTCGCGCGAGTACCCTGCCCTTGAATTCAAGGCGCTGGTTGCCGAGACATCGGTGACGAGCGAATTCTCCGGCGGCAGCCTGACCGCGCCGAATTCGACCTCGCTCGGCAAACTCCGTCAGGGGGAGGGTGCGGAGTGGACCGTTTCGATCGACATGCAGGAGGTCGAATCGTGGCAGGAAGTTTTCACGAACGGAACGTATTTCGTCTCGCTGGACCCCAAGTCTGTTGACGAGCCCTCCTTCGCCGATCCGCTTTCCATCCCTTTCGCCTGCACCTTCACCGGGTATCCGCCCGCGCCGCAGGTGCTCAATCTGCCGAACCTCCAGAGTCTCGACGCCTCGCAGGACCTCACGCTTTCCTGGAACGCGTGGGTGGGCGGCACGGCGGAGGACACTATCCTCGTGAGCGTGAGTAACGGCTGGAAAACCGTCTTCGCGTCCCCCAATCCGGGCCGGACAGGCGCTCTGGACGGCATGGCTACGACCTGCACGATTCCCGCCGGAACGCTCGTCCCGGGAGACTCCTACACCGTCACGATCAAGTTCGTGCACGTCCTCTCCTCCGCCAAGGGGCTCGTCAACGGCTATCCCGACGCCGTCGTGACGACCTTTCAGGACAGCTGCACGAATTTCGACATCGCCACTTCCGGCATCCGTCCGGTGCAGAACCTCCTGGCCTTTTCCCTCCAGAGTCAGGGCGATCTCGCGGTGAACACCCTCGACGGCACGGTGAGTTCGGCGGACCTCATCGCCGGGAACCTGACCGAGACGGCTTCGGCGGTCCTTTTCGAGCCCGTCAGCGCGGACGCGGCCAACGTCTTTTTGACCGGTCCCGCAGGCTCCGGCATCACGAGTCTGAACCCGACGGACGTTTCCAACGACGGCGGTTTTGCCTTCTACGCCTTCCGGGGCCTCGCGCCCTTCCTGCCGAACGGTGCCTACACGCTCGACTTCGGCACGGGGCGGTTCGCCTCTTCCGGTAGCGTGGATTATGCTCCGCAGGAGGCGGACGCGATCATTCCCGCCATCTCTCTGACGCTCTTCAAGGGTCGGGTGACGCGCATCAGTTGGGAGGCCCGCAAGGCCGACGGTTCGGCGACGACCTTCCCGAATGACGAGGCGGATTCCTTCTGGGTCATGGCATACCACAAGGGCGGTTTCTTCCCCGTCTTCTCCCATGTCCTCGGCACACAGGAGACCCACATCGACCTTCCGGACGACGGTATCCTCCTCACCGAGCTGGACAACGTGAACGTGACTTACGACATGTCGTCGAACAACGAGGGCACGAGCAATTCCGCCGGGATGAATCTGACGATCCGCGCCTTTGACGGAGCCAATCCCTTTGTCGATCTCCTGCACATCTACGGCCCCTGGATCGTGCCGCAGAATCCCGTTTCGAACAGCTTCGGCTGGATGTATGACGGTTCCTTCCCCTACGTGTACTGCGCGAGCCTCGACATGCTGGCCAACGGCGGCACCTACACGGGTGATGGCTCGGGCTGGGGTTATATCGCTGCGGGTGCGAGCTGGAACACCGGTTTCTTCCTCTACCGCTACGCCACCGGCACCTGGTGCTGGACGAACATCAACTGGCACGGCTGGATCTACGACTACGGCAAAGAGGGTGTCGCCCCCGGATGGCTCGACATCACGCCGGCGGAGTAGCTGGAACAGCGGAAATTTTCTTTCCCCTTGACAATCTAGGGGAGCTTGCCGATTCTTCCCCTAGAACATCTAGGGAGGAGACGCATGTTTCGCGGCATTTTCGGCAAAAAGCGCTTCGAGCGCGAGATGGACGAGGAACTTCAAATGCACATCGACCTGCAGACGCAGGCGTATGTGGAGAAGGGGATGGATCCAAGGGAGGCGCGGCGCAGGGCGGTTCTGGATTTCGGGAGCCTCGAAAGCGTGCGCGAAGAAGCGCGGCGGACGCGGGCCCTCGCGTGGGCGGAGGATGCGGCACGGGACCTGCGCATCGCCGCTCGTGGCCTTTTGCGAGAGCCGTGGTTTGCCTTTTTAAGCGTGCTCATTCTCGCTCTGGCCATCGGGGCGAACACCACGATCTTCGGCATCCTGAACGTCACGTTCCTGCGCGAACTGCCGTATCCGGAGCCGGACAGGATCGTGAAGCTCTGGGAAGTGCGCGGCGACGGTTCGCGCACGGACGTGAACTATCTGGACCTTGAGGAGTGGCGGCGGCAGCAGGACGCCTTTACGGCGTTGGCGATGGAATACTCCTCCGGCGTGACGCTTGTGGACGGCAGGAACTCCGCCCGTTTGCAGGGGGGCTTTGTGACGCGCGGGTATTTTTCCATTCTCGGGGCGGTCCCGCAGTTGGGCCGAGATTTTACCGACGCCGACGACGAGCCGGGCGCGGCGGGCGTGGCCATCCTGACCGCCGATACATGGCACAGGCGGTTCGACGGCGACCCTAGCGTGATCGGCAAGAGTTACGCGATCGACGGGATCATGGTGGAGATCGTCGGCATCCTGCCGGAGAACTTCCGCCACTACCGCGACGTGGATCTCTTCATTCCGCTGGGGCCGCGCGCAAAATCCTTCTTCTTCACCTCGCGCGCCAACCGCAGCGGGAACACGGTTCTTGGGCATCTCGTCCCGGGGGTGACGGTGGAGCAGGCGAGGGCACAGATCCGCGCCATCGCCGCCCGCATCGAGGAGCAGTATCCCGAGAACAAGGGCATTTCCGCCGACATGGCGCCGATGCGCGAGGCCCTCGGCAAAAGCTCGCACGAGAGGGTTCTCTTCCTCTACGGAGCGGTTGCGCTCTTCCTTGTCACCGCGTGTGTGAACCTTTCCAACATGTTCCTCGCCCGGGGGCTCCTGCGCGGGCGGGAGATGGCCATCCGCGCGGCCCTCGGCGCCACGCGCGGGCAGATCGTCCGGCAACTGCTCGTGGAGAGCCTGCTCGTCTCTGCGATCGGTGGGGCTGTCGGCGTTCTTTTGGCCTGGCAGCTTTCCGCATTCGCCTCCCGGCTCATCCCGTGGGAGATCCGTGCAACCCTCGGCGATGGGAGCGCCTTCGACTGGCGCGTGTGCCTCTTCGCGGTGGTCCTGACCCTTGCGGCGGGCGTTCTGTTCGGCCTCTTCCCGGCGCTCAAACTCTCGCACACCCGGCCCGGCGCGGCGCTCAAGGAGGACTCGGGCACCCCGGGGCGCAGGGGTCGTTTTTCCGGCAGCGACCTTCTCACCATCGTGCAGGTGGCGCTCGTGGCGGTGCTCCTTGTCACCACGGCGCTGCTTCTTCGCAGCTTCCGGAAGGTGCTGGAGACCCCCTCGGGCATCGAGGCGCAGAACCTTGTCTCCTTTCAGGTCTCTCCTCCGTCGAACGAGGAGTATTTCGCCGATCCGAACGCCTTCGGGGCCTTTTACCTCAACCTTGAAGAACACCTCCGGCAGATTCCCGGCGTGGAGAGCGCATCCTTCTGCAACTCGATGGCCTACACGTGGAGCACCTGCATGATGCAGATCTACCGCACGGACCGTCCCGTGCCCGGTCCTACTGAACTCTCCTTTTACTATGCTCACTCGGCGGGAACGGACATTTTCCGCACCTTGGGCATTCCTCTGCTCAAGGGGCGCGTCTTCGACGGGAGCGAATCCGCCTTCCAGTATCCCGGAAAGATGACCGGCAACGTGAAGGAGGCGGAGAGCGTGTTGAAAAACCTTGTGATCGACTGCGTGGTGAGCCAGCTCATGGCCGAGCGATTCTGGCCCGGCGAGGATCCCATCGGGAAGATGTTTCACCTAGGCCCGCCGGAGATCAACCTCGGCACGGCGCGGGTGATCGGTATCGTGGGCAACACGACGCAGGAGGGAGCCGAACGCGGCGAGGTGGCCGAGTTCTATATTCCCTTCCGCAGTCTGCCCATGCCAGGCCTCTTCCACTATGTCGTCCGCGCCCGGGGCGATTCCGCAGGATTCATGCGCCTTCTGGAGAAGGACCTCGCGGAGTACGTGCCCGGCCATCCGGTCTTCGACATGCACCTGATGGAGGAGCGGATGGGCTGGTTCGTCGCGGACCGCCGCTTTACGGTGCAGCTGCTCGGTTTCTTCGCGCTGGCGGCCCTCATTCTGGCCGTTGCGGGCATCTACGGGGTGATTTCCACCCTCACCGCAAGGCGCACCCGTGAGATCGCGATCCGCCTGACTCTCGGCGCGACAAAGCGAGAGGTCCTCGGCGGAGTTCTCTGGCGCGGCGCGCTCCTTGTGGCGACGGGTCTCGCGGTGGGACTTCTTTGCGCCTTCCTTCTTCAGAAGTTCATTCAGGCGCAGCTCTTCGGCGTCAGCGGGAGCGACCCGGTCACCTTCCTTGCCGTGGCGGTCCTTCTGGCGGGCGTGAGCCTCGCGGCGTGCCTTGCCCCGGCGTGGCGCGCTTCTCGGACCGACCCGATGCTGGTTCTGCGCGCCGACTGACAACAAAATCCTTCACCCATTCCGATCATGACAAAAGAAAAAGAAAAGGCGGACCTGTTGCAGGGGACGCTCGACATGCTGATCCTCCGCGCGCTTTACACGGGGGCGATGCACGGTTTCGGCATCGCCAGCCGCATCCACCAGATGTCCGGCGAGGCGATCCTCGTGGAGCAGGGCTCTCTCTATCCGGCCCTCTACCGGCTGGAGGCGCAGGGCTCCATCCGCTCGGAATGGGGCGTTTCGGAAAACAACCGGCGCGCGCGCTTCTACTCGCTGACCGAGGCGGGAATGCGGCAGCTGGAGACGGAATCCGCCGCGTGGACGCGCCTCTCCGGGGCGATCAACCTCGTCATGGGTCTTTCCACACCCTCGCAGGGATGAACATCATGAACGAAATCCCCCTCATCGAGCTCAAGAACGTCTCTCGCGTGTTCCTTGCCGGACAGGTGGAGACCCACGCGCTGGAGAACGTGGACCTTGCCGTAAGGCGCGGCGAATACCTTTGCATCAGCGGGCCCTCCGGCTGCGGGAAGACCACGCTTCTTTCGATCCTCGGCCTCCTCGACCAGCCGACGGAGGGTGCGCACCTCTTCAAGGGCCGCCCCGTCGAAAATCTCTGTGCCGAGGAGCTGGCCCACGTCCGCAACCGGGAGATCGGCTTTGTCTTCCAGAACTTCAACCTCCTGCCGAACTTGAGCGCGAAGGAGAACGTGGAACTGCCGCTCGCCTACCGGGGAATGCCCGCCGCCGAGCGTCGCAGAAGGGTGGAGGAGGCCCTTGCCAGAGTGGACATGGCCCACCGGGGCGATCACTTCCCCTCGCAGCTTTCCGGCGGGCAGCAGCAGCGCGTTGCGGTGGCGCGGGCCCTTGCGGGGAACCCCTCCATCCTCCTCTGCGACGAGCCGACGGGCAACCTCGACTCGACAAGCGGCGAGGCCGTCATGGCGCTTCTGTGCAAGCTGCACGAGGAGGGCGCCACGGTTTGCATGGTGACGCACGATGAACGGTTCCTGCGCTACGCGGAGCGCATCGTCCATCTCTTCGATGGGCGGATCGTCCCGGGGCCGGTCGCGTAAGCGCCGAACGCGTCACTCCGTCCCTGCGGCGCGGGAACGCACGGTGCGTCGCGTGACGCCGAGGAGCTTCGCTGCCTTGGACCGGTTGCCCCCGCACTTTTCCAGCGCCTCGCGCGCAAGGATGGCATCCACTTTCTCCACGAGGTTTTCGCGCAGGTTTTCCGTTCCCTTCGCGGCGGCGGCTTCCACCTCGGCGCGGATCCACGTCTCCAGATCGAATCCCGGTTTTTCCGCCGCTGAGGTCGGGCCCGCCTGCGCGGAGGGCTGGCGCAGGGCCTCGCGGACGTCCGCCGCGCCGATGCAGAGGTTGTTCGAGCTAAGCAGCGCCTTGCGCAGGACGTTCTGGAGCTGGCGGACGTTGCCCGGCCATTCCTGGGCTTTGAGCAGTTCCAGAGCCTCCGGCGCGATTCCTGTCGGCGCGCAGCCGTACTCCGTGCAGAAGCGTCCGATAAAGTATTCCGCAAGCTTGGGCACGTCCTCCAGCCGGTCGCGCAGCGGCGGCAAAACGATCTCCATGACCGAAAGGCGGTGGTACAAATCCTCGCGGAAGGTGCCCTTTGCCACCATCTCCTCAAGGTTCCGGTGTGTGGCGGCGAGGATCCGCACATCCACCTTCACCTCGCCCTCGGCGCCGATCCGCTGGATCGTCTTCTCCTGAAGCGTCCGCAGGAGCCGCACCTGTGTGGAGGGCGGAATGTCGCCGATCTCGTCGAGAAAGAGCGTGCCGCCGTCGGCCCGCTCGAAGTAGCCGAGCCGTGTCTTCTGCGCCCCGGTGAAGGAGCCTTTTTCGTAACCGAAAAGCTCGCTGTCGATCAACGTTTCCGGCATGGCCGCGCAGTTTACCGCTACGAGGGGCTTTTCCGCGCGCGGGCTGAACTGGTGGAGGGCCGTGGCCACGAGCTCCTTGCCCGTGCCCGTCTCGCCCCGGATGAGGACCGTGGCGGGCAGCGCCGCAAGGCGGCCAATCTGCTTGTACACCTCCAGCATGCGGGGGCTGCGGCCCACGAGGTAGGGGAGCTGCGCCCCACTCGCCACCACCGGCGGTGCCACGTTCGCCCGGCTGCACGCCTCGCGTGCCAGATTCACCAGAACGTCAAGATCCACGGGCTTTTCCTGATAGTCGAAGGCACCGTTTTTCATCACCTCGATGGCCGTTTCCACCGAGCCGTGCGCCGTGACGAAGATGACCGGCAGATACGCGTAGCGGCGGCGGAGCTGCTTGAGAAGGGAGAGGCCGTCCACCCCGGGCACCTGATAGTCCGTAACGATGAGCTGATAGCGGTCCGCGCCGTTCAGGAGGCGGTCGAGGGCTGCCTTGCCGTCGTCAAAGGTGTCCACCGCAAAACCGGCGTCCTCCAGCACCTCGCGGAAGAGGGTGGCGGTCGTGCGCGCGTCTTCAATCACCATCACTCGGTGAGGCATTCCCGGCACACTAACCAGACCGGGCGGGCTTTGAAAGCCCAAAGTGGTTCCGCAGAGCTCACTCTACCTGTAACCGGGATGTCACTTTCCCGTAAGAATCTGTGGAATAAAAGAGAATGAATGTGCAAGCCATTCCAGTTCAATGAGAAAAGAAAACCTGTCGTGATCTGGCACGATCTGCGCTTATTAGCGGGCAAGCGGCGCCGCCCGCCGGAACATGGAGGGGCAGGAAGCAGCGGGAGAGTGGCTCTTCCGTCCGGCGGCGGCACCGCCCTTGGTTTTGGGGGTATGCAACAGGTTTGGGGTAACGCAGGGGGACATATGGACAAGCTCATCAACACTCCGGTTGTGGATCTTTCGATTCTTTCGATCTATCTGGGATCGACCGACGAGAACGGCCAGTGGCTGTTCCCGGAGCTCTTAAAGCAGTTCCGCGAAAGCAGCCTGAGCCTTCTGGGCCGGGTGGGCAACGAGGCGGCGGCGGGCAGGTACGACGATGCCTCCTCCACGCTCTTCCTCTTCGCGGGAGTTGCGCGACTGGTCGGTGCGATGCGGCTGGAGAAAATGGCGCTCAGCCTGCGCCATAGCTGCATGGAGGGCGTGGTGCCCGCGGACGGCGACTGGGCCATTTTCGTCGATGCGATCATCGACTTCATCGAGACGGCGGAACACTACCACAGGGAGCTCATCGCATCCCTCTGACCGCGGGAATCAGCACGACAAACGCTACAAGTCGGACGGGAGAGTACGCCATGAAACAGAATTTCGACATGATTCCGGTGCCGGTTTCCATCCGTGGGCAGGACGGGCGCTACAAGTATGTGAATCAGGCCTGGAGCGACATGTTTTCGCTCGGGACCGAGAATGCGCTCGGGAAAACCGATTTCGATCTGTCCCTTGATCCGCTGGCGCTGCCCGAGGGCGTGCCGGGAGTGTCGCAGGGCGAGTTTGCCTTCCGCGACGTTTATGTGACCACGCGCGACCGCGGGCGGCTTCTTCTTGAGCTTGTGGAAACGCGCCTTGCCGGCGAGGACGACATCATGTGCGTCCATCAGGACATGACCGGCATCGGCTGGCGGATGGAGGATCTTTCAAGGAATCTGGCCCGCAGCGAGATGCGCTCCCGTCAGATGGTTCAGCACGTTCTGCGTCTTTCGCGCGAGATGTGCGTTCCCCTTGAGGAGATCGTCTCCCACTGCCGGAGAATGGAAACGTCCGAACTTACCAGCGAGCAGCGGGGATGGCTCTCCGCACTGCGTGACAATGCGCTGCTCCTGGAAAAGCACATCCGCCGGAGCATCGACCTATCGGTTGCGGAGGAGGACGGCGAAGGCGTCGTTCCCACCAGGATCGACGAGGTTGTCTCCGAGGTGTGCGAGTTGTACCGGTCCACGGCGCGCGATCGGGACCTCACCCTGACCGCGCACGTGGGCCACGAGCTGGACGCCCCCCTGTCGCTCGACGCGCAGAAGATTCGCCAGATCCTTGTGAACATGGTGGACGGCGCCGTGCGACAGGCCCGGGGCGGCGAGGTGGCGATTGCCGCCGCGCTCGTTCCGGGGCAGGAACGCCCCCTGTGCCTGAAGGTGACGGTGGAGCGTCCACGCGAAATCCCGCAGGAGAGGCTGGCTTCCATGCCTAGGCTCAGCGCAGGGCTGTCCCAGGTGCTCATCCGCGGCCTCTGCGGCATGATCGGCGCGCGCTTCGAGACGAGCCTGCTCCCCGAGGGGGCACGCTGCATGAAGGTTTTTCTCCGCGTTGATGCAGATTCACACACGGAGAGTGGCAATTGAAATCACAAGAAGTGGAAGGTCCGGCTGGCGGCCCGGCTCGGACCTGATACCATCCAGAGAGGATCAGAGATGACAACCAGAGAGAATCAGGAAGTCCTGGACATGCGGGTTGTGGAACAGCTCGTGTCGCACAGGCGCCTGGGGCAGAATGCCTTCGAGCGGCTCGTTCCGGTTTTTCTGGAAGAGGCGCACATGCTCGTTGAGCAGATGCGTTGCGCGGTGGCGGCCTCGGACTCGGAGGGACTGCGCCTGACCGCACACAAGCTGAAGGGCTCGGCAAGCGTCATCGGTGCTGCCGAGGTTCGCGCTGTGGCGCAGGAGATCATGGCTTTCTCCGACGGTGAGGGGCGCAGCGGCGCGGAGATTCTCCACGACCTGGAACCGGCACTCCGCCGTTTTCAGCAGTCCGCCGTGGCGATCAACGAGCGTTGAGACGCAATTGAACCGTTGTTGACAAGGGGTTGTCCTTCCGGGCAACTCCACGTTTGTGTTTTACAGAAAATCTGCATGTCGCGGGCGCCGCGCGACTCGATAATTGTGCGCCAATCGGGTATATTGTCCGTGCCCCCATGAAGAAGACGGACAAAGAGGCGCGGGAGGTTTCCGTGGAAACGTCCCCGATGGTGCCGCTGGAATGCATTCCCTTTCCCTGCCTGATGCGCGCCGCGGACGGTCGCTGCCGGGCCAATGCGGCGTTTTTTTCCATGCTCGGGAAATCCCGGGACTGGGACCCCTCGCACTGGACGGGGCTTCTTGAGGGCGACTCGAAGAATCTTGCGGAAGGTCTTCTGCGCGGCGCGGAGGTTTCCGGCAAAGAGGCGGTTCTCCTCTTGCATGCGCAAAGCGGTGTGGTGGAAACTTCTGTGAGTGCGAGCCGCGGACCGGATGGGGTCCTCCTCATTTTCCTGCCGGGTCGCGAGACTTCCGCCCCGTCCGAACTGGAGCTGCGGATCAACGACAAGGGCGTGGTTCTTTTCCATGCAGGACCGCTCAGACGGATGCTGGGGCTTCAGCCGGAAAAGATGACCGGACTGGATTTTGCCCTCCTTGTGCAGGAGGAGGACCGTTCCGCTTTTCTCGATCACATGGCCGAGGCGAGAAAGAACGGGGAGTCGGGACCCTTCACCTGCCGTCTGAGGGGGCCGGGAGGCACTCCCGTCTGGGCGGAAATCCGCGCGGCTGCCCCGCACGACGGTGCCGTGGGCGAGATTCTTTTCACCGCGCGCGACATTGGTCGGCGCCGTGCAGCCGAGGATCGCCTGAGGCATCTGCAGGATCACTTCACCACAGCCATCGAGAACATGGACGCGGGGATCGTGATGTACGACAAGGACGACCGGATGGTCTTCTGCAATCACGTGTACCGCAATTTTTATCCCCGGATTGCGCATCTGCTCGTTCCGGGCGTGGCTTACGAGACGATTCTCCATGCTTTTTCCAAGGAGGTCCTTGCGCGCCAGCTGCCAATCGTGGACATCGCGGCCTTTCACGCCCAGCGCATCCGCGACCGCCGCGAGCGACGGTACGGACGCAGGGTGCAGCATGTGGGCGGCGGGCGCTGGCTCCAGATTTCCGATCACCCCACGGGTGACGGAGGTGTGGTGACGCTCCTTTCCGACATCACCGGTCTCAAGAACGCTCAGGAGGAGCTTTCGCGGCAGAAGCTGCTCCTTTCCTCGCTTCTGGACGCCATCGAGGACCTCATCTTCTACAAGGACGACAAGGGTGTGTACACCGCCTGCAATCCGGCCTTCTGCCACTTTGCCGGCAGGTCGCGCGAAGAGATCGTGGGGCGTTCCGATCCGGAGGTGTTGGGAGGGGAGAACCTTGCCGTGATGGAGTCGTGGGTCGCCCGCGCCCTCGAAAAGAGGGAAACCGTGCGCGGCGAGGAATGGATGCTGGGGGCGGACGGTTCGCGCAAGAGGCTGGAACTGCAGCTTTCCCCGCTCTTCTCGCCCGAAGGCTTGCTGCTGGGCATGGCGGGCGTGGCGCACGATGTCACCGCCCGGCACAACGCCGAGGACCTGCTTCAGGCGGAATCGACACGCCTGTCCACCCTCATCCGCAACATCGAGGGCGGTGTGATGGTGATGGACGAGAACAAGAAGGTGCTGCTCGTCAACGAAGGGTTTCTCTCTCTCCTGCGTCTGGAGGGGGAGAGCGGTTCGTATGTGGGAATCGACGCGGGTGACGCGCTCCGGAACATCCTGCCGCTCTTTGCCAATCCGCGCGAGACGTACGAAAAACTGGCCTCCGTTTTTGCCGCACGGCGCGTCGTGCGCGACTGCGTGGTAACGTTGCGGGACGAGTCCTTCCTGGAGTTCGACTTCATCCCGATGGAGATCGGGCGGGGCACGTACAACTTCCTCTGGCACTACCGCGACATCACGGCGCGCCGCCGGGCGGAGATGGAGCTCCAGCAGCGCGACCGGCTCCTGAGCGGCCTTGCCCAGACCGTGCGCCAGCTTCTCGGCGGGATGGAGGATTTTGACGCTAATATGTCCGAGGCCTTCCGCATCGTGGCCGAGACGGCGTCCATCGAACGCATGGCGGTGTATCGGAACCTGCCCCTCGGGGAGGGCCAGACGCGGCATACCGCCGGGCGCGTGGCCCGTTGGAGCCGCTCGCCCGCGCCGGAGCCGCTCGTTCGCGAGCTGTCGGTCATCGCCATCGACCCGCTTTTTACCCGCTGGAGGCACGAGCTTTCCCGGGGCGTGATCCTCTCCGGCAGGCTGGATGAATTTCCACCGAACGAGCAGATTCCGCTGCGGCATTTCGGCTTTGGTTCGATCCTCGTGGCGCCCATGTTCATCGGCGAGCACTACTGGGGTATCATGATCTTCGACGCGGCGCCGGACAGGACGTGGAGCGCAGCCGATCGCGGAATCCTGCGCATGGTGGCGGACTCGTTCGGTCTGGCCATCCAGCGCAAGTACGCCCACGACGAGCTCAGCGCCGCCCTCGTACGGGCCGAGAAACTGGCCGTAGAAGCGCGCGAGGCCAGTCAGGCCAAGACCGAATTCCTCGCAAGCATGAGCCACGAGATCCGCACGCCTTTGAATGGTGTCACGGGTTTCAGCAATCTTTTGCGGAATACCAGTCTCACGCCGCGCCAGGCGGAGCTTCTGCGCGGCATCGACCGCTCCACGGAGATGCTTCTTGCCCTGATTAACGACATCCTCGATCTCTCCAAGATCACGGCGGGACAGTTCACCCTCGACACGATCCCCTTCTGTCCGGCGATGGCGCTGGAGGACGCCGTTGCGGCTCTTGGGCCGCGCGCCGTGGAGAAGAATCTAGAACTCAAATGGGAGGCGGATTCCGGGGCGCATCAGGTTTTCATGGGCGACGAGCGGCGCTTGAAGCAGGTGCTCCTGAACCTCGTCGGCAACGCGATCAAGTTCACCGAGAAAGGGCGGGTTTTCGCAAGGGTTTCCGCAGGGAGCGTGGCTGCGAGCGACGGCAAGACGTCCGTCCGGCTGGATTTTTCCGTGTCCGACACCGGCATCGGCATCGCGGAAGAGAACCTTTCCAAACTCTTCCTGCCCTTCTCGCAGGCGCAGAGCGACATTTCCCGGCGCTTTGGCGGGACGGGACTGGGACTGGCCATCTGCCGGCGCCTCGTGAACATGATGGGCGGAGAGATCCAGGTAGAGAGCGTTCCCGGGAAGGGTTCCACCTTTTCCTTCCACATTCTCTGCGGTCCGGCGGAGGCACCGCTGGAGCAGGTGAAGGCGCCCTCGCGCACACCGGAATCCGGGGGCGTCCTGCTGCCGCTTTCCATCGTCGTTGCCGACGACAACCAGATCAACCAGCAGGTGCTCTCGATGTACATCGAGGAGATGGGCTACCACTGCGAGGTCGTCTCCGACGGAGCCCAGGCGCTGGAGGCGGTGAAGAAGGCGCAGGTGGACCTCGTCCTCATGGATTTGCGCATGCCCGGCATGGACGGCATGGAGGCAACCCTCGCCATTCGCAAATGGGAGAAGGATCATCTCCCGGAAGGCCGCCGCCCCTGCCGGATCGTGGCCCTCACCGCCGACGCCGTGAAGAGCGACAGCGAGAAATGCGCCGCCGTCGGCATGGACGGCTACCTCACCAAGCCTGTCGATCCCGACCAGATCGACCGCGTCATCCGCCAGCTCTTCGGCTAGGCAGGACTAGTCCTGCACCTGTGGATGCGCCTGCGGGCGCATCCCGATGGGGGACTTGCGTCCCCCAAGACGCTGGCTTCGCACGCTCCCCCTGCCGGAGGAAGAGCTGACTTCGCCTATGTATCTTGGACCGGATGGCTCTTTGCGAGAATGGGAAAAAACTCGTCGGAGCAAAGAGCCATTCTGGTCTGCGGAATCCTCTATCGCCTTGCCGGAGGGCTGCCCCACGGCTTGACTGAACCCCATGACACAGTGGCAGAAGGCGGGCGACTTCGAGGATATCCTCTACGAGAAGGACGGCGCGGGAATCGCGAGGGTCACGATCAACCGGCCCGAGCGGCGGAACGCCTTCCGCCCGAAGACGGTGGCGGAGATGATCGCGGCGTTTTCCGACGCGCGGGACGATTCGTCGATCGGCGTGGTGCTCCTCACCGGCGCGGGTCCGGCCAAGGACGGCAAGTACGCCTTCTGTTCCGGAGGCGACCAGAAGATCCGCGGCGAGAAAAAGGGCGGCTACGTGGACGAACAGGGAGTGCCGCGCTTGAACGTGCTGGACCTTCAGAAGCTCATCCGCTCGATACCGAAGGTCGTCATTGCACTCGTCGCGGGGTACGCCGTCGGCGGCGGGCAGGTGCTGCACGTGGTGTGCGACCTTTCCATCGCGGCGGAGAACGCGATCTTCGGTCAGACGGGCCCACGCGTCGGCAGCTTTGACGGCGGGCTCGGCGCAAGCTACCTCGCAAGGCTCGTCGGGCAGAGGAAGGCGCGGGAGATCTGGTTTCTCTGCCGGCAGTACGATGCGCGGCAGGCCTTGGGCATGGGCCTTGTGAACGCGGTGGTGCCGCTGGAAGAATTGCAGGAGGAGGGCGTCAGGTGGGCGAGGGAGATCCTCACAAAAAGCCCGCTCGCCATCCGCTGCCTCAAGAGCGCCTTCAACGCGGAGCTGGACGGTCAGGCGGGCATTCAGGAACTGGCGGGCAACGCGACGCTGCTTTACTACCTCACCGAGGAGGGCGAGGAGGGTCACAACGCCTGGGTCAACAAGCGCCAGCCCGACTTCGGCAAGTATCCGTGGCTTCCGTGATTGCGGCGGGGCGGGAAAAGGGCCATATCCCGCTGGCTATGGAATACGTCCTTGCCACCGGCAACGCCCACAAGGTGGGCGAGATCATGAAGAGTGTGGTGCTTCTTGGCAGCTCCGTGCGCTTTTTGTCAGCCACTGACTTCGGTGGCATGCCGGAGGTGGAGGAGGTCGGTGCGACGCTGGAGGAGAACGCACGCCTCAAGGCACGCGCGCTCTGGGAAAAGCTCGGGGGCAAAAGGGCTGTCTGCGCGGACGATACGGGGCTCTTCGTCGATGCCCTCGGCGGGGCGCCGGGGATCCGCACCGCACGCTATGCGGGCACGGGCCTTGCGAAGGACAACATCGAAAAACTCCTCTGGGCGCTGGAAGGCGTGCCGGCGGCGATGCGCACGGCGCAGTTTCGCTGTGTGCTTCTCACCCTCGACGAATCGGGGTGCGAAAACGTCTTCACCGGCGTCTTTGCGGGGAAAATCGCGGAGAAGGCGGCGGGCTGCGGCGGCTTCGGCTACGATCCCGTCTTTGTCCCCAACGGCTACTCCCAAAGCGTCGCGGAATTGCCGGAGGACCTCAAGAACCGCATCAGTCACAGGGCCCTCGCCGTGAAGGCGCTCTGCCGGTACAGCGAAGCGGCCCGGCGGTAAGTCCGGGCCGCGCAAAGAGACGGAGGTCCTGGGGCCTACTTGGTGGCTTCCTTCTTCCCGCAGCAGCATTCGCCCGGGCCGATCAAAAGGAAGGACGCGAACACGAAGATCAGCTCCAGAGACCAGGTGTTCATCATGAGGCTGGAGAAATCCTTCACCTGCGTCATGTGATAGCTCGTGGCGCCCAGAAGCACGAGAATCAGCATCGTGCACGCCCAGCGGAACTTGACGCCTGTGATGACGCCGAGGCCGCCGATTACCTCAAAGGCTGCGGCGAGGATGCCGAGGGCGAGCTGGAGGTGTGGATTGGCCGGGGCAAACGGCGGCATGCCGCCCACGTATTGGAGCGTGCCGGTGCCGCCTGCGAATTTAGACAGGCCGTGGAGAACCATGAGGGACCCCATCGAGAGCCTGAAGAGAACAATGCCTGCATTTGCGTTCATGGCGAGTCTGTGAGATTTTGGTGCATTGCAATATTGCACCGGCGCCGCACGTCCGCAAACGGAAGGACCGATTGTGCGCACGCTTTCTCGAACCATCCCCCGCAGGATGAAAGAGTTTTCCCGCAGGAATTATTCTTTGCCGGGAGGCTCGAATCGGAATAACTGTTTTCCATGAAAAATTTCACCTTCCAGAACCCCACGAAAATCCTCTTTGGCCGCGGCATGCAGGCAAAGGCCGGTGCCGAGTGCGCCCGATTCGGCAAAAAAGTGTTGGTCCATTACGGCAGCGAGCGCGTCCGGCAGACCGGACTTCTCGGTGAGGTGGAGGCCTCCCTCGCGGCGGCGGGCGTGACTTATCTGGAACTAGGCGGCGTGCAGCCCAATCCACGGCTTTCCCTCGTCCACAAGGGCGTTGAGATCTGCCGCACGGAGAAGATCGACCTCATCCTCGCGGTCGGCGGCGGCAGCGTGATCGACTCGGCCAAAGCGATTGCCGCCGGCGTGCCGTACGCGGGCGACGTGTGGGACTTTTACTGCGGGAAGGCCGTGCCGGAAAAGGCGTTGCCTGTGGCGAGCGTCCTGACGATCCCGGCGGCGGGGAGCGAGGCGAGCGATTCGAGCGTCATCACCCGCGAGGAGGATTCGCGCAAGTACGGCCTCACGTCATCGTGCCTCTACCCGGTCTTTTCGATCCTCAATCCGGAGCTGGCCTTCAGCCTCCCGGCGTACCAGGTGGCCTGCGGGACGACGGACATCTTGAGCCACCTCATGGAGCGGTACTTCACGAACGCCCGTCCCGTGCACCTGACCGACGGCCTCATCGAGGCGACGATGCGCACCATCATCGCGAACGTGCCCAAGGTGCTCGCCAATCCGCAGAATTACGATGCGTGGGCGGAGGTCATGTGGGCGGGCTGTGTGGCGCACAACAACCTGCTGGACACCGGGCGCATCGGCGACTGGGCCAGCCACGGCATCGAGCACGAGCTTTCCGCGAAGTACGACGTGGCGCACGGCGCCGGGCTGGCGGTGGTCTTCCCCGCGTGGATGCGCTACGTATACCGGCACGATATGGCCCGCTTCAACCGCTTTGCCGTGGAGGTCTGGGGCGTGCGGGCGGATTACTTCGACCCCGAGGCGACGGCGCTCGCGGGCATCGCGGCTCTCAAGGGCTTCCTCGTTTCCATCGGCATGCCCGCGAACCTCGCGCAACTGGGTGCGAGGGCGGAGGACATCCCCGAGATGGCGCGGCTCGCCACCGGCGGCGGCAAGTGGACCCTCGGCAACTTCGTCAAGCTCGACGAAAAGGCGGTGGAGGCGATCTTCAGGCTAGCGGCGGAGTAGGGGGTTGAGCCTCCGTGGCGGCGGCCTCTTTCGCCTTTCGCGCGGCCTCGATCCTTGCGCGGCGCCGGTCGCGAATGACGCGGGCCTTGCCCCAGACCACCTTGCCGCGCCAGAGCATCACGCTGTAGATGCGGTCGAGAACCGTGCCCACAAAGGAGCCGAGAATCGCACCACCGAGGCTCGTGACGAGGAACACGCGCAGGAGCATTCCGCCGTTCGCGGCCCAGTCCTGCGCGGCAGCCTGTTCGATGAAGCGGTGGAGCTGTTCCTTTCCCAGCGCCTCCACATGAGCGCCGAAGAGCTTGAGAACGATCCGCCCCACATCGTAGCAGGCGTAGTAGATCGGCACCGCCGTCACCCAGTTGGTGATGAACTGGAGCCCGACAAAAACCGGTAAATTGGCCCGAAGAAGGAGTGCGAGGGCCAGCGCCACGGGGATCTGGACCCCCAAGATAGGCAGAAAAGCCACGATGCACCCCGCGTAGAGGGCAAGAGCCACCTCGCGATAGCGGAAGCTCCAGAGATACATGCGCTTGCGCGCGAAGGAGCCCGCCCAGGAAAGACCGGGATAGCGGTGCACGTTCGAGCGGCGCGGCATGTATTTGAGAAGGCGCCTTGCCCAGCGCAGGTGCCGCTGGTGCCGCTCGATCCAGAGCGATTCCTCGTGTTCTGGAATTTCGTCGGGCATGCGGTCAGCTCCGTCGTGCAGAATGGGCCAGCCAGCCCTTCCACACCTCTCCGAGGCTGGGGGTGTAGGCTCTGTCCCCGGATTGCACCGCCTTTGTGAGATCGCCCGGGTTCATCCAGACCCCGTAATCGACCTCCTCCGGATCGAGGACGAAGGGGCCTTCGCAGTCGCAGCGGTACACCGCCACGTGCTCCCAGCCCGTCCGCGAGGAAGGCGGCAGGCGGAAGAGTTCTTCGAGCGGCGGGGGCTCGATCCCAAGTTCCTCGCGGAATTCGCGGCGCGCGGCCTCGGCGTAGGGCTCGCCGCAGGAAAGGTGCCCGGCGGCGGAGGTTCCCCACATGCCGGGGCACTGGTCCTTCTTCTTCGAGCGCATCTGGAGGAATACCTCGCCCCTCCCGTTGAAGACGAGGATGTGGACGGCCCGGTGCAGCAGGTTCCGCGCGTGGACGACGCTCCGCTTCTCCCTGCCGACAACCCTGTCGGCCTCGTCCACCACGTCGAACCATTCCTCCATGCCGCCGAGAATAGCCTTGCTCATGACGAAGGCCAGCGCCAAGTGGCACCCGGCCCGGTGCGGATTTCCAAGAAAAGGCTTGATTTGCGCGCGGCTCTCGGGTTGTTTAGCACGCTTTACGGCGCGGCCTTCCCGGCCCGCCTGTTCCCACAAGTATGCATGGATCAACGGCTTGGAAGGGATGCACGGAGGTGGACCGAAAAACGGTTGCCAGATTGACATGGCAACTCCGGCATGTGGCTCAAAAGAACACCCTCCAAACGCAAACCCTCCTTCAGGGTATCGGAATTCAAAAATAGATCGGGATCCACCTCGTGGCGGGTCACCGGTTTCGTCGACGGGAAGCGCATTCGGTGCAACTTCAACTGCCCCGAGGATGCCGAGGCCGAGCGCCGGGCGCTGCAGGTAATCGCCCTTCAGAACCAGCCTGACCTCCAGCGCGTCGTGACGCGCCTCTCCGACGAACAGGTCCGCGAGGCCGAGGCGGTCTTCCTTCGCCTCAAGGGCCAGCCCCGCTCGCTCCAGTTCTACGTGGACTACGCCCTCACAAACTACCGCGAGCCGGAATTGCAGAAGCCCCTCGCCGAGGCTGTGCAGGAATACGTCGCCACCAAGGAGCGCGAATACGAGCGAAACCTGATCTCGATCCGCCAGATGCGATCCATTCGTTACGAGCTCGGTCATTTCCGCAAGGCTCATCCTTCCGCAAGCGTTGCCGAGTTCACGCCTGCCAGCATCATCTCGTTTCTTGAGCGCGGCAGACCGGCTCTGAAGACGATCAACAACCGGCGCGGAATCCTCTCCACGTTCTTCAAGTATGCGTGGCAGAGGGACTGGACGAAGGTCAATCCGATCGAAAAGACGCCCCACATGCGAATCGGCCACCGGCGTGGTTCAGCCCAGACCATCGACGCTGATACCGCCGCAAAGCTGATGGAGTATGTCGAGGGCTACCACGGCGGTGTCATGGTTCCCTACTTTGCCATCTGTCTATTCGCCGGGATACGGCCCTGCACGCGCAGCGGCGAGATTTCAAAGCTACGCCCTGAAAACATCCGGCTATCGACGAACACCATCCATATCGAACCCGAAGTATCCAAGGTGCGTATGAAAAGGAACGTGACGATTCAGCCGAACCTAGCCGAGTGGTTGAGAGCCTACCCATTGAAGGACTACCCAATACTCCCAGCCAACACGGAAGCCATGCGCAAGGAAATCTTCACGCGCTTCGAGATGTCGCACGACATCCTTCGGCACACGTTCATCTCGATGTTCGTCGGCAAGTTTCGCTCGATGGGCGAGGCGGCGCTTCAGGCGGGCAATTCCGAGTCCATCATCCGCAAGCATTACCTCGACCTGAAGGACCGCGATGAGTCGGAGGCGTTCTTCGCCATCCTGCCGAGGAAGCAGGTTCCCGCTGCTCCGTCAGCACCCGCGCCGGAGCCCGAACCCATCGTCCTGCCCGTCCGCCGTCCGACGGGCTTCTCCGCACGCAAGACGGCAGGGAATGCCATCGCATGTTGACAGCTGCATTTACACGTATGAACACGACCACAAACACGACTCCGATCACATCGGCTAAAAACAACAAAGCATTCACCGACCTGAACGGCCTGCGCGCCGCCGGGTTCTGGCCCAACGGCAAGGCGCCCTCGGTCCGCACGCTGCGCGACTGGACGCGCCTGCGCCTGTTGCCCTACCACAAGGTGGGCCACTTCGTCTTCTACGACGTGGACGAGGTGGAGGAATTCATCCGCACGCGGCTCAAGATCGCGCCACGGAATGTGGCCTGAATAGCGGCCCGGCGGGCAGACACGGCGGCATAGCTTGAGTGACCCTCACG
>LVBV01000061.1 GCA_001604565.1 Puniceicoccales bacterium Verruco_01 | reverse complement strand
AGCTTGTAGCCCTGTTGCCCACTCAGAATCTGGCCGTCGCTGGCCGCCGCAAGGGCGCGGATCGTGCGCTCGTCCCAGCCTTTCGCAATCCGGATTTCCCGGCCCGTCAGCCAGCCCCGATCAGCGAGAAGGTGGATCAGCTCGTCCACCCGCGCGTCACCCTCGACCATCTGGATGGGATGGGTGAAATCGAGGTCGAGCTGGGCGGTGGCGGGCATCAGAACGGGTCCCCTCCTGTGGCGGCCTGTGCAGCCTCCACGGCCCGCCGCGCGAGGCGGTTGCGGTGGTATGTCAGGGCCGGGATGATCTTTTGCGTCAGATCCTGCACTGTGCAGTCCTGGAAGGTTCGGCGGATGATGTTCTGGCAACATCCGTCAATGTAGCTGTCGCTCAGGCCCATCTCAGACTGGAGCTCCACGACCACCCTCCGCGCACGGACGATCGGCTGCTCAAGCTGCCGGATCTGGCCTTCCACGTCCTCAGCCCGGCTGAGGGCGCGGAAGGCCCCGAGGATCGCGTCGAACTCGGCGTTGGTCAGGCGGATGTGGGACTTGTCGTAGCCCAGGACACGCTCGTGCAGCTCGTGGCGCAGCGCCTCCGCAGCCGATGGGGTCCGACCGGCGGCGACGAGGGCGCGTTTGGTGGCTCCCCACTCGCGGAAATAGAGGGTGTTCTGGGCCTTCGTGAGCATCTCATTCCTCCACAAAGTTTTCGAAGCTGGTGTAATCGGGGACGAACGTCAGATCGACGGAACCGACAGGACCGTTTCTCTGTTTGGCAATGATGAGAGACACCTTCCGGACGCCGGACGGGACGCTCAACTTATCCTCACTTTCCTTTGGTTTTGAAATGAGCAGCACAACGTCAGCATCCTGTTCGATCGATCCGGATTCACGGAGGTCGGAAAGCCGGGGGTCCCGATTTTCCTTCTCCGCCTCGCGGTTGAGCTGGGAGAGCACAAGCACCGGGAGTTGAAGTTCCTTCGCGAGCCCCTTCAGTCCGCGTGAAATTTCCGCGATCTGCTGTTCGCGCGGCGTGCGGGAGTCGCCGCTGCCGGAAATGAGCTGTAGGTAGTCGATGACGATCAGGCCCAGTCC
>LVBV01000030.1 GCA_001604565.1 Puniceicoccales bacterium Verruco_01 | reverse complement strand
CCCGCCATCATCACCGTCTATGCGGACCGTTCCTTCACCTTCGAGCTCAAGAGCCCGCCGGCATCCGTTCTTCTCAAGAAGGCCGCCAAAGTGGCCTCCGGTTCGGGCGTGCCCAACCGCGACAAGGTCGGCAAGGTGACGAAGGCCCAGATCGCCGAGATTGTCGAGATCAAGAAGGCCGACCTTGGCGCCAACAGCCCCGAGGCCGCTGCAAAGATCATCGAGGGCACGGCCCGTTCGATGGGCATCGACGTTGTCTAGTCCGCTTCACGATTCCTTTCGAGGGACCGGTGGGGACGCGCATTCTTTTTTCAGTACGACAAACGATAAACAACAGATACGGGAAGGGAGTTTGAACTGTGAAACACAGCAAACGTTATAATACCGCCCGCGGGCAGTCGGATGCCCTCAAGACCTTTCCGGTCGCTGAGGCAACCAAGGTGCTTGCAGGCTTTCCGAAGGCCAAGTTCGACGAAACAGTGGAACTTGCCGCGAATCTCGGCGTGGACCTGAACGCGAGCGTGTCGGTCCGCGGCGTCATCAACCTGCCCAAGGGCAGCGGCAAGAAGGTGCGCGTGATCGTCTTCACGGCGGAACCGGACGCGGCCAAGGCCGCCGGTGCCGACGAGGCGGGCCTTGCCGACCTCATCGCGAAGATCGAGGAAGGCTGGCTGGACTTCGACGTGGCCGTCGCAACGACCGCCGCGATGAAGGAAGTCCGCAAGATCGCCAAGGTTCTGGGTCCCAAGGGACTCATGCCGAATCCCAAGAGTGGCACCGTCACCGACGACATCGCCGGCGCGGTCAAGTCGATCAAGCTCGGCGGACGCGTGGAGTTCAAGATGGACAAGACGGGCAACGTCTCGGTCGTCGTGGGCAAGCGCAGCTTCTCTCCGGAGGATCTCGCCGAAAACATCAACACGGCCATTGCGGAAATCGCCAAGGCCAAGCCCGCCGACGTGAAGACCAAGTTCGTCAAGAGCATGTCGATCTCGTCGTCCATGAGCCCCTCTGTGCGGCTCGATCCCTCCATCTACGCCAGCTTCTAACACGGGGAACCATTACCAATGAGAGCTGAAAAGGAATTTCTCGTCAACGAGGTGGGTACCTACCTCGACGCCAGCAGCTACGCGCTCCTCGTGGAGTACACGCGCCTGACCGTCGCTGAAGTGGCGGATCTGCGCAAGCGTCTCAAGCCCCTCGGGGCGCAGTTCCACGTCGTGAAGGGCGCGATTCTCGCCAAGGCGGGTGAAAAGCGCAGCCTTCCGAGCTTCAAGGATCTGCTCGTGGGCCAGATCGCCGTCATCACCGGCGGCGACGACGTGGCCAGCATCGTCAAGGCGACTGAAGGCTACTTCAAGGAGAAGGAAAAGGGAGCCATGAAGGGCGCCCTCCTCTCCGGAGCGGTCATCCCGCCCGAACGCATGGCCGAGCTTCGCACCCTGCCCACGATGGCGGAGGCGCGTGCCAAGCTTCTGGCGCTTCTCAACACACCTGCCACGACGCTCGTCCGCCTCATCGGCACGCCGTCGCAGCAGCTCGTCAACGTGCTCGACGCCTTTGTCAAGAAGGGCGAAGGCACCGCGGCCTAACCATCAACCGTTTTTCAACACCAACCAAACTCTAAACTGCCGCATTAGGGGAAGAGAGTCCCTTAAACGATCCCTGGCACCCGGGGGCGCTAATCGGCAAAGGAGATCATCATGGCAGACATCACCAAGGCAGATGTAATCAACTGGCTCAGCAGCCAGAACGTGCTCGAAATCGCGGCCCTCGTGAAGGACCTCGAAGCCAAGTGGGGCGTGAGCGCGGCGGCTCCGGTCGCCGTTGCGGCGGCTCCCGCTGCGGGCGCTGCGGCTGCGGCTGCGGCCCCGGCTGAAGAGAAGACCGAGTTCAACGTCATCCTCGCAGAGGCTGGCGCGAACAAGATCGCCGTCTTCAAGGAAGTGCGCGCGATCACGGGTCTGGGCCTCAAGGAGGCAAAGGATCTCGTCGAAGCGGCCCCGAAGCCCATCAAGGAGGGCGTTTCCAAGGCCGACGCCGAAGAGATCAAGAAGAAGCTCGAAGCTGCTGGCGCCAAGGTCGAAATCAAGTAGTTCTGAGCCA